>NZ_PVTO01000014.1 GCF_003003275.1 Alkalibacterium olivapovliticus
GCTTACTTAAGATATTGAACCGCCGTATACGGAACCGTACGTACGGTGGTGTGAGAGGACGATAAATGAATTAATCATTTATCTCCTACTCGATTTCCGATTGAAGTGTTCGGTTAAAAAAATGCTAAAAATGGCCGATTTTATTCTTAAAAGGCTGATTTGATAACAAATGTTTATGGAAAAACCCAATATAATTAGCAGTAAATAAGATGTGTTATTTGAATAGTAACGAGAAGTTGGCTATTATTTAATTGAACAAGTGCCACACTTAACTCACAACTTTTTCACATCGACTTCATAAAAGGAGGAACTACCATTGTTTACTACACATTTAAGAAAACTAATTTCTCGAGGAGCTCTTGTTGGAGCAGCTCCACTGATTCTTGCTGCCTGCGGGAATGGAGATACGGCGACTACCGATGACACAGGAGCGTCTAATGGAGAATCAGGCGATCAGGAACAGGTTCAGCTTGAATTCTGGTCTTTCTGGGGATCCGGTCCTCGTCGAGATACAATAGAAGAAATTGTGGAAGAATTTAATGAAACTCACGATAATATTACAGTGGAGTACGTTTATCAACCATGGGGAGATATCTGGACCAAATCGCTGGCGGCAATTGCTGGCGGTAATGCGCCTGATATCATTGTTCAGGACATCAACAGCGTCAGACAAAGAGCTGATGCTAATCAGGCAACTAATCTCCAGAGCTTCATTGATGAAGAAGACATATCGGATCAGTTTTATCCTCAGCTTTGGGAGACGGTAATCTTCGAAGACGAAGCGTATGCCGTTCCATTCAATACAGATACTCAGGTTCTATTTTATAACTTGGATGCCTTTGAGGAAGCTGGCCTCGATCCGGACAGTCCACCTCAAACATGGGATGAGTTAGAGGAAATGGCACGTGTTCTAGATGAAGGATCTAATAACGCCTGGGAGCAAATCGGATTTTATCCAAGATGGAACATAGGGGCTGATGTCTGGGCACTTAACGCGGATGATGGGACGTCCTGGTTTGATGAAGAGGGGAATGTCACGATCAATACTCCTGAAAAAGTGGAAACATTGGAGTGGTTACTGGAATGGCAGGAGTATTATGGAAGAGAAACAGTGACACAATACGAAGCTGAATTTGGCTCTGGAGTAGCGGATCCATTTATATCGGGTCTGGTTGCTATGAGAGGACAGAATATTAATTACTACACGAATCTTAGAGAAAATGCACCAGATGATTTCAGGTTTGGAGTCGCGCCACTTCCAGAAAGAGAAGAAGGCAGCGGGAACTGGTCTTGGGGCGGAGGGTTCGTTCTGGAGATTCCAGAGAATACAGCACACCCAGAAGAATCGTATGAGTTCATCAGCTACTTGACGTCAACTGAGGTTCAGGAACAGTTTGGAATGAACAGCTTTGATATTATGGCAAACATTGAGGATAATGAAAATCTGGCGGAGCATCCTGATTTGGATGAAGCGGGTCAAATGATTTACGATATGGCCCATCTGAACCTTGAACAGACAGTGATCACACCTGTTCCTCTTGAGGCGCCGGACTATCACTCACTGATCAATACACAAATTGATTCAGTGTTCTTAGGTGAAAAGACACCACAGGAAGCACTGGAAGATGCACAAAATTCTGTCGAAAATCTGGTTGAACAGAACCAGTAGCAGTACAAAGTAGTTAAACGATTTAATATTAATGATTAAAAGGGAATGACCTCATTCTCTTTTTCATTTTTATGATAGGGGGCAATATAATGAAAGCAACAGAAAAACAGTCAGGATTCAAGAAGGCAGCTGAGGAAGCGAGACACTTAAAAAAGAAGCGGTGGACAGCAGGTCAGAAGAAAGAAGCCTGGTGGGGACTACTTTTTGTCTCGCCTTTTATCATTGGATTTTTTGGGTTTATGTTCCTGCCTATGCTGTTCTCATTTGTGGGAAGTTTTACGAATTATAATGTCACGTCTCGAATGGATTTTATCGGACTGACAAACTTCAGACGGATGTTCACTCAGGATGAACTGTTTACGACGTCTCTATACAATACAGCTTATTATGTGGCGTTTAATGTACCGTTGACAGCAATCGGCAGTGTGTTTTTAGCCGTTTTGCTGAACAGAAAAATAAGAGGAATCAGAATTTTCCGGACTATCTTTTATCTTCCAGCTATCCTTTCAGGGGTGGCCGTTTATGTCCTCTGGATGCAGCTGCTGTCACCTTCCTCAGGTTTGATCAATACAATTTTATCTTGGGTCGGCATCAGTGGGCCTTCGTGGCTGTTCGATCCTCAATGGACCAAGCCCGCACTTATTCTAATGAGACTCTGGAGTGTCGGAGGTGCGATGCTCCTTTATCTGGCAACGCTGCAGAATGTTCCCAAGCAATTGTATGAGTCGGCTGAGGTTGATGGTGCAGGATTCACCCGACAGTTTTTCCATATCACACTGCCGATGATCACCCCCATCATATTTTATGATGTCGTCACGTCTACAATAGGGGCCTTCCAGATTTTCCAGGAAGCCTATGTCATGACTGAAGGTGGAACCGGAGGGCCGGCCAATTCACTTCTGTTTTATAATCTTCATATGTGGAATCAGGCATTTGTGGCTTACAATATGGGATATGCAATGGCGATGTCTATGATTCTTTTTCTTATCGTTTTGAGCCTCACATTCATCAATCTGAAGCTGGCTCCAAGATGGGTTCACTATTAAAATTAAATCTTTAGAAAGGAGGAGAGCTTATCGCTACCTCAAAAGTATTACCTAGAAAAGAACCTCGCGCTAAATGGCATCGGAATTATTTTAAAAGTAGAAAGAGACAACAGTTTCTCGGTAAAGTACTGGTTTATGTATTATTAATTACTGTCAGTCTGGTATTACTCGCACCTTTATTATGGATGCTAGGTACCTCACTCAAACCAATGGAAGAAATCGTGAGATTCCCACCGACCATTTTTCCGGAAACAATTCAGTGGAGCAATTATATTGAGACTGTACAGGCTTTTCCGTTCTTCAGATACATGCGCAATACCATGCTGATAACGGTCTTTGTAGTTGCAGGGAATGTATTATCTAATTCTTTCATAGCGTATGGATTTGCAAAAATCAGTTTTCCAGGTAAAAACATTCTGTTCGCTCTTGTTCTGGCGACGATGATGGTACCGGGATTTGTCACGATGATTCCTCAATACATTTTATTCACTCAAATCGGGTGGGTCGGAACTTACCTGCCTCTAATTGTGCCATCCTTTTTCGGCAGTGCATTTTTTATCTTCCTGATGCGGCAATTTTATATGTCGATCAGTAATGAGTTAGTGGAAGCTGCAAAAATAGACGGGGCCAACCATTTATATATCTGGAGCAGACTGATGCTTCCATTGACCAAACCGGCACTCATTACAGTTGGCATTATGTCATTTAATGGGGCATGGAATGATTTCCTTGGTCCATTACTATACATCACAAGAGAAGAACGGTACACTCTGCAAATTGGTCTGCAAAGTTTTCAAAGTCAGTCGACTACGCAGTGGAACTATTTAATGGCTGGAGCGACTCTTGTCATGATCCCAACTGTATTACTGTTCTTCTTTGCTCAAAAGTACTTTATTGATGGAATGGATTTAACGGGAGGCACTAAAGGATAATGGGGAGAGAACAGTATTCTGAGGAGCATCTGATCAGTAAGGAACCTAAATCAGCAATCGTCGTGTTTACAGATTACTTTTCATTTCTGGCTGTTTTAAATAGCTTATGGATTTTATCTTCACTACTAGTCTTCCCCATATTTTCTGCCACTGAAGCCGTCTTTTATTGTATAAGTAGAAAGCTCATGGGTAGGACAGTCAGCTGGCGCTTAGATTATATGGGGTATGTAAAGAACAATATGTTGAGAAGCTTCAAACGAGGATGGCCGTTTCTGATTATTTTTACACTGCTGATTGTAGACGGTATGATTTTGATACAAATGCCTGATGATCTAATAATCAGGCCGATCTTAATGGGTGCTTTAGCGGTTCTGTCCGTTTTGACCCTGTTTATCTGCTTCTATTCCTATTCGTATCTGGTCATGACCCATTTAAATGCGAGACAACGGATTATGAAATCTTTCTTAACGACTATTAAGCAGCCACATTACAGCGCAGGAATCGTCATCATACTCATTGCTCAGTTGGGCTTATCATTGTTTTTTGTCCCGCTGTTTTTCTTTTTCAGCCTGAGCTTTCCTTTTTTTCTATTTTTATATGCGGTTCATAAGATCGATCAGAAATCTAAAAACTAAAAGAAGAGATACCCTTGTTTTAAACGGGGTATCTCTTCTTTTATAATTGATTTATAGAACAGGTTTAATTAGTTGTTCTTATATCAGTCTGCATTAAAAGTAACTGATTTAATTATGTTCCAACACTATTTTACCTATTGTGTGTTCTGTTTGAAGTAAAGAGTAGGCCTCGGCTAGCGTTTCTTCATTTAGCTTATCGAATCGTTTAGAGAGGGTAGAGTGAATGAATCCCTGCTCAACCTGATTTTTCAGCTCGGTTAAATATTCGTGTTGTTTGATCCAGTCAGCAGTCTCATAAATGGAACGGGTATACATCAATTCATAACTGATTGTGAGGCTTTTTGAAAAGAAGATCATCGGTAGAGGTTTGTTTATTGGAAGTAACGAGCAAAGACGTCCCTGTGGTTTGACCACTTTTGCAGCTTCTTCAATATTTTCATCGGACTTTGCAGCCAGAAAAACAGCATCGACAGTACCGATTGCTAACGCTTCGATCTGATCCTGATAAGGTTTAGAGTGATTAATAATGTGCTTGACACCTAACTCCTTCAGGTGTTTTTCTGATTCGTCTCGAGAAGCAGTGCCAATCACATTAAAGCCGTAGTTTAGAGCCAGTTGGGTCGCAATAGAGCCGACACCACCCGCAGCACCCACAATAAGTAAAGTGACGTCACTTGGATCTTCAGTCTGAGTGAAGAGGTGCAGGCGGTCATGAATCACTTCGTATGATGTTAAAGCAGTTAACGGTAGAGCTGCAGCTTCAGCAAAAGTCAGGTTTTTAGGTTTGAGACTGACCATTCGTTCATCCACTTTATGGTAATCAGCTTGTGCCCCTTGAATATTACTGGTTCCTGGGTAAAAGACTTCATCCCCAACACTAAAGAGAGAAACATTTTCTCCTATGGCTACTACGACTCCCGAGACATCTCGTCCCAGCACAGTAAAGGAGTCGTCATCCGATTTTTTCATCAGTCGAGTGGCCAGGTCAGTAGGGTTGATTCCAACTGCTTTAACGTCTACTACAATTTCTCTCTCTTTAGCTTTAGGCATGGAAACTTCTCTTCGCTCAAAATCGGGAAGTTCCTGATCCTTTTTTGGATCACTGAATCCATAAGCGTACATTTTATCTGACATATACTAACACCCTTTCATATTCTTTCATTCAGTGTACACCCTAAGAGTCTATTCTTCAAAGAATAGTCACGGGAATCAGTTATAATGAATTAGGATGTTAAAATCGGCTCATTTTGGTAGAATAGAGGTAAGCTAAATTCTTTGAATTATAGGAGATGAGAAAATGACAAACTATATAGACAATGCTATAAGGGTTTTTGAAAATAATTTTGATTTAAAGAAAGACGAGCGTGTGGCTATCATAACGGATGATCATATGAAACAAGTGGCGATGCCTTTTTATGAAGCGGCATGTATTAAAGGGAACGAAACGGTTTTCCTGCAATTTCCTGCAAATTATAAGTCTGGAGAGGAGCCGCCGTTGGTTGTTGCTCAAGCTATGAAAGATGCAGATGTTGCTTTGTGTGTGACAACGGCCAGTATTACGCATACACGTGCAAAAAAAGAAGCAGCAGCTGGTGGCACCCGAATTGGAACAATGCCTGGCATTACCCTGTCAATGCTTGAAAAAGGGGCTATCGAAGCTGACCCTCAAGTTGTTCAGGAACTGACAGCTCGTTTTACGAAACTGCTGGATAAAGCATCGGAAGTCATTATTGAAAAGGACAATGAGACGTTAACTTTTTCAGTAGCTGACAGAAAAGGGATTCCCAGTACAGGCGTATTCCGTGAAAAAGGACAGGCTGGAAATGTCCCCTCTGGAGAAGCTTTCATTGCGCCTCTGGAAACCTCTGCTAATGGTAAGTTAGTGGTCGATGGGTCCATCGCTCAAATTGGCATGGTGAAAAAACCAGTCGTCCTGACGATCGAAAATGGACGCTTAACTGAAGCGACTGAACATCAGGGGAAAGAATTACTGGATATCCTTGGCGACAAAGATGGGCGCACCATTGCCGAGTTTGGTATTGGGACAAATCCTTCAGCTCAACTCACGGGAGTCGTTCTGGAAGATGAAAAAGTGTATGGAACGATTCATATCGCTTTCGGGTCTAACAAACCGTTTGGTGGAGTGACAGAAGCAGGCGTTCATATTGATTGTGTGGTCAAAGAACCGACCGTCTGGATTGATGGCAAAAAAATCATGGCGTTCGGTAAAATGGCTGATTAATTTCTGATGATTTACTGATACAAGACACTTGACTAATGGGGGAGATAGGGTGGCAAATAATCGGCAATTATTTAAACTGAGACTAGCTCAAGTTCTTTCCTGGCTGATGGTTATATTTTGGATGGGTGTTATATTCTGGTTCTCATCTCAACCGGCACAGGATTCTGCAAGATTAAGTATCGGCGTCATGCGCTTGGGCGGAGAAGTCATATCCAATTGGCAGCTCGTCGGAATCATAGCTTTCGTTATCTTTTATCACCTCTTTTTGGTTTGGCTGGTTAAAATACAATCGCACGTTTTATTGAAAGTGCTGCTGTTTGCAGTGTTTTTGGCTCTAAGTGCAGTAATCGTATATGTTCTTTACACAATGGTTAGACCACGTATCGGTGCATTCGGAATTTTCGAAATGAATCGATGGGTTATCCATCTCTACTTACGGAAATATGCTCATTTTATTGTCTACCTATTTCTCGGTAGTTTTTTAATGAACGCATTGACCTTGTCGAATATCAGAGGATGGAAAGCCTTTGGGATTGCTGTAGTCGTGTCCTTTTTATATGCTGTTTCTGATGAATTCCATCAGTACTTCGTTCCCGGGCGGACCGCTCTCTTCCTAGATGTCGTGATCGATACGGCTGGGGCATCGGTTGGTATTGCTTTATATGGTGCTTCCAATGCTTTGATGAAACTCATCAGGAAAAAGCGACCAAGGACCTAGTACAAAACGAAGAAGATGATTTTTCAGGAAAAATCTGATTTAAATGTAAATCGAAATAACAGGACTGCTGCTGACTGAACATTTAAAGTTCATCACAGTAGTCCTTTTTTGTCGTTTTTGGTCTTAACCTTAAATCGCACTTTTCCGCATGATCTTTTTTCTTTTATGAGATACATAAGGCATTTAGATGTTAATCTTAAACGAGATCAAAGAATAGGGCCGAGATATGTAGTGCTCATCGAGATTTGGGAGCGTGAGAGCGACAAATAGCGTCGTATATGTCTAACTCACTCACCTAATTGACACCGAGAGCGACAAATAGAGGCGTAATATGTAGCACTCACCAAACCTACGGAGCATGAGACCGACAAATAGCGTCGTATATGTCTAACTCACTCACCTAATTGACACCGAGAGCGACAAATAGAGGCGTAATATGTAGCACTCACCAATCATACAAGCATGAGACCGACAAATAGCGTCGTATATGTCTAACTCACTCACCTAATTGACACCGAGAGCGACAAATAGAGGCGTAATATGTAGCACTCACCAAACCTACGGAGCATGAGAGCGACAAATAGCGTCGTATATGTCTAACTCACTCACCTAATTGACACCGAGAGCGACAAATAGAGGCGTAATATGTAGCACTCGCCAAACCTTAGGAGCACGAGACCGACAAATAGCGCCATATATGTCTAACTCACTCACCTAATTGACACCGAGAGCGACAAATAGCACCGGGATATGTAGTGCTCACCAAGACTTAGCAGCATGAGACCGACAAATAGCACCATATAAGTCTATCTCACTCACCTAATAGACATCGAGTGCTACAATTAAAAGGTTTCAAGCAAGGGTCCTCACGATTTCTGTCTATTCATTGGATCTATAGAATCTATTAAGACTATTCTTGTCATAGACAAGAATACCCCTCATTGCCAATGACAAAACCGTGAGTCCTCCCAATACGAAAGAGAAGTCTCACGGTTAAGTAACACGTAACTATCTGTTCACTATTAATTTGAATCCTTCATTAAAATAAATCCAGCTGTTGAGGTCCGAGATAGCCGTAGTCCAAGTTCAAAAGTTCCTGAAGACGTTTGGCGTTCTTCGCTGCGTGACCGCCCGAGTTATTATTAAAGATGACGCAAACTTCTCGGGATTCTTGACTGAGCGTCTCACAGATCAGCCTGAACTCAGACAGTTCTTCCTCAGTATAATCATAGAGCGTGCGTTCTGCCCGCCAGTCTGTGACGTTTTCTCCTAACCAGCCTTCGTAATTTCGTCCGTGAAGTCTCAACACACTTAAGTCTGGATGAGTGGACTTAACAATTTTTGGCACACTATTGTTAGGGGTTTGAGGCTGGTCAACGACAACATGAGCGAACTTCAGCTGCTTCAGCAGGTCAAGTGTTTTTTCACTATTCGACTCACTGAACCAGGTCTGGTTCCTGAACTCAACAGCTATAGGCAAGTCATCCATATGCAGCCTTACATACTTCAAGTAGGTGACATGTTTTCGCGTACAGTCAAACACGGGTGGAAACTGGAAAAGGAAAGCCTTAACCCGATTAGACTCGGTCATAGCTCTGAGAGCTGATTTGTAGGCATCAAACACATCATCCATGGATGGAAAATCCGGATAGAAAGGTTTATGTAATGTCATCAAGTTATACGCTTTCGGAATAAAAGTAAAGACATCTGGCGTTTTCTGGATCCAGCTCATTATATTTTTTTCAGACGGAATAGCATAGAAACTGGTATCCAGCTCAACGACAGGAAAGTGACTGGCGTAATCTTCCAGCTTTTTCGACCGGGTTCTCTGTATCAGCTCATGGTCACTCCATCCCGTTAGGCCAATGGTAATCACTTTACTGATCGATCCTTTCACTAAGTTCTAGTTGTTCCTCAATCACTTTTCGTAACAGTTCATCGAATGGGTATTGTGTCTCATCAGCGAACGGATTCAAACTCTTCGCTTTATTTTTTTTAGATTGTCGTCTCATTTGAGCTGCTAAATGTCTACCGTCGATTAGTTTCTGAATACTACTAATCGTATATTCGTATCCTTCATGATGCAGGACACGACAATTTTTCGGCAGCAGCATAGAGGCTAAGCCATAATCCTGAGTCACAATGATGTCAGTTGGATGAGCCATCTGCATGATTTTGAAATCTGCCTGATCACTTCCTTTATCTACCCATATGCGTTCAACCCTGTCAGGTAATTCTTTAGTAGAATAATGGGAAATGCTGGACACCAGCAACACAGACAGCTGATACTCGTTGGCTTTTTTTATGATGTCATCTTTTCTCGGGCAGGCGTCTGCATCGACTAAAATTTTCATGGATCATCACCCTCCTTTAAACTAGTTTACCATATCCTTCTTAGTTATAGGATAGTAAAACTGGACCATACCAAGTTAAGCAAAGGAAAGGAACCATGCTTTTATAGTCATTATCACTATCTTATGAAGACATGCTGACTGAGAATTACCGCACATTGGAGACGGTATCATTGCCGACTTTTTCTATTGACATCGTTTCCAAAAAAGACTACTCTTATTGAAGAAGAGTTTGTTTAAAAACTGAACAAACAGTAAGTTTTAAGTACCTTATTTTACAGAAAAGAGGCAGTTTATTGAATACTAGAACACTACTTTTGAAAGGATGGACTTTTTCAAAAGTAAAAGGAATAAGTCACACTAAACCGAACACATTTGAACCAGTAGAATTACCTCACGACTGGTTAATAGAAGATACGAAGGACTTATACCAGGATAGTGTTGGGTGGTATAGAAAAGAACTGGAATACGATGGAAAAACACCCCATGTTGCCATTCGCTTTGATGGTGTTTATATGGACTCTACTTTATATGTAAATGGGAATGAAGTTGGCCAATGGAAGTATGGCTATTCGGCATTCGAATTCGATCTCACCGAACATCTGAAAAAAGGACTGAATAGTATTGAACTGAAAGTAGTTCATCAGGCACCCAATAGCAGATGGTACACGGGAGCAGGGATTTTCAGAAACGTCTGGTTGATTCAAAGAGGGTCTACATATATAGAAAGCGATGGTATCTATGTGTCGACCACTAAAACAGGCCAGATGTATACACTAGAAATTGATACGGATATTGTAATGGGGAGTGATATATCATATCCTGTTATATTGACTCATAAGCTCAGTAAAAATGAAAAAGTAGTAGCTGAAAGTAGTGCGGTTGTCACAAAAAGTGAAACGGTCACGTCTTTGTTAACGGATCTGAACGTGAATGAATGGTCACCGGAATCTCCAGAGCTATACTCACTGGAGACGCTGATTCAACTAGAAGATACCTTCGAATTACTTGAATCACAGTCTCGAAATGTCGGGTTTAAAACAACTGAAATGCTACCGGATAAGGGACTCTTATTAAATGGTGAAGCCTACAAGTTAAAAGGGTTTTGTGAGCATCACGATCTGGGGGCTCTGGGTGCAGCATTTAATCCAAACGCTATGCGCCACCGTATGAAACTGTTTAAGGAAATGGGAGTCAATGCTATTCGGACCTCGCACAATATGCCGGCGAAAGAATTGATGGAACTGGCAGATGAAGTTGGTTTTCTGATTGCTTCTGAGTCGTTTGATATGTGGGAACGATCAAAAACGGCCTATGATTATGCACGTTTTTTCAAAGACTGGGCTTACCTTGATGTGAAAAGCTGGGTCAAAAGAGACCGTAATCACGTGAGTCTACTATTGTGGACAATCGGGAATGAAATTTACGATACCCATGCAGATGAAAGAGGATTGACTTTGACTAGACAGTTGACTGACTGGGTAACTGAATTTGACCCTAAAGAGAATGCACTGGTTACTTTGGGATCCAATTACATGCCATGGGAAAACGCACAAAAATGTGCTGATCTCGTAAAAATCGTTGGATACAATTACGGTGAGAAGTACTATGATGAACAGCATGAAGAACATCCGGACTGGGTAATTTATGGAAGTGAAACAGGTTCTGTCGTTCAAAGTAGGGGGATTTATCATTTTCCCTATCATCAATCCGTACTGGCAGATGATGATGAGCAGTGTTCAGCTTTGGGCAACAGTTCAACAAGCTGGGGGGCGAAATCACCTGAAGCTATTTTAACAGGAGAACGGGACCGTCCATACTCAATGGGGCAGTTCGTCTGGACCGGATTTGACTATATTGGAGAACCGACTCCCTATCATACGAAAAACGCGTACTTCGGACAAATCGATACAGCGACTTTTCCAAAAGATTCGTACTTTATTTACCAGTCTGCCTGGGTCAAGTTTGAAGAAAAACCTCTTCTTCATTTGTTCCCTTATTGGGATTTTAATCCGGGTCAGACAATCGATGTCAGAGTCGCGACCAATGCACCAGCAGTCGAGTTGTACTTAAATGGAACTAAAATGGGTGACAAAAAAATAAACCATGAAACGGATAAAAACATCACACCTACCTGGCAGGTTGCATATGAACCGGGTGAACTTAAAGCAATTGCTTACGATCATGATGGTAAGCCAGTTTTAGAACAGGTTCGGCAGTCATTCAAGGATGCACACTCTATCAAGTTAACTCCTGATAAAATAGAACTTTTGGCAGATGCACAGGATCTGATTTTTGTGGAGATCAGTGCAGTGGATGGAGATGACAATCCGGTAGAAAATGCTGTGAACAGAGTGAATCTCACTGTTTCGGGTTCTGGCCGTCTGGTGGGTTATGACAATGGAGACAGTACTGATTATGATCAGTATAAAGGGATATCCCGCCGCCTTTTCAGTGGGAAAGCCATGGCCATCATTCAGGCAACAGGTGCTGAGGGTTCCATTACCCTTAAAGCAGAATCTAAAGGGCTTGAGACTTCGCATCTTGAGTTGTCAGCTATCAAAACAGATCAGCCGATTGAACGTGAGGTTTTACAATCGAACACCAATAAGCCAATCAATACAGGTCTATTGGATGAAATACCGGTTCGAAAATTAGAACTGTTAAGTGATTCAGGAAGGATTCTATCGCCTGAAAACACCGATCTGACAGTAAATGCACACCTTTTTCCCATTGACACTTCCTATACTGATTTAGAGTGGAGTCTTGTCAATGATGCAGGAGTAGAAGCGACAAACGTTTCCTTGACCTTCAACGGAAATAAAGCTCATGTTTCTGCAAAAGGGGATGGGGCATTCAGAGTCAGGTGTACTTCAAAAAATGGGACGGACAAAATCAAACTTATTTCCGAGCTGGACATGGAAGTGACTGGTATGGGAACAGCCTATAAAAATCCGTATGCACTGATCTCCGGGTCATTATTTGATGATTCAAAAGGAGACGTTTCAAACGGGAACGAACGTGGAGTGGCCACAAGCCGTGACGGAGAAACGGTCATCGGTTTTCACGACATTGATTTCGGGAAATACGGATCAGACAGGATCACACTACCGATCTTTGCATTAAGCAGTGAAGAGTACACGATCGAAATATGGGAGGGGGATCCTTCACAACAAGATAGCATTCACCTAACCAATGCAGTCTACCAGAAAGAATCCAAGTGGAATGTATATCAGGAAGAAACGTACAAACTGAATAAAACGCTCAGAGGCATCACCTCTTTGTATTTTGTCATGCAGGCGAAAGTCCATTTAAAAGGGTTTTACTTTGAAGAAGTCAGTCGTGCATTTGCCTATAATGCTGCTTTAGCCGCAGACGCGATATATGGAGATGCCTTCAACAAAACAGATACCCAGGTTCAGAATATTGGAAACAATGTCTCCCTCGTATTTGAAGATATGGACTTTAAGGATCAGTCAGTCAGACGAATCAGACTGATCGGTCATTCACCAATCGATAAGAATACGATTCACGTGCGCTTTGAAAACGAGGAAGGTGAATCGGTCAATCAAGTTGTAGAGTTCACTGAAACGGCTGACACAGAAAGTAAACTGTATGATCTGACCGCACTAACAGGTAAAGGAACAGTAACTTTTGTGTTTCTGCCGGGAAGTCAGTTCAACTTTGAAGGATTTCAATTACTAGCAAACTAAAAAAGGAGAGAAAGAATATGAAATTATCAAATAATGGGTTAACTACTACGAAAGTTTGGGAAGAAAAAGGGTATGCAGTTCCTACCTATGACCGTGAAAAAGTAACTAAAGAGACTAAAAAAAATCCGACGTGGCTGCATCTGGGAGCTGGTAATATTTTCAGAGCCTTCCCGGCTATGCTGAATCACCGGTTACTGAATGAAGGGAAAATGGATAAAGGGATTATTGTAGGTGAAGGGTTTGACTATGAAATCATTGAAAAAGCCTACCGACCGTATAATGAACTCAGTTTACTGGTCGCGCTTAAAGCAGATGGATCAGTTGATAAAACAGTTGTCGGTTCAGTTGTAGAATCGCTGAGAATGGACAGTGAAAACGAAGCTGAATTTAACCGGTTGAAAGACATCTTTAAAGCGCCTTCTCTTCAGATGGTCAGTTTTACAATCACTGAAAAAGGATACAGTCTGGTCAATCCCCGCGGAGAGGTCATGGGGGATGTTCAAAATGACTTTAAAAATGGGCCGTCTAGACCTGTAAGTTATATGGGTAAATTAACAGCCTTACTTTACGAGCGGTATAAACAGTCTGCAGCACCGATTGCTTTAGTCTCTATGGATAACGCCTCCCATAATGGGGCATTACTGCAGGCTACTGTTACTGAGTTTGTCGATGTCTGGGTAAAAGAAGGACTAGTCGATGACGGGTTTAAAGACTATGTAGCCGATAAAGATAAAGTGTCTTTCCCGTGGAGCATGATTGACAAAATTACGCCTCGACCAGACCAGGATGTTCAAGCCATCTTGAAGGAAGAAGGATTTGAAGATACGGAGACGATTATCACTTCAAAAAACACTTATACTGCTCCATTCGTCAATGCTGAAGAAGCAGAGTATTTAGTTATTGAAGATACGTTCCCAAATGGCCGTCCTCCTTTGGAAGAAGCAGGCGTGATCTTTACTGACCGTGAAACGGTGGATAAAGCAGAAACGATGAAAGTCACCACGTGTTTGAATCCTCTTCATACAGCTTTAGCTATTTATGGTTGTCTACTGGGTCATACCTCCATACATGAAGAAATGAAAGATGATGAACTGACGGCTTTAATCAGAAAAATAGGGTACGATGAAGGTTTGCCGGTTGTCGTCGATCCGAAAATACTGGATCCTAAAGCCTTTATTGATGAGGTCATCAATGTCCGTTTCCCAAATCCATTTATGCCTGATACACCTCAACGGATTGCAACTGACACCTCTCAGAAACTCTCGATCCGTTACGGTAAGACTATGCAGTCCTATATAGACGCTGAGGATAAAGACGTCACGCAGCTGACATTTATCCCCCTTGTATTAGCAGGATGGCTGCGTTACCTGATGCAGGTTGATGATGAAGGGAATGAGCTGGAATTAAGTCCGGACCCACTGCTTGAAGAATTGACGCCAATCCTGAGTGCAGTCAAGTTGGGAGAAAGGGACAAAGAAACGTTAAATAAAGTGGTTAAACCGATATTGATGCGGCAGGATATATTTGCTGTCGACCTGTATGAATCAGGCCTTGCAGAGACTGTAGTGGACTATCTGTATCAGTTGACTGAAGGACCAGGCGCAATCAGAGAGACGTTGAAAAAAGCACTGAACTAATGTAACTAACCGACTAAATAAAGAACTCTCCTTATGAGCGACGAGCTGACTCGTTCATCATAGGGAGAGTTCTTTATTGTAAAGCAATGAGCTTAGATTAAACTTCCAGTACTTTTTCCATGTTCAGACTGAATTCAACATTTTCAACATGCAGGAATTCCTGGAGGTTCATGACAGTCGCACCATACAAACTGGCTTTCTTACCTAAAATGGATTGCTTTAATGGGACGTTTTTATAAATGGTCATGCTCAAGTAATGCTGAAGAAGACTGATCAGTTCTGGTATTTCCTCTAGGAGTTCAGAGTTGATGTAAACAACTTCAGGGTCATAGTTGCCGATCACATTCATCAGACCGATCCCGAAATCCTTGGCGAATTGAAGAATCATGTTCAATGTAGAGGAGTCTTTCTGATGGTATGAATCTATAAGATCATCAAAGGTCAAAGAAGGGTCGCCTTTTAATATTTGAAATTTACGGACAACAGCTTTAGTTGAGCAGTATTGTTCAAGACACCCCTGATTGCCACAGGGACAACTGGTGCCGTTAGGATAGAGTACAGTATGACCGACTTCTCCTGCACGCCCTTTATACCCGCGATGCAGTTTTCCATCTAGTATAATACCCGCTCCAATTCCGGTATGTGCACTGAAAGAGACCAGACTTTTATGTTCATTATCGAAAGCAGCTTCAGCTAATGCAGAAAGATTCGCCTCGTTTTCTATATAAACTGGCATGTCCAGCCGTTCACTCAATAATGAGACCAGGTCAATTTGATCCAGGTCGAAATAGGGGGTAAACTCAATTTTATTCTCATGAACAATACCGTGTATAGAGATTGTAACCCCGATAATACCGAAGGGAATGTCTCCAATGGAGGCTTTCACTTCTTCTACAACTTCAGTAATGAAGTCTACTATGTTATCTTTGTTCATTTCACTTTCTTCTATAGTGTAATCCAGTTTTTCGCCGTCCAGGGATGTAATCAGATAACTGATCCGGTCGTAACGAACTTCGAAACTAATGGAGACACCTGCTTTTTTATTGACTGTCAGCTGGATGGGGCGTCTTCCACCAGAAGAGGTACTTTTACCAGGACCGATTTCAATCACGTAATCGTCATCGATTAGTCGTCTGACAATTTCTGATACTGTAGCCTTGTTAAGACCGGTTAATTCAGAAATCATTGCCCGTGAAATTTCCGGCTGATTAATGATTTCAGATAAGACTAAAATACTGTTATTTTCTCTGATTGAATTTTTCATTCTAAACATGATGGTTTCCTCGTTTCTCAATATGGTTTATATTAAAGGCATTAATCGGTTTCCCTTGAATGGTCAACCTAAAATCACTAAAAATTCATAAGTATAATCAAAAAAATGACTGGAAGCGCTTGACATTAAAAAGCAGTTTCGCTATAGTTATATCAGGAGTTAGTTAATTCAACTAACAAACTATCAGTACACCTAGTGTATCATATATCTTATTATAAAAAAACATAAAATGTAAAGGTTTTCTTTCTCTTTCACATTACAATTTAGTGAGATAGAGGCTGACTTTGACATAAATGATTTTTTTTTGCAACAAATGTTAGCGTTAACTAAAAAAAGACTAAAAGGGGATTGTGCATGACTACTAAATTTGACTTCGATGAGAGCTGGCTTTCAGCCTCTACATTGATAGCATGGCCATTTAGTAAAATAGAAATAAAAGGTGCCGAACATTTAGAAAGCACACTTGAAAAAGAGTTTCTTCTATATAAAGAGTCTCAGCCAGAAGGCGAGAACATACTGTCATTTGAAGTTATACAAGATAACTCTATCATATTAGACGGTTTCAAGATAGAAGAAAAAAACAACAAAGTATACGTAACTGCACTTAAACCAGAAGGACTGATTTACGGTTTCTTCCATATTGTGAGAGCGTATCAAAAAAATGAGAAACCTGAACTAGCCATATTATCAAATCCTAAAAACAAAATAAGAATGATCAACCACTGGGACAATTTCGACGGCTCCGTCGAACGTGGATATGCAGGACGGTCCTTGTTTTACAGTAATAATGAATTCAGACTGCAAGACGAGCGCTTTGCGCAATACGCCAAGATGCTGGCTTCTGTTGGAATCAACGCATTGACCATTAATAATGTGAACGTTCATCAAAAAGAAAGTTATTTCATCACAGATTCACTTATAAGAGAAGTTAAAAAACTGGCAGATATTTTCAGAACCTACGGACTGAAATTGTTCCTAAGCGTAAACTATGCTGCGCCGATCGAAGTAGACTGGACAGATACAGCTGATCCTCTTGATGATAAAGTAAGAGCGTTCTGGAAAGAAACTGCTGAACTGGTTTATGATCATATTCCTGATTTTGGCGGATTTGTCGTTAAAGCGGATTCAGAAAACCGTCCGGGACCATTTACTTATGGACGGACTCACGCTGACGGAGCTAACATGCTGGGCGAAGCCCTTAAACCATTTGACGGTACAGTCTTCTGGAGATGTTTCGTTTACGATAATCATCAGGACTGGCGTGACCGTTCGACTGACAGAGCTAGGGCTGCTTATGATTATTACGCACCGACTGATGGCGATTTTGCTGACAATGTCGTTCTTCAGATCAAAAATGGACCGATGGACTTTCAGGTTCGTGAATCTGTTTCACCATTATTTGGAGCTTTGCGTAATACGAACCAGGTGCTGGAATTCCAGATTGCACAGGAGTATACAGGGCAGCAGAAACATATCTGTTATCTGATCCCGATGTGGAAAGAAGTATTAGACTTCGACACCTATGCAGATGGGCCAGGTACAACCATTCAGGACGTACTGGTTAAGTTTCCTGAAAATCCAGAACGTAACGGTATAACTGCAGTAGTAAACACTGGAATGGACGAGAACTGGACAGGTCACAAATTGTCACAAGCTAATCTATTCGGATATGGACGTCTGATCTGGGATCCAAGTCTGAGTGCAGAAGAAATTGCTGAAGAATGGATCGAAGCAACGTATTCCTTATCAGAAAAAAGAAATGAAACACTCCTTGATATATTGATGAGCAGTTGGGACACATATGAAAAATACACATCTCCACTTGGTATCGGATGGATGGTTCAACCAAATCATCACTATGGACCTAATATTGACGGGTATGAGTACGATATGTGGGGAACGTACCACTTCTCAGATCGAGATGGATTGGGCGTTGACCGAACAGTTGCATCAGGTACCGGATTTACGAGACAATTTTACGACGAAAATTATGCTATGTATGAAAACGTAGAGACGTGTCCGGAAGAACTGCTTTTATTCTTCCATCACTTACCTTACAGTTACGAGCTTAAAACAGGAAAAACAATCATCCAGCACATTTACGATACTCATTTTGAGGGTTACGACAAAGTTCTGGACTATCAGAAACAGTGGGAATCGTTAAAAGGTGAAGTGGACGAAGCATCCTATCGCAACGTTAAAGAAAGACTGGAAGAGCAGCTTAGATCAGCCAGAGAGTGGCGGGATCAGGTAAACACTTATTACTTCCGCAAATCAGGCGTTGAAGATGCGAAGGGCAGAACGATTTACAGATAAGTCTTTAAAAACTGGCGGGGAATTCCCCGCCTTGTAATAAAAGGAAATAATGAAAAAGGGGGAAACAGTATGAAGACAACTTTTCGCTGGTACGGCGTTGGAAATGATACAGTATCACTTTCAGATATTCGTCAGATTCCATCGATGCACAGCGTAGTCTGGGCGCTTCATGACTTACGGGCTGGTGAAGTTTGGCCAGTTGAGCGTATACAGGAAGTGAAAGAGCAGGCAGCAGAGTACAAACTGGGGATAGATGTGGTCGAATCAGTTAATATTCATGAATCGATCAAATTAGGGATTCCTGAAAGAGAAAAATACATTGTGAAGTATAAAGAAACACTTCGTAATTTAGGAAAAGTCGGTGGTGTTAAAGTCGTCTGTTATAACTTCATGCCGGTATTTGACTGGGTTAGAACAGATATGGCTAAAGAACTTGAAGACGGTTCCACTGCTTTATTTTATGAAGTCGATAAGATCGAAGGGGTCGACCCTTACGAGTTAGTCGAAAACGTTAAGAAATCTTCCAGAGGAATGACTTTACCAGGATGGGAGCCAGAACGACTCGAGAAAATAGAAGAGTTATTCAAAGCTTACGAAACAGTATCAGAAGATGATTTGTTTAACAACCTGGCTCACTTTCTGAAAGAAGTTGTTCCTGTGGCAGAAGAAAACGGTATTAAAATGGCAATTCATCCAGATGATCCACCCTATCCCGTATTCAATCTTCCACGTATTGTACGCAGTAAAGATAACCTGCAGCGTATTGTAGACATTATTGACAGTCCTTCGAACGGCTTGACATTATGTAGTGGGGCGTTAGGGTCAAATCCTGAAAACGATGTACCGGATATGATCCGTACATTCAAAGATCGAATTCCATTCGCTCATATTCGTAATGTAAAGGTGTTTGAGAATGGTGACTTTATTGAAACCTCTCATAGGGAACAGGATGGATCAGTTCCTATACTTGAAATAATGAAAGCGTATCATGAAATCGGATTCGAAGGGTATATGCGACCGGATCATGGGAGACATTTATGGGGAGAAGAAAGCAGACCAGGATATGGCCTGTACGATCGTGCGCTGGGTATCATGTACATGATGGGTGCCTGGGACATGCTTGAAAAACAAAAGACAGAAACTCACTAATCATGGATCTATTTGAGGAGGAAACCCAATGGAATTAGATAGCCAAACACCCGGAGGAACTGGAACCGGACCGACCGGAAACAATCCTGAAACAGGCATTGCATCTGCTCAAGGCGGCGTTAAAGATGTTGAAGCATACAAAGAGAAACTGAAACAGACCCAAGTATCCAAATGGGAATCAACAAGCAAATCACTGAAAAAAGACTGGCAGTTGTATACGTTTCTTATTTTACCTGTCATCTATCTTGTAATATTCCAGTATCTGCCAATGATTGGTAACGTTATTGCTTTTAGACGTTTCGTACCAGGTGGAAGCATGCTTGGACAAGACTTTGTTGGACTTCGGTATTTTGAAATGTTCTGGAATGACCGTACTTTCTGGAGAGTTTTCAGAAATACATTCACTATTGGTGGGTTGACACTACTGTTCAACTTCCCGATTCCAATCATATTTGCACTGTTACTGAATGAAGTTAAGAGTATGAAATTCAAACGTTTTGTACAAACTGCATCATACCTGCCATATTTCATTTCGATGGTTATTATCGCCGGTATGATCATGGAAATGTTATCTGCAAATGGTATCATCAATCAGATGATCCAATTCTTTGGAGGAGACAGCATCATTTTCCTTCAGCGAGCAGAGTGGTTCCGTACAATTTACGTCGCATCTGGTGTCTGGCAGACGACTGGTTGGGGAGCAATCCTTTACCTTGCTGCTTTAACGAACATCGATCCAAACTTATATGAGGCTGCTGCCATCGATGGGGCTGGCCGACTGAAACAGACATGGCACGTTACGATACCTGGTATATTACCAACAATCATGACACTGCTCATTCTGAATATCGGTAACTTCATGAACGTTGGGTTTGAAAAAGTATTCCTACTTTATAATCCGTTAACGTATGAAACAGCAGATGTTATCTCTACTTATCTATACCGTATCGGTTTAGGTAGTGCAAACTTCTCATACGCAACAGCTATTGGTTTAGCTCAGGCGGTCGTTGGATTTGTACTGGTTATGAGCGCGAACTTATTATCTAGAAAACTGACTAATAGAAGTCTATGGTAAAGGGAGGAAGAAAATCATGCATTTAAATGACACTAAAGGATATAAAGCGTTTCGCATATTTAATATTATCACGATGATATTAATTGTTATTGTTACTTTTGTACCGTTCATTAATATCATTGCTCAGTCTTTCAGTAGTGAGCGTTTCATTACTGCAGGAGAAGTATTCCTTCTGCCTAGAGGGTTCAATATTGAAACCTACCGTGCAGTATTAAGTAATCAGCGCTTCTGGATTCACTACAGAAATACAATCGTGTATGCAGTTGTCGGAACTGCGCTGGCTATGTTTTTAACAACTTTACTCGCTTACGTATTGGCTAAACCGAAAACACGCTTAAAAGGGAAAGGATTCTGGGTCGGCTTTTCAGTCTTCACGATGTTCTTTGCCGGAGGGATCATTCCTACCTATATCGTGTATAACAACACTTTGAACATTACTAATACAATGTGGTCTGTGGTATTCCCGCTGGCGCTGAGTATTTACAATATGTTGATCATGAAAGCATTCTTCGAGAATCTACCGCCTTCATTGGAAGAAGCAGCTTCTATTGATGGGATGTCAACATACGGTATTTTCATGAAAATCGTACTGCCGTTATCAAAACCAATCTTAGCGACAATGACACTGTTCTATGCAGTAGCTTACTGGAATGCTTGGTTCCAGGCATTCATGTTCCTGAACGACTGGACATTATTCCCAGTTACCCTGTTCCTGAGAAATCTGATTTCCGGAGCAACAGCAACTGGTGAAGCTGCCGCAGCTGAAGCTGGTGGGGCACAAATCGCTTCCAATGTACGTTCAGTATCCATGTTCCTGACAGTGTTACCGATCATCTGTGTTTATCCATTTGTTCAGAAGTACTTCGTAACAGGAATCATGCTGGGATCTGTTAAAGAATAAAGGGTTTAAATTATTGACCGGGGGTGCTGAATGATTCCCGGTTAATAAAACTAAAATAGTGTAAACGCTTGACAGAAACGGTCCTTGTCAATTTTGCAGCAGGAGAAGTAATGAGATAGGGCTAACTGTTTACTGATTCCACAATCATCACTTTAGTGAGAGGTTATGGAACTTACTGCAAAAACTTTTCTATGGAAAAAACTAAAAGGGGTCGATGCCATACGATCAGTTTGACAAATGCTTTAAGGTATTATTTTATTGATTTCAAGCATCACAATATAAGGAGGAAAACAATGGGTTCATCACTTAAGAAAAAATTATTAGCTGGTTTAACTCTTACTACAGCAACTTTACTGATTGCTTGTGGAGGAGACGATACAACTGACAACGGCGGAGATTCTAATGGAGATAATGGGACTTCAGAGGAAGGCGAAGCTGGCGTAACTGAAGACGATATTGGAACTGAACACGCAATGGAAGATTTTAGTGTGGGAGATACGTTTTATTCTGAAGAGCCTTTAGAATTCTCTTTCCTGTACAGAGATCACCCGAACTATCCACTGGATGAAGACTGGACTTTCTACGACATGCTTGAAGAGAGAACGAACGTTACATTTGATAACGTTATTGCTCCTTTATCAGATTTCCCTGAACGTAGATCAGTATTGATTGCTGCAGGGGATGCTCCAGATATCATTTCAAACTCATATCCTGGAGATGAGTCACAATTTGTTGGATCGGGTGCACTTCTACCTTTGTCTGATTATGTTCACTTGATGCCTCACCTGTCTCAGCGTATTGAAGACTGGGATCTTTCAGAAGAATTAGACCAGAACCGTCAGGCTGATGGTAAATATTACATCTTACCTGGTATTGAAGAAAACGTTCGTCATGACTATACGCTTATGATCAACAGAACAGTATTTGATGAATATGGTGTAGAAGAACCAAATTCATGGGATGAATTAAGAGATGCTTTACAAGTGTTAGCTGATGAAACTGGGAACGTTCCATTTAACGATCAGTGGCAAGGTCAAGCCTTACTCAACTATGCAGCCCCTTCATTTGATACTGTAGCTGGTTGGGGATACGGCGGTGGAGTTGTCTTTGACGAGGGTGCCGATGAATTCAGTTATGCGCCTATGGAAGATGGCTACCGTGAATTGGTAGAGTACTTTGCAGGATTAGTTGAAGATGGATTAATGGATCCAGAATCGTTCACTCAAGAAGATGAAACGGCTCAAAACTCATTCAATAATGCTAATTCGTATGTCATTTCTGCTAACTCTCAGACCGTTATTGGACAGAGAGAATCAATGGCGGAAATCCATGGTGAAGGCGAGTATGAAATCGGAAAAATATTGTCTCCTGAAGGACCAGCTGGCCCATATGTTGGCGGAAGCCGCTTTGTAGCCGGATTTATGCTGAGAGCTGACGTTGCTGAACGTGACGACTTCCTGGCATTACTGCAATTCGTTGACTGGTTATACTACAGTGAAGAAGGAAATGAACTAGCTTGGTGGGGTGAAGAAGGCGAAACATTCGAGCGTTCAGAAGAAGCTCCAGGTGGATACATGCCTCTTGATCCAATCACTTATCTAGGACTGAATCCTGAAGGAACTGAACACTTACAAGAAGATCATGGTTTCCGTAACGGAATCATTGCTTCTGGTGGTACAGATGAACTTCTTCAATCCGTAATGGACGAAGAAGAAATCGAATTCCAGAATGAAACAAATGCGAATAGAGAAGTTATAACTCCAGCTCCTCCATATCCATTGAGTGAAGCTGATCAGGAACAACTATCATTAATCGGAACGCCTTTACAAGATACAACAGAAACGTATACTCTACGTTTCATCACTGGCCAGTACGACTTTGATCGTTGGGATGAATTTATGGCTGATTTAGAAAATCAGAACGTCGATCAATATCTTGATATTGTCAACACTGCATACCAAGATTTCCAATCTAATCAGGCTGAGTAATCTGAACCGTTTTAGATCACTCTTTCTGACCGGATGAAAATAAATTTTGGAAAGAAACAGTTTTAGACCCTTGCTGTCTTTCCGCGGACAAAGGTTATTCTCTGGATATACAAGAGACAACGTAGTGTTAAAACACTGCTGACTGCTCAAGTAAGTGTGAGCATCAAAATCGGCTGAAATGATTTTGATGCAGGCACGGTCAGAGGGTAACCTTCTGTCTGTTTACATAGTGATTATATTAGTTAGTCTTTAGACTTTTTTTGCTGACATTAGACGTTCAGTCTGTTCTATTAAATTACAGATCTGACATGACATAATGACCTTGCTTCTGTAAAATAGTTAGCGTACGGGTTAGTATTTATAACGGTGATTAAATGTCAGCTGTTCATAGTGACCAACCCATATGAAGGCAGATAACTGTCAAATATGAAGAGTGAGAGGGATTTTTATGCGAGGCGATTTTAATAAAGATATTGGTGAAGGAAGACTGTATAAGATTTCTCAAAATATTTCATGGTTTCTCATTACGACCCTTTGGTTTAATTTGAACCTGATTCCGCTGTTTTTCTTCTTTATATTCGTAGAAGCGACACTGGCTAACTTAGTCTGGTACCTGATCGGAATCATCCCATTAGGTCCCGCAATAGGAGGATTGCTTGGTTCAACGATCAATGTAGTGGAGAATGATGACTTTTCTGAACCAGGCAAAGATTTCAGGAAGTATTACCGGTTGAATAGTCTAGATAGTTTAAAAATCTGGATGCCGTACTTACTGCTGATTTACTTGTTTTCAGTAAATATCAATTATTATATTAATATAGCAGACAGTCAGTACATTCTTATTGGCTACTTGTTTGTCCTGCTTATAATGATTTTGAGCTTGTATTTTATCCCTGTTTTTTTGATTCAAATCAAATTTGAATTCAGGTACAAAGATTTACTGAAATTAGGATGGTATTACTTTTTCATGAAACTGAAACTGACTATCGGTAATTTCCTGATCATATTCATTGTTGTCTTTCTTCTATTAGCTGTCTCAGAGTGGTTATTACTGGCTATACCAGCTGTTCTGGCTTATATCTGGACACTGTACAACTATAGTACTGTAAGAGATGTAAAAGCTAATTTCGTTAAAGAGAACGAATGATTTAATTATATTATTTTATTAGTAAAATTTATAGGAGGCTATATATATGTCAATGATTCAAAATCCAGTATTAAAAGGATTCAATCCAGACCCAAGTATGTTAAGAGTAGGAGATGATTTTTATATCGCAGTGTCCACTTTTGAATGGTTCCCGGGCGTTGTTATTTATCACTCAACTGATATGAAAAACTGGCGTCAAGTGGCGCGACCATTAAACAGAGTTGAACTATTGGATATGAAAGGAAACCCTGACTCAGGTGGTGTCTGGGCACCTCAATTAAGTTATGCCGATGGGAAATTTTACCTTATTTTCTCAGATGTCAAAGTGACATCTGGCAGCTGGAAAGATGTGACCAATTATTTGACTACTTGTGACACAATTGACGGTGAATGGAGCAACCCGGTCTATATGAATCAGTCTGGATTTGACCCTTCATTATTCCACGATGAAGATGGACGTAAATGGTTCGTTAATATGGTATGGGATCACCGTAACGGGAAGCATGATTTTGGTGGCATCGTTCTTCAGGAATATGATGCTGATCAGGAAAAACTGATTGGTGACCGTAAAATCATATACACAGGGACAGATGTTGGGCTGACAGAAGCACCGCATTTATACAAAATCAATGAGTACTACTATTTACTGACTGCTGAAGGCGGTACGATGTATGATCATCACGCCACGATTGCACGTTCAAAAACGATTGATGGACCGTACGAAACGCATCCTGACAATCCGTTGATTTCATCTTGGGGACATCCACGTTTAGCTCTTCAAAAAGCTGGACATGGTTCACTAGTTGAAACTCAAAACGGCGAATGGTATTTGGCTCATCTGACTGCTCGTCCGACTAAAGCACCTGGAGACGTATTACTGATGGACCGCGGATACAGCCAGCTTGGTCGTGAAACGGCTATTCAGAAACTGGAATGGAAAGAGGGCTGGCCTTATGTAGTAGATGGCAATTACCCTAAAGTATCTGTTGAGGCACCAGATCTTCCTGAACAGAAATGGGATGCTGACTTCCCTATTGTCGACCAGTTTGACTCTGAGGAACTAGGGGGTCAATGGCAGACACTGCGCATTCCTTATACTCAGTTTGCATCAGTGACTGATAAGCCTGGAAAATTGAGAATATATGGTGCAGGGGCATTTTCTAACCTGCATAAACAAGCACTTGTCGCCCGTCGCTGGCAGGCATTCGAATTTGAAGCAGAAACAAAAGTATCTGTTGACCCGGTGTCATTCCAGCAGCAGGCTGGTCTGGTCAACTATTACAACACTAAAAACTGGACAAGTCTTCATGTCACCTGGCATGAAGATAAAGGAAAAGTGATCGATCTATACGCTTCAGAACGCGACAACGTGTCTAATCCTTTAGGCAGTGATGTTATCCCTGTTCCGGATGAGGCAGAAGCAGTCTGGTTTAAAGTTAAAGTCGATCAGTACCATTATCAGTTCAGTTATTCATTTGACGGCGAGAAGTGGGAAGAGATCCCGGCAGTATTCGATTCATGGAAACTGTCTGATGAGTATATTCAGGAATCCGGATTCTTTACCGGCGCATTCGTTGGAATGAGCTGTATCGATACTAGTGGTATGCGTCTGGCTGCTGACTTTGACTATTTCCGATATGAAGAAAAAGCGGATGACCGTGACCACTGGACTCAGACACGTCATTATGGAAATGGATCTAAAGGTAAAAGCAAATCTGTTGTGGGCCAGTCCGGCACAACTAAATAAGTAAACTAAAACGAATTGAATAGAGGGGACCGACTTCAACGGAAAGCATTGATCGATTCTAGATTGGAGCTTCCCTTAAAGCTGGTCCTCTATTTTTTATAAAATCAGAGAATGGACGTGTCTATATGAGTTATGTATTAGGTTTAGACTTGGGAACAAGTGGATTAAAAGGAATACTCGTAAACAAAAACGGTAAAATAGTTGATGAAGCTTCTTCTGAGTACCCGTTACTGACACCTGAAAGAGGGCACAGTGAACAGGATCCTGCAGAATGGTTCAGAGCGGCTAAAGAGGTCATGGCAGCTATCTTTAAATCAACACCAGATGCAAAAGACCAGCTGGAAGGTATCAGCTTTTCAGGACAAATGCATACGCTTGTCTTGCTGGATGAAAAGAGCGAGGTGCTCCGTCCAGCGATTTTATGGAATGATGTCCGTACGACTGAACAGTGTGTCACGATCACTGATAAAGTGGCTAACCTGATCGATATCACGAAGAATAAAGCGTTAGAAGGATTTACTTTACCGAAATTACTATGGGTCAAAGAAAACGAACCGGATGTCTGGAGCAAAGTAAATATGTTTTTACTTCCTAAAGACTACCTTGGGTACCGTTTGACTGGAAACAAGCAAATGGAGTATTCAGATGCAGCAGGCACTCTGTTTTTAGATGTTGAAAAGAGAAGCTGGAGCGAGGAAATCGGCCAGGCATTAGATATTTCAACTTCTATATGTCCACCTCTTGTGAATTCAAATGATGAAATCGGAAAACTGGATACAGATCTGGCTAAAGAACTTGGACTGACTGTGGATGTTCCAGTGTATTCTGGTGGAGCAGACAATCCATGTGCTGCAGTAGGTGCTGGTATTGTTCGTCCAGATCAGGGTATGGCCAGTATTGGAACCTCCGGTGTATTCTTGTCTTACGAAGAAACGGGAGACAAAGCATATAATGGACACCTTCACTACTTCAATCATGTGGTCCCTAATGCCTATTATACAATGGGGGTTACTCTGGCTGCAGGAAGCAGTTTAAACTGGTTTAAGAAAACTTTCGCACCTGAAGAAAGCTTTGAAGATTTATTGAAAGGGGTGAAAGACGTCAAGCCTGGATCTGACGGTTTATTATTTGCACCTTATATCTCGGGAGAACGCACACCGCACACGGACAGTAACATAAGAGGAACTTTCCTGGGGATGGATATTGCACATACACGTGATCATTTTGCACGTGCCGTACTGGAAGGAATTACTTTTTCACTTAAAGATTCGTATGAGTTAATGAAAAAACATTCCAACAAAGACTTTAAACAAATTGTCTCTGTTGGCGGAGGCGCTAAAAATCCAGACTGGCTGCAAATGCAGGCAGATATCTTCAATGCGCCTGTAGTGACATTGGAAACAGAACAGGGTCCTGCTATGGGAGCGGCTATGATAGCGGCTGTCGGAACAGGCTGGTTCAGCGATTTCGAGGCTTGTTCAAAAGAATTTGTTCACTATAAATCTGAAGTTAAACCGAATTCGGATACCGTTGCTCAATATGAAAAAGTTTATGCTAACTACAAAGAAGTCTATCCGACTATAAAAGACTTGTCTCATAAATTGGTAACAGACAACGGTTAAATAATTAAAGAGAAAGCTATGATATTTTCTGTCATAGCTTTTCTTTGAATTTAACCAGAATTTCTATGCACATAATAAGTCGGCTTTTAGGTTACTCAAAAAAATGTCAATAGGTCATTTTATATAGTTTAATAAGATTTACAGTTCTGAACTAAAGATAGTAACGATGAAATAGAGTTCAGTCGTATGACAATTGTTTAAACTGTATGTATAGTGTTTCCAATATAGTTCAGCCTCTAGTTGGCGATCTAAACTTGATAAAGTGCAAAGTAAGGACAGTTCAGCCTTCAAAGACTGTCTGAACTAAATAAATGTAGATACCAATAAAACTGAGAAGGAGATTAAGACTGATATGCTTAATGTAGCAATAGTAGGAACAGGCGCTATATCACCCCTTCATTTAGAAGGGTACCTTAAGTTTAAAGATGACGTGACCATTGTGTCGCTGTGTGATATATACCCTGAAAAAGCAGAAAAACTGGCCAGAAAATTTGGACTCGATGTAGCGATATATGACAATCACGAAGAGATGCTGGAAAAAGAAGCAATCGATCTGGTTTCTGTCTGTACTCCACCGTATGTTCATGCAGAAATCGCTATAAATGCGATGAAGGCAGGGGCTCATGCAGTGGTTGAGAAACCGATGGCTGCCTCTCTTAAAGAGTGTGATGATATGAATCGTGTGTCTGAAGAAACAGGAAGAGTACTGTCGATTATTTCGCAAAACCGTTTTACAGATCCCATGATGAAACTCAAACAGCTTCTGGAGGATAAAGTCATAGGGAAAGTTTTGCATACGCAAGTGGATTCCTTCTGGTGGAGAGGTCACAGTTACTATGATTTATGGTGGCGTGGAACCTGGGAAAAAGAAGGTGGAGGCTGCACGCTTAATCACGCGGTCCATCACTTGGATATTTTTAAATGGATGAACGGCATGCCTGATGAAATTACAGCCATGATGAGTAACGTCGCACATGACAATGCTGAAGTAGAAGATATATCAATTGCCATCGGAAAATATAAAGATGGGGGACTGGCTACTTTGACGAGTTCAGTGGTCCATCATGGACAGGAACAACAGCTCATTTTTCAGGGAGAAGACGGACGGATTTCTGCACCATTCAAGGTATACGCGTCTACTTCTCAGGAAAACGGGTTCCCTGAGGAAAATACAGATAAAATGAAGCAGATCTCAGAAATGTACACCAACATGAAAGACCTGCCTTATGAAGGACATACTGGTCAGCTGAATAATGTGATTCAGCATATCCTTGAACAACAGGAATTAGTGGTCGATGGGTATCAGGGCAAAGAAACACTTGAGCTGATCATGGCGATATACGCGGCTTCTCAATCAGGTCAAACAGTCAGTTTGCCTTTGGACCCATCTCATCCGTTTTATACGAAAGAGGGCGTAATGAAACATGCGCCACGCTTTTACGAAAAATCATCTTCGGTTGAAAACTTTGATCAAACTGATATTACAACTTAACTTTATTTCGGGGGGATAAGACGTAATGAATGATAATAAAAAACTGAGAGTCGGAATTATTGGACTTGGAGATGTGTCACCTATCCATATTCAGGCCATTGAGATGAGTGAACACGCTGAACTTGTCGCTGCCTGTGACACAGATCCATCGCTGAAATCAGTAGTCGAAGGCACGCCCTTTTATAGTAATTTCAAGGAGATGCTCAGTGAGCAGGCATTAGATGTTGTACACAACTGCCTGCCCCATCACCTGCATTACCCTGTTACTAAAGCGTGTATTGAAGCAGGCGTTCACGTTTTCCTGGAAAAACCTGTCTCCATTAGTTATGAAGAAGGGAAATTTCAGAAACAACTGGAGGATAATTCCGGTCTGAAGATTTGTGTCTGTTTTCAGAATCGCTATAATGCGACTTTCTTAAAGTTACAGGACTATCTGAATAAAAAAGAAACTGGTAAGGTGACGGGTATTAAAGCACTGGTGACCTGGTATAGAGAAGATAGTTATTACAAGACTAAGCCGTGGCGTCGGACCAAAGCGGAAGTTGGCTATGGCAATATCATGAGTCAGTCGATCCACACATTGGACTTGGTTCAATTACTGGGAGGACAAGTGACCTCAGTAAAAGCAACTTTATCTAAATTACTGGATGTTGACAGTGAAGTGGAAGATACAGCAAGTGCTGTGTTCACTTTCAGTTCAGGTTCACGTGGTTATTTTCATGCCACAAATGCCAATGTCGATAATTCATCAGTTGAACTTCAGGTCAATACTGAAAACGAAACGTTTACGATCAAAGACAGTAGACTATATAGACTGAATAGTGAAGGTGAAAAAGAGCAGCTGGCAGTAGATGATACACTGGAAGGCATCAAGTTTTACTTTGGGGCAAGTCATAAGCTGCTGATTGACCGATTTTATAAAGCCATACTGGAAGATACAGATGACTATGTTTCTGTGGAAGATGCTTTACCATCGATCCACCTTATAGAAATGATGGCCGAGTCATCAAAAACAGTAGTCGAACCCATTACAGTATTACCTAAGTCTTTTAAATCATAACCAAACGGAGGAAATCAAATGACTGAAGTAAGTGGAATGAATCATGCACCAAAAGGCAAACCGGAAGCTGTGGTGTCGAAAGGTGAATTTGTTATAGCTGCAATAGGATTAGATCACGGACATATTTACGGGATGGTTAACGGTTGTGTGGAAGCTGGTGCATCATTGAAGTGGGTCTATGATAAAGATCCTGAAAAAACGGATAAATTTAAACAGGCATATCCGGAGGTAAACATCGCTGAGTCAAAAGAGCAGATTTACACCGATGAAGAAGTGAACATGGTACTGTCAGCTGCCATTGCCAGTGAACGAAGTGCGATCGGGAATGAAGCGATGCGCGCAGGAAAAGATTACTTTGCTGACAAAACTGCTTTCACCACTCTTGAGCAGCTGGATGAAAGCAAGAGAGTAGTCCAGGAAACAGGCAAGCGATTCTTTGTCTATTTTGGAGAACGCCTTCACGTTGAAAGTGCGATTTATGCAGGAGAACTGATTAACCAGGGAGTAATAGGAGATGTTCTTCAAGTCACCGGCTTTGGTCCGCACCGACTGGGTAAAGGGAATAGACCAGACTGGTTCTTTAACAAGGAACAGTATGGCGGGATCTTATGCGATATCGGAAGTCACCAGATCGAGCAATTCTTGTATTATACAAATAATACCGAAGCCGAAGTGGTACACAGTAAAGTAGCCAATTATGCCAATCCTGACAAACCCGGTCTGGAAGATTTTGGGGATGCCACGCTGGTAGGTGGGAATGGCGCTACATTCTATTTCAAAGTAGACTGGTTCACTCCGAAAGGCCTTTCTACCTGGGGAGATGGCCGAACATTTATCACCGGCACAAAAGGGACCATCGAACTGCGCAAATACGTTGATGTGGCGAAAGAAGAATCTGGGAATCATCTTTATCTCGTAACAGAAGAAGGGGAGCAGCATATCGACTGTAACGGAAAAGTAGGCTATCCTTTCTTTGGAGAAATGATTTTAGACTGTATTCACGGAACTGAAAAAGCCATGACTCAAGACCACATATTTAAAGCACAGGAACTGAGTCTCATCGCAGAAGAAAATGCAATCCAGTTAAAACCCAATCTTTGATCAGCTAATTCCGATTAACATAAATTAATGGAGGAAAAGATGAACGCATTCTTCGGAAATCCTATTTTACCGGCTGATGAGTATATTCCAGATCCTGAAGCCCATGTCTTTGGCGATCGGGTCTATATTTATGGCAGTCATGATCAGTTTAATGGAAAAATGTATTGCGAAAATGATTATGTCACCTGGTCTGCTCCTGTCACGGACTTGACCAGCTGGAGATATGAAGGCGTTATCTACAGAAAGGACCAGCATGATTCTCCTTTACAAAAAGGGAAACCTTACATGTATGCACCTGATGTGGCCAAAGGACCAGATGGCCGATATTATTTGTACTATTCAATGGCCGATTCTAGCGTCATGTCAGTAGCAGTGAGTGAGTCGCCAGCAGGGCCGTTCGAGTACTACGGTGATGTGAAAGATGAACAGGGACATGTTTATGGAGAATCTCTAAACGATTACTTCGAATTTGATCCTGCTGTTATTGTGACAGAGAGTTCTATTTATCTGTATTCAGGATCTGGTCAGAAAACAAATGAAAAGAATGGTCATCCTGTCGTGGGTTTGTTCGTCAGAGAACTGGAACCGGATATGCTGACAACAAAAACTTGCCCAAAGATTCTGATGCCGGCAGATGACGACAGATCAGCTCCTAACTTTTTTGAAGGCGCGTCAATCAGACAATTTGACGAGTGGTTCGTGCTGGTCTATATGTCCACAGATTTAACTGGGTTGCATTATGCAATGAGTCACTATCCAGACAAAGAGTTTGAGTATAAAGGAAGACTCCATTCAACTAGCCCTTATGTCCTAAACGGATCGATTCACTCTGATGGAGATCACTTTATTGAAAATAATCATGGCTGTCTCGAAAAAATCAACGATCACTATTTTGTCTTTAATCATAGACATACTAACCGCAGTCATTTTTCAAGACAAGTTGTAGGAGATGTGGTTGAAAGAAAAGAAAACGGCCTGTTTAAGGAAACAGAATACACCAGTCAGGGATTAAGAGGAAAGCCATTTAATGAGCAAGGAATCTACCCGGCTGGAATGGCCTGCAAACTGATTAATACTCTTGACCCAACGAACCCACCATATGTTACACAACATCAGGGAGATGATACTGCAGTCTCCATTATAAAATCAGTAAAAGACAGTTCGATTGTAGAATACAAGTACTTTGAATTCGACCAAACAGTCAATCTTACTCTCAGTTTACGTGGTGAGGCTTCGGGAGAATTGCTTGTGTCTCAAACAGGAGGGCAGACGACTCAAACCATCATACCAATCGATTTGTATTCTGAAGATTGGCTGGAACTGAGTTGTCCACTGAGCGAGCACGGATCACCGTTTGCGCTTAAATTCGAATTTGCAGGAAAAGGATCTTTAGATTTCCACTCTTTAAAAATAGAAAACGGATAAGTTGGAGGACTCTATGTTTTTTGAATCAGATTATATAACATTCGATAAAGATATCCATACGGTCACGATTGCAGATACCACTCAGACATTGCCGGTAGTAGTACTGGACACTGAGCATAAAAGTGTTAAAAGAGCAGCGGGCGATCTGCAGAACGATATTGAAAGAGTCACTGGACATAAGCCTGCATTCAACACTGAACGCCTTAATACGCCTTCTATTATCGTGGGTACAGTTGATAATGACGATTTGCTCAACACTCTTGATGTGGATGTGGAGGAACTAAAAGGGAAGTGGGAAAGCTTTCTCATTCAAACACTCATTTTACCCGATCAGTCAGAGCCGAGTATCCTGATACTGGGAAGTGACAATCGAGGAGCTATTTACGGCGTGTATGACCTTACCGAGAAAATAGGGGTCTCACCATGGCATTGGTGGATGGATGTACCTGTTAAGACCCATGATGCATTATATCTCAAAGAAGGAAGAATCGTGAAGGGAGAACCCAGTGTGGAGTACAGAGGATTCTTTTTAAATGATGAGGGGCCCTCCCTAATGACTTGGGTCAGGAGCCATTTTCCAGACTTCACTCACGAATTTTATGAAAAAATATTTGAATTGACCTTACGTCTGAAAGCTAATTACCACTGGCCGGCTATGTGGGACAGTACATTTTATGAAGATGACGAGAAAAATATCGAAACAGCTGATTTATACGGTGTAGTCATTGGAACTTCCCATCATGAACCGATGAATCGACCGCATGGAGACTGGAAAGCTCACAAAAAAGGGCCGTGGGACTATGCAACGAATAAAGACTACTTACAGGAATTCTGGGCGCAAGGCATAGAACGGTCTAAACCATTTGAAACGATTATCAATTTGGGGATGCGTGGAGATGGAGATGAGCCAATGGGCGGGGATCTGTCTTTCCAGGAAAAAATCGAGTTGATGGAAACAATTATTGCTGATCAACGTCAGATCATACAGGAAACGATGGACAGTCCTGTAGAAGCCGTCCCTCAGATGTGGGCGCTTTATAAAGAAGTCAAAGAGTATTATGACTCAGGAATGGCTATACCTGATGATGTCACCCTTTTGTGGGGGGATGACAACTTTGGGAATATCAGACGATTACCTACTAGCAAAGAACGATCCAGAACAGGTGGGGCTGGTATATACTATCACTTTGATTACGTCGGTGGACCGCGTTCGTATAAGTGGGTCAATACCGTTCCTATACAGAAAACTTATGAACAGATGCAGAAAGCCTATGCTTACGATGCAAAAAAACTGTGGATTGTGAATGTCGGTGATTTAAAGCCGATGGAATTCCAAACTGAATTCTTCCTTCGATTAGCCTGGGATGTCAATGCATTCACACCAGATAATCTGGACATTTACAGCAAAGAATGGGCAGATTATACATTTGGAGAAGAATACGGTGATGATATAGCTCAGGTCATAAGAGATTACGTGAAATTTAATGGGCGTATAAAACCCGAAGTCAATAATCTTGTAGAACAGTACAGCTGGGAAAATGAATATGAAGCTGAGCGTATACTTGAAGAGTTCAGCGCGAGTATTGATCTCGCTGAATCGATCATGAACAGGTTACCTGACAATTTAAAAGATGTATTTTATCAGGTGGGCTACTACCCGGCAAAAGCCTCGTTTACAGTCTTGAAGTTACAGCTGATGGCCAACTTGAGCAAACTGTATAAATCAGAAGGTCGAGTAGCTGCCAATTCAGCTGCACTCGAAGCAAAACGTTTGTTTGAAGAAGATAAACTGCTGACATTTGAATACAACAAGAGGATATCAAATGGGAAATGGGACCATATGATGGATCAGCTTCATATTGGGTATACCTATTGGCAGCAGCCAGATGAACTGATTATGCCGGAAGTTGCAACACTTTCCAGAGACGATATGTTAGAAGAGGAGTTTGGCGTTAAGGTCGTTGGATCAGATCAAACCGACTACTACACAAAGACCCCGCTAACTGTTGATATTTACAACAAAGGTCTGAGATCTGTTGATATAAAAGTTGTATCTGACAAAGAATGGGCCGATGTTGAGTGTTCAGCCTTTATACTATCTGTTCAAAGACGCCTGCAGATAAAAATTGATTGGGAGAAGGCACCGAAAGGAATCGCTGATGTTAAGATTACCTTCATAGGGTCGGACTATCAAACAGAATCAGTCACATTTTCTGTTGATAATCCTGAGGTTCCTCTTTCAGGCGGATATATCCCGATAGATGGAAAAATTGCTATAGAAGCTGAGGATTTTACAGGTAAACAGGAAACCAAGGATCACAAATGGACAGTTCTTCCTGATTATGGGCTAACACAATCATCTATGGCTATATACCCAGTCAACGGTCAACACGACTATACTTTAGAGGAAAGCCCTAAACTATCCTATGACATCATGTTACCTGAATCCAGTGATATCGAGGTGATCATTGTCACAGCACCTTCCCTCCCGTTTGATCCTGACAGAGGAATGCGTCTTGGTTTATCTATAGACGAACTTAAGCCAGAGATTTTACATCCGGGTGATTTGACGCAAAACGGGGAACATGATTCACCAGACTGGCAAAAGAGCGTCATCTACAACTGTCACCATTACAGGAAAGCGTTTAAACAAGTCGAAGCTGGGGAACATACCCTTCATGTGACGTTAGCTGATCCTCAAGTCGTCATACAGAAAATCATTATTGACTGCGGTGGTCTTAAACCGACTTACCTTGGGCCTCAAGCTACGCCGCATGCTGATTATCTGGAAAACTACTCAGTCACTTTACCAGCTAGCCTGCAGGACTATTCGTTTGTTCCAGGAGAACTGATTACTCGCATCGGCTATGTGACAACCTCTGGTTTTTATACATTTGTATCAGAGACAAAGGAAAAATCAACACTGACTATTGATGGAGAACCCACTGATTCATCTGACTTAATCTATCTGACCACTGGGTATCATGACTTTGAAGTATCTCCAGAAACTGGATCTTATAAGATGGTACTTGAAAAGGAAAGTTCGCTTGCAGCTGTTTCCAGGATTCACAGAGGAAAAGCCGATGAGATAATAGTGGATTTAATGCTTCATAATCAGGGAGAGTCAGCTATTGAGTATAAACTGACTGTTTCATTATTAAGTGAGAATCGACAGATTTTTATCGCGGCTTCAAGGGGCACTTTAAAATCTGATGAGCAGCGCCTTGTTAATTTTGTTAAAGACATCGATCCTGCCTCGCTACCGGAACGGTTAACTATAGAACTAGAGTATGAAGGTAACACACGCACAATCAGTCAACCATTAAATAGTTTTAATTGAGGAGACAAGCAGATGACAAAGTTGGAGAAAACAACCTACAGAAATCGATTTAAAGAAGCAGGATACACAGATCAGGAAATCGAAGATAAAATCCAGTTAACTTGGAAGGCGATATTTGTTGAACCTGAAACAAAATTTTATTTTAATGTCGGTGAAGACATGGGCTACATGGTTGATACCGGAAATACAGATGTCAGGACAGAAGGGCAGTCTTACGGTATGATGATGGCTGTTCAGATGGATCGTCAGGATATTTTCGACCGCATCTGGAAATGGACAGATACGTTTATGCGTAATCACGATGGCCCATATAAAGGATACTTTGGCTGGCACGCAACCTTAGACGGAGAAAAAATGAGTGAAGGACCTGCACCAGATGGAGAAGAATTTTTCGCCATGGCTTTATTTCTCGCCTCAAAAAGATGGGGAGATAAAACTGAAACACCCTTCAACTATAGCGAACAAGCCAGAGAACTATTATCTGTCTGCATACACAAAGGGGAAAATGATGAAGAAGGAGATCCGATGTGGAACCCTGAGAATTATCTGATCAAGTTTGTTCCAGACTGGGAATTTACTGACCCGTCTTATCATCTGCCTCATTTTTATGAGTGTTTCTCAGAATGGGCGAATAAAGAAGACCGTGACTTCTGGCGTAAAGCTGCAGCAGCGAGTCGTGCGTTTATACCGACATCAACTCACCCTGAAACAGGAATGAATCCAGAATATTCTTATTACGACGGTACACCTAATCCGGTCAATGACCATGGCGATTTTTACAGTGATGCTTACAGACTTGCGGCAAACGTAGGCTTGGATGCTGAATGGTTTGGTAAGCGTGAAGATTATGGTACGATCATTGAAAATCTGCTCACCTTTTTCGATGGTAAGGAACTGGACGACTATCAGAAATATGTCATTGATGGAACCGAAACAAGTGAACCGTCTCTTCATCCGATCGGACTGCTTTCAGCTAATGCAATGGGAGCATTGGCTTTAAATCATTCAGAACTGACTGACCGAATCGTCAAACAGTTTTTCAATACGGCTCCTCGAGAAGGTAACCGACGTTATTATGATAACGGGTTGTACTTTTTCACAGTATTAGCACTGAGTAGACGCTACCGGATGAACTGGACAGATTAGAACGTTTAATATGTTAATGACCTTAAACTAATGAAACAGACTAAAGGAGAAATGACAAAATGACTAAGCAATTATTGACTTTAAAAGATGCGTATAAAGATTACTTCAAAGTAGGAGTAGCCGTTAGTCCGGAAACACTTGAGAGAGACGGGGACCTGATCATCAAGCAGTTTAACAGCTTAACAGCTGAGAATGTCATGAAACCTGAGGAAGTACAACCCGAAGAAGGCACTTTTACATTTGATAAAGCTGACAGTATCGTTGACTTTGCTAAAGCCAATGATATGATGATGCGAGGACACACTCTGGTCTGGCACAATCAGACTCCTGAATGGGTATTTAAAGACGGAGATAAAGCTGCCAGCCGTGAACTAGCCCTGGACCGTATGAAGAAACACATAGATGTGGTGATGAATCACTTTAAAACACCCTTCTATGCATGGGATGTCATCAATGAAGTGATTGCTGATGAAGGAAATGACCTGTTGCGTGAATCGCCGTGGCGTTCTATAATTGGAGACGACTACGTACAGAAGGCTTTCGAATTTGCAAGACAAGCAAATCCTGATGTCGCTTTGTATTATAATGACTACAATGAATCTCATCCTGCTAAAAGAGATAAAATTTATTCTATGATTAAAGATATGATGGATAAGGGAACACCAATTGATGGTGTTGGACTGCAGGCTCACTGGGGTCTTGAAGATCCTAGCCTGGATAATATCAGAGCCGCAATCGAAAAATACGCATCACTTGGTTTAAAACTGCAGGTCACTGAAATGGACGTGTCTGTCTTCAACTTTGGTGATAAGCGTACAGATTTGACTTCACCAACCGATGAGATGATGGAGAAACAAGCTGAACGTTACGATGCCTTTTTCTCATTATTCAGAGAATACAGCGAACATATCGACTCCGTAACGTTATGGGCTGCAAGTGATCGCTACAACTGGCTGGATGATTTCCCAGTACGTGGACGCAAGAACTGGCCGATGTTATTTGATGTCAACAATCAACCGAAAGAGAGCTTTAACAAAGTCGTCTCTTTTAAATAATCAACCGGGTATTAAGGAAGGAAGAAGAACATGACAATAGCAATGCTTAGAGGACACGCTTCAACGGAAATGAAAGGAAACCGATTAATTCTAATGGTAGGTTATGTTCTATCATTGGTAACATGGACGTTGACTGCTCAAATCTTCATTACTATTTTTGGATTTGACCGAGCCTTTTCTATAATTGATCTTTTCGTTGAAGGATGGAACAATTTTTCATGGACTCATCTGTTATTACCTGTTCTTCTTATTATTCTGTTTTTACTAGGCGATATGCTCCACATGAGCTACCGCTGGTTTGGGCTGGATCTGTTAATGGGCAAAGAACTGGACGTCAAAAGAGTCTTTCAAGGCTTCCAGAAAGAGAATGGTAAAAAGCTGTTTTCACTGATCGCGCTAAGAGGAGTGATTGTGCTGGGGTGGACGTTACTATTTGTCCTGCCAGGAATCTGGAAGGCTTATCTCTACAGTCAGGCAGCAAATTGTCTGAAAGACGATCCGACATTAAGTTCGATGGATGCTTTGAAGAAGTCTGAAGAGTTGATGAAAGGGAACAGCTACAAATATGCGATTCTCCAAGGTGTTTTCGCTCCGTGGTATGTGGTCCCGATTGGACTGTTCGCATTTTTCGTCTGGAGTAACCGAAGTGAACTTCAAGTGGGACTGGAAATGGGACAAGAAGGAGCAGAACTGATTTTTGGAGTTGTACTGGCCTTTCTTCTGATTATCGGACTCGTTCTACTCTTGTTTTCTCTATACATCGAACCTTACAAGATGGTATCAAAACAAGCTTTTTACCAGTTTATAGCTCATCCTGCGGTAGAAGATCCTTATGATGACTTTGAGAAAGAGCTGATGGATCGTCAAGGAATGAAAGGCAAACGAAATCAAGGAAAAACTAATCAACGAAAAAAATTATAGTACCTATTATCTTATGAAAAGAAGGAAACTGCATGAGTATAACAGATCAGCTCAGATTACCGAATACGTTAAGCGATGGCATGATTATTCAGCAACAGAAACCGATTTATTTTTCAGGAAAAGATAAAGCTGGTCTAACGCTGTCAGTCGAGTTTAATGGACTTAAAGAACTGACCATTGTGGATGAACATGGGAACTGGACTCTATCTTTTCCATCTATGGAAGCTGGAGGCCCCTTTACTGTAACAGTATCAGGGTCAAGTGAAAAAATTATCTCTGATGTGTATCTTGGCGAAGTATGGCTAATCGGTGGGCAGTCGAATATGGAATTGCCAATCAACCGGACGTACGATGAGTTTAAAGAAGAGATAGACGCAGCTCATTATCCTCTGATTCGCCAGTTTCATGTTGAAACGGATCTGGCTTTTGAAGGACCTAAAGACGTAATGGAACAGGGAGAATGGAAGTCAGCTGTTCAGGAAAACATTCAGGATTTCTCTTCACTCGGATTCTTTTATGCGAAAAAGTTACACGAAGAGCTAAATATACCAGTAGGCATTATTCACACAGCTGTTGGGGGAACACCGGTCGAAGCGTGGATGAAAGAAGAGACGCTGCGCTCCCTTGGCAGTTATGACGCCGAACTGGACTACTGGAAAGATCCAAACAATGTTGAAGCAGAAATTATAAAAGATGCTGATATAACAAAAACCTGGTATGATGACTTGAATCAGAACGATTTAGGCTACACCGAAGAGGTCAAATGGTATGAAGAGACTTTGGATGATCAATCCTGGAGAGCTGTTTCGGTTCCATTTATGTTTAAAGATGTGGAGGACTTGTATAGCTTCTCTGGAGTTGTCTGGTTCAGGAAAACGTTTTTTGTGACAGAAGACGATTTGATATCTGATTCGTTCAGGATCAGACTAGGCTCACTGATCAACGGAGATGAGACCTATTTAAACGGAAAGAAAATAGGGGAGACGGGCTACCGCTATCCGCCGCGTAAATACCCTATAAAATCATTAGATTTGAAATCAGGAATGAACACTCTTGTCGTTCGTCTGTCGATCGATGCAGGAAATGGTGGATTTATCCCCACTTTTCCTTACGAAATCGAATTAGGGCATAAAACGATTGATCTGGAAGGGCGCTGGTCTTATAAAATCGGCTACCGTAAGGAAAAGATCGAACCTATGCTGTTCCTCCACTATAAACCGTCAGTACTCTACAATGCGATACTTCATCCGTTAAGAAATGTGTCCGTTCGTGGATTTTTGTTCTATCAGGGCGAGTCCAACACGGGACAACCTAATGGATACAAAGATTTGATGAAACTGATGATTGCTGACTGGCGTGAACTCTTTAAAGATGACGTCCCATTTTATTATGTTCAGCTGGCTAATTATATTGACCCTGCTGGAGATGGTGATGACCACCAGTGGGCGGTTCTAAGATATGAACAGGACCGTGTCCGCTTCGAAAATGACAAGGTGGAAATGGTGCCGGCTTATGATTGTGGCATTTCTTATGAACTTCATCCACATGATAAAAAAACGTTAGCACATCGATTAGCTCACGTTTCTTTATATAGAGACTATGGAACTGGCCAGCCCTATGAAAATATTGAAATATCTACTATTTCTCATGAAGGAAATCTTATACGCTTGACCATCAAAAATCTGACTGGGAATCTGATTCAATCTGCGCTTTCACCTGAAATTGAAATAGAGATCAGTGGTGCTTGGGTTCTGCAAAGTGAATTTTCTATAAAAGCAAATGCGGTTGAACTACTTGTTGAAGATTCAGTTAGAGATGCGATTACCGGCGTGAGGTATGGATGGCGTAATGATCCTAAAGGGTATCTATATGATTCGGAATCTGATTTACCTCTTTTACCTTTTACATGTCCTCTAATTTAAGCACAATAAAACGTCTGATTCGGTGATTATAAGCCGAATCAGACGTTTTAATTTTTCACTACATCAATTATAGATTAGTAAACACTAGTCATTATTCTTTTTTTCCTGCTTAGTATTTTCTAAATCGTCTACTTTATCGAGATTAAATGGTTTTTCATCCTCTGTGGCAGCTTCTTTAGCCTTTTTGTTCTCTTCAGTAGAGTTGTCTTCCTCTTTAATATCTTTAGCAATATCAATGGGCATAAACTGACTACCCGATTGAACAGGTCCATTCTGCATAGGGGCAAACTCCTTTCAATTATTAAAGTCAGCCTATCATATTTAAATAGACAGCGCTAACAAAATGCTCTAAGGGTATAGTTTTGTACTACAAGAGCGGTTAAGTTTAATTTCAAACCATTGATATAAAAAGAGTCCGACCTGGAAGTGGCTATAAACCAGTGCGGACCCTTTTTCAATTGAAACCTACACTAAAAAGAGTAGCAGGGTGATAAGGTTACTCTTTGTTATTTTCATCCTTGGATTTTTCCAACTCATCTACTTTATCTACATTAAATGGTTTAGCATCATCTGGATGAGATTCTTTTTCTTTTTCTTCATCAGATTTTTCAACTTCACCATCAGCTAATTCCTTTTTAGTCTTTTTAGCTGCCTCTGCATCTACTGGAAGAGAAGGGTTTCCTGACATTGACGGATCATTTTGCATAAACTAATCAACTCCCTTAAATTTATAAAAACAGTATATCACAATGAGTTCAATAACGCTTTCATACTGCTTACTGCAAATAGAAATTGAAATAGTTAAAATAATTCAGAAAAAGTTATTGACACCGTTTACAGAATAGGGTATTGTTAGTTAGTAAGTTAAACCAACTAACACTTATATATAAAATGAGAGGAGAAATAGCTTATATGGCATATTTTGATAATATTAGTAAAATTAAATTTGATGGACCACAATCTAAAGATCCATTAGCATTTAAATTTTACAACCCTGAAGAACAAATCAACGGAAAATCAATGGAGGAAACACTGAAATTTGGTGTGGCTTACTGGCACACATTCATGGAAGATCTATCTGACCCATTTGGTGTTGGAACTGCAGAACGTCCATGGGACAAATACTCAGATCCAATGGATAGAGCAAAAGCTCGCGTTGATGCAAGTTTTGAATTCTTTGATAAATTAGGCGTTCCATATTTCTGTTTCCATGACTTTGATATCGCACCTGAAGGAAGCAACTTAAAAGAAACATTAGCTAACCAAGATGTCATCGTTGATATGATGGAAGACTACATGAAAGACAGCAAAGTGAAACTGCTTTGGAATACAGTAAATAACTTTACTAATCCAATGTTCGTACACGGAGCTTCAACTTCAAGCAATGCTGATGTATTTGCATATGCAGCTGCAAAAGTGAAAAAAGGCCTGGAAGTTGGGAAACGTTTAGGATCAGAAAGTTACGTATTCTGGGGCGGACGTGAAGGATATGAAAGCTTACTTAACACTAATATGGGTCTTGAACTGGACAACCTGGCACGTTTCTTCCACATGGCTAATGACTATGCGAAAGAAATCGGCTTCGATGCTCAATTCCTGATCGAACCTAAACCAAAAGAACCAACAACTCACCAATATGACTTTGATGTGGCTCACGGTTTTGCATTCCTGCAGAAATATAACTTACAGGATGTATTCAAATTCAATATTGAAGCTAACCATGCAACTCTTGCAGGACACAGTTTCGAACATGAATTACACTATGCACGCATTAACGGCATGCTGGGTTCTGTAGATGCCAACCAGGGTCACCCTCAATTAGGCTGGGATACAGACGAATTCCCATCAGATTTATACGCTACAACACTAGCAATGTATGAAATTCTGAAAAATGGTGGACTTGAAAAAGGTGGATTGAACTTTGATGCTAAAGTTCGTCGTACATCATTCAAACCGGAAGACTTATTCAAAGCTCATATCGTAGGAATGGACAGCTTTGCACTTGGCGCTAAAGTAGCTCAACGTTTAATTGATGACAAAGCACTTGAGTCAATTGTTGAAAAACGTTACAGCTCGTTCAATCAGGGTATTGGTAAAGAGATCGTTGACGGAAAAACAGACTTCAAAAAATTACAGGACTACGCTCTTAAACTGGACAAAGTTGAAAACGAATCTGGTAATGTAGAAGTCATCAAGTCTATCTTGAATCAGTATTTAGTTACGACAATTGCTCAAGGGTAACAGACCGTTTAATTATTAAAATGAAATAATGATTATAAAGCACTGCACAGATTACTAAACATTAATCCTTGTGCAGTGTATTTATACCATGAATTATTATCTCTAATTGATGATGCTTGAATACAGATTATCATATTAAATTTCTACTCAATTAAAACTTGCTATTGTAAGCGGAATCAATCAGTTTTTTCAAACTAATTAAACACTAAAATACTATAATCATTCTAATGATTAAAATGGAGGAAATTAATGAGATCTTTATCAAAAAAATATTTACTGACTAGTGCAACTTTATGTGGCGCTTTACTGCTGGCGGCTTGTAACGGAGATGCTACTGGAAGTGAATCCGAAGAGGAAATCACTGAAGACGACATTGGGTCAGTTGGGGCAATGGAAAGTTTTGAAGTTGGCGATACCTTTGTGGCTACAGAACCATTAGATATTGGTATTCTATACAGAGATCTTCCTGCTTATCCACTGGAAACAGACTGGATGTTCTTTCAGGAGCTAGAAGAAAACAATAATGTTACTTTTGACATAACTAGTGTCCCTCTATCAGATTGGGAAGAAAGACTTAATGTAACGATGGGTGCAGGTGATTTACCTGATTACTCTACAGATATCTGGTCTGGTCACGAAACGCCATACGTTCCTTCAGGTACTGTACTGCCTATCTCTGACTATACTCACTTGATGCCTCACTTCCAGCAGCGTTTAGAAGATTGGGAAGGTGTTAATGAGCAGATTGAAAACATGCGTCAGTTAGACGGAAAATACTATGTATTACCTGGAATCAATGAAAATATTCAATTTGACTTCAGTATGAAATACAACCAGACTGTATTTGAAGAATATGGTATTGAAGAACCTCAATCTTGGGATGAGTTAAGAGACGCACTAGTCATACTAAGAGATGAAACTGGAACAACTCCACTTACTCTATGGTGGCAGGGAAATGCCACGTTCAACTTTGGTGGAGGATCCTTTGATACTATAGGTGGATGGGGTTCAATGGATGGGGCTATGTATGATCCTGATACAGAAGAATTTGTTTATGCTCCAATGCAACAAGGCTACAAAGACATGATTGAATACTTCGCTGGCTTAACTGAAGATGGATTAATGGATCCAGAAGCATTGACTCAAGATGATCAGATGGCTAGAGGTAAATTGATCAACCAGGAAGCGTTTGTCAGTTCCGGTAACATTGGGACAATTACTGATGTTAATGAAGGACTTGATGATCAGTATGGCGAAGGTGAATTTGAATTTTCAAGATTACCGATCCTGGCTGGACCAAACGGACAGGTTATGCGTGGAGGAAACACGAACAGTGGTATCATGCTCAGTGCTGATGTTGCTGAAAGAGATGACTTCTTAGCACTACTACAATACATTGACTGGCAGTACTACAGTGACGAAGGAACTGAATTCGCTCACTGGGGTGTTGAAGGTGAAACATTTGAATACACTGACGATTTAGTCGGTGGATACAAACCGGTAGATGGAATCCGTTATGAACGTTTGAATGTTGGAGCTCCAGAATCGTTGCAAGAAGATTATGGTTTCGGTAATGCAGCTTTTGCTTACGCCGGACCAGCACACATTCGTCAATCAATCATGGAAGAAAAAGAATTCAACTATCAGACTCGCATGAATGAAGAAGTTGAAATCCTTTTACCGGATCCGCCACGTCCAATGTCACCGGCTGATCAGGAACAGGCTTCATTGCTATCTACACCGTTACTAGATACTGTAGACCAATATACATTCAGATTTGTTACAGGACAATATTCTATGGACCGATGGGATGAATTCATGGAAGAACTTGAAGCTCAGAACGTTGATGCTTTCATGGAATTAGTGAACGAAGCTTACGCTGATTATCAGGAAGCTGTAGAATCCGCAACTGAATAATTCTGTGATGGAATAAAATAGAATAGAAAAAACCACTCGGTTAGTTAAAAGACAATTAGTGTCAGATAACTATGCGAGTGGTTTTTTTGCTTATAATGAAGGACTGACAAGGCGCTTATTCATCCAGCGTTTTTGTTTCCATCTGAAGAACATCAAAAGACTTCTGATCCACTCATCAATAAGCATGGCACACCAGATGCCAGGAAGACCCAAACCGAGTACTATACCGAAGAGGTAAGCGAGAGGGACCATAACAGCCCACATGACCGTTACGCCGATCATGACTGGGAATTTTGCATCACCAGCGGCTCTTAACGCACTGATGATGACTAGATTACCTGTACGGGCAGGTTGAAGCAGCAGCTCAATAAACAAAATGGAGGATCCTAAGGCAATGATGCCAGGATCGTCAGAAAAGAAACCGAAAATTTGTCTACCGAATATGGCGAACAGACTACCAATTATAATCGTCACAATAACAGCGAACTTCAAACCGGTAAACATATAGTGATAAGCTTCATCCTGTTTGCGTGCCCCCACGAGCTGACCGATAAAAATCTGCATGCCTTTTGCGATCGACATGGAAAATATCACGAGCACGGATAGGAAAGTGTTTGAATAGACTCTAGTGGCCAGGGCTGTTGCACCCAGCGTCGTAATCATGATAGTTAATACAATCTGACTAACATTATAGGATAATTGCTCACCAGCTGAGGGAATACCGATCCCCAGAATTTTTGCTGCATATTTTTTCTTCAGATTAAAGAACGACTTAAGCGGTATTTTAACAGGCATTCGCTTGAACAACAGCATCAGCATCCCTATCATAATAATAATTCTAACGACGGCCGTGGAAAGAGCCACTCCTGTAACTCCTATGCGAGGAAATCCCAATGCTCCAAAAATGAAGACGTAATTACCGAATACATTTAGTACATTCATTATCAAGACTGAAATCATGACATCTTTGGTGTATCCCATGGCTTGAAGAATAGAAGAGACAGTTAAGATTAAGGCTTGAGCGAACAATGCGAATCCGACGATCATGGCATAACTGTTTGCATAAGCAAATAATTCAGCCTCCAAAGCAAACAGATTCAGTAGGAAATGCCGGTTAAAGCCGACAAACAGACTCACTGCCAATCCGAAAAGGAGGTTGATTGAAATAGCACTGGCAATTGTTTTTCTGACCCCATCTTTATCTCCGGCCCCAACATATTGGGAGACCACCACTCCAGCGCCCATAGCCGTAAAATTGAACATGACGAACATGAACGTCATCAGCTGATTAACGACTCCTATAGCAGCAACTGCCTGATCGGATACAAAACTAAGCATAAAGACATCCGTCATCTTCATCAGCATCTGAAGAAATACCTCTATAAATATTGGCCAAGTGATCATAAACATGTAGCGTCTGGCAGAAGAAGGGTTCTCCAGAGTAATTCCTTTTATCATAATTTTCATCATCCTTAGTTGTTCTAAAAAATAAGTACATGAAGAATTTTACCACTTGAATAATATATAGCAAGGTAAAAAGCCCGGAAACTAAAGGTTTCTTCAAACTGGTAAGTATGAATAGTTTAAACGACTCAAGGAAACGCTTGCAGCATGGTACAAGGCATGCTATATTATTCTTAGTGGTACGTACAATTACACAGGGGGTCAATAATGAAAGCTAAAATCAGTACACATAAAAATCAAACTGTATCAAAAATAGATCCAAGAATATATGGATCATTTATTGAGCACTTGGGACGAGCGGTTTATGAAGGAATCTATGAACCAGGTCATCCGACTGCTAATGAACAAGGATTCAGACAAGACGTTATCGATGTTATTACCGAACTAAATGTTCCATTAGTCAGATATCCTGGAGGAAACTTTGTATCTGGATTTAAATGGGAAGATAGTATTGGACCCAGAGAAGAGCGTCCAAAACGTCTTGAACTAGCATGGAAGTCGATTGAAACTAATGAAGTAGGGCTACATGAATTTATGGAATGGTCAAGAGAATCCAATACAGAGGTCAATATGGCTGTTAACCTTGGAACTAGAGGAATCGATGCAGCACGTAATCTGCTTGAATATTGTAATCACCCGGGGGGTACCTACTGGAGTGATTTGAGAAAAGAAAATGGTGATGAAGCGCCTTTTAATATTAAAACGTGGTGCTTGGGTAATGAGATGGATGGTCCTTGGCAAATTGGCGCCAAAACTGCTGATGAATATGGCCGTCTTGCAGAAGAAACGGCTAAAGTGATGAAATTAGTCGATGATTCAATTGAAGTCGTTGTGTGCGGAAGTTCATCAAGTAAAATGCCAACATTCGGTGAATGGGAATATACTGTTTTAGATCACTCATATGAATCAGTTGACTTCCTCTCATTGCACCTTTATTGGGAAAATTTCGAAAATGACCTTCCTAATTACTTGGCAAAATCAGTTGAAATGGACCGCTTCATTAAAGACGTTGCAGCAATCTGCGACTCAGTGAAAGCTAAAAAAGGATCAGACAAACAAATCAATTTATCCTTTGATGAATGGAATGTCTGGTATCACTCTAAAGATGCGGATGCAAAACGCGAACCTTGGGATATTGCTCCGCCGTTGCTGGAAGACATTTACAATTTTGAAGATGCTTTGCTTGTCGGATGTGGATTGATTACTCTTTTAAATAATGCTGACAGAGTAAAAATTGCTTGTCTTGCACAATTGGTCAATGTTATTGCACCGATTATGACAGTCAAAGATGGCGAAGTATGGAAACAGCCAACATTTTACCCGTTCATGCAGGCATCGAATTTTGGAAGAGGCAAAGTATTGAGCGCGATGAATGAAGGGCCAACATATGACTCAGTAGAGTTTAAAGATGTTCCTTATCTAGAATCGACAGTCATTCACAATGAAGAAAATAATGAAGTGGTCATATTTGCTGTTAACCGATCGGAAGATTCTTCGCTGACAATCAATACTGTTTTGGAAGGATTTGAGAACCTTTCTATCATAGAGGCTACTGAACTTGCAGATTATGATCCTAAATTAACAACTCAAGAAAAACATGATGCAATGGAACTTAAGAAAAACGATCGAATAGAAGTTGATGGCATAACTGTTTCAGGTCAACTCAAACCATTATCATGGAACATGATTCGTTTAGCATACTAAACAGTTAGACATGAAAAAATATAATCTAAACAAAACAAGTTCAGTGATTATCAGTGAACTAGTTTTGTTTTCTATTAGAGGAGACTATCATGGAATCAATTCCAGTAAAAAATCCAATTATTCCTTTGGACTACCCAGATCCAGATATCATTAGAGTGGGAGATATGTACTACATGGTATCGACCACTATGTATTTTTTCCCTGGATGTGAAATTTTAAAATCAAACGACCTTGTTCATTGGGAACATGCTTGTTATGTTTACAGTCATTTAGACAGTACTGACGCTCAAAAGTTGAGTGATAATAAAAATATATATGGTAAAGGGATGTGGGCTGCAAGTTTGAGGTACCATAATGGGACTTTCTATGTGTTGTTCGTTGCAAATGATACCCAGAAAACGTATCTGTTTACTACAAATGATCTGACTAAGGCATGGAATAAGCGATATTTAGAAGGGTTCTATCATGATGCTTCCTTACTATTTGATGATGATGGCCGAGTTTTTATTGTCTATGGCAACACAGAAATTTGGCTAACCGAATTAAATAGTGAGCTTTCTGGACCGAAGAAAAACGGTTTACATCGTCTGATTATAAACGAGAAAAATCCGATGCTTGGACATGAAGGTGCTCATTTTTACAAAATCAATGGCCGTTATTATATATTTTTAATACGTTCCTTACCAGACAGATGGATGCGAGTGCAGTCCTGTTTTACCTCCGACTCAATTGAAGGGGAGTTCAAAGGAAGGGATATTTTAAGTGATGACAGAGGCTATACTGGTCAAGGAGTCGCACAGGGGGGAATAGTAGATACCCCTCAAGGAGACTGGTATACAGTTCTCTTTCAGGATATGGGTGCTGTCGGCAGGCTGCCGATACTTGTACCATTTAAGTGGGATAATAACTTTCCGGTAATTGGGGAAGATGAGAAAATACCCGACTCGTTTTCAGTTCAGGTACCAGAGAGTCGTAAGTATAATCCTTTAGTCGGAAGTGATGATTTTAAAGAATCGACTGAGAGTTATTATGGTTTGAACCCTTTTTGGCAGTTCAACCACGAACCGGATGAAGAATCTTTTATACTGAATCATACTAAAGGTTACTATGAAATGACGAATCACTACCTGGTTGACTCGCTTCTTCAGTCGAAAAATACCCTGACACAGCGGATGCTATATCCTAAGAGCAGTGCCGAAGTAACGGTAGACTTCAGCAGGCTAAAAGATGGTGATATAACTGGCCTGTGCGCACTCCAGGGTGCTTATGGGTTTATTGCGGTAACTAAAAGAGAAGGTAAGTGTTATTTGACGATGAATTCTGTTAGCCAGTCTGAGGATCCTGTGCATGTAGAAGCGTATTTACCCGAAAGAAAGTGGGAAGAAATCGAGCTGGTACAGGCTGAAGTAGAGTTGAAAGCGGTGGCTGATTTCACTGATGGTAGGGATGAAGTGACATTTTACTATAAAGATAATAATACCTACAAGCAGATGGGGCCTGCGCATAAAGTATATTTTAAACTGGATCATTTTACTGGATGCCGATACGGGCTATTTAGTTATGCAACCAGGGATATCGGTGGTAAAAGCCGATTTAGTCACTTCAAATACTCAAAGTAACCCTCTAAAAGAGACAGTCCTGGATTAATACTCTCCAGGACTGTCTCTTTTTTGTATGCTGTTAAGTGAGTATCAAGAAACGGTCATCCTTTTCTGATAAAGCATTCAGCTGACCATAGTACTCATTCTTTATATATAGTTTTGGATTCCCAGGAAGTGTTCCTTTAAATGTTATGTTTTCAAGCACATGGTTATTCCAGCTGATATCTACTTGAACTCTATTAGGCAAGTGGATCCCTTTTATTTCACCTTTGGTCCACTTCTTAGGTAATGCAGGAAATAGATCGAGTCGATCATTGTCGTATTGAACCAATCCTTCAATTACTCCTGAAGTAAATCCGAAGTTTCCGTCTATTTGAAAAGGAGGATGGTTATCCAGTAAATTAGGGAGAGTTGATTCATTTAATTGTTTAAGAATGGCTTCGTGAAATTGATGATTATTTTTGAAATGAGCCCAGAGGTTGATCAGCCATGCTGCGCTCCATCCCGTGTGTCCACCTCCATTCTCCAGTCTTAATTCTAGTGATCTTCTAGCTGCATCGATTACACTTTCTGATTCATGCTTTAACTTATGTCCCGGGAAAATGCCGAATAAATGGGAAAAATGGCGGTGACCCGGCTCTTCTTCAGAGTAATCCTGTATCCACTCCATCAGTTGTCCTTTATTACCGACCTGATGGGGAGGGAGCTTTTCAAGTGTTTTAAATGCTTTTTCTACTAGTTTTTTATCATGAGCAGTCAACTTGACGGCTTTCAGGTAGCACTGAATGATTTCCCATATCAACTGGTTATCCATAGTAGTACCGTAACTGACGTACCCAATTTTTCCCGTGTTAGTATAAAAGCTGTTTTCAGGCGAAACTGAGGGATTTGTCACCAAATATCCTTCTGGAGATTCAACGAGGTAGTGTAGTATGAACCTTAATGATTCTTCCAGTAAGTAAAAATGGTCTTCTAAAAAACCTTTATCCAGAGTGTAATCATAGTGTTCCCAAATATGTAGTGACAGCCACAATGCGCCCATCGGCCAATAGGTAGCAGGCAAGTAGGCATCTTGAGGAGCGGTGTCTCCCCAGATATACGTATTGTGGTGAGCGGTGAAGCCCTCAATACCGTACACACTCTTAGCTGTCTTAACCCCATTGGGATACATTCTTTTAATATGATCGAATAGAGGGAGGTGGCATTCTGAAAGTCCAGTTTTTTCTGCTGGCCAGTAGTTCATTTCTGTATTAATATTGATCGTAAATTTTGAATCCCATGCTGGGACCAGGTCTTTATTCCAGATCCCTTGCAGGTTGGCCGGTAATGAACCAGGACGGCTGCTTGAAATCAGAAGGTAACGGCCGTACTGAAACATCAGTTCAGTAAGGTAGTTATTTGTTTTTCCCTGACCTATCTCGTTCAGCAGATCGGGGACTGCCTTAATTTCAGAGGGTGCGCTTATAGTGAATGAAAGCTGATTAAATAATTTCTGATAGTCTATAAGGTGATCCTGTTTGAGCTCATCCCAGCTATTTTTTCTCACTTCTTTTAACTTGTTCAAACAGTACTTTACGGGATTTTCTTCTCTGAAAGTCGTTGAGGCTGTGGTATAAAGGGTAATCTCTTTAAAACCTGAAACTGTGATATATTGCCCATTTATCGCTAGGATACCATCTGACTCTACATTCATACATTGAGCATAGTGAACACCATCGTTGGCTGTCTGACCGGAAATGCCTACCAACTTATTCTGCCGATCTTCAGAGAAGTCTTGAAATGTCTGATAATTCCCTCTTAAGCGATTCAGACAGACCGTAAATGTGTAGGGTAGAGATGTGGTTGACGATAATTTCCATCCTATAATGTTATTTGGATAACTTGAAAAACTTTCTACAATAATGTTAGCTTCATCAATTTGATAAGATTCTTTATATAAAGCAGTGGAAAGGTCAAGTTCACGGTAGAAGTCTGATACAGAGGCTGACTGATCAAATGACAGGTGTAAATCACCAGCAGGCTCATATTGTCTCTGATATTCCGGTATTGCCGTTAAATGGCGTTTCATCATTTCCTGAGCTTCGATCGTTTTCCCCTTAAAGATTAAAGACTGAATGGTGTTAAGTGTATCTTTACTTATTTTAGGGTTACGATCGTTAAAGTCTCCCTGCCAGATGCTGTCTTCATTGCATTGTAGGGTATAGTTTAGTGGATCTCCATAAATCATTGCGCCTAACTTCCCGTTTCCTATAGGAAGGCCTTCCTCCCAAATTGATGCAGGAGAGTGATAAAACAGTTTATTCATATAAATAGTCCTTTCTGAGTGTTCTGTATAATGTAATATAAAACATAAGAACGCGTTTACATTTAAGGATACACTTTTATACAGGTGCGTACAACAATAGAATGAAATGTCTAATTAATTTTAATAATTGAAGTATAACTCCGCTATCTCTCTTATAGTGATAGGCTAATTAAAATAGTTTTAGTCAAAGTAGTAATAATCAGTATAATATAAACAAAAACTAATTATAGTGTTGAAGAGCATTGAGATAAGTGGTAAGTTTAAATCATGGAATATATACGTACCAATTGCTGAAATGAATGAAAGGGCGTATAGACATAATACAAAAGGCTACCTTTTTTATAAAAAGTAAGCGAATACATTTTATTGTAGTTTGTTCCACTTAATGTGGAAATAGGAAGATAAAGAACAAGGAGGAATAGTTAATGAAATCTCATGGTACTAGAAAATTGATGACCGGGGTTGCAATAGGTAGTGCTTTGCTCCTCGCTTGATGTAATGGAAATGATCAAGCTTCAGATGAAGAGGTTGATGACAATATAGGGACAGTCGGTTCAATGGAAAATTTCGAAGCGGGTGATACTTTTGTTGCAACTGAACCACTGGAACTTGAGATTCTCTATAGAGACTATCCAGACTATCCGTATAATCCTGAATGGCTCTTATTTGAGGTTTTGGAAGAAGAACATAATGTTTCATTTGATGTGATATCAGTGCCTTTATCTGATTGGGATGAGCGTTTATCTATTACTATGGCAACAGGTGACTTACCAGACTATTCTACTGACATACATGTTGGAGATGAGACAGACTACATCGCGGGAGGACAACTTCTTCCAATTTCCAAATACACTGAATATATGCCTCATTTTCAATCTCGAGTAGACGAATGGGAAGGAATTGAAGAACAGTTAGACAATTTACGGTATTCAGACGGTGAATATTATGTACTTCCTGGTTTAAGAGAAAGTCCGGAAATGCCCTTTACATTAAAATACAACAAGACAATCTTTGAAGAGTATGGACTAGACGTTCCTCAGACTTGGGATGAACTTAGAGATTCTCTCGAAGTACTAAGAGATGAGACTGGAACAACGCCAATGACGTTATGGTGGCAAGGGGGTTCCTTATTTAGTTTCTCAGGAGGCTCATTTAACACAAGAGGTGGATGGGGTCTTGGCGATGGTGCGTTATATAACAAGGAAACTGACGAATTTGAATTTGGCCCAATGGAAGATGGTTATCGTGAAATGATTACTTATTTTTCAGAGCTAACTGCTGATGGTCTTCTTGATATTGAGGCGTTGACGCAGGATGATCAGTCAGCTAGAAACAAACTGGCTAATCATGAAGCATTTGTAAGCTCAGGAAATGTAGGAACAATCAATATGGTGAATGATTCTATGAATGAAATATATGGAGAAGGAGAGTATGAGTTTGATAGAATTCCAATTTTAGAAGGATCAGCAGGTAGAAGATTGCACGATAGCAACTTCCATAATGGTAAAATGCTCAATGCTGATATTGCTGAAAGAGATGACTTTTTAGCCATTTTACAGTTTCTCGACTGGTTCTATTACAGTGATGAGGCTTCTGAGTTTGCTAACTGGGGAGTAGAAGGAGTCACATTTGAAAAAACCGATGAGTTGGTTGGCGGGTATAAACCAATGGACCATATTAGATTTGAGCATTTTAATCCCGATGGAGAAGAAAGTTTACAGGAAGACTATGGCTTTAATAATCCCGGGTTTGCTTATGGAGATCCAGATGAAATTGCGTTATCTATAATGTCAGAAAGTGAATATGCTGTTCAGGACTATATGGCTGAAGAAGTAGAAATTATTTACCCAGCTCCCAGGTATCCTATGGACGCAATACAACAGGAACAAGCCACGTTACTATCAACGCCACTAATTGATACAGTTGATCAATATACATTTAGATTTGTTACTGGACAATACTCCTTAGACAGATGGGACGAGTTCATGGACGAACTTGAAAGTCAGGGAGCACAGGATCTTTTGGATATTGTGAATGAAGCGTACCGTGACCATCAGGCAAGTCTAGAAGAAGCTGAGTGAAATAGCGTTAGTAAATGAATAGCGTTAACAAGGGATTAAATTCTATCAAAAGTATAGTCTAATTCTGTGGGCTGTGTATCGTTTTTGTCATATTAAAGAACGTCTTTTAGAAAGTCAAACAGATGAAAGTTAAAATAAAATTAATCCGCCTTTTCACTTGACCGTATGTTTCTTAAATGTTAACCTATTTATATAGCAAACATACGGACGATGTATAGACGCTATGATGTATTTTTTTACAGGTAGTGAACCCATAAAAACTGAAATTTGTATCGTTTCCAGCTAAGATGATATCAAATTTCAGTTTTTTATTATTTATTCAGGAGATGATTATTATAAACAAGACCGGATTCAATCCGTATCTTCCGTCATGGGAGTATATACCTGATGCGGAACCTTACGTATTTAATGATAGAGTTTATGTCTACGGCTCACATGACAAGTTTAACGGGCATGTCTATTGTCTAAACAACTATGTGACGTGGTCAGCACCAGTCGACGATTTAACCGACTGGAAATATGAAGGCGTTATCTATGAGAAAACGGATGATCCTTTAAATCCCGATGGATCCATGTGTTTGTACGCTCCAGATGTTACAGAAGGTCCAGACGGGCGATATTATTTATACTATGTCCTGGACAAAGTACCAGTTGTATCTGTAGCCGTATCTGATACACCTGCTGGTAAATTTGAATTTTACGGGTACGTTAAAGACCAGAACGGCGAGTTGCTTGGCGAGCGAGATAGTGACGAACCACAGTTCGATCCTGGTGTTTTGAGAGAAGGGAACAAAACATACCTATACACTGGATTCTGCAGCAAGGGGGATCTTTCAAGAAGTGGAGCTATGGCGACTGTTCTCGGAGAAGATATGCTGACAATCATAGAAGACACCGTATTTGTTCTTCCAAGTGATACAAATAGTGAAGGAACTGGTTTTGAAGGGTATGAGTTTTTTGAAGCTCCTTCAATCAGAAAAATAGGACAGGTCTATTATTTAATCTACTCGTCCATTTCCATGCATGAACTTTGCTATGCGACCAGTGATTATCCAACGAAAGATTTCGTCTATCAGGGCGTTATCATCAGTAACAACGATATGCATATTGACTCTTACAAACCTGATGATAAACCGATGTATTATGGTGGGAACAATCATGGAAGTATTATTCAAATACAAAATGACTGGTTTATTTTCTATCACAGACATACCAATGGCTCTAATTTCAGCAGACAGGGATGTTTGGAAGAAATCATTATCAATGACGATGGGACCATTACTCAGGTGGAGATGACTTCCTGTGGACCCAACCGGAAACCATTTAAAGGTACAGGCGAGTTTCCAGCTTATATTGCCTGCAATTTATTGCATGAAGATGAGAACCCTTACACGGGGGACTTATGGATGGACAGTCACTTTCCCAAGATCACTCAAGACGGAAAAGATGGTGATCAGGAACCTGGTTATATCATGAATATGACACATTCTTCAACAGCTGGCTTCAAGTACTTTGATTGTCAGGACATTAAACGTGTCAAAATCAAAGTTAGGGGTTACTGTAAAGGGGTTTTCGAAGTGAAGACTCAGTGGAACAGTGAACCCTTAGGAGAAATAGAAGTTGGTTTCACCAACGTATGGACAGAGTACGAGAGCGAGATTGTAATTCCTGATGGACTTCAATCTTTGTACTTCACCTATAATGGAAATGGAAGACCTAGTCTGGCTTCATTTAGTCTAGAGCAGTAAAATTACTAGGAAAATAAAAATCGGAGGTATACATGTATTTACAAAACAAAAAGAATGCACTATTAAGTCTTACGATCTGCGGTGGACTATTATTAGCCGCTTGCGGAAACGGTGATGGAGCAGACGATTCTGGAGAAGAAATTACAGAAGATGATATCGGAACAGTCGGATCTATGGATGACTTTGAGTTTGGGGACACCTTTGTGGCCACCGAACCGTTAGAGTTGGGTATATTATATAGAGATCTTCCAGCTTATCCACTGGAGAACGACTGGTTATTCTTTGAACATCTTGAAAATGAGCATAACGTCTCATATGAAATTATGAGTGTTCCTCTATCAGATTTTGAGGAAAGACGGTCAGTAACGATAGCAGCGGGGGATATGCCTGATTATGTAACAGATACTTGGCCTGGAGATGAAGGTGATTTCACTTCTTCAGGTGTTGTTCTGCCAATATCTGATTATGTTCACTTAATGCCACACTTTCAGCAGCGTATTGAAGACTGGGATCTTGACCAGCAGATTGATAACCTTCGTCAACTCGATGGGAAGTATTACGTGCTTCCAGGTATTAATGAAGATGTTCACTTTGACTTTAGTCTCAAATACAATAGAACAGTGTTTGATGAATATGGACTTGAGGAACCTGAGACGTGGGATGAACTAACTTCTGCACTAGAAGTTTTAAGAGACGAAACGGGTCAGGAACCGATGACGTTGTGGTGGCAAGGTGATGCACTATTTAACTTTGTAGGCGCATCGTTTGATACAGTCGGTGGATGGGGATTCGGCGGTGGTGTTATGTTTGACGAAGAACAGGATGAATTTGTTTATGCACCTCAGCAGCAAGGCTACCGTGACATGGTCGAGTACTTTACCATGTTAAATGAAGAAGGCTTATTAGATCAGGAAGCCTTCACACAAGATGGTGACATGGCATCCAATAAATTAAGCAACCTTGAAGCCTTCGTCAGTTCTGGACAAGCAGGGACTATGAGTGAAGTTAATAGCGATATGGCTGAAATTCACGGCGAAGGTGAATATGAATTTGTCCGTATGCCTCTATTAGAAGGTCCAGCTGGTCCAAACGTAGCGGGTGGGCAATTAGTAAGTGGAATCATGTTGAACGCAAATGTCGCAGAGCGTGATGATTTCCTTGCAGTACTGCAGTATGTAGACTGGTTGTACTACAGTGACGAAGGAACTGAATATGCTCAATGGGGTATCGAAGGTGAAACGTTTGAACGAACTGATGAAGTAGCTGGTGGTTATAGACCAGTTGAAGGCATTAGTTTTGAGAATTTCAATTCTGGAGCTGACGAAGATTTAACAGAAGATTATGGATTTGGTAATGTGGCCTTTGCTTTTGCAGGTCCAGCAGAAATACGTCAATCTATAATGGATGAAGATGAGCAGGAGTACCAGGCTCGAATGAATGAAGAGCGGACGCTCGTCGAAGAAGATCCGATATACCCTATGTCTCCAGCAGATCAGGAGCAGGCAGCATTACTCTCGACTCCGCTATCGGATACTGTTGATCAGTATACATTAAGATTTATAACGGGTCAGTACTCATTAGACAGATGGGATGAATTCAAGGATGATCTGGATAATCAAAATGTTGATCAGTATTTAGACTTAGTGAATGATGCGTATAGAGATTTCCAGGAAACTTTGGAAGACGTCGAATAAACTTCGACTAAATATCCGTACAAATTACCTTTTTTGAAGATTGAATACAACTGGATCCCGTAATCATTATCCTTGATAAATGATTACGGGATCCGTTTTGTATTTTTATCTCATATTTAATGAAAAAATGACCATACAAGTGTACAATGAGTTTAGAGAGTAATCATAAGGAGGTTTTTTATATGCCATCACAACCTAAATATTTAACAATTAAAAATGATTTGAAAATGCTTATCGAAAAAGGTGATATAAAAGTCGGAGAAAAAATACCATCTGAAGCTGATTTAAGAGCACAGTACAGTGTGAGTAGACACACTATAAGGCAATCGATCAGTGAACTTGTCAATAGTGGGCACCTCATCAAGCAGCAAGGGGCTGGTACCTTTGTAAGTGACCAGTATAAAACGCAGCTCAATAAAAATGGGAAAAAGACTATAGGTGTGATAACAACATACATATCTGACTATATCTTTCCTTCTATCATTAGAGGGATAGAGGAAGAACTGTCGAAGCAGAATTACTCTTTGATGCTGTCAAGTACACGTAACAATGTTGATAATGAAAAACTAAGCTTAGATAGTATGATTGGTCAGGAAGTAGATGGATTGATCATCGAGCCGACTAAAAGTAATTTGATGAATCCTAATCTGAATTACTATCTGAATTTGTCTGAACAAAAAAAGCCATTGGTTATGATGAATGCTTCATATGAAGAATTAGAATTGCCACTGATAGCTCTGGATGATATAAAAGCCGGACGTCTCGCCACCGAACATCTAATTGAGCTTGGGCATAAACATATAGGCATGATAACAAAAGCTGATGATATTCAGGGGAAAAACCGGTTGAAAGGCTATTTAAAAGCTTTGCATAAAGCGGATTTAACATTTAAGAGTAATCATATTCTTAGATACGATACAGAAAGCAAACCGTATATATCGGAAAAAATCAATGAGTTATTACTATCTGATAATGCGCCAACTGCTTTCGTTGCGTATAATGATGAAATTGCGGTTAAATTGATCAAAGAAATCGACAACATAGGGAAAAACTGTCCAAATGATTTTTCTGTTGTCAGTCATGATAACAGCTTTTACAGTACTGCTCTTCCCAGCGTGAAACTAACATCGATTGAACACCCAAAGGAAGAACTGGGAAAAGCAGCCGCTCAGTGGATCATCAATGCTGTAGAAGGAAAGAATAATGACCAAAAATCTGTTATATTCGAACCAAAACTGGTTTTAAGGACCTCAACGAAAAAAATAGAATAAAAATACGAGCGGTTTTGTCAGTAACAGACAAAACCGCTTTTTTTGATTGACATGTCCGTACCTATCAAGTTATACTAATCATATATGAAAATGGTTTCATAACTGATAAAACATAGGAGGAGAGTAATGTTAGAAACCCTCAAACAGAAAGTTTACGAAGCGAATATGTCGTTACCGAAATATGGCTTAGTCGTCTTTACATGGGGAAATGTCAGCGGAATCGACAGAGAGAATAATCTAGTTGTTATAAAACCCAGTGGAGTTGATTACGATGAATTATCAGCTGATAAAATGGTTGTCGTAGACTTAGACGGAAACATTGTAGAAGGTGACTTGAAACCATCAAGTGATACTGCGACACACATTGAACTATACAAAGCTTTTAAAGATATTAAAGGTGTGGTGCATACACATTCACCGTGGGCAGTCAGTTTTGCACAGGCAGGAATCGATATCCCTGCTGCTGGTACGACACATGCTGATTATTTTTATGGAGATATTCCGGTAACCAGCCCCATGACTTCAAGCGAAATTGAAACTGATTATGAAAAACAAACTGGACTGGTCATCGTTAAAGCATTTGATGAACGAACAATCGATCCTAATCAGATACCGGGTGTTCTAGTCAATGATCATGGCCCGTTTACATGGGGAACTTCACCATCAAATGCTGTTCACAATTCAGTGGTACTAGAACAAGTAGCCCAAATGACCTATCACGGTTTAATGTTAAGTAATAGAAATTCAAGGATGGATCAGGAATTACTTGATAAACATTATTTGAGAAAACATGGTAAAGCTGCATATTACGGGCAGTAATTAAAAGTAGGATGAGGATGTGTTGAAATGATAAAAACAGACAAAAAAGTATTCTGGTTTGTAGTAGGTAGTCAGCATTTGTATGGACCGGAAGCATTAGATGAAGTGAAAAAACATGCAGAAGAAATCGTGGATAGTCTAAATGAAGAAGCTGACTTTGCTTATCCTTTAGTATTTAAAGCATTAGTCACAACAGCAGATGAAATCAAGAATGTTATGAAAGAAGTCAATTATCAGGACGAAGTGGCTGGGGTTGTAACGTGGATGCATACTTTTTCTCCTGCCAAAATGTGGATTCCGGGTACTAAGTTATTACAAAAACCCTTACTGCATCTTTCTACTCAGTACAATAATGAAGTGCCTTGGAAAACCATTGATATGGATTTCATGAATCTTAACCAGAGTGCCCATGGTGATAGAGAGTATGGTTTTATAAATGCACGCTTAAAAATTAATAATAAAGTAGTGGTAGGTCACTATCAGGATCCTGAAGTTCATGCTGAAATGATCAACTGGATGAAGTCTGCAGTAGGATATGCTGAGTCTCAAAATATTAAAGTAGCCCGCTTTGGAGACAACATGAGAAATGTGGCGGTGACAGAAGGCGACAAAGTAGAAGCGGCAATTCAGTTTGGCTGGACAGTTGATTATTTTGGAATAGGAGATCTTGTAGAAGAGATGGGTCAGGTTTCAGATGAAGACATTCAGTCCGTCTATAAGGATTGTCAGGCTTTATACGAAATGGATCCTGGTGAAAATGATCCTGACTTCTATGAATCACATGTAAAAGAGCAGATCAAGATAGAATTAGGACTAAAACAGTTCCTTAAGAAGGGCGGCTACACTGCCTTTACGACTAACTTTGAAGACTTGCATGGTATGAAACAATTACCTGGGATGGCCGTTCAACGATTGAATGCAGAAGGGTATGGATTTGCTGGCGAAGGAGACTGGAAGACTGCAGCGCTTGACCGCTTACTCAAAATCATGACACAAAATGAATCTACCGGATTTATGGAGGATTACACTTATAACTTTGTTAAAGGTGACGAGTACATCGTTCAATCCCATATGCTAGAAGTCGACCCTACGTTTGCAGCAACAAAACCTAAAGTTGTTGTCAATCCATTAGGGATAGGCGATAAGGAAGATCCTGCCCGCCTGGTGTTTGATGGTAAGGCTGGAGATGGATTGGCTGTCTCTATGCTTGATTTGGGTACTCATTACCGCTTAATGGTCAACACTTTTGAAGCCGTCTCTCCAGTAGAAGATGCACCTAATCTTCCAGTTGCACGAGTTATCTGGAAACCAAAACCAGACTTTAAAACCAGTATCAAAAAATGGATTCAAGCTGGTGGAGGGCATCATACCGTTGCTACATTAGCTCTTGATAAAGATGTCATACTTGACTGGGCAAAAATGGTCGATCTAGAAACGGTTATCATTGACTAATTAACTCTCTCGTCAAAAATCAGTGTATGTTTATAATAATATACACGAGATTTCACTAAAATAATATCTATGAATATAATCAAAAGACTAAGAACATCTGTGGTGCACCACAGATGTTCTTAGTCTTTGTTTTCTTTAACCATTAATGTTACTCATTTTTCAGCTAATGTTAATATTAGGCTTTTAACAGCTTGAATGGAACGTACGAATTAGAGAGAATCTACAGTAACAGACTTTGATCAGATAGTGACTAGTAGTATATTAACGCTTAAGGAACAAGAGGATATCGGTGTTTTTAAAATTCAGTAGACGTTCGTAACAGTAAATAAAAAATATATATAAATATAACTTGACCGTACGAGACAACTATGGTAAATTTTACATAACAGAAATGTAATCTAATCGAAATATTTTTTTACTGCTATGTGAAAGCGAAATCATTTAGGTGCAGCTAGTTAGGAGGGGGTCCTGCGCTGGATTAAATGTTCACAAAAATTATTGTATAAAATAGGAGGAAAACGTATGAATTTCAAGAAATCTTTACTGTTAAGCTTGACACTCAGTGGTGCATTGCTGATGGCTGCATGTAATAACGATGATGGAGCAGCTACGGAAACTGGTGAAGGTGAGGTAAATGAAGAAGAAATCGGTACAGTTGGATCGATGGAGAACTTTGAAGTTGGAGACACGTTTGTAGCGACTGAACCATTAGATATCAGCTTATTCTACAGAGACTTATCAGCTTATCCTTTCGACCCGGACTGGAGATTCTTTGAGGTCCTTGAAGAGGAACATAACGTGACATATGATGCTATTGCTGTCCCACTTTCAGACTTTGAGGAGAGACGTTCAGTAACGATTGCGGCAGGAGACATGCCTGATTACGTCACTGACTCATGGCCGGGGGTTGAAAATGAATTTGTAGCTTCAGGGGTTATTCTTCCAATTTCAGACTATGTACATTTAATGCCTCACTTCCAGGATCGTGTTGAAAGATGGGGACTACAGGAAGAACTGGACAATTTAAGATACCTTGATGGTAAATACTACGTCTTGCCAGGTATGCATGAAAATGTCCACTTTGACTTTGGCTTAAAATATAACAAAACAGTATTTGATGAATATGGTATCGAAGAACCAACATCATGGGATGAGTTAAGAACAGCCCTTGAAACCTTAAGAGATGAAACCGATACTATGCCAATGACGCTGTGGTGGCAGGGGAATGCGACATTCTTATTTGCTGGTCCTTCTTTTGGAACAGTTGGAGGATGGGGCTTCGGAGACGGAGCAATGTATGATGAAGATGCTAATGAATTCGTATACGCACCTCAACAGCAAGGGTACCGCGACATGGTGGAATATTTTGCTGGTTTAGTAGAAGATGGATTGTTAACTCCAGAAGCCTTTACACAAGATGGAGAGAGAACGCGTAATCAGTTAGTCAACTTAGAGTCATTCGTCAGTTCAGGACAGGCTTTGACAATGGCAGATGTTAATGAAGGACTTGAAGACAGAGACGATGACACAGAATATGAAATGGTTAGAATGCCGTTACTGGATGGACCAGCCGGATCTAAAGTTGGTGGAAGTCGTCTAGTTAGTGGCGTCATGTTCAATGCAGATGTAGCCGAACGCGATGACTTCCTGGCATTACTGCAATATGTTGACTGGTTATACTACAGTGATGAGGGGAATGAATTTGCTCAATGGGGTATAGAAGGCGAAACATTTGAGAAAACAGATGAAGTTGCCGGTGGATACAGACCGATGGATGGAATTGGTTATGAAACATTTAATCCGGGAGCTGAAGAAAGTCTTCAGGAAGATTACGGATTTGGTAATGTGGCCTTTGCTTTCGCAAGTAATTCAGAAATAACACTGTCTAAAATGGATGAAAAAGAAATCGACTTCCAGCAAAGCATGATCGACAGTAGAGAACTTGTTACACCCGATCCTCCTTATCCAATGTCTCAAGCAGATCAGGAACAGGCAGCTTTAATGTCTACTCCACTGCAAGATACAGTTGATCAGTATACTATGAGATTTATCACTGGTCAGTACGAACTAGATCGCTGGGACGAATTTATGGATGACTTGGATAATCAGAACGTTGATGCCTACATGGATCTAATCAATGAAGCATACAGAGAATTCCAAGAAACACTGGATGAAATAGAAGAATAAAGATAATTTAGAATTGATATAAGGTTAAAAACAGCTGGAGCATAAATCATCCTAAAGGATGGACTATGCTCCAGTTTTTTTGCATTCTCATGAAAAGGTGATGAAAAGGCTTCAGTTTAAATTGACATGTCCGTACATTTAACTTAAAATTAAGCTGTTACCGTTTACTTATACCATAAAACCACCCTTAGGGAAGTGAAACTCTCCTACTGCGTTAATAATTTTTTTGCTATTCAGTTTAAAATAAGGTGGGATTACTGAACTAGCTGTTTGGTAAGAAAAAGACTAAATTATGATAAGGAAGTGTCTAAATGCTAAATAAAGATGAAACCGCACCCAACGTTAGAGGAAGAAAAGTTTTGGGGATCGAATTTGGGTCCACTCGGATTAAAGCTGTACTGATTGATGAAGCCTTCAAGCCAATAGCCAGTGGAGCTCATGACTGGGAAAATAAGCTGGTGAATGGATTTTGGACCTATTCTTTGGAAGACGTCTGGTCTGGTCTTCAGGCAGCTTATAAAGAACTGGCAGATAACTATACTGCCTCTACTGGAGATACATTAACGACAATCGATGCTATTGGATTTTCAGGGATGATGCATGGCTACCTTCCTTTTGATAAAAGTGGAGAGGCGCTTACTCCATTTCGGACTTGGCGCAATACCACAACAGAAGAAGCCGCACAACAATTAACGACATTACTGGCGTTTAACATTCCGCAAAGGTGGAGTATTGCTCATTTGCATCAGGCTGTTTTAAATAATGAAGAACATGTACAGCACATCGATTTTCTTACTACGCTAGCAGGATACGTTCACTGGAAACTGACGGGTAGAAAAGTACTGGGTGTGGGCGAGGCAGCTGGTATGTTCCCTATCGACGCTGATACAGGGAATTATGATCAAAACATGGTCACTAAATATAAGGAAAAAATCGCCTCAGCTCATATAGGCTGGTCCTTAAACGATATTCTTCCTGAGGTGTTATCTGCAGGAGAAGAAGCTGGCCGCTTAACAGAAGAAGGCGCATTACTGATTGATCCATCCGGTAATTTAACAGCCGGAACGGTATTTTGTCCTCCAGAAGGCGATGCAGGAACGGGTATGGTAGCAACCAATGCTGTAGCGGAACGAACGGGGAATGTGTCAGCTGGAACATCCGTTTTCTCTATGATAGTTCTGGAGAAATCGCTCTCGGATTATTACACAGAAATCGATATGGTGACCACTCCAACTGGGAAACCCACTGCAATGGTCCACTGTAATAATTTTACGACCGATATTAATTCATGGGCCCGTTTATTTAAAGAGCTGATTGAAGCATTAGGACTGGATGTATCCAGCGACAAATTGTTCAGGACTTTGTTTGAAAAGGCCATGGAAGCTGATGACGATAATGGACAACTGATGAGCTGTAATTATTACTCAGGCGAACCAATCACTGGTTTGGAAGAAGGACGGCCTTTATTCATTCAGATGCCAGACAGTAAGCTCTCACTGGCTAATTTCATGAGAACTCACATTTACTCTGCTCTGGCAACATTAAAACTAGGAATGGATATCCTGGTAGACAAAGAAAATGTCACAGTGGACCAACTGCTGGGACATGGCGGGTTCTTCAAAACTGAAAAAGTCGGGCAGCAGATGATGGCAGATGCATTAACAATTCCCGTCTCCGTTATGGACAGTGCAGGTGAAGGCGGACCATGGGGAATGGCATTGTTAGCTTCATTTGCTGTGAATAAGAAAGAAAATGAATTACTTGAAGATTTCTTATCTGATCAAGTATTCAGTCAGCAGCAGGCTATCACTATTGAACCAACTGAAAAAGGCAAGGAGAACTTTACGCAGTTTATGAGACGTTTTGAACCTATGCTTGAAGTTGAAAAAGCAGCAGTTGAGTATGTAAAATAATTTCATCGGACTAACACATTTAATCATTTGTATTAGGGACTATATCAAAAAAACTGTCAGGTTCCGTTATACAATTAAATAAATACCTGAACTGTATAACGGACGATCTGCAGTCCATTCAGTTTACAATGGAGGAAACCTATTAATGAAATCAGCTGTCAGCATTACTGATCCGTTTTGGACGACTTATACTAAACTTATACGAAAAGAAATGATTCCTTATCAGTGGGATGTCCTGCACGATAATGCAGATATCTCCATTGAGAAAGAAAGAGATGATAACGGAATCCCTTCAGAAAAAAGTAATGCAATTGAAAACTTAATAATCGCTTCAGGGCAAAAAGAAGGCAATCATTACGGGTGGCTATTTCAGGATTCCGATGTCTATAAGTGGCTTGAATCAGCTGCAAACAGTTATCTGTTACACCCTGATGAAAACTTGCTGGAGATGATGAGTGAAGTGGCTGTCCTGATTGAAGAAGCTCAGGACGAAGATGGGTATTTAAGCACCTATTATCAGATTGAAAGACCTGATTTGAAGTTTAAACGGTTATTTGAGAGTCATGAATTATACTGTGCAGGTCATCTGATTGAAGCGGCAGTTGCTCACTACAAAGCTACAGGGAGTAAGAAACTGATTGATGTCTCCCAGAAGCTTGTGTCGTGTATTCAACAGCATTTTGGTGTGGAAGAAGGAAAAATAAAAGGTGCAGATGGTCATCAGGAAATTGAACTCGCATTGATCAGATTATATGAAGTAACCGGCAAAGAAGAGTATGTTGAGTTAAGTTCCTGGTTTTTAAAGATCCGAGGAGAAGATCCTGATTTTTATTTAAAACAGCTGGTTGAAAACAAAAAAGAAGGGTTAAGTACAGGTGATTTCCCGCATATAGATTTAAAGTATCTGCAGGCACATAAACCTGTATTAGAGCAGGATGAGGCTGTCGGACATGCCGTTAGACTAGTCTATATGGCAGCTGCAATGGCTGAGGTAGCTGCCATCAAAAACGATGAGAAGCTTTTCAGCACTGCAAGAAAAATATGGGATAATATCATAAAGAAACGCCTTTACATTACTGGTGGTATTGGATCGACTGTTCGCGGAGAGGCCTTTACCTTTGATTATGACTTGCCAAATGACACGATGTACTGCGAAACGTGTGCTTCTATCGGACTGCTGTTCTTTGCTAAAGCTATGATGAAAAATGAAATTGATGTAGAGTATGCAGAAATTATGGAAAAAATGCTATATAACAGTATTATTAGCGGGGTGGCACTTGATGGGAAGCATTTCTTTTATGTGAACCCTTTAGAGGTTGATCCAAAAGCAAGTGCACATGATCCCGGTAAAAGTCACGTTAAACCAATTAGACCGTCTTGGTTTGGCTGTGCCTGCTGCCCTCCAAATGTTGCCCGCACTCTAACGTCTTTGAGCCAGTACATTTCAGATATCTTTGAAAATAAGCTGTATATACAGCTATATCAGGATTTTGAAGGGTCATTTAAGCTTGAGGAACAGTCACTATCAGTCAGTATGACAACTGAATTGCCTTATAAAGGGAAGAGCAAGGTGTCATTTACCGGTATTGAACATCCGATAACCGTATGCTTCCGACTCCCTGCCTGGTCGTCTGGCTACAATGTGCACAATGCTGGGGAATACGTGTCGGAACAAGACGGGTATCTGGAGATAACTATTGATTTAGATAAGACAATCGAAATCGATTTTGAACTGCCTGTTATAGAGTGGCATGCGCACCCGTCAGTCAAAGACAACTTTAACAAAGTCGCTCTTCAGAGAGGACCATTCGTTTACTGCCTTGAAGAAGAGGATAACGGATCTGACCTTCATCTGATGAGTTTGACTGACAAGCCACTTGCCGTGGAAGTCAATGATCCCGTTTTATCTCATTATGTGGGACTGAAGGGAAAAGGAGAGCGGCAGCTTATCGACAATACATGGCAGAAGCAGTTGTATCAGTCAGATGTGACACCAGTTACAGAAGAAATGGATCTCTCGTTTATTCCTTATTATTTGTGGGCTAATCGCTCTATAGGTGAAATGAGGGTATGGGTCACTAGGCAATAACAGTGCTTTTTTATGGCTATTAACATTAAAACGTTAAGTCAGTAGATTACCTATTTTACACTTATAGCTTGTATCAGTTTGTAAGTTTATTCTAATTGACATATGAATCTTTTAAGGAGTTAAAATGACTATGGAACAGTTTAGACGCTTAGCCAAGACACCACCAAAAGGCTGGAACAGCTGGGATTGTTACGGTGCATCCGTAACAGAAGAAGAAGTAAAACAGAACGCAGAATACATGAAAAATCACTTATTAGAGTATGGATATGATTATGTAGTAGTTGATATCCAATGGTACGAACCGACTGCTAATTCCAGTATGTATCACGCTTATGCCGATCTTGAAATGGACGAGTATTCCAGATTGATGCCGGCTGTAAATAGATTTCCCTCAGCGGCTGATGGTGCTGGATTTAAGCCTCTTGGGGATTATATTCATTCGCTGGGACTGAAATTCGGTATTCATTATATGCGGGGGATTCCAAGACAAGCCGTTCATAATAATACGGCAATCAAAGGCACTGACAAAACAGCAAGAGATATAGTGAAGCCCAATTCTATCTGTCCATGGAATACCGATATGTATGGTGTGGATACTACGAAACCGGGAGCGAAAGAGTATTACCGTTCGCTGATTGATTTGTTCGGATCATGGGGAGTCGATTTTCTCAAAGTCGATGATATTGCAGACTCTAAGTTATACGGCGGACATTTGGAAGAAATTGTTATGCTTAGAGAAGCTATCGACGAATCTGGGTATAACATTGTATTGAGTCTGTCACCAGGACCTGCTTCATTAGAACACGGAGCGTTTCTACAAAAACATGCCAACATGTGGCGATTGACGGATGACTACTGGGACAACTGGCAGCAGCTGTATAACATGTTTGAACGCTGCGAGAAATGGGCCCCATTCGTCAGGGAAGGCAACTGGCCGGACTGTGACATGCTTCCACTCGGACACATTGGGATTCGTTCAGTTGATGGTGGGGGAAGTGACCGTCTGACTCGCTTTACAAAAGGAGAGCAGAAGACAATGCTGTCCTTATGGTCATTATTTAAATCTCCTTTGTTTTTTGGTGGAGAACTGTCTGACCTTGATGACTGGACGCTGAACCTTCTTCAAAACAGTCATCTGATAAACATGCACCAGTCAGGACAGAATCCTGAACAGATAAGCCGCAAAGATGATATAGTGATCTGGAAGTCAGAGTCAGATGAAAAAGTCTGGTTAGCGCTCTTCAATTTAAATGATACTCAGAAAACCGTGATCTACAATGCTAATGAGCATATCTTAGGCACAATTAATGATTTTCTGGAAATATTCAGCCGGGAATCACTCTCACAAACTAGAATTCAAACAGTTCTGGCTGGACACCAAGTAAAAGTTTACGAAATTCACAAATTCAACTAAACAAGGAGATTATTTATGCAAACTTACACTAACCCAATATTAGAAGGTTTTTCACCCGATCCATTGTCTGCGCTGTTGGAGATGATTATTACTTGGTCACCTCAACTTTCGCCTATTTTCCTGGGGTTCCCATTTATCACAGTAAAGACCTGGTCAACTGGAAACAGATCGGAAATGTACTGGACAGAAAAAAACAGCTGAATTTGTTAGGAGCAGCTCATTCACAAGGAATATTTGCTCCATCCATTAGATACCATGACGGCACTTTCTATATGATCACGACTAACGTAACCAATGGGGGGAACTTTCTGGTCAAAACAGATGACCCGTCAGGTGACTGGTCAGATCCTTACTTCATAGACAATGCACCCGGGATCGATCCGAGTCTGTTTTTTGACGATAATGGAAAATGCTACTATGTCGGAACCCGTGAAAATCCTAGAGGCGCTACTTATAACGGAGACTGGGAAGTTTGGCTTCAGGAACTAGATCTGGAGACGATGAGTCTGATAGGCATCAGCACCAAGTTATGGAAAGGCGCACTTCGTGACGCTATCTGGCCTGAAGGACCACATATTTACAAAAAAGATGGGTTTTATTACCTAATGATCGCTGAAGGAGGGACAGGATTTAATCATGCCATTTCGATCGCACGCAGTGAAGCAATCGATGGTCCTTATATTGGAAACAAAAACAATCCTATCCTCACTCATCGTCATTTAGGTAACCAGTACCCGATTCATAATGTCGGACACGGAGATTTAGTTGAAACACCTGATGGGAAATGGTATCTGACTTGTCTGGCCAGCCGTCAGTTCAATGGGTTTGATAATTTAGGAAGAGAGACGTTTCTTGCTAAAGTAGAATGGGAGGATGGATGGCCAGTCATTAATCCCGGAGAAGGTCGTCTGCTTGATGAACAGGAACATGACTTGCCTCTAGTACCAATTGAATCAAGAGAAGCCTTCAAGTTGGCTGAATCAGACTCAGGATTCCTTTACTTGCGTAATCCTGACTGGAAAAATTATGACAGAAAAAGCCGTAAAGACTGGTTAAGATTGCACCCGACAGCTGTGACGATTTCTGACATGAAGTCTCCAAGTTATATTGGGTTGAGACAGACATCAATGGACTTTACTTTAAGTGTAGATATGGAAGAAGCGCTGAAAGAGAAGGAAGAAGCAGGATTGGTTGTTATTCAAAATGACCGTTATTCGATTCGTTTAGTCATTACAACAGAAAATGGAGCTAAAGTGGCTCAATTCATTACTTTGATAGATGGAGTAGAAACAGTCGTTGGCTCACAAGAAGTGGCTGGTCACGCGTTTATCTTATCTCTGAAAGGTGAAGGACAGACTGTGAAAGCAGTAGTTGAATCATCTGATAAAACAGTTACAGTAGCAGAAGAGATAGATGTCCACTATTTAAGCACTAAAGTTGCAGGCGGATTTGTTGGCTGCACAATGGGCGTTTATGCTGTTTCTGAGCAGGAATCGCCCGGTTATGCTGACTTTAACACATTAACCCTAACTAAGGACTAATACAAAGAGAGTAGACTCTAACGGCAGTGTTCTGCTGAATAAGTCTACTCTCTTTTTTTAAGTGTCTTTAATGGTCAAATCAAGTAGATCCAAGAATCCTAAAGCCTGCGTCTGATTGACGACGGCGCCTTTTACATCTTCCATGCTAATTTGAAGCGTATCAAATTCTGACGTACTTAAGTCTATTCCTCTAAGAGAGGTTTGGCTGAATTTTGTTCTATCCATATCATTTCGTTCAAAAAAAGTCTGCTTTAACTGACATTCCAGAAAGTCAGCTTCTAACAATTTGCATTGGGCAAATAAAACTGATTTAAATTTTGTGAAACCAATACTTGATAATTGCATCATACAATCCTCAAAAGTGACGTGTTCCATAAAGCTGTCACTTAAAAGTAATCCATTCATGCGGCACTGTCTGAACCAGACGTGTTTCAAAGTCGTCTCAGTCAGTTCAGCATTGATACATTCACATTTTATAAATTCCACTTCTCTGAAATAGGCATTTTCAATTCGTAAAGTGTCAAACTGAACACGATTGAATCTGACCGATTTAAATTCGACCAGCCTTACATCTTCCAGAGTTACAATACAATCGGCGATTTCCACGTCCTCGATGTAGGGGTCTTCCGGGTCAAAGACCTCATCGAAAGTGACTACTTTCAGATCAGCAGGTAGTGAAGGTTTGATTATTTTCTTTTTCATAGGGCCTCCTTTATAGGGATGATAAAGTATAAAATAAAGACTAAATAGGAACAAATTTAGGTAATCTAACAAGATTTTGTTTAATTATAGCACTCATTTTATTATATTAGTCCAATAAACCCAAAAAGTTTGGTATACTTAATAGATGAACTTTTTAGGTAAGCAATAAAATGAATGCACATACGACTATAGTTGAAAAAGGATGACTGATAATATGAAGAAACAAGCATTTCCAGAAATGACGATCACTTCTTTAGCCAGTAACTACTCGACCTTTTTGCAGGGGAAGGAAGTATACAAAAATAGAGAAGTCGGTAATTTGAATGTTGATACTAAAAATCATACTGTTCAGTTTTCAGTCGAAGACCGTCAATTAGAAACCGTTCATCTGCGTTTTTATCCTAATGGAGTTGCCAGAAAGTACCACTGTACCTGTAAAGCATTTGAAAAAAACTCAGGAGCCTGCAAACATGTTGTAGGTGCCATGTTTTATTTGAATGATTTGGATGCTGATGACCTGACTGATAAAAATCAGGCAACACCATCAGGTAAATTACAACCTATGTTTTCTTATAAAAAAAGTGAAAAAGCGATCACAGAACTGCTGCATTTGTCCAAACAGGAAATTGCCAGACAAACGGACTCCTTATACAAGCAGCCTGTTTATGTGGAGTATATTTTAAATGTAAGTGGCACTGCAAACAGTCCTTTGTACGAGTTGTTTCTTAAAATTGGGAAAGATTACCTGTACATTGTAAAAAATACGTCCAAAGTGATCGATGACGTTATAAACGGCGAGCCGATTGAATTCGGAAAGAACTTTACCTTCGACTCTAAAGAGTATGCGTTAATGGCGGAAGACCGGTATGTCTTTGAAAAACTGAAGGACATTCAAGATATCGTGTCTTCTTTACTGCCCATTGGCTATGATAATCAGTTAACGAACCGGGAAAGTTATACGATACCGGCACTTTACATTAAAGAAGTTATTCAGCTGCTTGAAAAAACAATGGGTGCCTTTGTCCGTTTCGGCAGACCCCCTAGACAGTTGACTCAAATTGAAAGAGGCGACACGCTTCGAGTGAAGCAAGGGATAAGCGATCTCGATCTGTCCTTTGCTTTCGAGAAGAAAGAAAATTTATTCCATTTTTCATTGTCTGACACTTCTATCACTGTTGAAGATTTTCATTTTCATGCAAAAGGTAAAATGCTGGAATATAAGAAGGTATTCTATTTATTATCGTCACCTACTTTTGAGTTGATTCAGAGCATTTTCGAAGGATTAAAAACATCTGGATCGTATACTTTAGTTATGCGGAAAACAGAAATTGAAACTTTTTTATCTGTTACATTATCGCAACTCACCGAAGTCATAAAAGTAGATATGGATGATGCGGTCAAGCAATTGATTTATCAGGCACCGTTTGAACCCCAGCTCTATATTGATACGGAAGGTCAATCACTGCTGATCAGACCGACCTTCTCATATGGTCAGACGACCCTTTATCCGCTGGAAGAACTGGAATCTCTAAAAGAAGAGAGTATTCTGATTCGCGAATGGAAAAAGGAATCCGATGTCTTAAATTTACTGTATACTCATATTCCGTCAGTTGCCCGTCAACAGACTATGTGGCGATTGACAGAAACCGATACGATTAGTGCTTTCTTATATGATGCGCTACCGGAACTAGCTGACACGATGGAAGTATTCCTCTCACAGTCAGCCCGTCGATTGATTTACAGTCCTAAGCGTCAGCCTCGGGTCACAATGGAGCTCCGTGAATCGTCTAATTTGCTGGATATCAGCTTTGAAACTGAAGATATTCCTTCCAATGAACTGCAAGCTTTACTGAAGGAACTGGAAAAAAATCAGCCGTTTTACAAGTTGTCGAGCGGTCAACTGGTCAACTTGAAAGATCCTTCCTTCCAGGCGATGAAGCGTGCAAAAGAATCTCTGGATATTGAAGATGATGAATTTGAAAGTGACATGACTGTTTCCGTCTTCCAGGGCTTGTCAGCTTTGGACGAAGAAACAATCAGTAGAGGGAAACGATTTAAATCACTTGTTGAACAACTGTTAAGTCCTGAGACACTCGACTTTGAACTGCCTAAAGGGCTGAAAGCGAACATGCGCCCTTATCAGGTTACTGGTTTTAAATGGATGAAAAGCCTGGATCATTACGGATTTGGCGGTGTGCTGGCGGACGACATGGGACTGGGGAAAACGGTTCAGACGATCGCCTTCCTACAGTCGAAACTGGAAGAAAAAGACGGTCGATTCCTGATCATCTGCCCGTCAAGTGTTGTATATAATTGGCAGCACGAGTGGCATAATTTTGCACCTGATACCAAAACAATCATTATTTCGGGGACAAAAGAAGAGCGTGAGTTGAAGAAACAGGAAGCTCTGGATAATGATATAAGAATTTGGATCACCAGTTATCCACTTGTTCAACGTGACTCTGACTTATACGATGATCAGGTCTTTGAATCAATCATTTTGGATGAGTCCCAAACAGTTAAAAACAGTGCTGCTAAAACCACTCAATCGGTCAAAAAATTAAAAGCTGAAACAAAAATCGCCTTATCAGGCACGCCGATCGAGAATCATTTAGGGGAATTGTGGTCCCTGTTCTCTATTATTCAACCGGGCTTGTTTAAAAATAGAAAAGCCTTCCAGGCCATGGATCAGGAACGGATATCAGCTAAAATCAAACCGTTCATTTTAAGACGACTGAAACGAGATGTTCTGCAGGATCTGCCCGAAAAAACGGAAACCACAGAATACATTGAATTATCAGATAATCAGAAACGCTTGTATCAGACTCAGCATGCAGCGATCAGACAGGAAATTAAGACGCTGATTGATACGGATGCGCTGAATGCCAACCGCATAAAAGTATTGGCTGGTATGACACGACTGAGACAAATCTGTTGTGATCCGAGACTGGTCATGCCAGACTTTGAAGGGGCGTCATCCAAACTGGAACGATTGATGGAATACCTTGAAGAAGCACGGGCAAACGGCAAGCGTGTTGTCTTGTTCTCACAATTCACTTCGATGCTGAGACTGATTCGCGATCGTCTGGATGCGATCGATATAGATTATCACTATCTCGATGGTCAGACTAAAAATGAAGACCGCTTGCACTTGACAACTCGTTTTAATACGGGCGAGAAAGACCTCTTCCTGATTTCACTGAAAGCAGGTGGAACTGGGCTCAATCTCACGGGTGGAGACACGGTTATCTTGTATGACTCCTGGTGGAATCCGGCAATCGAAGATCAGGCTGCCGACCGCGTACACCGATTTGGTCAGAAGAAATCCGTACAGGTCATTCGTTTCATCACGACAGGAACAATTGAAGAGCGCATCAATGATCTTCAGGAGAAGAAACGTGAACTGATCGATTCAGTCATTACTAAAGGAAATGAACAGTCCCTTAGCAGCCTTTCGACAGATGAGGTTCTGGCTTTACTTGAGGATTAACTGAAAGCTTAAGAAGCGTCTTTAGAAGGATGGCTATCGCTTGATACCAGCTGTTTTTTCCTCGTATACTAAGAATAGAGAACCAATACGAGGAGGAAGAATAATGGAAGCTAATTTAAGGAAAGTGATGGATGCTGCATATGATTGTATGCAGGCGTGTAACAACTGCTTTGATTCGTGCTTGAAGGAAGACGAGATCGACATGATGAGGGAATGCATTCGTCTGGACAGAGAGTGTGCGGATATCTGCCAGATGGTCTTGTCATTCAGCGGAAGAGAAGGATCACTGCGAAACGACCTTGTTTCCTTATGTGGAACGATCTGTCAGGCTTGTGGTAAAGAATGCGAACAGCACAAGCATGACCACTGTCAGGAATGTGCCAGAGCTTGTTTCACCTGTGCAGAGGCTTGCCGCGACTATGTAAAAGCTTAAGAAAATCAAAACACCGTATCAGCGAAAAGTTTTTCATTTAAACTTTTTAACTGATAAGGTGTTTTTTCATGTTAATCTACTTGTGCCAGATTTTACGACAACTAGACCATAGGGTGTCGTTCCATAAATGAATTGAGAGCTGAACGACATATCTTTGCAAATTAATCTAGTTCAGCCCTTAACTACATAGCTGAACTTTATTGAATCAGAATTGAGTTAAGTTTAGCTGCTTTTTCATACCCTGAAGTGCACTTATTAGTTTGCATGTAAAGTTCAGGTCTGATTACTAAGCTAAACTCAACGTATGCACGTGCACTTTACCTGAATGCATTCCTAATTGAGGTAACGCTTCATTTTATATACCCTATTTATATATGCTATACTTAATAGACCATAGTATCTGGAGGATTAATGTGAAAGAAAAGATTATTGTCATTGTTGGACCGACTGCAGTTGGGAAGACCCAGTTGAGTTTAGAGCTTGCCCGAACATTTGATGGAGAAATCATTAACGGTGATTCAATGCAGGTATATAAAGGATTAGATATCGGTACGGCTAAAGTAACTGAAAAAGAAGCCGAAGGGGTTATTCATCATTTGATCGATATAAAAGACCCTGAAGAACCCTATACGGTATCTGATTTCAAAAAAGATGCCGGTTCAAAAATAAAAGAAATCACTGAAAATGGTAAGATTCCTATCATAGTAGGAGGCACAGGTCTTTATATTGAGTCGCTGTTATTTGACATCAGTCACGGCGGAAAAGCTCAACCTAACGCGAACTTCCGTCAGAAGATGGATGAACTGGTAGAACTGAAAGGAAAAGACTATCTGCACTCTCTACTGAAAGAAAAAGATTCAAAAGCAGCGGAATCTATTCACCCTAATAATGTGCGTCGTGTCATCAGAGCGCTTGAAGTGATTCACGAAACGGGAGAGCCATTCTCCCATTATCAATCAGAAAAGCTGAAAGAACCAGTTTATGATGCCTTAGTCATCGGACTGACGACTGAAAGGCCTGTGTTGTACGAGCGGATCAATCAGCGTGTAGATTTAATGGTCGCATCAGGACTACTGGAAGAAGTTGAAGCATTACTGAGTAGAGTGCCGGAAGATGCACAAAGCCTAAAGGGTATCGGGTATAAGGAGTTCTCCTTTTACTTTAAAGGTAAAGAAGAGCTGGAAGGTGCTGTCGAGGCTGTCAAGCAGCACTCCAGAAATTACGCAAAGCGCCAGTTGACCTGGTTCAGAAATCGTTTCGAAGTGGACGTCTGGGCAGATTTGATCAGCGATCCTGATTCGATCATAACAGTAAAACAAAACGTAAAAGACCATATAGGATGTGATTAAATGGAACAAGATAAAACATATGAAAAAGTTATTATTGTTGGAATAGAGAAACAGAACGAAGAAGATGCCTTCCGTTACTCATTTGATGAGTTGGAACAGCTGGTCGAAAATGCTGGTGGAAAAGTGGTTGCCCGTTTATCACAGAAGAGAGAGCGTATAGACCATAAAACAGTAATAGGAAAAGGGAAAGTAACTGAATTGAAGAATTTGGCGGAAGAACTCGATGCCCAGACGATCGTGTTTAACCAGGAACTGTCTCCAAGTCATGTGCGCAATATCCAGGAACTGATCGAGGCCAAAGTAATTGACCGCATTCAGGTTATCTTGGACATCTTTGCTCTAAGAGCCCAGAGTAAAGAAGGAACACTACAGGTGCAACTGGCTCAGTTGTCTTACATTCTACCTCGACTCGCAGGTCAGGGGGAGAACATGTCCCGACTGGGTGCAGGTATCGGAACGCGTGGGCCAGGTGAAACGAAACTGGAAACAGATCGCCGTCATATTCAGCGTCAGATGACTGAAATCAGAAAAGAACTGAAAAAAATTGCAGCTCACCGTGAACGTAGTCGTGAGCAGCGTAAAAACAGTAATGTATTTCAAATAGGACTGATAGGCTATACTAATGCTGGAAAATCCACACTGCTTAATCAGCTGACTAATTCTGAAACATACGAGAAGGATCAGCTTTTTGCCACTCTGGATCCGTTGACACGAAAATGTGAGCTGCCTTCTGGTATGCAGATTACCCTGACAGATACCGTTGGATTTATTCAGGAGTTGCCGACCCAGCTGATTGAAGCATTCAAGTCTACACTTGAAGAATCGAAGCACGTCGATATGCTGCTCCACGTCGTTGATGCGTCAGCCGAAAATATTAAAGTACATGAAGAAACTGTTATGGAACTGGTGGAAGAACTCGGTATGAACCTGATTCCAATGCTGACAGTTTATAATAAGAAAGATCTGATTGAAGGCTCCATTCGTTCAACTCTTTATCCGAACGTGACGATTTCAGCTAGAAAAGATGATGATATTGAGATTCTTAGAGAGGCCATTGAAAAAGAAATGAAAAAACAGATGGTTCCCTACCAGTTAAGTATTCCCGTAGAGCGTGGAGACTGGCTAGTGGAACTGCGTCAGTTCACTCTTCTGGAACGCCAGTTATTTGATGAAGAGAACAAAGTGTACGCAGTGGAAGGGTATGCTAAAAAAGGATCGACGCTGCTTCAGGAGTAATCTGTAGAATTAGTTATAGCAGTTTTAGATAGTTAATAATTAAGATAAGCTGTCAATATTATGACACAAATTGTATAGTGTTACACAAAGACGTTTATTGGTTCTATAATATTTGGTGTTGGTGAGTTCCTTTGGAACTTACTGGCACCTTTTTTGTATTTCAATAGAAAAAGGCCTGTAGATTCCCTTATACT
>NZ_PVTO01000015.1 GCF_003003275.1 Alkalibacterium olivapovliticus
AAAAAAGTAAATACCAAGACAGCCTAGGCACCCTTGGTATTTACTCTCATATTTATTGATTATTATTCTTCACCAACGTCAGTTGACGTAGAACCAAAAGAAACGATTAAGCAATAAAGATAAACCCGTTAAAGCATAATTGCTGCTTTAACGGGTTTATCTTTATTGATTTAAGGATTTTGAATATCAAGATTGATTTTTGGCAAGTCGATGCCAGCTTCTCTCAATGCATCCACATATTTTTCATAGAACAAGTTCTGCATGCCAAATTCGGTTCCGGATTTAGAGTACATAATGACTTGTGCAGCTATTTGACCTGAACCAATGGGTACAAAAGCAATTTCTTTGGGTTGGATCGTTATTTCATCGCATTTTGGAATCCATTCCTGATTAATCCGTTCCATTACTGATCGGACTGAATGCAGATCCGTCTGCGGGAATAAGCGGATATGGAGCATGACCCTCATATCTCCTCTGGAACGGTTACTGATAACTGTGATTGAGCGATTTGGAATAAAGTGAGTAGTTCCGTCAAAATCTTTCACTTTTGTCGTTTTCAGATTGACATCTTCAACTGTCCCCAAAACACCACTCAATTCGACAACATCTCCCACATCGATTTGTTTCTCCAGAAGAATCATAAAGCCGTTGACAATATCAGATACAAATCCCTGAGCACCTAACGAGAGTGCAAGACCAACTACACCGGCACTGGCGACCAAGGTGCCGACCGGTACCCCGAGCAGTTCCAATATAGTGTAAACCAGGAAAAAGTACAGAATCGCATGATAACTGTTCTTGCTCAATTTGTAGAGTGTATTTAAACGGTTTGGTACTGTTTTCTTCTCTTTCATGTAACGCTTGAACACCATTTCAATGGCATAGTGGCCTACTTTTTTAAGAATAAAAAAGATAATGAGGGCCAAAGCGATCTGCATAAGCAGCACAATAAGTGAACTGGCAATTGCCCGCCAGTCAATCCCCCGCCAGAATTCTATAAAAAATCCTAATTGTTCTTCAGGGGTAGTCGGTGAGTCTTCAGCTGAAAAATACATAGTCATTTCCTTTCTTTCCTGTCAATCGATTAAAACAAGTAGTCTATCACTATTCTACCAGTTTTTTTCAAAGATTCAATTTTAAGTTTATAGTGTTAAAAAGGGCGTCATGTTTGCATTCGTTTACAGTGTAGTGGTAATCTTATGGTATACAGAAAAGAAGAAAGAGGGATTATTATGACAGGTGGAGAAATAGCAGCATTAATAGCAGCAGGAGCATTTGCAGTACTAGTATTAGGCCTTTGTTATGTATTATTCAAAGTAGCAAGTGTCGTTACTGAGCTTAACACTACGGTGGAAGAAGCAAACAAAAGTCTAAATACGATTACCAAAGACGCTGATCATTTACTTATCGAGGTTGAAGGATTATTAAATAAATCCAACACAACTTTAGATGATGTGAATGGCAAGCTAGGACTAACAGATCCATTGTTCCAAGCAGTCGGGGACCTGGGAGAATCTGTATCAAGTTTAAATGATTCAACACGCAACTTGACGTCACATTTGGCTAGCGCTTCAAAAAAAGGCGCCTCAATAGGGATTGCCAAAAAAGTTGGTTCAAAAGTAAGAGGATAACAGAGAATGCAAATCGATAACAAAAGGAGAGAGTTGTTAGTATGTATAAACATAACAAACATGAAAATCTTGAAAGCTTTGTATTGGGCACATTCGTAGGAGCAGCAGTAGCGGGTTTGACGGCCTTATTATTGGCACCTAAATCAGGTAAGGATATGCGTGAAGATATAGCTGGACAAGCCGACAAGACTAAGCAGCAGGCTAAAGAGTATATGTCTATTGTTAAAGATAAAGGAACAAAATTAAAAGGCACTGTGGAAAAAGCTGGTTCTGAGTATCTGGATAATGCTTCAGCAACTTATGAACAGTTAACAAATCAAGTGGGTTCTGACGGAGATACAGAAGAGAATCTTAACAAAATCAAACAGGAAGCTAAAGATACAGCAGAAGGTTTGAAAGATGCATTGAAAGACGGTGTGGAAAGAGATAAAAAGATAACCAAAAATGCGGCGGAAGAGGCTAAAGAATCTTTAGATGATGCCGCAAAAGAAGGAAAAAAAGTATCTCAAGATGATCATTCATTACCTGAAGGATCACCACGTACAATGAATAAAGACGGAAACAGCCAGTATTAATTTGGTGAGTATATGAGATTTACATAAAAGGATGCGATTACCTCGCATCCTTTTATTCATTTCATTTGACCATTACTCAAAATTCATGTGGAAAGGAACAAGACGATGAAAGTTATAAGTGGATTATTTGTTTTATCAGTATCTGGTTTGATACTGTCTGCATGCGGAGAAGACGGGCAGGAGAAAATGGTACCACTCAGGTAGATGTGAGACACGGGACGTTTGAAAATGGAACATATGAACTTGTCGAAGCGAACTATGACGATAATGGATGGAGAGCAGTATTCACTATCGATGTAGAAGACGGCGAAATCGTTACTTCTGATTATAACGAATACAACGAAGAAGGAGCTGTTAAAACTGAGGACCAAGAGTACCAGGAGGCAATGGCAGAGCAGACAGGTGTTGGTCCGCAGGAATACGTTGAAGAACTCAATAATCAATTGGTCACTTCCCAGGATGCTGGACAAATCGATACAGTTTCCGGTGCAACAACCTCATCCAATAAATTCCAGGAATATGCTGCCATGCTTTTAAACGCTGCTGAAAACGGATCGACAGACACCATAGAAGTAGATAATGATTAGAAATAGTACTGCTATCTTAAAAAGTGTAGATAAGGTGCTAAAGACCTGTTAAGTCATAAAAGTATTAAAGAATAGGATCAAGAAAGAAGTGAACAGGATGACAGTCAATACGTTTATTAGAATGATAGGGGGTGGGGGCGGAAGCTATGCCTTTATAGTGTTCGTCTTAAGATTATCAGGGAAACGAACCTTATCCAAGATGAACGCGTTCGATTTTATCGTAACAGTTGCACTCGGTTCGGTACTGGCTAACACATCATAGTGAATCATGAAACATTGCTGTGGGAGGGCATTATAGCCTTTTGTTTGCTAGTCTTTTTGCAGTACCTTTCGACTTGGTTATCTGTCCGGTCCAGCAAAGTGCGCTCCTTGTTGAAATCAAAACCCTCACTGATTTATTACAGAGATGATTATGACGAAACCAAAATGAAAAAAGAGCGGATCACAAAAATTGAAATCATGCAGGCCATTCGTAAAGGTGGATATGTTTCGCTGGATGAAATAGCGGCAGTCATATTAGAAACGGATGGGACGCTAACGGTAATGCAGAAATCAAAAGAAAAGCAGCTTGAGAAAGAAGATTTTTTCTATTAAAAAACCTTATCAGAGTCCATCCATTGTAGTAAGTGATCGATACTACTGGCTGAAATGACTCGATAAGGTTTTTTATACGGCTCTTATTATTTAACAGGAACTACGATCAAATCTTTGGTTGTCTGTGTAAATGACTCAGCTCCCGAATCAGTTACAACGATACAGTCTTCTATCCGAATACCGGCTATATTATCCAGATAAATACCTGGTTCAATCGAAAAACACATGTATTCTCTGATCAGTAAGTCAGTACCCGGTGCAATATTAGGATATTCATGAACTGATTGTCCTAAACCATGACCTAAACGATGTGTAAAAGCTTCTCCATATCCGGCTTCTGAGATGATGTCTCGAGCGACAGCGTCTATTTCCCCCGTTGTCATTCCTGCTTTTACTGCTGACTGTGCCGTTTTCTGTGCGTTTAGAACAATAGTATACAACTTTTCTAGTTCAGAGCTGACTTCCCCATATGCAACTGTTCTGGAAACATCACTTGTATAGCCGTTATAAACGACACCTAAATCAAATAAAACCAGTTCATGAGGGTTGAGTTGTCGTTTACCAGGCGTACCATGTGGGCTGGCCGCATGATCTCCGAATAAAACCATAGTGTCAAAACTCATCTCTTTAATGCCTGATTTTTTTAGTTCATATTCGATCAGCGCAACTACTTCTTCTTCTGTTATGCCCGTTTTCAGTGCATTTATACCCACTTTCAAAGCAATATCAGCAAATTTTCCGGCTTCTTTCATTAGAGTGATTTCATCAGTTGATTTGATTACTTTCATATCTTGAATAGGTGATGTAATCGATGTAAACTCAGCTTCAGGGAAGAGCTCTTTCAACTGATTATATCGGTCAATAATAAGGTAATCTGTTTCAATCCCAATATTTTTTATTACGCCAGGAGTGTCGGATATGAAAGAACCTATTTTTTCAAAAGCATTTTCATGGTCACTGTAACTAAAGACCATATCCACAGCCGCTCCATGCTTCGCATCCTGTTCTTCGAGCTTTGGAACAATTAAAGCTGATTTACTTCCCGTAAGAAGAAGTGCGAGAACACGTTCATGCGGATTACTTAAATACCCAGTTAAATAATTGATGGTAAACGGATTGTCGATATATATAAAAGAAAGGTCCTGTTCAGTCATATGTTTGGTTAGTTGTTCTATTGGTTTCATACTTCACCCTACCTTTAAAATGATAAACTATTCATTTAGTTTACCAAAAACTTCTCTTTAAAGACAGAAAATGATAGAATAGGTAATAAGAAAGCCTTTTCTGAAAAGAGTTTTAGAAAATTTCATGAAAATACACGTTAATGATTGAAATTGGTTTCATTTCTTGTTACTCTATTATGAGAAGTATGCGCTCTCATAAAGAGGGCTACAATGACTAAAGGAGATATTTAAATGGATAAGCAAACAATTACTATATATGATGTCGCACGTGAAGCAGGGGTCTCAATGGCTACAGTCTCACGCGTGGTGAACGGTAACCCTAACGTGAAACCGACAACAAGAAAGAAAGTCCTTGACGTAATTGATCGACTGGATTATCGTCCTAATGCAGTTGCTCGTGGACTAGCCAGCAAGAAAACGACTACAGTAGGTGTTATTATTCCCGATGTCACCAATTTATACTTTTCGTCCTTAGCAAGAGGGATTGATGATATTGCTACTATGTACAAGTATAATATCATTCTAGCCAACTCAGATGAGAACGAACAGAAAGAAGTTCAGGTATTGAATACGTTACTTGCAAAACAAGTTGACGGCGTCATTTTTATGGGAAATAAAATTACTGAAGAGTTGAGAGCAGAATTTTCTCGTTCCCGCACACCGGTGGTTTTAGCAGGAACTGTTGACCCGGACGAACAAGTCGGCAGCGTGAATATCGACTATGAGCTGGCTACTAAAGACAGTGTTGAGTTACTGATAAATAATGGCCATAAAAAAATAGCCTTCGTGTCTGAAAGTCATGAAGAACCTATTAATGGGGTTTACCGAATGAATGGCTATAAAGCTGCTTTAGAAGAAGCATCTATTGAATACAATGAAGATCTGGTGTTACAGTCAGAGTATACCTATAAAGTAGGAGAAGCTGTTTATGAGCAGCTGGTTAAAGCAGGGGCGACTTCTGTAGTACTGGCTGATGATGAGTTAGCTGTAGGGGTATTAAATGCTGCTTTAGATAGAGGAGTCTCCATTCCTGAAGACTTTGAAATCGTAACTTCGAACAATTCTAAACTTACAGCAATGACCCGTCCTCAGCTGACTACAGTTGTTCAACCTTTGTATGACATTGGTGCCGTAGCGATGCGACTACTGACTAAATTGATGAACAAAGAAGAAACTGATGAAAAAACGGTCAAATTACCATATCACATTGAAAATAAGGGAACAACTAAATAATAAAGATGGAGGGGCATTCGATTGGAATGCTCCTCTTTTTCACCTCTAATCCAAAAAGCTCTCTACCCATTTCCAAGGTAGAGAGCTTTTGTTCTGTTCTAGCGCGTATGGTTAATCATCATCATCTTCTGTTTCATCATCATCGTCAGAGTCGCCATTTCCATTTCCGTTTCCGTTCCCATTAGGCGAAGAAGAGCCATTTCCGTTGGAAGGCTCCTCTTCATCAGAAGTGTCATCATCTTCGGGATCTGGCTCAGGTTCAGGTTCTGGTTCAGGTTCAGGTTCAGGCTCTGGTTCTGGTTCAGGTTCTGGATCCGGTTCGGGCTCTGGCTCTGGTTCTGGTTCTGGATCCGGTTCGGGCTCTGGTTCAGGCTCCGGTTCTAGATCCGCCTCAGGCTCCGGGTCGGAGGTATCTTCGTCCTCCGATTCCTCGTCGTCATCAGGTTCTTCACTGTCATCATCTTCGTTATCTTCATCAGATGCTGAAGATGTATAACTGCTCCAGAATTCTTCCAATTCTTCATCAGTAGCACCGATTGCAAAATCATAAGTCGTTGTTCCCGGTACATTATCCGATTTGAACAGTTCAGTATGAGTGTTGCCGGAGTAGTTGAATGAGTCGCCATCAGGTGTTTCCACTTCACCTGATTTCATACCAGTATCGACAATAACTGAATCTTCAGTAACGCCATCTGGTCGTGAGTGCGTTTCTCCAACACCTAATATATCCGGATTTACTGCATGTACGGCATTCATAATTCTGGCCCACATGTCACGGTTTCTTCGACTAGGATGAAGTCCGAAATCATCTCCAAGAGAAATTTCATTGGTCCCATAGCCCATCCAGGTACCGAAAGATACTTTAGGAGTACTCGCGAGGTACCAGACATCATTTCGGTCTTGAGTTGTACCGGTTTTCGAGACCCAGTCAGATTCAAAGTTCAGAAGATCGATCGTGCCTTCAGCAGTTCCCTCTGTGTGAACACCACGGAGCATGTCTAACAGAAGATAATTTGTTTGAGGACTCCATACTTCAGTTTGTTCAACTTCATGTTGATAAACGACCTCACCATTACTGTCTTCAATCCGTTCAATCATGTAAGCTTCTGCATGCTGTCCGTTATTCCCTATTGTAGAAAAAGCACTGACTAGTCCAACTGGTGCTGGTCCATCTGTACCGCCAATTGAAAAGGAAGGGTAATCTATCTCTGCATCAGAAAAATCATCTTCACTGATTCCCATACGTCTGATATAGCCTTGAAGATCCGTTTCTTCCTGCTGTAAAGCTGAATGTATTTTAAATGCAGCAATGTTTTTTGATTCTACTAATGATTGTCTAGCAGTAATCCATTCGTTAGTAGTAGCACCAACGTTGGTCGGCGTATAATAAGTCCAGTCACCAATGGCTGGATCGTAAACGTCACGCACTTCGGCTTCAGTGTCCGGAATGATCGATGCCGGAGTAAGAATACCCGCATCAATCGCAGGACCATAAACGGCTAAAGGTTTGATTGCAGATCCAGGACTGCGGTTCATCTGGAATGCATTATTAAATTGGCTGAGTCCGTAGTCGCGACCGCCAATAAATCCAATTATGCGGCCAGTTTCGTTATCAATTAATGATCCCGCGTATTGGACGGGTAGTGTAGTAGTTTGAGTATTTCCATCTGCATCTTCCCAGTTGAAAGAGCGTTCCTGTCCCAACTGGTCCTGATATTCTCTAACCGTTTCTTCTAGAACGCGATGCACTTCACGGTCGATAGTGGTATGAATCTGATACCCTCTGTTACGAATGGTAAAGCGGACTTCTTCTTCATATTCACTAACAAGATCAGGATTTTCTTCAAGATCTTCATTCGTGATGCCGTCTTCTTCCATGGCTTGTCTCACAAGTATTCGTCTCGCTTCATATTCACCTTGATCGTATACAAATGAGATATCTTCGTAATCGATTTCTTCGCGGTTCAGGAAGTCTTGAGGTAAATCATACTCACTCGCTTCCTGGTACTCTTCAAATGTAATCATATCTTCACGGTACATTCTAAACAGTACTTCACGCATCCGACTAAGTCCGAGGTCGTGATTTTCTTTAACTTCACCAGAATTTGTGTAAGGACTAAAAATGTTTGGACGCTGTGGCAATCCTGCAATGAATGCTGCCTGAGGTAAAGTAATCTCAGCAGCTGATACGCCAAAAATACCCTGTGCAGCTTCTTCGACACCGGCAATATTTTGACCTTTATTGTTACGGCCGAAAGGGGACACGTTGAGGTATGCTTCTAAAATGTCGTCTTTTTCCATATAGTTCTCAATACGCATGGCCAGCAGTATCTCGTTTGCTTTACGCTCATGAGAAACCTCCCCGCCGATGATCTGCTGTTTTATCAGCTGTTGAGTCAGTGTCGATCCACCAGTTGACGCACCGGATTCAGTAATATCCTGTACGAGGGCACGGGCAATGGCTTTCGGAACAATTCCATCATGATCGAAAAAGTACTCGTCTTCTGTCGCGACAATAGCGTTTATAACATTTGATGACATGTCTTCTAATCCGACAGGGGTCCGCATTAAATCAGCTCTTAAATCACTGATGACTTCGCCGCTTTCATAATACATGGTAGAAGTCTGATTATAATCGTAAATCTGCTCTACCATCATTTCAGGTTCGGGGATTTCACTCCCGTTAACTAGAGAAACAAAATACCCAAGTGCAGTTCCTGCACCCAAAGATCCTCCTACTAACAGGACGACAACTATCATGATGACTAATGCTTTAATAACTCTATAAAAAATATCGAAATAATAAACGAACGATGAAAAAATCGAGGGTTCATTCGTTTCTTCTGTTTGTCTGGATTCTTTTACTTCAGATCGTTTCATTATGAACTCCTTATTAAATAAGTTTATTTACTGTGACTGGCTATATTATAGCAAAACCTCAATGGAATTAAAACGAATCGGTATTTAAACGACTATAAAATAGAAGGACTGTGACAGAAATGTTAACCGGTGTTATACAGAAAAAATCCTCTGCGAAAATGGGTAGTCCAATCTCGCAAAGGTTAAAGTCTATACGGTCTCAGGTAATGTTTCCCCAATTAAAGCCAAACGGTCAGACACGTCTTCCTGACTTAAGTTGTGCTCTTTAACATAGCGATTCTCTGGAGAAACACGACACTCATGAGTGCATCCTCTGAGGTATGTGTGCTCATTTTCCTCGGAAGTAATAATCTGACGATTACATTTCGGATTCGCACAATTCACATATCGCTCACATAAAGTACCATCAAACCAGTCTTTTGAAATAACCGTCTTATCGACACGATTAATATCCACGCTGATCCGTTCGTCAAAGACATACATTTTTCCATCCCACAATTCGCCTTGTGTTTTTGGGTGCGTACCATAGTTATGAATACCGCCATGGAGTTGCGCGACATCTTCAAAACCTTCTTTCAGAAGCCATCCACTGAATTTCTCACAGCGGACCCCTCCTGTACAATAGGTAACAACGCGTTTATTCATAAATTTCTCTTTGTTCTCTTTGATCCATTCAGGCAATTCTCTGAACGAACGAATATCAGGTCTGACGGCTCCTCTGAAATGACCCAGATCATATTCATAATCATTACGAGCATCCAAGACGATTGTGTTGTCATCTTCTAAAGCAGCTTTGAACTCTTCAGGTTCCAGATACTGGCCGGTAATTTGATTCGGATCCAGATCATCTTTACCTAACTGTAAAGAAACAATTTCCGGTCTGTATCGGACATGCATTTTTTTAAAAGCATGGCCTTCTGCAGGATCCATTTTAAAGAACATATCAGCAAAGCGCTCATCTGATTTAACGGCTTTCATATAAGATTCCGTCTGTTCAATGGTGCCTGAAACAGTCCCGTTCATGCCTTCTTCAGACACAAGAATACGGCCTTTCAAGCCTAGTTCATTACATAAATTTAAATGATTCACTCTAAACTCTTCCGGATTTTCAATTTCAACATATTTATAGTAAAGCAAAACGCGGTAGTCGCTCATGATTAGTCCTCCTAATTACTGTGTTACAAAATCTTTTCCTGATTAATGGAATCATAGAAATTATAGTGGTTTTGCTTACAAATTGCAAGTTATCAAGCTGTTTCGTCATATTAGAGATGCGTAAGTGATACGCAAGTCTAATATACTTGAAATTTATACCTCTCAGTTTAATGGTATACTCTACTCAGTTAAGTTAATGAACAAACAAACTATTACTCACATAAATTGAATTACATTACTGGAGGGAATTTTTTTGATCAAGAAATTTTTACTTGCATCTCTGACAAGCACGTTACTCTTAACAAGTCTGGCAGTTGCTCCTGAAGTATTCGCAGATGATTATGATGAAGCGATCAATGATAACTTAAGTTTAATAGAAGAAACTGAAAGTAAAGTACATAATTTGGAAGAAACAATCAGTTCTCTACAATCAGAAGTACAAAATGCTGAAGAAGAATTGACTGTACTAGATAGAGAAATCACCTCTAATGAAGACACTATTACAGAAGTGGTTGGTCGACTGGAAGCTGCTCACGCAGAAATGAACTTGCTCCAGGAAGAAATTGCAGAGCTTGAACTTATAATTGAAAAAAGAACAGAACAGCTGGAAGATCAGGCTAGAAAAATTCAAGTTGATGGACAGACGGTCAACTACATTGAATTTATTATTGAAGCTGAATCACTGACAGATGTTATCGGACGTATCGATGTTGTATCAAGTCTGGTGTCATCCAACCGCAAGTTAGTTAAAGCACAGGTAAGAGACAAAGCAGAAGTAGTCGAAAAACAGGATCGAACTGAACAGACCATCATTCAGCAGAACGCTTTGGCAGCTGAACTGGAAGTCATCTCTGAAGATTTAGAACAACAGCGTTTAGAAAAAGAAGTTCTCGTAGCACAAATCGCAGCACAGCGAGCAACTGCCGAATCTGATCGCGACCGTTTCTTAGCTCAGAAAGCAGAAGCAGAACAGGCTGTGGGACAATTACTGGTTGCCAGAGAAGAAGCGGCTCAAGCAGCGCGTGAAGCAGAAGAACAAAGAAGAGTTGAACAGCTCGCACGTGAAGAGGAAGAGGCACAAGCAGCTCAAGAAGCAGAAGTAACGTTGGCTTCATCTCAAAGAGAAGAAGTAAGTGAATCACCTGAATCTGAACCCGTTTCTCAGCCGAGTTCGAACAACGATTCAAACCGCAGTGAAAGCGGGAATTCATCTAATGAATCTGCTAATACGGCACCGTCAAACACTGATAACACGTCAGAATCTAATGATGAATCCAACGATTCGAATGAAGAAGCCAGCACGCCGGCACCCTCACCAACGCCAGCACCAGCTGCTCCTAAACCGACTCCTACACCAGCTCCGCCACCAGCACCAAGTTCGGGTACTTCCTGGTCAAGTTTAGCTCCACATGCTAATGCTTTAGTAGGTACACGTTACCTTTACGGCGGAAGTACACCTAGCGGACTGGATTGTTCCGGTTTTACATCTTTAGTATTCAGACAAGTCGGCAAATCATTGCCACGCAGTGCCGCTGGACAATACGCTTCAGCTCAAAAAGTGACAAATCCACAACCGGGCGACTTAGTCTTCTTTTCAGAAGGAGGCGGACGGGTGACTCATGTCGGCATCTATACTGGAGGCGGCCAGTTTATCGGATCGCAGTCTAGTACAGGCGTAGCTCATACAAGGATTAACAATGGTTACTGGGCACAACGACTAGTAGGATATGGAAGATATTAATAAGCGAAGTAAAAATTTGACCACATAGATAAGTAAAAAAAGAGCAGGCCGCTGAATTAGTGGACCTGCTCTTTACTGTTAAGTAGTAAACCTGATTCGTATCAGTTAGTGATCGTTCAATGAATATAATCTAAGCAGTGATATGGGAGGCATTTTAGCAGTAGGTTTTGGAGATAAAAGTAGAGGCGAAAAAAACAGAAGGGCAGTACCTTTAAAAGGTCTGCTCTTCTGTTTTTAACTCAGCTAGTCTTACTCTTAACTATTAGTGAGTAATTAGATAAACTTACTTGTTAACGCCATGTATTCATCGATATCTGTCAAAATCTCATCGATAGCTGACTGCCAGAAATCTGGTTGAGTCAGGTCGACATCCAAATGTTTTTTAGCCAAATCTTCAGTTGTCATGCTGGCCGGGTCTCTCAGCAAATTACGATAGTCTGATTCAAAGTTCTTGTTTTGTCCTTTAGCATAAGAGTATATGCCCAAGCTGAACAGGAATCCGAAAGTGTAAGGGAAATTATAAAACGGCACTCCTGTAATGTGGAAGTGAAGTTTGCTTGCCCAGAACATAGGGTGATACGATTCAAGAGAATCCTGAAATGCTTCTTTTTGAGCTTCTTCCATTAAGGTAGACAGTTCGTTCTCATCAAGCAGACCGTGTTGTCTCTGTTCATAGAAACGTGTTTCGAATAGATAACGGCTGTGAATATTCATGAACATCACGGCAGCTCTTGAAATCTTACTGTCCAGCAAAGCAATTTTTTCTTCCACAGAATTGGCAGCATCAACAGTCGCACTTGAGATAACCATCTCACAGAAAGTTGAGGCTGTTTCTGCCACGTTCATGGCATATCGGCGGTTGAGGTGCGGCAAATCTCGCATAACATGACTATGATAAGCATGTCCGAGCTCATGTGCCAGTGTAGAGACATTGTTTGCTGAACCTGAAAATGTCATAAAGACACGTGACTGCTTGCTCTTCGGCAGGTTTGAGCAGTAAGCGCCGGGACGTTTGCCTTCTCTGTCTTCTGCTTCAACCCATGCCTGATCGAAAGCCGTTTGTGCCAAGCCCTTCATATCTTCACTGAATGATCCAAAGTGTTCAATAACAAAGGCTTGAGCTTCTTCAAATGAATACTCTTTAGGTTCATAATCGCCTAGGGACAAAGGAGCGGTCACATCAGCCCAACCCAGTTTGTCTTTATGCATTAAAGCTGCTTTTCGATTTAAAAAGTCGACTAGCTTGGGTTTGTTTTTTGTGATGGTATTCCACATTGTGTCAAGCGTCTGTTTTTGCAGTCGGTTGTACTCAAGTGCTGGCGTCAAAAAGTCCGGTTCGTCTCTCAATTTATAAGTCTGTAAACGGAATCCGGCTAAGTGATTGAGGGTATTTGCGAATAAAGGCGCTTTAGATTGCCAGGCCATTTCCCAGGTCGTCAGTAAGGACTCTCTGACTGCCGGATCAGGATGACCACTCAATTTATTTGCAGCCTGACCAGCTGAAAGTGCGGTTACGTCACCATCTTTTTCAAACGGTATACGAATGCTGTTCACCAGAGACTGGTACACATTATTGAAGCCTTCCAGTCCGTCTAAGGATAATTGTTGAATGATGCGTTCTTCATTTTCTGATAACAGTTTTTTCCCTTTTTCTCTTTTTTCGTTCAGATTAAATGCACTGGCTTTTAATTGGTCGTGTGTCAGTAACGTATCCCATTTTTCATCAGGAATAGATTTTAACTTCTTCATAAATTGTGTTTCAACGTCACTTAGCTGACTGCCGAGCTGGCTGAGCTGATTGACTGTCTTAGCCGCTTTAGAGTCATTAACATTTGCCGACAGAAGTCCTCTTGAAAATGTTGAAGCTTCTCCCAAATAATCAAAGGCTGTCTCCCGCTTAGTTAGAAAAGCAATCAAGTCTCCGGTTGAGTCCCTGTCTGATTCTGGTGACCACTGATTGATAAGTGATTTTGCATCTGAAATGGTTTCTTTTATTCCATCGATAAAGTCTTTTAACTCCTTGGAATCACTTCCCCCTTTGAAAATCGTGTCCATATCCCATGTTAATTGTTTCTGCATTATTTCTCCCCCTTAATATAATAATTCAATTGTATCGTTTTTTTCTTTCTATATAAAGTAACTTAAGTTAGAATAAGACTATTGATTGAAAAGGTGTGAAATTATGAAAAATAAAGTAAGTACCGCAGATAATATTTATTTAATCTTAGCTTTCGTCGTAATGGGGGTTCTCTACTATAGTTCATCCATGAGTTATCAGGATCAGACAGTACAGCCTATACTCCATCAGTGGCTCGAAAATGAACCGTTAAGGGGGTTGCTGGAAAGAGTAGAGTTCATGTATGCGGGAAGTGAGATAAGTGTCAATGCAAGTGGATACATAGGATTTATTGAATTCTTCATACGTAAAGGCGCTCACTTCGTCTCGTTCTTCTTTTTGGGACTCTTCTGGTATTTAGGGTTGAGAAATAGAGTAAACAATCCTTACTTGACAGTTATCCTGGCAGTAATGCTCTCAATTGGGTATGCCTCATTTGATGAGCTGAGACAATCATTCCATCCGAACCGTACAGCTTTGATGGAAGATGTCATGCTGGATTTGGCTGGCGCAGCAGTAGGCATCGTGATTGGCCTGTTGTCCACTAATCCAAAGAGAAAGAAAAGGCGTAAACGAGTTTCATGAGAGAATATTACGCGCGTCAAAGCAGTAGGGTAGTGTGAAAGCGTAACCGGAAAACCTTGAAACGACCTGTATTTTTGGTATAATAACTAAGGACTTATGACATAAAAGATCAGGAAAGAGGAATTTAGATGGCAGGACATTCGAAGTGGAAAAATATTCAGCATCGTAAAGGTGCACAAGATGCAAAAAGAGGAAAGATTTTCCAGAAACTCTCTAAAGAAATTTATCAAGCTGCAAAAGATGGTGGCCCTGATCCTGAAACGAATGCGTCACTGCGTCTCGCAGTTGACAAGGCGAAAACAAATAATATGCCTAATGACAATATCGATCGAGCAATTAAACGTGCAACAGATGCAGGTCAGGGAGCAGACTATAAAGAAGTATTGTATGAAGGATATGGACCGAACGGAATTGCAGTGCTTGTCTATGCGCTGACGGATAACCTGAACCGTTCAAGTACCAACATTCGACTTGGATTTGATCGTAATGGCGGATCACTTGGTGAGAAAGGATCAGTCAGCTATATGTTTGACCGTAAGGGATATATCGCAATCAGTCGTGAAGGTCTCGATTTGAGTGAAGATGATATGCTGATGCAGGTTCTGGAAGCAGGTGGAGAAGACCTTGAAACGTCTGATGAAGTCTTTGAAATCTATACAGATGGCCACGATTACGCTTCAGTCAGAGATGCTTTAAAAGAAGCAGGATTTAAACTGGATCAGTCTGAACTGACAATGGTTCCTCAAACGACTATTCCGGTTCCTGAAGATAAAGCCGAGCTGTTCGAGAAAATGATTGATGCTCTTGAAGATGATGATGATGTCAGTGAAGTCTATCATAATGCGGAAATGTAAAAAAAATAGACTTAAAATACTAAATATTTACGGTAAGACCTGTAAAAAGCAGAAATTAATCTGTTTTTTACAGGTTTTTTTCGTCAGTTTTTAGATAGAAGCACAATATATATAGTAGCTGTTAAATGAATGTAGAAAGGAGTGTGGCTAACTGGATACTGAGGTGTTTGCACAGCATTTACTGACAATGGCGGATTCTTTTCGCACAAGTGATATCCATATTTTACCCGAACAGAAACATTATGATATCTACTTTAGGTTAAACGGTCAAATGGATAAACAGTTTTACCTGGATAGAGAAGAAGGAAGCCGATTGATTTCCTACTTTAAGTACCGCTCGAATATGGACGTTGGTGAAAAAAGACGACCTCAAAGTGGTTCGATGACATTTCACCTTAAAGAAAAAGCAGTTGATCTTCGGTTCTCTACAATCAGCAATTACCAGAGTCAGGAGTCGCTCGTAATCAGGCTGTTGAAACAAAAAGACGCTAATCAACAGGAAATAGGGGCGTTTTTCAGATATGAATGGGAGGTGTTGAAAAAACTTGTTGATGCGAAGTCCGGACTGCTGCTGTTTGCTGGACCTGTTGATTCTGGAAAGACGACGACTATGTATCATCTAGTCAAAAATAGACTGGACGGAGAGAAGCAGCAGGTGATAACGGTCGAAGATCCTGTAGAAATTGAAGAAGTCACGTTTCTTCAGACTCAAGTGAATGAAACAGCTGGCATCTCGTATGAACATTTGCTGAAAAGTTCTCTCCGTCATCATCCTGATGTCATTATTGTAGGAGAAATACGTGACGAAGAGACGGCGAAAATGGTCATGAGGGGCGCTTTGACTGGTCACTTGATTGTGGCATCTATCCATGCTAAGAACTGTAGAGGCGTCATTTCAAGGCTTCTAGAGCTAGGGATAAGCCAGACTATACTGGAACAGACACTGATCGGGGTCGCTTTTCAGAATCTGATTCCACTTTATTGCTCATTGTGTGAGAGCAACTGCCAGACATACTGTTCTCATTACCCTAGAGATCAGAAAAGAGCGGCTCTGTTTGAAGTGAAAACGGGAGCCCCTTTAAAAGACTGGTTTAATACAAACTGCAGCGAATCAGCTAACAACCAAAAAGGGCAAAGAGATTTTAATCATTTACTGGAGAAGGTGAAAATGTATGGGTATATTTCTGAAAAAACGTACCACCGGTATCTCATTTCGAACCAGTAAACACTTATATAAGCAGGGGCTCTTTTTGAGTCGACTGGGCCGTCTGCTTTCAGAGGGATTTTCCTTAAAAGACTCCTTACATTTTATGAATACCTTGTCAAAAAACGACTCTGACAATTGGGTCGATACCATTAACAGAGAAGTGAGCATGGGGGCATCATTGTCCGAAGCGTTGGTTCAATGTGAATTTCCTGACCATACCTGTACACAACTCTATTTCGCATTGTATCATGGGGATTTTAATCAGGCTATTACCAGAGCAGGCAGGCAGCTCATTAAGCAGTCAGAAAAGCGAAAAAAAGTCGCTGCTATAGTGCAGTATCCTATTATGCTGATTGGATTCATAATCATTATGCTATTCACAATGCGCTATGTCCTTATTCCTCATATCGAACAAATCACATCTTTTCAATCTGAGGGGATGCCGCTAAGTACCAGACTGATAGTGAAGCTGGTTTACCATGCACCGGTTGGCCTTTTATCACTTACTGTATTGCTTGTCTCGTCGATTGCTGTGTTGAAGTTTATCAGTCAAAAAGAGTCACCAGTGTTCAGATTAAACAAATTGGTCAAATGGATGAGAACACCACTTATAAAGCTATATTGGAGCCAGTATTTCTCATATGAGTGGGGACAGTTGCTCAAGGGGAGCTGCAGTCTTTTGGAAGTGGTGACGATTATGAAAAGCAAGCAAAGTTCAGATTTAGTAAATGAAATTGGCCAGTGTGTCGAGCAGGAAATGCTTAAAGGAAAGTCATTCTCTGAATCACTTGATTTATTCGCATTTCTTAACGAAGAAATCAAGGAAGTCGTCAGGCAGGGAGAAACCTCCGGGAAATTGGGATATGAACTTGAGTTGTATTCAGTAAGTTGTGAAGAAGATTTCGACAGGAAAATGGAACAGATAATGGCATGGATCCAACCGCTGGTCTTTACAGGTGTAGCTTTGATGATTGTTGCGATTTATGCTGCTTTACTACTGCCGACTTTCAGTATTATGGATACTTTATAAAAGGAGGAAAAAAGTGTGATAAAAAAAATGGTAAAAAAAATCAGCCATGATGATGGGTTTACATTGATTGAAATGTCACTTGTTCTGTTTGTTATATCGGCACTGCTGCTGTTATTTATACCTAACTTGTCCGGTAGGCAGGAAAGTGCCGAACTTAAAAGTAATGAGGCCATCGAAACGGTCCTGCAGTCACAGGTTGACTTATATATTATGGATAAAAATCAAAAGCCGACAAGTTTTGATACGTTAAAGTCAGAGAAGTATCTGACTGAAAATCAAGCTCTCCGCGCAAAGAACGAGTACACCATAGTCAATGGAATCGTGACTAAAAATACGCAGTAATGGGAAAGGTCACCGTTAAAAGTCTCCTATACAAAGAGGATGGCCTAACACTGATTGAGAGCTTACTGGTATTATCAGTTGTAACGCTGCTTCTCACCTTACCCACGGTTCATTTTAATTACCTAACGAAAAAGTCCGAAACTGCCCTTTTCTTTGAATCCTTTCAGTCGAGTGTTACATTGGCTCAAAATTATTCTGTGTTAAATGATGCATGGACCGTTGTCACATTTCTGCCCTCTAGAGGGGAAATTACGTTCAGGGTCGCGGGAGAAGCAAATCATCCTATCGAACATGTACTGACACTGCCGGATCATATTATACTGTTAAACAAGACTGTGGAGTTTCGCTTTTCAAGAAAATCAGGTAATATTGGGCAGTTTGAAACCATTTCATTTCATACACCTGAAGGTATAATCGATTATGTATTCCAGCTGGGAAGTGGACGATTTGTGGTTAAAAAGAAATAACCAGAGTGATGGTTATGTATTACTGGAAGCACTGATCAGTATCAGTCTGTTGATGTTAGTGCTGGCAGGAACTGTTCCGTTTTTTATAGATATCTTTGAAGTCAGACAACTGGCAAAAAAAGATGTCGAACTTAGCCGTTTTCTGTATGAAAGTGCACTGTTTTGGGAAATGAAAGAGACGGTTGAACAAGTGAGTTCGGGGACTAGAAAAGCAGAGGCTACCGGGAGCTCCAACAGAATTTATATCAGAGGAGAGGATGGTAACGAAACAGAAGTTGAACTGCTTTCGATCAAATGGTCAGAATGAAGATGGCCTGACATTGATTGAACTATTGGTGGCTTTAAACGTGATGGTGGGGTGTGTTTTCTTCTTCTCGCTAGCTTTGACTCAAATTCAGTCGGTCCAGGCAACTATTAGTGAAGACAGACAAATTGAATGGCATCTCTTCCTTAACCAGATGGAGTATGAGTTGAGAGATAAAGTACTGGTTAGTAAGACAGCCAGTACACTCAACGTTAAGCAGATAAAAGATGGCGTTATTCAGAATGAATCGATTTCCTATAATTTATACAATGACATGTACCGCAGAACGGTCAACAGAACTGGACACCAGCCGCTTTTAACTAAACTAAAAACACTGAAAGTGCAGCATGACCATACACACCTTAGAATTGAGGTCACCTTTCAAAATGATGAATCATATTCTGCAAGACTTAAACTAGAGGGTTTAAATGAATAAACACTATAGAAGATTAGTCAGGAGTGAAAGTGGCAGCAGTTTGATATCGACACTTCTTCTACTGCTTTTTCTTACATTTCTTATGACAGCATCAGCAACAGTTGTCAAAAACCAGGTCGTTCAGTATAAACAGACTAGCTACAGTTATGAAGCCAAAGCTCTGATAGCAATGACTGAGACTCTCCTCTTAAGTGAAGGAGGAGACAGTTACCCCAAACAAATTCTGTTTAGTAATGGGAAAACGGTAATTGAAAAGGTATCAGATAATCGCTATGTGATAAGTGCAACACTGAATAACCACTACACTAGTCAAAAGACGATTGAAGTACCTATAAGAAAAAGTGAGCCGGAAGAGATACTGGAAATTGATTCTGACTCCTTTGAACAAGATGGAGAAGATCACATAAAGAGAGACCAAACGATAGAGTGACCACTTCTGCAACTGTTATCTAATTAAAGATAGACATAGAGGCTGTTATAACAGCCTCTTATTTTTATGAAAATCTTGGTAAATGGGTCATACTTAGCAGAAAGGAAAACACCCATTCGTTTATTTTTCAATTGAGCTTTGCTATAATGAAAAAGACGGAAGATTGACAGCAAGATAAACTAAAAGATAGGGTGTTTAGATGTCTCGAGTAAATGATATACAACAAAAAATGAAAAGTGAGGGAGTAGAAGCTCTCCTAATAACTAGTCCTTACAATTTGCGTTATGCTTCAAATTTCACAGGATCAACTGGTTTAAGTGTGATTACACAAAGTAAAGCTTTTTTCGTAACTGACTTCAGGTACACCGAACAGGCAGCGGATCAGGCAGTCGAGTTTGAGATCGTTAAAAACACGGGACCAATTTACGAAGAAGTTAAAGCAATCGTTGAGAAGGAAAACATAAAATCGCTGGGATTCGAAAAAGAGTTTGTGACTTTTGCAATGTATGAACAAATTAGTTCTTTACTAACCTGTGAGTTGATACCAGTCAGTGGACTAGTTGAATCATTAAGAGAAATCAAAGAAGATTCTGAAGTGGAAACCATTCAGAAGGCGATTAAAATTACTGAATTTGCTTTTGAAGAAATACTTAACTTTATTAAGCCTGGCGTTTCTGAAATCGAAGTGGCCAATAAGCTGGATTTTTTAATGAGAGAAAAAGGAGCATCCGGTGTATCCTTTGACACAATCGTTGCCAGTGGAAAACGTTCTGCAATGCCGCATGGGGTAGCGAGCGATAAAAAAATCGAAAATGGAGACATGATCACTTTAGATTTCGGGTGTTACTATAAGGGTTACGTTTCTGATATGACTAGAACCTTTTCTCTAGGAGACCCAGGTGAAGAACTCAAGAAAATTCACCAGATCGTACTTGATGCTAATTTAAAAGTGACGGAACATGCTAAAGCCGGCGTCACTGGTAAAGCACTTGATGATATTGCTAGAGATTATATCAAAGAAAAAGGGTATGGTGAAGCATTTGGTCACTCTACCGGTCACGGCATAGGTCTTGAAGTCCATGAAGGCCCCGGCATAAACTTCCGGAATGAGAAAGTATTAGTAAGCGGAAACGTGATCACCAATGAACCGGGGATTTATATTCCGGGACTGGGTGGCGTAAGAATCGAAGATGACCTTCTGATCACTGAAAATGGCAATAAAAACCTGATGAGTGTAACGAAAGAACTGATACAATTATAACCAGTTAAAATGCGGTTTTTGACGAATTGAAAATAGGTTTTCGGTTCAAATCATGTTACAATAGAAAGAGAATTAAAATACTTTTTCAACTCAGGGTATTTTATATTAGGAGGAAATTAAATGATTTCAACAAGTGAATTCAAAACTGGACTGACGATTGAATATGATGGAAGTATCTGGAGATTAATGGATTTTCAACATGTTAAACCGGGTAAAGGTCCGGCATTTGTGCGTTCAAAATTAAAAAATCTGCGCACTGGTGCTATTCAGGATAAAACATTCCGTGCTGGAGAAAAGATGGATACGGCGCATATTGAAACAAATTCGATGCAGTATTTATATGAAGATGGCGGAAACCACGTGTTTATGGATTCTGTAACATATGAGCAGCTTGAAATTCCAGGAGAACGTATCGAAGATGAATTGAAACTGATGAAAGAAAATATGCAGGTCGAAATCATGATGTACGGTAGTGAAGTACTTGGTGTGGATCTGCCTAAAAAAGTTCAGCTTAAAGTAGTGGAAACAGAGCCCGGTATTAGAGGAGACACGTCCGGAGGCGGATCTAAATCAGCAACTCTTGAAACAGGTGCGGTCATTACTGTCCCTCTGTTTATAAATGTAGATGACATTCTGATTATTAATACCGATGAGAGCAGCTACGTCTCACGCGCCTGATCATTAATGTAATAAAGAAGGAGGAACGGTAATGGTTGAAAAAACTGGAGATACAAATCAAAGTAATCTGCTAGGTGAAATCGAAGTTGCCCCTGAAGTTGTGGAGATCATTGCAGGAATTGCCGCTAATGAAGTGGGCGGCGTTTATGCCATGCAGGGTAAGTTTTCTAAACGAATGAAAAACGTGTTCGGTAAAACCAACCATAAAAAAGGGGTTCATTTAAATACCGAAGAAGATGGATTGAAACTGGATATTTACTGTTATTTTAAATTTGGCGTAAATGTACCCGAAGTTGCAAAAACAATCCAGCAGCGCGTGCGTGAACAAGTACTGCATATGACAGAAATCACATTGGCTGAAGTGAATATTCATATTGCAGATATCGTACCTGAAAAAACTACTATCCAAGAATTGTTCGAATTGGACACGGAAGAAGATGACGAATAGTGACTACAGTAAGGCGTGTGATTAGGGAAAAAGCCTTTCAGTCTCTTTTCCAGTTATCTACACATGAAGAATTAACGATCGATCAGGCTATCAGACTTGCTTTAGAAAGTACGCTGTCATTTGATGACATGAGAACAATAGAAGAAGCTATGAAAGAAGTATTGCCTGAAGAAAAAAATACACAGCAAATCGTACAGGATGCGCTTCACTACCTTAGGAAACTGGTAGTTGGTGCACGTGAGAATAGTGAAGTGATTGACGAAACGATTACAAGACATTTAAAGAACTGGTCTTTAAGCAGGCTGGAACGCACAAACCTATTGCTTCTTCGTTTAGCCACTTATGAGTTATTGTTTGAAGAAGAAATGGATAAACGTATCGTCATGAATGAAGCAATCGAGTTGGCTAAAACATTCAATGATGAACAGGCAAGTAAATTTATTAACGGTGTACTGCAAAGTATAGCTGATGAAAATAAAGTTTGAGCACTTTTTTCTGTCGTGACCTCACAGTATGTGGGGTCATAGAAATCAAATGGTGACGCAGACAGCAAGAGAGGGCGGGAAAATAGAGTGTCGTTCACATTCTATTTTTTTGCTCTTTTTATTTTCACTGTACATAACGTATAAAGGAAGGATTAATCGATGGATCAAGATTACTTAACGGTATCGCAGTTAACCACTTATGTAAAACGAAAATTTGATTACGATCCTTATCTGGAACGGGTTTTCGTAAAAGGGGAAATTTCCAACTACAATCCTCATCGCCGAAACTCGCACCAGTATTTTAGTATCAAGGATAAAGGGGCCAAGTTGTCAGTGGTCTTGTTTCAACGTGAAGGCAGAAAGCTGGCAGTCGATCTCGAGGAGGGCATGAGTGTCCTGGCTATTGGACGCTTATCTGTTTATGAGAAGAACGGCACGTATCAGCTTTACATCGAACACATTGAACCTGAAGGATTAGGCCAGTTATATGCCGCTTATGAACAGACTAAAAAGAAATTAGCTGAAGAAGGCTGGTTTAATTCTGAACTTAAGAAACCGCTGATCCGATTTCCAAAAAAAATAGCAGTCATCACCAGTCCGAGCGGAGCAGTAATCAGAGATATTCAGACGACAATCGAAAGACGATTTCCGATCGTCGAACTGACGCTCTTCCCAACGCTTGTTCAGGGAGACAAAGCGGCAGACTCGATAGTAAAAAGCATCAAGAAGGCAGATAAAAATGGTGAATTCGATACCATTATCGTTGCTCGAGGAGGCGGATCGTTTGAGGATCTGTTTCCATTCAACGAAGAAAAAGTGGCGTTGGCAATAGCACAAGCGACTACACCAGTGATTTCATCGGTAGGTCATGAAACCGATACGACATTAGCTGATCTTTCATCTGACGTTAGAGCAGCAACACCAACTGCAGCGGCAGAATTGGCCGTACCAGTGCTGACAGAAGAACTGGGTAAAATTGATCTCACTAAGCAGAGACTGGCGCAAGCCATGCAGACGATCTTGAGACAGGAAACAGAACGACTCAAACGACTGAATCAGTCCTATATTTTCAGACAGCCTGCCAGACTCTATGACGGATACAGTCAGAATCTGGATCAGTTAACGGATTCTCTAATCAGAACAACAGAACAGAGGATAAAAACCAGTCAGCAGAAAAGTCAGTTTCTTGACAGACAACTGCAGGCTTACAGTCCGGAGTCATTGATCAGACAATCTAAAAAAGATAATGAAAGATTGCTTCAGCAATTAATATCTGCTTCCCACCATATCGTTAAACAAGAGACTAGTCAGTTGAATTATCTGATTCAATCACTGGACCATCTTTCCCCTCTAAATATTCTGGGCAGAGGCTACGGCATAACTAAAAAAGAAGGAAAAGTCGTTAAATCAACCAGTCAGGTAACCAAAGATGACCACATTAACGTGATGGTTTCGGATGGAACAATAGCAGCTAACGTAACAGCTGTCAGCAAGAACGACCCAACTAACATAATCAGTGAGGAGAAATAACTGTGGAAAAAGATAAAACATTCGATGAGGCCATGAAAGAACTGGAGACAATCGTTCAACAACTGGAACAAGGGGATGTGCCTCTTGAAGAAGCACTGGATCAGTTTCAGGAAGGCATTAAACTGAGCCGATACTGCAAAGGGATTGTAGAAGATGCAGAGAAAACAGTGACTAAAATGGTCAACGAAGAAAACAGTACTAATTTAACTGATGACTCAGAGTAAAACCGGTCTCGCTCTAATTAAGTGCGAAGGTATAATGGTGACTTCCCTTCGAAGCGATCCTCTGCTTCAGCAGGGTAGAGCTACAGGTGTTTTATAAAAAATCAAAGGAGTAACTTATGAAATTTCAAGAATTGAATCGTCACTATAAGGCGCTTTTTGAGCTGTTTATGCTTGATGCCATTCCAGATCACAGCCAAACGCAGTTGGAAGAAGCGATGCGTTACTCATTGTCTGCTGGGGGGAAACGATTAAGACCACTTATTCTTTTCGCCGTTCTTAAAGCGTTTGGTAAACCCGTGGAACCTGCTTTCATATACGGTACAGCGCTGGAAATGATCCATACGTATTCACTGATTCACGATGATTTGCCGGCTATGGATGATGATGATCTAAGAAGAGGGAAACCAACTAATCACATTCAGTACTCTGAAGCAACAGCTATACTCGCAGGCGATGCCCTTTTAACTAAAGCGTTCGAGCTGATGACACTAGGTGAAGCAGCTGACGAGATTAAACTGAAGCTGATCAGAGAACTAGCCTTGAACTCTGGAAATGAAGGAATGGTTGGTGGTCAGCAGGCTGATATGAATGGTGAACACACCACCCTAACAGTTGAGGACCTGGAGTCCATTCATGCCAGAAAAACGGGGAAACTGATCCATTTCGCATTTTTTGCTGGCGGATTATTGTCTGAGGCCAAAGAAGAGACTGTCAAAGACCTTGAAGAGATGGCGTATGCTCTTGGCCTGGCGTATCAGATTCGTGATGATATTCTGGATGTCCAGGGTGACGAGACAGAACTAGGAAAACGGACAGGGGCCGATGCAAAAAACGGGAAAAGTACTTATCCGGCTTTGCTAGGTCTAAATGAAGCGAAGAGTTTATTCAAAGAAAGACTGACTAGAGCGCTGGAATTGAATCAGCAGATTTACTCAAGAGAAACAGATTATGATGATGAGCTATTGGCTTCTTTCATCCATTCTCTAGAAATCAGCAGTAAATAATGAGGTGTTCGAAATGAAGAAAGAACGCGCGGATGATTTGCTGATCGCACAGGGATGGGCAGAAGATCGGGATAAAGCCAAACGGTTCATCATGACAGGAAAAGTTTACACGAGTAAAGAAGAAATGATCTTTACGGCCGGAGAAAAACTGGCAGGTGATACGTTGTTGTATGTTAAAGGAGCTGAACAACTTTATGTGAGTAGGGGAGGACAGAAACTGCAGCACGCATTGGACCATTTCAACATAGATCTTAAGGATCAGACCGTACTGGATATTGGAGCTTCTACGGGCGGCTTTACGGATGTCAGTCTTCAAAACGGTGCACGCTTAGTATATGCACTGGACGTAGGGACAAATCAGTTAGCCTGGAAACTTAGAATTGATGAACGGGTAGTTGTTATGGAACAGACGAACTTTAGAACAGCATCCTTAGAGGATTTCTCCAGTGGACGTCCTGATTTCGCTACAATAGATGTATCCTTTATTTCACTTGAACGGATTTTCCCTGTTTTAAATACTATTTTAAAAGATGGAGGGGAAATTGTCGCGCTAATTAAGCCGCAATTTGAAGCCAGACGAGAAGATGTGGGAGCTGGAGGAATCATTACAGATCCCGAGGTTCATCAGTACGTTATTCAAAATATAATCTCTTTTCTGTATGATTTGGATTGGACTGTTGCTGAAATAGTACCGTCACCAATTAAAGGCGGAAAAGGAAATAAAGAGTTTTTAGCTTATATAAAAAAACAGTCACCTAAGTCTAAAACAAAAGAGGAATGGATTGAGCTTATTGTAAATGACTCCCTCTATTTATAAAGGTATTCTTTCTATGCAGATTTTTAATAGTCTTTAGGAGTTCTTTTATTGGAAGTCAGGTGAAAATAAAGTATAATTGGAATGAATATACTGTATAATTATACTGTGTTAGGTATTGGCATGAATGCATAGGAGTGAATCAAAGTGAAGAAAAAAGAAAGACACCAGTTATTACGTCAACTCGTTCAACAGAATGTCATCCAGAAACAGGAAGACTTTGTTGACATCCTTCAAAAACGGGGAATAGATATTACTCAAGCAACAATTTCCAGAGATATCAAAGAACTGCAGCTAATCAAAGTTCCAGCAAAAGACGGAGGTTATCAGTATAACCTTCCGCCGGAAATGAACTACGATGTTTCCAAGAAACTTGAACGACTGATGAAAGACGCTTTTGTATCGATTGATACTCAAAAAGAGTTTGTCCTGATCAAGACACTCCCAGGCAATGCGTTTGCATTAGGAACTCTAGTGGAGTCAGCGAATTACCAGGAAGTATTCGGGTGCATTTGCGGTGACGACACAGTCCTCGTGATTTGTCGGGAAGAAGAGAGTGCCGAGCGTTTTCAGAGAAGAATCATATCCTTTATCTAATGTAATTAAGGAACAGGAGGTTTGTCTTTGCTAGAATCGTTAATGATTAAAGATTTTGCGATAATACAGGATTTGGCTCTAGAATTTAAAAAAGGGATGACAGTCCTTACAGGGGAAACCGGGGCAGGGAAATCGATCATCATTGATGCCGTCGGGCTGCTGGCAGGTGGAAGAGGATCGAGTGAATTCGTCCGCTTCGGGTCGAAAAAATGTATCCTGGAAGGTCAGTTTTCTTACGAACCTTCAGAATCACTGAGTAGTCTTCTGCATCAAAATGCTATTGAAGAAGAGGCTAACACATTACTGATCCAAAGAGAAATCTTCACAACCGGACGTAATGTCTGCCGAATTAATGGAAGTATGGTGACGATTGCTGTGCTGAAAGAAATAGGGAGCCAGCTGATCGATATACATGGGCAGAATGAGCACCAGGAATTGATGGTGTCCGAGAATCATATTCAACTGCTTGATTACTTTGGTCCGAAAGAACTGGAAGTTAAGAAAAAAGCTTATCAGAAAGTATATCGGGAATATAGACAACTTGAAAAAGAGCGTAAAGAATGGGTCGTCAACGAACAGGAACTGATACAGCGAATGGATATTTTAAAGTATCAAGTCGAAGAAATCAGATCTGCGGAACTTCATTCGAATGAAGAAGAGGAACTGAAAGAAGAAGAACAGAAATTGTCAAATCATCAGAACATTGTTGAAGCTTTGTCTTCGAGTTACACGATACTGCAGGGTGAAGATATGAGTGGGCTGGACCTGGTTGGTCAGGCTATGGAAAAAATGGATAGTATATCTGACATGGATGATAAGTTCAAACAAATCGCCGAGACTTTATCTGCGGCATTTTTCCAGCTACAGGAAGCTTCCAGTGATTTGTATAGCGAAATGGACCAGTTGGAATATGATGAAGAACGACTGAATGAAATCGAAGAACGGCTTAATTTGATTCAGCAGCTGAAACGAAAATATGGCCATTCTATTGATGATATCCTGACGCACTATGCACAGGCAGAAGCAGAATTAAACAAGCTTGAGAATAGAGAAGAACAAGTAGATCAGCTCAGTAAGAAAACCAGCCAGCTGAAATTGGAAGCATTGAGATTAGCTGATGAATTATCAGACATGAGACTGAAGACGGCTGACAAACTGGAAAAGGCTATTTTAGAACAGCTGAAAGAGCTGTACATGGAAAAAGTAAAATTTTCTGTAACATTTAAAGAAATGTCTGATGACAGTAGTTCCATGGCCAGATTGTCGGAAACGGGTAAAGACAGAATCGAGTTTTTCGTTGCAACAAATCCTGGGGAACCGCTCAAACCGTTAGCCCGAGTGGCTTCAGGAGGCGAACTTTCAAGAATGATGCTGGCGATGAAGACGATTTTTTCACGTTCTCAAGGGATTACGAGTATTATCTTTGATGAAGTGGACACAGGCGTAAGCGGTCGTGTTGCCCAGGCTATCGCCGATAAAATACATTCTGTGGCTCATCACTCACAGGTTTTATGTATTACGCATTTGCCTCAGGTAGCCGCTAGGGCAGATCAGCATCTGTACATTCGTAAAGAAGTCAGAGATGACCGGACGAGCACGTTTGTTGAACATATAGTGGATGAAGAGCGAACAGAAGAAATTGCTCGCATGCTTTCTGGTGAAGTACTGACACAACTGACAATCGAAACGGCTCAAGAGTTACTCAACCTGGCTTCAGAAAAGAAAAAATGACATTAAAAAATCCTCTATACCCACTCCTTTTAAAAGGGGGCAAGAGGATTTTATTATTCAGTTTAAAGGATAATACTTAAGATTGAAGCAAATGCCGGGATAGCCATTGACAAGACCAGTACCCAGATAATGATTTTTGTAGCTGCGCTTGTTGATCCTTTTTTTCTTTCTTTATTAGGCATAAGTGTACACCAACTTTCGTGATTGCTTTTCACGTATTAGTGTACTGAAAGTAAGTGGTTTTTGCAAGTGAATAATCGATGTGATGACAAGAGAGTTTCAAATGTGTTCAAATTTTGTTAATATAATAATGAGTGACTGATGCAGTGGGCGTTCTAACAAAAAAGGGACTGCATTCAAATTTGAGAGGAGATATAATATGAGTAAGCAAGAAATTGGCGTTATTGGAATGGCGGTAATGGGTAAAAACTTGGCTTTGAACTTTGAAAGCAGAGGATACTCTGTGTCCATATACAACCGTACCGGCTCAAAAACAGAAGGCGTTATTAATGAGAATCCAGATAAAAATCTGACAGCTGCTTTTGAACTGGAAGAGTTCGTGAATTCTTTAGAAATACCCAGAAAAATCGTATTGATGGTTCAGGCAGGTAAAGGGACAGATGCAGTCATCAAACAGCTGCTGCCTTTCCTGGATAAAGGAGACATCCTAATTGATGGAGGAAACACATTCTATCAGGACACGATCCGTCGCAGCAAAGAACTTGAAGATTCAGGCATTTTCTTTATCGGAACAGGTGTTTCTGGTGGAGAAGAAGGCGCGTTGTTAGGCCCTGCCATCATGCCGGGTGGACAAAAAGAAGCATATGACCTCGTTGCTCCGATGCTTGAAAAAATAGCCGCTAAAGCACCTGCTGACGGCGAACCATGTGTCACGTACATCGGACCTAATGGTGCAGGACACTATGTCAAAATGGTGCACAACGGAATCGAGTATGGCGACATGCAGCTGATTGCTGAATCTTATCATATTTTGAAAGACATGGTCGGATTATCTAATGAAGAAATTGCGGATGTCTTTAAAGAATGGAATACTGGCGAACTGGATAGTTTCCTTATCGAAATTACAGCTGACGCTTTAACTAAAAAAGATCCTGAAACAGATAAGCATATGATCGATATCATTCTGGACCGTGCGGGAAACAAAGGGACAGGAAAATGGACGTCCCAGAGCGCACTGGACTTAGGATTGCCACTTCCACTGATTACTGAATCTGTATTTGCTCGTTATATTTCTGCATTGAAAGAAGAGCGTGTGGCTGCCAGCAAAGTCTTGCCTAAACCTGCTACTAAGCCGTTTGAGGGCGATAAAGAAGAAGTTGTTGAAAAAATCAGACAGGCGCTCTACTTTAGTAAAATCATGAGTTATGCTCAAGGATTTGCTCAAATGGGGACAGCTTCCAAAGAGTATGACTGGAAGCTTAAATATGGGGATATTGCTAAAATATTCCGCGCAGGCTGCATTATCAGAGCGCGCTTCCTGCAGAAAATCACTGAAGCATACGAACGCGAGCCAGAGCTTAAAAACCTTGTGTTAGATGAGTATTTCATGGACATTGCTGAACGTTATCAGCAGTCTGTCAGAGATCTGGTTGGTCTGTCTGTCCAGGCGGGTGTTCCAGTACCGGCCTATTCATCAGCAATTGCATACTATGATTCCTATCGTTCAGAACGTTTACCGGCTAATATTATCCAGGCTCAACGTGACTACTTTGGTGCACACACATATGAACGTGTCGACAAAGAAGGCACATTCCACTTTGACTGGTATGGAAATAAAGGAGAAGAAAGCTGGGATTGATCAGCTTATTCTCATTAAATTAAATAAAGACTAATAAATAGTAGGTTTTCGATTAGAAAACCTACTATTTTACTGTTACAATAGTCCTAAAGATACTATCGTTCGTTCCCTAAAGGCTCAAACTATGGTACACTGAAAGAGCCTTGTGACAGGAATTAAAGGAAGTATCCTATAACTAAATTGAAACAGGTAAATTATGCTAGGAGTGAATATAATGGCGAATATTTTAATAATTGAAGATGAAAAAAACCTGGCTCGTTTTGTCGAGCTCGAGCTGAATCATGAAGGATTCAAAACGGAAGTCCGCTTTGATGGACGTGCCGGTCTTGAAGCTGCAATCAACGATGACGCAGATTGGGATATCATATTACTGGACTTAATGTTACCGGAACTGAACGGAATTGATGTTGCCCGCCGTATCCGTCAGGTCAGCAACGTGCCAATCATCATGATGACAGCACGTGACTCTGTAATTGATCGTGTGTCCGGATTTGATCACGGAGCAGATGACTACGTTGTCAAGCCATTTGCCATTGAGGAATTACTGGCGCGTATGCGTGCGTTACTCCGTCGTATCGAAATCGAGACAGAAGAAAATATCAGCCGTCAAACCACGATCAATTATAAAGACATTACGGTCGAGAAAGAAAACCGTGTAGTGAAACGTGCAGATGAAGTCATCGAATTGACAAAGAGAGAGTATGAATTATTAGTAGAATTAATGGAAAACGTCAATGTCGTGTTATCTCGTGAAGTCCTTTTAAACAAAGTATGGGGATACGAAACAGAAGTGGAAACAAATGTAGTGGATGTTTACATTAGATACCTCCGTAATAAAATAGATGTAGCAGGAAAAGAAAGCTACATTCAGACTGTTCGAGGAACTGGATACGTGATGCGTACGTGAAATCACAAGCAGCCTTTGATACGACTGCAGTGAACCAGCAGAAACGTATTTCTTTGAGATGGAAGTGGACAATTGGGGCTGCGATTGCGTTATTTCTAACGTACACTATCTTTTCAACTATTCTTTTTATAACGTTTCAGCAAATAATGATTGATAATGAACAACAAGCTGTCAGGAATGTGGTTTATAATTTGACCGAACGTTTCGGACAGCATTTTTATGAACTGACTGAAGAAGATGTTGAAGAAACGCTGGATCAGCAGGAATTGTACTTAACGCCTGAGATGCCCATAATGGAAGAAACTCAAAATCAAAGAAGTACCCCTCTGCGTGCGAGCCAAGGCACGATCGTTATCCGAGTATATAGTCCGAATGAGGAATTGCTATATGAAACAAATTCAGTCGATGTGGGCTTTGAATCCAGAGAAAACCTACAGATTGAAAGCATACAGGAAGGCCCAAGTGGGGAATCCTTATCAGCTGTTACACCTATTTATTCATTTTTGAACAATGAGAAAATTGGCTATATTCAAGTCATTAATACACTGGCATCCTATCATCAGCTTTTCAGAAGAGTTCTGGGGGCAATCCTCTTAACGGGGCTTATAGCACTGCTTTTCAGTGGGGTCATCGGATATATTATTGCAATTTCCTTCCTTCAGCCGATTCGTCGCCTGACGGAAGCGATGCATATTATTGAGAAAGATCCTGAATCTCTGGAGCGTATTGATGTCGGAGATGGTAATGATGAACTGACGGAACTGGCAAATGCCTATAATGCGATGCTGGACCGGATGCAGCGGAATATCGAACAGCAGAAACAGTTCGTTGAAGATGTGTCTCATGAGCTTAGAACACCTGTAGCAGTTGTTGAAGGGCATATGAAACTCTTAAACCGCTGGGGGAAAGATGATCCGGTCATACTGGAAGAGTCCTTGGACGCTTCATTGCAGGAGATCGAACGCATGAAGAGTCTCGTTCAGGAAATGCTGGATCTCTCAAGAGCTGAGCAAGTAGAAATTCATTACAAAAATGAGCGCACTGAAATCAGAGCAATCATCAATCAGACTTATAATAACTTTAAACTGGTACATCCTGAGGTTTCATTCATTTTGGATGATGATCTTGAAGATGATATCCTTGTTAATATCTACCGTAATCACCTGGAACAGATTTTAATTATCTTACTGGATAATGCGGTCAAATATTCGACTGATCGTCAGGAAGTTCACTTAAGTGTATCTGACCACGGTCCGAACGTACAGATTGCTATTCAGGATTTCGGTGAAGGAATGACGCAGGAAGATACAATCAAGATCTTCAACCGTTTTTACCGTGTAGACAAAGCGCGCTCCCGTCACAGAGGCGGGAACGGCCTGGGCTTATCGATAGCTAAACAGCTGATTGAAGGCTACCACGGAAAAATTTGGGCTGAAAGTGTTATGGATCATGGTTCGATTTTCAGGATCGAGTTACCGAAGCTAAAGAAAAATGAAACAGTAGAGAAATAAGCGGAAAGACTCGGCCGAGTGCTGGGTCTTTTTTTATGTGTAAAATTAGTTTTGTCAGGCATTATTTTCGTGAAATTTTAGATAGATAGTCAATATACTAGGAAGGGAGGTAATGAGATGAATAGTTTAAAAGAGAGAAAGAAGTCACAATTGCTGAGAGGGTTGGAGATTCTAAATGGTCGTTCCACGCTTTCTGCAGATAGCAGCAGTTATTATCGAGCACTTGTATCCGGATTTGAAGGGGAATGTTTATTTGATCAGACGGTTAAAGAAACAGTCACCAGTGAGGGATTAGTGTTGAATGACCTGCTTCTGTCTGTCAACGGAACGACTATGCAGATTGATTCATTGATTTTAACGCCGGATCTGATTTATTTGTTTGAAGTGAAGCATTATAAAGGTGATTACACCTGTGGCGTCGATTATTACAGGAAAAACAACGGATACGATGTTCTGAATCCGAAAATTCAGCTCAGTAAATCATTAACGTTACTGAGTCAGTTGTTTAAGCAATGGAGAATAGGGACCCCTCTGAAAGGAGCTGTGGTATTTACGCATCCGACATTTATGCTTTACGGAGCTGAACAGGATGAACAAATTATTTTCCCATCCCAGCTTAGCCATTATCTTAAACAAGTGAACAGTCAGGGTAACATGATTTCTCATCAGAGCAGATCACTAGCTAATCATTTGATTGAACACCATAGAGATGAGGTACCCTATCAGAAACAGCTGCCTGCCTATAAATGGGACACTCTGAAAAAAGGACTCACCTGTGGCATCTGCAAAAGTTTTGATTTACGTCTGACCCAGCGAACTAGTAGATGCAATGCCTGTCAGCGCACCATTTCCAGGCAGGATTGTTTACTGGAAAACATACAGGATTTGAGGCTGTTGTATCCTGATGAAAAGCTGACCAGTTCACTAGTGTATGATTGGATAGGGGGAAGCGTATATAAAAGGAGCATTACCAGTCTTCTGGATGCTACTTACATTAAAACTGGCTATGCCAGAGGACGTTATTATAGATAATACTGTTATACGTTAAGACGATTGAGTTCTATAACAGCAATATATGTGGCACTCGCTAATAGCCGGATACACGGGACCGACAAATAGAGCATCTATAGGTAGTGCTCGCGTCAAAGGTGGCATCCGAGTGATACAAAAGGAGGCGTATATGTCGCGCTCGCTGTTAGTCGGGGGCACAAGACCGACAAATAGAGCGTCTATAGGTAGTGCTCGCCTCAGGACTGGCACCCGAGTAATACAAAAGGAAGCGTATATGTCGTACTCGCTGTTAGTCGGGGGCACAAGACCGACAAATAGAGCGTCTATATGTAGTGCTCGCGTCAAAGGTGGCATCCGAGTGATACAAAAGGAGTCGTATATGTCGTACTCACTGATAGTCGGAGGCACGGGACCGACAAATAGACCATCTATAGGTAGTGCTCGCGTCAAAGGTGGTATCCGAGTGATACAAAAGGAGGCGTATATGTCGCGCTCGCTAACAGCCGGATACACGGGACCGACAAATAGACCATCTATATGTAGTGCTCACGTCAAAGGTGGCATCCGAGTAATACAAAAGGAGGCGGATATGTCGCACTCGCTGTTAGTCGGGGGCACAAGACCGACAAATAGACCATCTATAGGTAGTGCTCGCGTCAAAGGTGGCATCCGAGTGATACAAAAGGAGGCGTATATGTCGCGCTCGCTAACAGCCGGAGGCACGGGACCGACAAATAGAGCGTCTATATGTAGTGCTCACGTCAAAGGTGGCATCCGAGTGATACAAAAGGAGGCGTATATGTCGCGCTCGCTAACAGCCGGAGACAGGAGACCGACAAAAAGAGCAAAGATATGTCGTACTAGCCCATAAACCAAAGACTGAGTCATACAAATGCAGCATCATATGTTGAACTTAAAAGTCCTTTTAGACTTGAGTAGGACATAAGACCCGTAGGTTAACGAATGAAAGAAGTAACGAAAGAAGGAAAGCAAATCCTCTCAAAGGATTTGCCACATCATTAAAACCAATCTAAAGGGAAACGGTCAGGAACTGACCGCTTTACACCCGTATCAGAACAAAGAAAAAAGCAGAGGCCCGAGAGCCTCTGCTTTTCATATGAGAGTATTAGTTGTTGTTGCGCTGCTGCTTACCGGCATTGCGTCCGCCTTTAGATTCAAACGGGCTTTGATTGCGGCGTTTATCTTTAGCTGAAGGAGCTGCAGTAACACGAGTAGATTGCTTGGAATCGACTTCTTGAGCATCGATTTTTCTGCGAGACGGCTTTTTACGTTCAACAACTTGTTTATCGCCATGTTTAGTTTTCATTTCTTTTTCGATTTTCGGTTTGTAGTATAAATTTGTCAGCAGGGATTGACCAATTGCGACAAATCCACCGGCGAACCAGTATAAAGTCAGTCCAGCTGGACCAGTAATTGAGAACATTAAGATCATGACCGGATTCATCAGCATCATGGTGCTGGATTGTTTACGCTGGTCTTCCGGCATGCCGGCTGACATGACTTTCGTTTGAACATAGTAGACTGCACCAGTCAGCAAAGCCAGGATAATACTACGTTCCCCTAGCTGAATCCCCAACCAAGTAGCGCTTTGAATCGATTCTGACATTCTAATAGCCTGAAACATTGCTGTGAATACAGGCATTTGAATCAGAAGGGGTAAACAGCCTGATAATCCGCCTAACATGTTTACGTTGTTTTCCTTGTAAACTTCCATTAGTTCTGCTTGCAGTTCCTGTTTCTCCTGAGCATTGTCTGTTTCTTTCATTTCAGCCTGAATTTCATCGGTTACGGGTTTTACGACTGCCATCTTTGTCTGTTGTTCGAGTGTAGTCCGCTGCTGCTTGATCGAAAGAGGTAAAATAAGGATTCGCACGATAATGGTAATCGCAATGATTGACAATCCGTAGTTTCCTCCAAACAAATCAGCTAAAATTTCGATGACAGCCTGGGTCGGCAGTACAAGGTAGTCATATAAAAACTGTGACATGGCACCTGTTGGAGTTCCACCCTCATCGACTCTCATACAGCCTGACAAGAAGAGTACCATGGTCAACATCCCGCCCGAAAGCAGCCATCTTTTAGTTCTATTTTTCAAATTAGTTCAATCCCTTAAATGTAAGTTAGTTGCGTAATCACTCTGACACGCTATTGAACACTATACAATAAAGGAAGACAGAATTCAATTGGCTTGAGAAAAATTAGTTTTTTCTTCAATGTTTTTGTCATAAGTGATGACAACTTTGTCCACATCTGAAGAAGGGCTTGGTCCTTTCCTCAATGCTTCAATGAAACGCGACAGCTGCTCTTGGCTTCCGACTGCTTCTACATAAACTGTTCCATCTGATTCGTTCCGTACAATCCCGCGAACACCGATCTCATCGGCAGCCTGTTTCGTTGTAAAGCGAAAGCCGACTCCCTGGACACGACCAGAAATGGTTGCCCGACATTTTTGAGTAGAGCTGTTGTCGAGTGGATCGTTAGTGTATATCACCTCGGCATTTGATTCGTTCGACTGACCCTTATTAAAAAATTCCTTAAAGAGTGACCCCATATCAATAACCTCCTTTAGTTAATGTGTCTTTTAGAGACTGCTATTTGTTTAATTATTTCACACGTTCAGTTTACTGGTAATGATAGAATAAGGTCAACAAATAAGCTGTTGTATCTTATGTGTTGATAGCTACTTGAAGTAGGATGAAATTTGGTGGAGTCTGTAAGAGCCACCTACCTTAGAGGGGGAATTCATGCTATAATGACACAGATATGAAAGGAAGGAGATTGAGCATGGCACGAGCAAAAAAACGAGGCAGACCAAAGAAAAAGACGCATAAAGTAGCTCCGGAGCTGATTGGATTTATTGTCTTTTTTATCAGTTTACTGGCACTAGGATCCTTTGGATTTGTCGGACGCTTTTTTACTAACACATTTAGATTGTTTGTAGGCGAAACCTATGCATTTTTAGCTATTATTTTATTGGCAACTGGCGTCTACTTATTACTTAAAGGAGAATGGCCAAGTTTTAAAGGACCACGGACAAGAGGAGCGGCACTGCTTTACACAGCCTGGCTGGTATTTGTGCATTCCAGATGGGTCCTTCCAGTCATTACAGATTCTACTAATAGTGTCACCGCGACTTGGCAGGCTATATGGCCACAGTTCACAAGTAACAGCATTGGTGGGAATATCGGCGGAGGCATGATCGGAGCTGTCTTTTTCGGAGCAAGTTTCTTCTTGTTTGCAATGGCAGGGACTTACATTATGATCGTTACTCTTGTCTTTATTGGGATTATGACATTTTTCCAATTCTCGTACAGACATCTTTTTGAAAAAATTAGAAAAGCGATGAGAGCTGTATTTAACTGGATTAAAAATGGCGTATTGTCAATGGTTTCCGGTATGAAAGACAAGCTGAAGAAGCGTAATAAAAAACCTAAAAAATCGAAGAAAACAAAAGGGTCAAAAGAAGAATCTTTAAAAGAAGCTGTAGCGTCACCAGCTGCTGAATTACAGCCGGTCACTGAACAAAATGGGGCGCAGTATGCGGAAGGTGAACAGACAGCACTTGAAATAGAAGGGTACCAGGAAATACAGGACAAACTTAGCAAGAAAAAACCTTCAGGGAAATCACCAGATACAGATCAGGGTGAAGGTGATAAAGGGGATGGTTCCCCAGTTGAATTTGAAATCGGCGAGGAAGAAAATGAGGCCTACAAATTACCGCCTGTTTCTCTCCTTAACCAGATTGAGGCAATCGATCAATCAAACGAGTATGACATCATCCAGAAAAATGTTAAAAAGCTGGAAGAGACATTCGAAAGTTTCGGTGTGAATGCCAAAGTGACTAAAGCAAACTTGGGTCCTGCTGTAACAAAGTATGAAATTCAACCGGCAACGGGTGTAAAAGTCAGTAAGATTGTAGGATTGTCTGATGATATAGCACTGGCTCTTGCAGCTAAAGATATCCGCATGGAAGCACCAATTCCAGGTAAAGCTCTGATTGGAATTGAAGTCCCTAACTCAGAAGTCAGTACTGTATCCTTCAGAGATATTATCGAAGGCCAAGTTAAAAACAAAGATAAACTGCTTGAAGTTCCACTTGGTCGAGACATTGCTGGGAACGTGGCGATGGCCGATCTGGCCAAAATGCCTCACTTGCTAGTAGCGGGTGCAACAGGATCAGGGAAGTCAGTCGCCATCAATGGTGTGATAACCAGCTTGCTCCTAAAAGCTAAACCGAATGAATTGAAGCTGATGATGATTGACCCTAAAATGGTCGAGTTGAACGTGTATAACGGCATTCCACACTTACTGACTCCTGTTGTCACTAATCCGAAGAAAGCGGCTGTAGCACTGCAGAAAGTCGTTCAGGAGATGGAAAGACGCTATGAGCTCTTTGCAGCCAGCGGCTCACGTAACATGGAAGGCTATAACGCTTTCGTTAAACGTAAGAATCAGGAAACGGATGAAGGACTCCTTCCGCTGCCGTTTATTGTTGTTATTGTAGATGAGCTTGCTGACCTAATGATGGTTGCTTCAAATGAGGTGGAGGATGCCATCATTCGTTTAGCACAGATGGCACGTGCAGCCGGTATTCACATGATTCTAGCTACTCAAAGACCAAGTGTGGATGTTATTACCGGAATAATCAAAGCTAATGTCCCTTCACGAATCGCATTCGCTGTTTCAAGTGGAACGGACTCCCGGACAATACTGGACAGCAACGGTGCTGAGAAGCTGCTGGGAAGAGGAGATATGCTCTTCCAGCCTATGGGAGCCAACAAAGCCACTCGCGTTCAGGGAGCCTTTATCTCTGACGAAGAGGTAGAAGCAGTCGTCAGCTTCGTTAAAGATCAACAGGAAGCAAACTATGTAGAAGAAATGATTCCGAAAGACGAGCCGCAGCAGAATGCAGCAGATTCGGACGATGAACTTTATGACGAAGCTGTGTCACTCGTAATCGAAATGCAAACTGCCAGTATCTCCCTTCTCCAGAGGCGTTTTCGGATCGGGTATAATCGGGCGGCTAGAATCGTCGATGAAATGGAAATGAATGGAGTAGTCGGTCAGTCTGAAGGATCCAAGCCTAGAGAAGTACTGATGACAAGCGAATCCACTGATGAAGAAGGAGAATTGCCGGACGCTCTTACTTGACCGATAACATTATGATAATTTTTTAATACGATTGATAATCAAATTCTAACTTTTCTTTTTATTACGATAGTGTTACTATTACCTTGAAAGGAAAGACTGTTAGCGTACTCAATTAAAAATGCCTATTAAATTTAAATGAGAAACTGGCAGTCTTTTCTAAAGATACATAAACATATATTAGGGGGAATTATCTTGTCAACAATTAAATTAAGATCTTTATTAGCTTTAGGAACATCTGCATTTGTTTTAGCTGCATGCCAGGGGGAAGATGCCGGCGATACAACTGATACAATCGAAGATGATACAGAGGATACTGCAACAGATACTGGTGAAGATACATCAGATGAAACTGCAGAAGATGATGGCGAAGATACAGAAGATATCGATTTCCGCATAGCAATGATTACTGATGAATGTGGAGTGGATGACCGTTCATTTAACCAGTCAGCTTGGGAAGGTATGAACGAATGGGCTGAAAACCTTGGATTAAGCGACGAACATTTTGCTTACTACCAGTCAAATGACTCAGCTGATTTCATTCCTAACTTGAATCAGGCAAATGCTGAAGGGTATGATATCATTTATGGTATTGGATTCATGTTACTGGATGCAGTAAATGATGTTGCTGATCAGAACCCTGAACAGAACTTTGGTATTGTTGATGATATTTCTGATCGCGATAATGTGATCTCTCTAACATTCCGTGACCACGAAGCTGCTTTCTTAGCTGGTGTGGCTGCTGCTGAAACAACTGAAACTGGCCGTGTAGGCTTCATCGGGGGGATTGCCGGACCGGTAATCGACCGTTTTGAAACTGGATTTATTGCAGGTGTTGCTCATGTTGACGAAAGCATCGAGGTAGATTCTCAATATGCTGAGTCATTCAGTGATGCAGGTATCGGACAGCAAATCGCTGCTGGTATGTATGCAAGTGGTGCTGACGTTGTCTACCACGCTGCTGGTGCTGTTGGTAATGGCGTATTCACAGAAGCTCGTAACCGTCTGGAATCTGATTCTGACGAACAGATCTGGCTAATCGGTGTCGACCGTGACCAAGAAGAAGAAGGTAACTGGGATGGTGGAAACTTCACTTTGACTTCAACACTTAAAGGTGTAGGATCTTCAATTGAAGCTTCTGCAAACCAGACAATTGAAGAAGGATTCCCTGGCGGAGAAACAATCGCTTACGGTTTAGAAGAAGAAGGGGTAGACCTTACTCGCGGAAATATGTCTGACGACGCATGGGCTGCTGTTGAAGAAGCACGTCAAGCTATCTTAGACGGTGAAATTGAAGTTCCAGAATTCACATACTCAGAATAGTAAACAAAGAATCAAAACTTGAATAGGCCCAAGTTAATAATTTAAGCGCTAGTCTTTGGGCTGGCGCTTTTTTTTCTTCACTTCAGATTTAACTGAATTCTTAGTAAAGGCTTATATTCTCGAATTTACGATGGGTTGAATGTACGGTATAATAAAATAACTGTTAATATCAATTGAATGAAGCAAAGGAGGGACCTTTTATGTCAGAGACGAATAAAGTCATTGAAATGAAAGGCATTACAAAACAGTTCGGTAATTTTAAAGCGAATGATAATATTCATTTAGACCTCAACAAAGGTGAAATTCACGCTCTGCTTGGAGAAAATGGTGCCGGTAAATCTACTTTAATGAATATTCTGTCCGGATTACTTGAACCAACAGAAGGCGAAATTTGGGTGAATGGTGATAAAGTCAATATATCATCACCAGATGTTGCGAATCAGTTAGGGATTGGGATGGTACATCAGCATTTTATGCTGGTGGATAAATTTACAGTAACTGAAAATATCATGCTGGGGAAAGAGAAACACCGATTTGGTTTTATGGACCAGTCTTCTGCTGAGGAAGATGTTCAGAAGCTGTCAGATCAGTATGGTTTAAGAGTTGACCCTAAGGCGCGTATCTCAAACATATCAGTAGGCATGCAGCAGCGTGCAGAGATACTGAAGACGCTATACCGTGGGGCGGATATTCTGATTTTTGATGAACCGACAGGTGTACTGACACCTCAGGAAATCGATGAACTGATGGATATCATGAAAGCACTGGTAAATGAAGGTAAGTCGATTATTTTGATCACACACAAGCTGGATGAAATTAAGCAGGTTGCAGACCGCTGTACTGTTATCCGAAGAGGAAAAAGTATCGATACAGTAGATGTAGCCAGTACCTCTCAACAGGAACTTGCAGATATGATGGTTGGCCGCTCGGTTTCATTTAAAGTGGATAAAAAACCGTCTAACCCTCAGGGACCCGTTCTTGAAATCAACAAACTAACTGTCAAAGAAGCAAGAGGTTATGATGCAGTCAAGGCAATCGATCTTGAGGTGAAAGCCGGTGAAATCCTGGGTATCGCAGGAGTAGATGGGAATGGTCAGTCAGAACTGATTCAAGCTATAACAGGGCTGACGAAAGTCGATTCAGGCACGATCAAACTCGACGGCAAAGATATTACCAATAAAAAACCGCGTAAAATCACCGAAACAGGATTGGGTCATATCCCTGAAGACAGACAACGGTATGGACTAGTTCTGGAGATGAAGCTGGAAGAGAACATGTCATTACAGACTTATTATCAAAAACCGTTCAGTAATCACGGATTTTTGAATCATAAGGAAATTAAGGAACATGCGAAACGACTGATTGAAGAGTTTGATGTGCGCACACCTAGTGAAGAGCATACAGCAGCCTCTTTATCAGGAGGAAATCAGCAGAAGGCGATCATTGCTCGTGAGATTTACCGGGATCCCATTCTCCTGATAGCGGCTCAGCCGACTCGGGGACTGGATGTGGGAGCAATCGAATACATTCACAAACGCCTGATCGAGCAGAGGGATAACGGAAAAGGTGTTATCCTGATGAGTTATGAACTGGATGAAGTTATGAATGTATCTGACCGTATCGCTGTTATGTATGATGGCAATATTATCGCAGTAGTCAATGCTGATGAAACAAACGAAAAAGAACTTGGCCTATTGATGGCGGGTGTTTCTTTGGATAAGGCACACGAAGAAGTGGCAGATGCAGAGGGAAAGGAGAAGGATACCGTTGCTAACACAAAGTAGTAATCGATTAAATAATTTATTAGTTCCTATCCTTTCAATTATTTTAGGATTTATTTTTGGAGCTTTATTGATGCTTGTTTTTGGATACAACCCTATTCTTGCTTATCAGGCTATGCTGACAGGCGTCTTCACGAGTCCTTACTTCTTCGGTGAAGCATTGAGGCAGGCGACTGTACTGACCTTTACCGGACTGGGATTTGCCATTGCCTTCAAGGCTGGATTTTTCAATATTGGGATTGCCGGTCAGGTATTAGTCGGTTGGGTCAGCGCTATATGGGTAGCTTTGGCATTTCCCGATTTGCCTAGAATACTGCTGGTGACGTTAAGTCTGCTGGTTGGTGTGATTGCGGGTGCTGTATGGGCTGGAATGGCCGGCGCACTGCGTGCATATTTTGGAACGAATGAAGTTATCGTTACGATTATGCTGAACTATGTTGCCTTACATGTGACAAACTATTTGATCAGAAATGTCTTATCTACAGGAAATACGACTGAAAGAATAGGAGAAAATGCCAGTTTGAGGCTGGATTGGCTGACGACTTTAACAGCCGGGTCTCGTTTGAATATTGGATTGTTCATCGCTATTGTTGTCGTTGCTCTTTATTGGGTATTTATGACACAGACAACAGCTGGATTTGAAGTGAGAGCGGTAGGATTAAACCCCTTTGCATCAAGTTATGCTGGAATGAGTGCAGCTAGAAATATCATCTTATCGATGGTTATTAGTGGCGGTCTTGCCGGTTTAGGTGGGGCTGTACACGGTTTAGGAACGTTCGGGAATATCTTCACTCAAAGCGGACTGCCAAATGTCGGATTTGACGGGATTGCGGTTGCTTTACTCGGATTAGGAAATCCTATTGGTATTTTCTTCTCAGCTATTCTCTTCGGAATCTTAGAGGTAGGCGCTGGCTTTTTACCTAACCAGGCTGGAGTTCCAGATGAAATGGCCAGTATCGTTATTGCTGCGATCATTTTCTTCGTTGGAGCAAATTACCTGATTCGATTCTTTATTAATAAAATTCAGACAAACAAACAAGCGACAGAAGGAGGAGAATAGGCATGGACATTATGCAACTATTGCAATTAATTGTATCCAGTTCGTTAATGTATGCCGCTCCATTGATCTTGACAGCTCTTGGAGGAACCTTCTCTGAGCGTGCGGGAGTAGTAAACATTGGACTAGAAGGTATCATGGTTATGGGTGCTTTCATGTCAGCTATTTTTAATATTCAATTTTTTGGTACATTTGGAGCTATGACGCCATGGGTTGGATTGATTGCCGGTGGGATAATTGGACTGTTATTCTCACTTCTTCATGCAGTCGCAACGATTCATTTACGTGCCGACCATATTGTATCAGGTACTGTAATTAATCTGGCAGCTCCAGCTTTAGCCGTGTTTCTTACACGTGCAATATTCGGAGCAGCGCAGACAGGTCCTTTGCCCCGTGCATTTGGTCGTTCAAACATATTTTTATTAGACCGTATACCCGTAATTGGTCCGATCTTTTTCCGTAATACTTCCGGACCTGCTTATCTTGGGATAATCATTGCAGTCATTGCATGGTTCATTCTATTCAAAACGCGTTTTGGATTACGTCTGCGTTCTGTAGGTGAGCATCCTCATGCCGCCGAAACTTTAGGAATCAAAGTGTACACTATGAAGTATGCGGGTGTACTGATTTCTGGTTTCTTAGGTGGAATGGGGGGAGCGATTCAGGCTCAAGCTATTCATAATGAGTTCGGTATTTTAACCGTTGCAGGACAGGGATTCATCGCAATGGCAGCTATGATTTTCGGTAAATGGAATCCGCTTGGTGCGATGGGAGCGGCGATATTCTTTGGGTTTGCTCAAAGTCTGGCTCGTATTGGTCACTACATTCCGATCGTACAGGATGTTCCCGGTATCTGGCTTCAAATCCTACCTTATCTGTTAACTATCTTAGTATTGGTTGGATTAATTGGCCGTTCAGAAGCACCTGCCGCAATTGGGAAAACGTATATCAAATCAAAATAGGCACTATAAAAAACGACACCCCTATCATAGAGGTGTCGTTTTTTTGTTCGCGCAGACCGGACTGCTATTTTTTTTCAACAGCCAGAAGAAATGGAGGAGAATTGACCTGATTGATAAACCCATATCGCAGGACATTATAATCTTTTTGAGGGAGGGTCTCAACTAAACTCAAAACAGCGTCTTTTTCATTTCGTCCTCCCTCGTGTCCGTAATAAACCATGATGAGTAATACCCCGTCTTTTTTTAAAAGTGGGAGAGAATGTTGGATTGCCTCTAAAGTAGTTGCTGGGGTTGTCACAATAGATTTATCGCCTCTAGGGAGATACCCAAGGTTGAATACTACCGCAGATACCGATTCATCTTCTAATGAGAGGGAACCGATTTCCTCGTGACCTGAAAGATGAAGGTCAACCTGACTCTTAAAACCATCTGCAATAACTTTCTCAAGTGTCGTTTGGATTGCTTGTTCTTGAATATCGAAGCCTATTACCCTCCCGGTTGATCCGACTAAATGGGCCAGTTTTAGTGTATCATGTCCATTGCCGACAGTGGCATCAATTGTGATATCGCCTGTCTTGACCGCTTTGTCCAGTAAATAATGTGAATAGTGTAAAGCTGTTTCCAGCATATCATACGCCTCCAAAAAAATAGTATAAGGTTAATAGGTCAAACCTTTAAATAATTAACATGTTCATAAAAAGGGGGAGAACGATTGGTTATATTGTGTCCCTGTATATTACAGATTGGTAACAATGTGAATATGGTCATATTTTATATATCTCTTCTTATCCAGTCAATGTATAATATAGAGACAACAATCGTTAAGTTGAAACGAGAGGAGAAAAATTATGACAAAACCAACTTTATTGTCTCCTGCACCATCGAAAGGGATTAGAAAATCTTTATTATTTTCATCAAGTCTTCTCGCTGGCGTTATTACGTTAGGAACGTTTACTAGTGCAGTCGAAGCTCAAGAGCTAGATATTGATCATGATTTTTTACAAAACCTGTATGAACAGTATACAGCTTTAAACATATCAACAGAAGAACAATCCCAGACTTCTGTCGAGAGTTTAGAGAAATCAGACAGTTCAAATGATGAACTCCCGGAAGAAATCGCAGACGAATTAAACTACATAAAATCTCAATTACTTAAGATGATCGAATTAGCTGGTGGACAAAACGTGCTGGAACAACTGGATAGTGAAAATATGTCAGTTGAACAGCTGGATACTATATTTAACGCATTGATTGAACAACAGTTAATTAATGAAGACTTAAACAAAACTGTTGAAGTGGTGTCAGTAGATGAAACTGAAGAAGTAGCAGAAGAAGAAGAAACAGCTGAAACATTAGATAATGTGGAAACTGAAGAAGTAGTAGAAGAACAGGACAATTCAGATACTGATGAAACTGCAGTGGTTGAAGAAGTAATAGAAGAACTTGAAGAAGAAGTGACAGTGGAAGAGCCAAAAGTAGAAGCACCAAAAGAAACACCTAAAGCTGAAACACCTAAAGCTGAAACACCTAAAGAAACACCAAAAGTGGAAACACCGGTAAAGACTGATGCTAAACCAATAGTTTATGTAGTCAAATCAGGTGACACGCTTGGGAAAATAGCCCAGTTATATAATACAACAGCAACTAAACTAGCTAGTTTAAATAATCTTGCGAATGCCAATCGAATATCGGTCGGTCAAGTTCTTGCAATCAATACAGCTGGTGTATCTGAAGCTAAGACGCCACAACCAACAACACCTGGCAACCTAAATCAAGCTACGACACCCACTGCGTTTATTAACCAGATTGCGGGTTATGCTCAAGAGGTGGCGGCTCAAAATGGATTATATGCTTCAGTTATGATCGCACAAGCAAGTCTGGAATCAGGATACGGACGCAGCAGTTTGTCTGCACACCCTAATTACAACTTGTTTGGGATTAAAGGCAGTTACAACGGGCAAAGTGTTGCAAAACAAACAAAAGAATACTATTCACACACAGGGTGGATCACTATTATAGATCACTTTAAAAAATACCCTAGTTATGAAGCGTCTTTAAATGACAATGCACGTCTTCTAAGAAGAGGCCTGAGCTGGAATCCTGAATTTTATGCAGGAGCATGGGTAGAAAGAACGAATAGTTACCGTGATGCGACAGCATGGTTACAGGGACGATATGCAACTGACCCGACCTATGCAAGCAAATTAAATAATCTGATTCAGTTATATGATTTAACACGTTTTGATGTTCCATCCGGAACCGTTACTAAACCAGTACCGAATCCTACGCCAGCACCGGCTCCGACGCCATCCAATCCGACAAATCCTTATAATGAAACGACGACTTATAAGGTAGTCAGAGGAGACACATTAAGCAAGATTGCACGTGAATTCAAAACAACTGTACAAGCTTTAAAAGCGGCCAATCATTTATCAACTGACTTGATTTTTGTTAATCAGACGCTGACTGTGCCTAAGCTTGCTGTAGCTCAGCCGGCTCCTGAACAGCCGAATGAAGATACAAAACCCGAAACAAAGCCAGAGACGTCCAAGCCTGAAACAGGAACTCCTGTACCAGTTGATTCTGGTCAAGTGAATAATCACTCGTATACCGTCGTTAGTGGCGATACGCTTACTGGAATTGCAAGACGATTTAATACAACCGTCAATGCCATTAGACAATCAAACACTCTGTCGTCTGACCGTATTTTCGTAAATCAGAAATTAACAATCACCTCAGCTGTACCAGTCGAAAAACCAGTTGTTCCACCTGCAGAAAATACAAATACTCAAACCATTACAGTTAAAAGAGGAGACACGCTTTATCAACTGGCGAGAACCTACAATACAACTGTAGCGGAATTACGCGCAGTTAATAACCTGACAGCTGACACCATCTATGTCGGTCAGACATTGAGCGTTCAGAAGGCTGCTGATACGACGGTAACGCCACCCATCAGTGATAGCACAGGCGAAACACCTAAAGGGACTGCCCAGTACACTGTCAAGTCCGGTGATACACTTTATGGATTGGCGAGGGAATTTAAAACCACCGTGTCGCATCTTAGAACACTGAACAATCTTAAAACGGATATGATCAGAATAGGAGCGGTCTTAACCGTCCCAGCTGACAAACCAGCTGCACCAGAAGTCCAGAAGCCTGTATTAGACCAGACTTCAGAAACCTCTGTCTATACAATCAAGAGTGGTGATACGTTAAGCCAGATTGCCCGTGACTTTAAGACAACTGTGGCTAAACTACGTGCTGATAATAATTTGACTAATGACCGCATCTTCGTGGGTCAAAAACTGATGGTCAGTGGCATTTCCAATAAACCTCAAAAACCAGTGGAAAGTCAAAAACCTGTCGTGCAAGTAGAGTACGTTGTTAAATCAGGGGATACGTTGACCCAGATCGCCCGTACACATAACACGACAGTAAATGAACTGATGTCACTAAATAGCTTAAGTGATTCTAATCGTTTATCAGTTGGTCAACGGTTGATCGTGACTAAAGGACAGTTAGCAGAGTCGAAACCAGAATCACCTAAACCTGCTCCGACTGCACCCGCGCAACCTAGTGGCGCATCATACACAGTAAAATCAGGCGATACATTAAGCCAGATAGCACGAACGCACAATATGACAGTTGCTGAAGTACGAGAATTAAACGATCTGGAGAATGCAGACCGGATAGTTGTCGGTCAGCGCCTAGTATTATCTGCTGAAAAAGCAGAAACGCCAAAACCAACTGTACCGACGCCAGCACCTGCCACGCCAGTGAGCGGAAATTATACGGTCAAATCAGGCGATACACTGAGTCAGGTAGCTAGAAGTCATAATATGACATTGGCTCAACTGCTGGAATTGAACAAACTGGAGAACGCGGATCGGATTTCCATTGGTCAGCGCCTGGTCGTTACCACAGAAAAAGCAGAAGCACCTAAGCCTGTTGCACCAACGCCAGCGCCAGTATTGCCAGTGAGCGGAAATTACACGGTCAAAGCAGGCGATACACTGAGTCAGATAGCTAGAAGTCATAATATGACAGTGGCACAGCTGCTTGAATTAAACAAACTGGAGAATGCGGATCGGATTTCTATTGGTCAGCGTCTAGTCGTTACCTCAGAAAAAGCAGAAAGGCCTATACCTGCAGCACCAACTCCTCAGCCTGCACCTGTGAAAACAGATGAGTCAAACTATGTAGTTAAAGCAGGGGACACACTTTCTCAATTAGCTAAAGATTTTGAAGTGACACTGTCTCAAATCAAGGAATGGAATAATTTGACAAGTGATATCATTTTTGTCAATCAGAGCCTCGTATTTAAGCAGACAACTGAAACCAAACCCGTTTCAGACAGCAGTCAATCATCACATACTGTTTCAGCTGGAGAGACATTATCTCATGTAGCCAGACTGTATAACCTGACTGTAAAAGAATTAAAAGAATTAAATTATCTGACAAGTGATCTAATCTTTGTTAATCAGAGTTTAGTAGTCACGAGGTAATCATTCGTACTATACCTTTCTGTACTTTTTCAGACAAAAGCTTCGATATACTCGGGCCGTGACTGAAGAAGCACAGAGAGGTTTTTTTGGTTAATACGGTTATAAATAATCGAAATAGGTATAGACATAAGAAAGCGTTTTACCTATAATGAAGGAGACATATTCTTTATGTAACAGTGGGTAGAAATTATTATAAAGATAAAGAATGTGATCCGATGAAAAAAGGAGAGGAACAAATGAAATATTTACAACGTCTTGGTCGTTCGTTAATGCTGCCAGTGGCCGTATTGCCGGCAGCAGCTATACTGATGGGTATCGGGTACTGGATTGATCCAAGTGGATGGGGCGGCGAAAGTCAGCTGGCCGCATTCCTGATTGGCGCAGGGTCTTCCCTGATAGATAATATGGGAATATTATTCGCTATCGGTGTTGCTTTGGGGATGTCAAAAGATAAACATGGTGCAGCCGCACTAAGTGGGTTAGTGGGCTGGCTTGTGACAACGTCCATGTTGGAACCAGGAACAGTGTCGATGTTACAGAATATTCCCGTAGAAGAGGTTGATATTGCATTTGAAAGTATTGAAACAGCATTTACTGGGATCCTAGTGGGACTTATTGGAGCAGCTGTCTACAATAAGTTCAGCGGCACAAAACTTCCTCAGGCACTAGCATTCTTTGGAGGGCGACGGTTACCTCCAATCATTACTTCAGTCGTTTCTCTGGTCGTCGTTGGAGCCTTCCTGCTCATATGGCCACCAGTGTTTGGAGCGTTAGTTGCTTTTGGGACTTTCATGAGTGAATTGGGTTCTGTCGGAGCAGGTCTCTATGGTTTCTTCAACCGCTTGCTCATTCCAACCGGTTTACACCACGCGCTTAATTCAGTCTTCTGGTTTGACCTGATTGGAATAAATGATATCGGAAACTTCTGGGCAGGAACGGGAGAACTCGGAGTCACTGGTATGTATCAGGGTGGATTCTTCCCAGTTATGATGTTTGGTCTTCCGGCTGGCGGATTGGCTATCTACCATATGGCAGATAGTGATCAGAAAAAACGAGTCGGTTCATTGATGCTGGCCGCTGGGTTTGCGTCATTCTTTACAGGCGTAACTGAGCCGCTGGAATTTTCATTCATGTTTGTAGCACCGGCATTATATGTGCTGCACGCTTTGTTTACTGGCTTATCCTTATTTATCGCTGCCTTCTTCGGGTGGACAGCAGGATTTGGATTCAGTGCCGGATTTGTTGATGGTCTTTTGAGTTTCAACCTTCCATTAGCAAATCAGCCGTATATGCTTATCCTTCAGGGACTGGCCTTTGCAGTTATATACTACTTCGGTTTCAGATTTGCCATCAGCAAATTCAATTTGAGTACACCGGGTCGTGGGAAAGAAGCTAATTTGGATGATGGGTCATTTGCAGGCGATACACCTGCACCGGCGGCTCCAACTGCTTCTTCAGCAAACACTGCGGATGTATCCAACGAAAGCGAATATCAGAAAAAGGCCCGTATCATTCTAGATGGGCTGGGTGGACACGAAAATATCACAAGCTTGGATTACTGTGCAACTCGCCTGCGTCTGGAAATAGTCGATATGGACAAAGTTAACGAGGGACGCATTAAAGAAGCCAATGTTCCAGGCCTAAGAAAAGCAGGTAAGAATAATCTTCAGGTGGTTGTGGGAACAGAAGTTGAATTTGTGGCAAACGAAATAGAAAAACTAAAATAAGATTGCGGGTTTCATCCGGCTTTGGTAGAATAGGTTAAAGATAAATAAAGACTGAACAGGATCAGTAAGCGCGTCTTTCCTTCTAGAGAGTGTATGGATGGTGAAAATACACAGGAAACCTGCTGAACTCGCCTGGAAGTTGCTTTAGGGAATCAAGTACTTAAAGCCGTTATCCGCGTTAAGGATTTGAGGCCGTATCTTTTAAGTATACGGTAAATATAGGTGGTACCGCGATCATACACGCCCTATAAGTAGCAGCTTTGCTGTTATTTATAGGGCTTTTTAAATACAAAGGAGAGAACAAAATGTCTTTTAATCACCGTACGATAGAGAAGAAATGGCAGGATTTCTGGGATAAAGATCAAACATTCAAGACAACAGAAGATGAAAGTAAAAAGTATTTTTACGCACTCGATATGTTCCCATACCCGTCAGGACAAGGTCTGCACGTTGGTCACCCTGAAGGGTACACTGCGACAGATATCGTCTCACGCATGAAGCGTGCACAGGGATTTAATGTCCTTCATCCAATGGGCTGGGATGCTTTCGGACTGCCAGCTGAACAGTATGCTCTAGACACAGGAAATGATCCGGCAGAATTTACTGAGAAAAACATTCAAACATTTAAACGTCAAATCAAATCACTTGGCTTCAGTTATGACTGGGAACGGGAACTTAACACAACAGATCCTGACTATTATAAATGGACGCAGTGGATCTTCACTAAATTAGTCGAACACGATCTCGCGTATGAGGCAGAAGTACCTGTCAACTGGTGCCCTGCTTTAGGGACTGTCCTTGCAAATGAAGAAGTTATCGACGGCAAGTCAGAACGTGGGGGATATCCAGTTTACCGTAAACCTATGCGCCAGTGGATGCTGAAAATCACAGCTTATGCTGACCGCCTGCTGGATGATCTGGAAGAAGTTGATTGGCCAGAGCATATTAAAGACATGCAGAGAAACTGGATCGGTAAATCTGAAGGAGCAGAAATTAGGTTCGATGTAAAAGGAACAGATTATTCATTTGACGTCTTTACAACCCGTGCTGATACACTCTTTGGCGCAACGTATGCTGTACTGGCACCTGAGTCTGAACTGGTCGACAGTATTGTAACGCCTGAGCAGAAAGAAGCTGTTGAAGCTTACCGTAATGAAGCCAACAAGAAATCAGATCTCGAGCGGACGGATTTAAATAAAAATAAAACAGGCGTATTTACAGGAGCTTATGCAGTTAATCCTGTGACGAATGAAGACATGCCAATCTGGATTGCTGATTATGTACTGGCATCATACGGGACAGGATCGATCATGGCAGTTCCAGCTCATGACGATCGTGATTTTGAGTTCGCTCAAAAGTATAATTTGCTTATTCGTCCGGTTATTGAAGGTGGAGACGTTGAAAAAGAAGCGTATACAGGAGACGGCGTTCACATCAATTCCGATTTTATCAATGGACTTGATCAGAAGGAAGCGACTGATAAAATTATCGGCTACCTTGAAGAAAAAGAAATCGGTCAGACAAAAACGACATACCGTTTGAGAGACTGGCTGTTTGCCCGTCAGCGCTATTGGGGTGAACCGATTCCTGTCATTCACTGGGAAGACGGGACAACGAGCACAATTCCTGAAGAAGAGTTGCCTGTATCTCTACCGAAAACGACAGAAATCAAACCATCAGGAACTGGTGAATCGCCACTGGCTGTTATAGAAGAATGGGTAAATGTAGTCGATGAGAAGACAGGAATGAAAGGCAAACGGGATACAAATACGATGCCGCAATGGGCTGGAAGCTCATGGTACTTCCTTAGATTTATCGATCCGCATAATACAACACAGCTGGCAGATCCGAAAAAACTAGAACAATGGCTACCGGTCGACCTGTATATCGGAGGAGCAGAACATGCGGTTCTTCACTTGCTCTATGCCCGTTTCTGGCATAAATTCCTGTATGATCTGAAATTGGTTCCGACCAAAGAACCATTCCAGAAATTATTTAATCAGGGTATGATATTGGGAGAAAACAATGAAAAAATGTCTAAATCAAAAGGCAATGTTGTAAACCCGGATGTAGTCGTTGAAAAATTTGGAGCAGACACATTGCGTGTGTATGAAATGTTTATGGGACCACTTGATGCAGCAATTGCCTGGAGTGAAGATGGACTGGAAGGCTCGCGTAAATTCCTTGACCGAGTATGGCGCCTGTTTGTAGATGAAGAAGATAAGGTCAGAGACCGTATAACCACCTATAATAATCAGTCACTTGAGGTTGTCTATCATCAGACAGTTAAGAAAGTAACGGAAGATTTTGAAAATCTGCAGTTCAATACTGGTATTTCTCAGCTAATGGTCTTTGTCAATGCTGCATATAAAGCAGAAGGACTGCCGTTGGATTACGTAAAAGGGTTCTTGCAGATGCTTGCACCTGTAGCGCCTCACGTATCTGAAGAGTTGTGGGCTAAGATTACAAAAGGTGAGAACAGTATTGCCTATGAGAAGTGGCCAACCTACGATGAAGCAAAACTGGTGACAGATGAAGTGGAAGTCGTGTTCCAGGTTAATGGTAAACTGCGTGCAAGGGCAATAGCATCTAAATCGATTTCAAAAGAGGCTTTGGAAGAAATGGCGTTAACACATGAGAAAATGCAGGAACATCTGGAAGGGAAAACGGTTCGGAAAGTCATCGTTGTTCCAGGGAAACTGGTTAATGTCGTAGCGAATTAAGACTAAGAGTAGGAGTAGGGGAGGCACTGCCTTCCCTTTTCTGCTTTACACTAAAAGTGAGGAAAACATATGCAGAAGATACCCGAAACAAAACCGCCTACGAAGCAGGATTTGAAAAAGTTTATGCAGTTAGTATGGTCGACTAAAATATCCAAAGGGCTGATAGCCATTGGACTGGCCGGAAGTCTGTTGACGACTTTGACCCAATTGATGATTCCACTGGCAACACAACAGTTTATTGATGGCATCGAATTTGATCAGTTTGCGCCTTGGATGGTCGCGCTGATTATTGGGATATTTATTTTCCAGGTTATATTTAATGGATTTTCAAACTATGTTCTGCATAAGATAGGCCAGCGAGTAGTTGCCGGACTCAGAACATTTTTATGGAATAAAGTAATCAAACTTCCTGTTTCGTTTTTTGATCAGCATGCTTCAGGTGAAGTAGTCAGTCGAATTACAAATGATACCACAATCGTTCAGAATCTTATTTCATCATTTTTCCCTCAGTTTATTAATGGGATCTTGTCTCTCACTGGAATATTTATCATTCTTGTGTTGATGGACTGGCAGATGACGATTGTCATGCTGACGGCAGTTCCCTTAGCCTTGATCATGACGCGTCCTCTAGGTAAAAAGATCGCTAAAGTATCCAGAGAAATGCAGGACGAAACAGCCTTATTCTCAGGTAAAATCCAACAGACGATTGCTGAGATCAGACTGATGAAATCATCAACTGCCGAACAATATGAGCAGGATAAAGGGCAGGAGGACATAACGAAACTTTATCAGATCGGGTTAAAAGAAGGAAAATATATGGCGATTATCAGTCCTCTGATCTATACACTAATGATGGGAGTCATGGTATTTGTAATTGGGTATGGGGGTGTGAGAGTTGCTCAGGGCATAATGACGACTGGACAGCTCGTTGCTTTTCTATTATACCTGTTCCAGATTATTTTCCCGGTTATCACTTTCATGAACTTTTTCATGCAGATGCAGAAAGCAGCTGGAGCAACAGAACGGATTTCCGGAATACTGGATGAGCAAGAAGAAGCCAGACAACAGGGGAAAGAGAAGAATATTGCTGATTTACCCATAATTTTTGATCAGGTGAGTTTTGCGTATGAAGCAGAAAAAGAAGTACTTCAGTCGATATCGTTTGAAACGCGTCCTGGAGAAAAAATAGCCTTTGCCGGACCAAGTGGTGGCGGTAAATCCACTATTTTCGCCTTGCTGGAACGCTTCTATACACCAGATAGTGGTGAAATACGTGTAGGTGATGACCCAATTGAACAAATCGCCTTAAACTCATGGCGCAGTCAAATAGGATATGTTTCTCAGGAAAATGCTATGATGTCTGGAACTATTCGGTCAAATGTCAGTTACGGCTTACCGGATGCAGAATCCGTGTCAGATGAGAGACTGTGGGAAGTGCTTGAAATGGCTTATGCGAAAGAGTTTGTCAAACAATTTCCCGGACAGCTGGATGAGCCTATCGGAGAACGAGGCTTGAAACTGTCTGGAGGACAGAGACAGCGAATCAATATTGCTAGAGCATTTTTAAGAGATCCAAAAGTATTGATGATGGATGAGGCAACCGCCAGTCTCGACAGTCAATCTGAGGAAAAAGTGTCTGATGCACTGAAGAAACTCATGGATGGACGCACGACATTCGTCATTGCCCACCGCTTAAGTACAATCGTTGATGCGGATAAAATTCTCTTTATTGAAAACGGGCAGCTGACAGGTGTCGGAAAACACGACGAACTATTAAAGACACACCCCTTGTACCGATCGTTTGCCCACCAGCAGTTAAAGAATGAATGATGTGACATTTTGACGAAGAACAGGAGAAAAAGGTGAATCTTTTGTCTAAAAGATTGCACCTTTTGAGATAAAGAAGTATAATAGACTCTGTTACAAAGGAGCATCAGGCTCCTTTTTTCTTCGACCAAAACTAAAGAAAAAGCAGCATCCCCACTTTTACAATTTAAGCAAAGTGGAAACGATTGAAAAGAGGTTTCAGTAAATGGATTCAGATACATCAAAAGTAATAGGCAAAGAAATGTCACATGATCAGAAAATGGTCAGCGGAACGGCCTGGATGACAGCAGGTAGTATGATATCAAGGATACTCGGCGCTTTATATATTATTCCATGGTACGCATGGATGGGCGGACAGGGTCCTGGGGATGCTGCAAATGCACTTTACCAAATGGGATACACACCATATGGATTTTTCCTGGCTCTGGCTACAGCAGGTGTGCCGAGTGCCATATCAAAACAAGTTAGCTACTATAATGCATTGGGAGAATATGAAGTTTCCAAATCGATTTACAAGCAGGGACTTAAGATAATGGCGTTTACCGGTGTTTTGTCGGCCATCATTATGTATCTGATTGCCCCGTTACTAGCTGGAGCAAGTCCATCTGCCAATACAGATGAAGCTATATTAGTCATGCGGTCGCTTACGCCAGCTTTACTGATTATACCGGCTCAGAGTGTGACCAGAGGGTTTATTCAGGGACATAATACAATGGCTCCATCGGCAATATCACAGATTCTGGAACAAGTTTCCCGTATTATATTTTTACTGTCGACGGTTTTTGTCATCAGGCAGGTCAATTCCGGTGAAGTGGTTACAGCCGTTGCTTTTTCAACGTTTGCAGCCTTCATAGGAGCACTGTTTTCACTGCTTTACCTAGGGTATGTGCTGAAGCGGATGAACACGGCATTCAATTATGAACCGGAAGAGAGCAAAGGAGAAGTGTCTGTATCGCCTAATCAGCTGATCATCAATATCATCAAAACGTCGATTCCGTTTATTGTTATTGCAACAGGCATTATCGTTTTCCAGATTGTTGATCAGATTTCATATGGCCCAATCATGTCGGCATTTTCGAATATGAGCGAAGCTGATATCCAACAAACATACGGAATCACGCAGGCGAATGCACACAAACTGATTATGGTCCTCACTTCATTTGGAACGGCTATGTCTATCGCTTCTGTTCCCCTGATCAGTGACTTGATTGCTAAAAAGAACATGAATGAAGTACGCAGACAATTTTCGAAAGGAATTCAGCTTTTACTCTTTGCCATGTTCCCAGCTGCTATCGGCATGATGGTGGTTGCTGAACCGTTATATACGATTTTCTACGGAAACAACACATTAGGAACAGGCATCACTCAAGTATCAGCAATCATGAGTATTTTCGTAGCACTTTATGCTGTCCTTGGTAACATGCTGCAGGCAGCAAATCTAACTAGACCAGCAATTAAAGCTCTTTTCCTGGGACTAGTTGTAAAAATCGTCACTCAAGTCATTTTTGTTGCCTATTTGGGTCCATACGGCATGCTCTTATCCACCATCACAGGATTTGCTGTCAGCTGTGGATTGATGATGCGAATTATGCATCAGCACACACATTATTCAGCTAACCGTTTATTTAGACGATCGCTTCTGATTCTTATTTTTTCCATTGTCATGGGAATAGGGACGTTCATAGCAAAATGGGGATTAGGCTTTGTTCTGAATTATGAAATCAAAGTGCACTCACTTATAGCGCTCATGATTTTAGCTATTGTCGGCATTGTTATTTACGGTTACCTCGTTCTTAAAACGAAACTCGCTGACCGTCTGATTGGTGGACAAGCTGCACGTGTCAGAAATAAATTGAGAATCAGTTAAAAACAACAATCTAATGAATCAAAAACAAGCATACCGTATTTTAAAGGAGTTTTTATGAGACTAGATAAACTGCTTGCCCATAGTGGGTTAGGCACACGTAAAGAAGTCAAGAAATTACTGAAGAAAAAAATCGTTGAAGTCAACAATGAAATCGTCACTGATCCTAAAATACATGTCGATTTGGATGTCGATCACGTAACCGTTAGTGGAGAGACGCTGGACTATCAGGAATTCATTTATTTAATGATGAATAAACCTCAAGGCGTTATCAGTGCAACTGAGGATAATATGCATGAAACAGTCCTTGACCTGCTGGAAATGCAGGATAGTCTGCAGGAACCTCATCCAGTTGGCCGATTGGATATTGATACGGAAGGGCTGCTGATTCTGACAAATGACGGCAAGTTAACACACCGTCTGCTGTCACCTAAGCACCATGTTGATAAGCTGTACTATGCAGAAATTGACGGGATCGTGACGGAAGAGGATCAGACAGTATTTGAACAGGGTGTGATCCTTGAAGATGACTATCAGACATTACCCGCCAAACTGGATATCGTTTCTGTAAATGAAGACACTAACACTTCTGTAATCAAATTAGTGATACAGGAAGGCAAATTTCATCAAGTCAAGCGCATGATGCATTCTGTCGGAAAAGAAGTCACTTACCTGAAACGTCTGGAAATGGGCCCATTAAAACTGGATGATCAGTTAGAATTAGGTGCATACCGCGAGCTGACTTCCGAAGAGCTGGATTTACTAAGAAACGCATAAAAAAGACATAGGAGCTGCTTCATCCTTTTTATAAAAAAGGGATGAAAGCAAATGCTCTTATGTCTTTTTATATGGATTATAGTACAAACGTTTGAAGAATCAGCGCCAGGAATCCAGCTGAAATGTAGGCAAAGGCTAACGCCATAGTCCATTTAGTTTTCTTTTTTTCCTGCTCATGTGCTTCTTTGGTGATGTAGGGCGCAGCCTGTGGTGTGGACCACAAAGTGAAAATAAAAAAAACCGCTATCCCGATAAAGTAAAGTACATCCAGACCCATCATCATTAAAATAAATCCGAGTAGAAATACCCAGAGACTTGAAAACCATAACTTACTTTTCATCCGAAACATCCTTTACTGTAACTTAAAAAATTGTCTAAATAAGTGTACCTTTTTTTAAGGCTGATGACAACAGGGTCAAAACTTGAGCAAACAGAAAAAGGATGTGCTGAGAAATCACAGGGCAATATTTTTCATCAGATAAAACTTAGTTTGCCGGCAGTTTTCGTAAATTCCTTCATAGTAAACGGTATTTTTTCGATAATATGAGAGGGGAGAGTGACGTACTGTGTTTTAGCCAGTTCATCTCCGATATAACTGTGAAGATACACAGCAGACAGCACTGCCTTCTTGTTATCATCAAATTGGGCAACGAAGCCACCGATCATACCAGCCAATGTGTCACCCATACCGCCAGTGGCCATTGCAGGATTTCCAGTGGTATTCTGCCAGACTTCTTCCTCATAGTAAACCTCAGTACGACTTTTTTTCAGGACCACCACTGCGTTCAGTTCTTTTACTTTTTCCTGATTGGTTTCTAGGTACTGTTCGTCAAGCGGAAGCCCGGTCATCGTACGCCATTCTCCAAGGTGAGGCGTGAAAATCAGAGATGCTTCTGTTTCAGGCAACTTTTCATTTACATGCAGGTAAATCGCGTCCCCGTCCACTAGAACCAGCTGATCTTTTCCGGCAGTCTGGTAAACCGTCTGAAGCACATTCAAAGCCAAAGTATCCCGACCTAATCCGGGGCCGACAACGATCACATCCATGGAATCGATTTTCTCTTCGAGTTGGTTAAGATCTTCCATCGGTAAAAACATCGCTTCAGGAAGTCTGGTATGTAGCGCTGCCTGGTTGCTTGAATGGGTAGCTACTGTCACGAGTCCGGCACCACTGTGTAAACCGGCCGACGCTGAGAGCATGATTGCTCCCCCCATATTCTGATTACCACCAACAAATAAAACACGTCCATATGTTCCTTTATAACTGTCTCTTTTTCGTTTGGGAATAAAGGCTTCGACTTTTTCTTTCGTGATTTTTTCCATCGAAAAACCCTCCTTTGGTTCAGTTTACTCCTTCTAGATTAAACAGTCACGCAAAAACAGTTTCTCAAAAAGTCGGAGTGGACGAAGAAGGAATCTGTTTATTTACTCCGGTTTATCCACCTCAATGATTGGCGTTTCATGAAATTAATGATAAAATGGTAAAAGAGACAAGTAAAGTATAGGAGGAATATAAGAATGACAGAACAGACGATTGACTGGAAAGCAGAAGCAGCGAAACGCAAAGATGCGTTTCTAAAAGACCTGTTTGACTTATTACGTATAGACAGTGTCAGAGATGACAATAAAGCAACAGATGAAGCGCCAGTAGGACCGGGGCCAAAAGAGGCTCTCGAAGCGTTCCTCGCATTAGGTGAACGTGACGGTTTTATCACTAAAAATGTAGATAACTGGGCTGGACACATCGAATATGGTGACGGTGATGAATTGATGGGTGTGCTCGCTCACGTGGACGTCGTACCGACTGGAACTGGATGGGAAACGGATCCGTTCGAACCAGTAATTAAAGATGGACGTATTTACGCACGCGGCTCAAGTGATGACAAAGGTCCTGGAGTTGCAGCTTACTATGCTTTGAAAATGATCAAAGACATGGACCTGCCCGTTTCGAAAAAAGTTCGCTTTATTATCGGAACCGATGAAGAAAGTGAATGGAAAGGCATCAAGCACTACCTGGAAACAGAACCTCAGCCAGATTTCGGGTTCTCACCTGATGCTACGTTCCCGATTATTAATGGGGAAAAAGGGAATGCTACAGTCTTTATTGAAACAAAAGCAGACGGAACTGGATCGACTCACGAACTGGTTGAATTTGAATCAGGATTGCGTCCCAATATGGTTCCTCAAGATGCGGTAGCTGTAGTGAAAAGCAGCAACCCTGCTGAAATTGAGTCTTCACTAAACGCTTTCTTAGATGGAGTGCCTGTTAAAGGTGTGGTAGCTGTAGATGGTGATAAAGTAACGGTAGAAATTACTGGTAAAGCAGCACACGGAAGTAAACCGGCAAGCGGCGTGAATGCTGCAACGTATCTCGCGCGCTTCCTGTCAGACTTTGACTTCGCTAAGGATGCGAAAACATTCCTTGAAGTCATCACATTATACTTGCACGATGATCCCGAAGGTAAAAAACTGGGAATTGATCATACGGATGCAGTTATGGGTGAACTGACTTCTAATTCTGGTGTCTTCTCTTATAAAGCGAATGAGAGTGGGAAAATCACAGTCAACATGCGCTACCCTCAAGGCTTGACAGAAGAAGGCATTTTCGAGAGTTTCAAAGCCAAACTGTCTCAATATGACGTTGAGTTATCTAAAACAGAAGGTAAAGAACCACATTATGTACCAGCTAACGATCCATTAGTGACAACACTGCTTGACGTTTACCATCGTCAGACAGGACTGGAGGCACACGAAATGGTTATTGGAGGCGGAACGTATGGACGCTTGATGGAACGTGGTGTTGCTTACGGCGCAATGTTCCCGGATAGCATCGATACGATGCACCAGGCAAATGAATTCATGGCAGTAGACGATTTAATGAACGCGATGGCCATTTATGCTGAAGCCATTTACGAACTAGTCAAATAATCAGTAAGGAAGGAAGAATCCTCGGAATCTTCCTTTTTCTTGTGCGCCCGGCATGGGCGATAACTTGGTGGTGAAAGTCCACTACAGACTTGGCAGTAGGAACTGTTAGCGAAAGACAAGGGTGTCCGCCGTGAGGCGGAATCTGAAGGAAGTCGGACGCAAATGCTTGCACTGACGAACAGAAACTTCATACCAAGGCTTAATAGAACGGATGAGCTTGCAAGAC
>NZ_PVTO01000016.1 GCF_003003275.1 Alkalibacterium olivapovliticus
TCTTCACCCAACGGGTGAAGAAGGAATAGAGTGATAAACCTTATCAAAGCGGGATAAATGCCTGTTCTGACAAGGTACTATGAATTATTCAAGTTCACAGTTTTTTTTACATGACCGTAAAAAAGAAGAATGGGTGACTTAATCACCTCATTCTTCTCATTGTGTAAAACTGTCAGTCAGATAGTTGAGTAGGCTGACTAGTTGAATTGTACAGCGCATTTGGTGCACCCTTCAATTCAGGTGCATCTGTTTCGTAGAGATACAGTGTTGAGACGCCATCATTCTTCTGAAGTAGGCTTGAGTCTTTTGACGGACTGTTTTCAAGAACATCAAGTTGATTAGTGTACAAGTAGTCGTTTTTTTGTATATTTCTAAACGGTTCAGGCGTATAGAAACGGAGAAGGTCCATGGATAGTAAATTATCTGAATGTGTCAGTTCTTCTCTGGCCCTGTTACGAATCTCATACAGTTTACTGCTTTCTTCTTCACTCATGGTTTCAGAAATCAGTTCTCCCGTATCGGTGTCATAAATAGAATCACTGATAAAGGTATAGTCCGGTGTAATCACTCGACCGTTTCTGAGTGGCACTTCATTATTGTGTTCGTTAGATAAAACATCCTGCCCCATAAACAGATAGTCATCTGTTTCCAACCCCAGCAGGTGCATCAAGCTTGGCAGAATATCGACTTGTCCACTATAGGTATCAAAGACTTGACCATTATCGACACCCGGAACATGCATGATTAGAGGAACTCTCTGTATCTGCGCATTTTGGAATTCTCCCCATTCTTCGGCATCCTCCCCTACAAGTGGAGCCAAATGAGGGTTTCTCATATTAGACACGCCGTAATGATCTCCATATAACATGATAATAGAGTTGTCATACAGGCCTGAGTCTTTCAAATAATTGAAAAATTCTTCGATGGCCTGATCGGCATAATTCGCAGTCGCAAAGAAATTGTTGACTGTATTATCATCAGTCTGAGCTAACGGAAATCCGGAATTTTGCTCATCAAGCGGGAACGGAAAGTGATGAGTGACTGTCACAAATTTCGTATAAAACGGTTGCGGCAGCTGTTCTAAATACTCAACTGAATCGTGGAAAAACAATTTATCCTTAAGTCCATATTCAAGGGCACGGTCTTCTGAAAGATCGTAGAATTCAGAATCAAAAAAGTAATCATACCCGAAGGCATTATACGTATCTGTTCTATTCCAGAACGATCCCACATTCCCATGAAACGCAGCAGTTGTATAGCCAGCTGTTTCTTTAAGAATATTAGGTGCGGCGTGGAATGTATTCGTCGATCCAAGAGACTGAAATGCGCTTCCTTGCGGCAATCCATATAATGATGTTTCTCCAAGCACTTCTGCATCAGAAGATTTACCTTGACTGGTCTGATGGAAAAAGTTTTCAAAACTATAGGAAGATTCATTGTTGAAGAGACTATTAACGAATGGCATGACTTCATGCATCTCCCCATTTTCATCTTCCAGTTCGAAATCGATCAGAAACTGCTGAACACTTTCCAGTGAAATGACTATAACGTTTCGATCCTCTGCTACACCAAAATAGTTGGGATTAGGTTCAGCATGATTTTCTCGAGTAAACCTGATCACTTCATTAATATCAGATTCGTCTGCCAGTGCCCTGATTTGTGTGTTTTTCAAAGTCTGTACTACATCATATCCTGTGAAAAAATTGATTCCCAGATATTTGACAATGTAATTACGGTCAAATGTTCTGGTGAGCAACTGCGGACGACTGATTTCTGCCAAAAATAAATTCCCCAGCAGAAAAGCCCCCCCCACTATCAGGACCGGTTTGACACTCCGGATGCTTGTCGAACGCTTGTCAAGTGCATGGGACTCGCTGCTCTTAAACAGAAGATAGGCAAGAACTCCTACGTCCAGCCAGTAAATCACATCCCACGGTCGCATCATGGCTATAGTGGAAGCAATCAGTCCGCCAGACAGATTGTTTGACCCGACTAAAATAGTCGTGGTGAGGAAATCAGAAAACTCTCTGTAATAGAGAATATTAGAATAGAGTAAAAACGTTGCTGTGAGTGACAGTCCAAATAAAATCTTCTGAGATCTTTTGCTGTTTTTACTGAATAAAGAAAGTGAAAAGAGTAAAACTGTCAGTCCAATAGGATTAATAAGCAGTATGAATTGCTGCAGAGCGCCTGTGACTCCCAAATTGAATTCTACCTGATATGAAATGTATGTTTTCAGCCAGAACAGCAGGACGAATACAGTAAAATAATCAGATTGGCGTTTAATCAGTTCTTTTATTTTTAGCATTTTAAAACCTTCTTTTTTAATATTTGAGAAATTGTGTATGTAAAAGTTATAACTTTTCCCCCGATTTTCATCTCTATTCAATCTTATACTATAGCCTTAATCGGAAAGGATGTAAAGGATTAATCCTCAAACAATTTTTCCGCCTGGAAAAAACTAAAAACCTGTAATGACGAACCCGGCGTGTCGACCTCCCAAATTAGAGTAATGAGTTACACTAATGGGGGCGAGACCGGATCACATCGTCAGTACAGATTTTGTCTGGGTAAATCACATCAAATCAGTGTCAGGAAATTCGATAGTAAATGTTGTCCCTTTATCCACTTCACTTTCAACTTCGATGGTTGCTTTATGGAGTTCAACTAACTGCTGAACAATTGCCAGTCCCAATCCAGATTCTCCATATTTCGTATTAACTCTCGAGCTGTCCGCTTTGAAGTAACGTTCCCATATAAATCTAATTTCCTCTTCACTCATGCCGATGCCCGTATCCTTAATACTAATTCGGATTCCATCTGCCGTTTTATTTCCTTTTACGATTATGGTCCCGTGGTGTGTAAACTGCATAGCATTTTTTATTAGATTTACAAGAATTTGCTTAAGCCGATCATAATCTGCATAAATGATCAATTCTTCAAAATCCTGAATAATCAGCTTATTAGTGGAATCTCTCACCATATCTCTCATTTGTTCTTTAATTTCTTCCATCAGCTCTTCAAGTGGAATCGACTGTTTGTTCAACACAATTCGATTTGAGCGAATATTTTCGTAATCCATGTTCTCGTTAACTAAACGAATAAGACGCCTCGTCTCTTTTCGCATCAGATGAATACTTCGCAATTTCTGTTTTTCAGGAATCACATCGTATTCAAGTCCCTCCAGTAATCCATTGATTGTGGTAAGTGGTGTCCTCATTTCATGAGCTGCATCCTGCATAAAGGTCTTTCGTCGCTCTTCCTGACGATTAACCTCTTCCTGAGACTGCTTGAGTGCACTTACCATTCTGTTAAAGTCTCTGGATAGATAATCGATTTCATCTCGTTCTTTATGATCAAGCCTAATACTGTATTCACCTTCAGCTACTTGATGAGCTGCTTTACGTAAGCGGTTGACTCTATTGACTTGATAACGGGCAAAAATAGCACTCATTATTATAGCCAGTATCGCAGACAGTAAAAAGGCATTAAATAAATTTTCTTTCAAATCATCCATCTGGGCATCAATGTGACTGACTGGCGAACTGACTGTAATAAAACCGGCATACTCCCCACTCTGTTCATCAAAATAGGGAGAATAAATCAGAGAGGTTTCTCTGGGGTTGCCAAGCATGTCTTCCTGACTGGTGATCAGTGACAAATTTTCTCCTGTCTGAAGCCTGTCGACATATTCCGGTGCTACTCTTGCTTCAAATTCTGATGAGAGAAAGGGGTAGATCAAAGCACCTTGCTCATCAAAAACAAAAAACGAAACGCCCTGATCATTCAGCAGCTGCTGAATGGTCAGTAAGTCATCATACTTTATATTTTCATCTGTGACTGACTCTGCATATTGAAACAACCGATTTTCAACACTTCTAAGAGCTGATTCTCTTCCAAAGTGGACAAGCGAAATGATTGTTACGGTCATCAGCAGGACAATAACAGCCAGAAAGCCAAGAAACTGCTGATAAAAATAGGGGAGTTTCATCTTAATCGATTGATCCCGTGTCATCAAATTTATACCCAACACCCCAAACTGTTTGAATCACTTGTGGTCCATTTTCAAATAACTTTTGTCTGAGTTTTTTTATGTGTGCATCAACTGTCCGTTCGTCACCAAAATACTCATAATCCCAAACCAGCTGAAGCAGTTGTTCTCTGGAAAACACGCGTCTTGGACTATTAGCTAGTGTATAGAGCAAATCAAATTCCTTTGGTGTTAAATTATCTAATGATTTGTTATATAAAATGACTTCCCTTGTTGTCCTGTCCATTTTCAAATGCTGAGTTTCTATTTCGTATATGATTTCGGATGAATCAGCTTCATTATTTTTTACCCGTCTAAGCAGCGATTTAATTCTGGCCATTAATGTTAGTGGGCTGAATGGTTTAGTCACGTAATCATCTGCTCCAACTTCAAGACCGATCACTTCATCACTCTCTGAATCTTTTGCTGTGAGCATGATGATGGGAGTCGTTGTTGAGCGTTTTCTGATTTCTTTACAGATTGTAATCCCATCCATCTCAGGCAGCATGATATCCAGGACGACTAAATCAAATTTACTTTCATTTTTCTGATAGAGTTCCAATCCTTCTTTTCCATTATGAGCAAATGTTGCTTCCCATTCTTCTTTTAAAAAAAACATTTCAATCATTTCACATACCGATTCATTGTCTTCAATCATTAATATATGCATAGTTACCCTTCTTTCTATAATCCGTGCTGATTTCATTATACATAAGATAGTTGAATTTTTTATGTAAATCAATGCATTTAATAAAGAATTTAAATATGTTTAGCATGCCTTTTCTTTCATTCATAGAATATAATTCCAGATTTACGTCAGTATAACAAAACCGGCAAACCCGATTTATCAGGCTTGCCGGTTTTGTTATACTGTTGTGACTTCCTGGGCAGGTTTGTCTGCAGCTTTTTTTTGAATAAATTCGATATCTTCTACAACCATTTCTACAACATATTTCGTTTCATCAGATTCCGTTTTATAGGATCTTGACTGCATTTTACCGGTCAATGCAATCAGATCTCCCTTGGAACAATACTCTTCAAGTAATTCAGCACGCTTACCCCATGCTACAAAGGGAATAAAATCGGCCTCAGGTACCCCCTCTTTTTTAAATGTTTTCCTGACTGCAAGCGTGTTGTTCGTCACGAAACGGCCTTCACCAACATCTCTTAACTCGATTTCCTTAGTTAATCTTCCTACAAGTGCAATAGTGTTCATCTTAATCCTCTTTTCAAAATATAGTAGAAAGAGACATTCTTTCTCTACTATTATGTATTGATCAAAGAATCAGAAACTCACGAAAAAAAGACGCTCATCCGAAGATAAACGCCCTAAATTGATATTAAAATATAAAATCTAATACATGTTGCCAAAGTTCAGGATTAAAAACGTCCATTGGATCTCCTGCTCCACCAATAACGCTATATCCTAACATTGCTCCTTCAATAAACGCCGCAGCGATTAACAGTAAAACAACTAGAATTTTTAGTATATAAAAAAATACATCTTTTAAAATAACTTTCCACGTCATTAATGAACACCCCAATTATAACATTAAAACCCGATTAATTGACACTATGCTTATGAATAATAGTTCGTTCTTTTCTTTAAGTTTTCCAGCAAAATTCCCGTTCCTAAAGCTACTGAATCAAGAGGATTCTCTGCTTTAAAGACAGGCACTTTTAACTCTTCTGCAAACAGCAGCTCGATACCGTCAAGCATTGCCCCTCCGCCTGTCAAAATAATGCCTCTATCTATGATATCTGCTGATAATTCAGGTGGTGTTTGTTCAAGAACAGCTTTTGCCTGTTCCACAACAACAACCATCGATTCTTTAGTTGCTTCCATAACTTCAAGTGATGTGATGGATACTGTTCTTGGTAAACCCGTTACCATATCACGTCCTCGAACATCCATCTCATCATTTCGACCATGATCAAAAATCACACCGACTTCTTTTTTAACTGTTTCTGCTGTTCGTTCACCGATCAGTAGATTATGCTTCTTCTTAATATATTGAGTTATATCATTATCTAGAGTGTCTCCAGCTATTTTAACTGAACGGCTTGTTACAATACCACCCATTGACAAAACAGCAATGTCACTTGTTCCGCCACCGATATCAATGACCATATTCCCGCTCGGCTGAAAAATATCCATCCCTGCGCCAATTGCCGCCACTTTTGGTTCTTCTTCCAGATAAACGTTCTTTCCGCCGCTCTTTTCAGCAACTTCAATAATAGCTTTCTGTTCAATTGCTGTAATATTTGTCGGACAGCAAATCAGAATATTGGGTTTCGATAAAAAACCTTTAACATTTAATTTGTTTATAAAATAGGTCAGCATTGCTTCAGTAATATCAAAGTCAGCAATAACCCCACCTTGTAATGGTCGAATCGCTTTGATATTTCCAGGTGTCCGTCCCACCATCATATAAGCGTCTTCTCCAACCGCTAGAACTTCATTTGTTTTCGTGTCCAAAGCAACTACAGACGGTTCATTTAATACAATCCCTTTACCTTTAACATGAACAAGTACATTAGCTGTTCCTAAGTCGATGCCGATATCTCTAGCCATCGTTTGTCTCCTCTCAACATTCTGTTGCAATAGTTATAAATACGAGATTCATTTTTCAAAAATTGTTTTCACTCTATCTATGATACTTAAGATATAAAAAAAGAGCAACCATTAATTTAAAATATAGCAGCTTACACACAAAAAGCGAGAGCAGATTTCGGCTCTCGCTTTCTTATCTATACGTCTATTATCTTACAGTCGTTTTTGACGGGTTTTTTACAGTTACTTCATCACTAGAAATTCTTTCCACATCTGCTCCAAGCTTCTGGAGTTTCAAGTGGAAGTTAGAGTATCCCCTGTCCAAGTGACTCAAGTTAGTTACGTATGTGTGTCCCTCTGCTATCAGCCCAGCCAAAACTAATGCTGCTGATGCACGCAAGTCGCTTGATGCTACTTCCGCTCCCTGCAGTTTAGTTCCACCATGAACGATGATGCTCTGGCTGTCTATTTTGAAAGAAGCATTCATTCTTCTCAATTCTTCCATATGCATGTATCTGTTCTCAAATACAGTTTCTCTCATGATACTGGTGCCTTCTGCTGCCAACTGGGCAATCGTCATAGGTGCCTGCAAATCAGTAGGGAATCCTGGGTGAGGCATAGTTTTGACATCGGTTGATTTTAACTTGTCAGGACCAATGACTCTTAAACCTTCAGATGAGTCAATGAAGGTTACCCCCATTTCAGTCAATTTTGAAATCAAAGGTTTGTTGTGCTCTGCAACACATTCTTTAATCAATATATCACCCTGAGTAATAGCAGCAGCCACCATGAATGTGCCACTTTCAATACGATCAGGGAGAACCGAATGTTCGATACCTTTCAAAGCGTCGACGCCTTCGATCCTTAGTGTCTCAGTGCCAGCTCCAACAACTTTAGCACCCATCTTATTAAGGAAGTTGGCCAAGTCAACTATCTCAGGTTCTCTTGCAACGTTTTCGATAGTTGTTGTTCCTTCAGCTAAAGTAGCTGCCATCATAATATTTTGAGTTGCACCCACACTTGGGAAATCCAGATAAATGTGTGCTGCTTTCAGTTTATCTACAGAGGCTTCTATGTGGCCATTGCCAATATGTATCTTGACACCCATGGCTTCGAATCCTTTTAAATGTAAATCAATTGGGCGAGATCCAATGGCGCATCCACCAGGAAGAGCAACTTTAGCGTAACCTGTACGCGCTAATAACGGTCCCATAACTACTATTGATGCACGCATCTTACTCATAAAATCAAAAGGTGTCTCGCTATTCAACTCATCTGTTGCATCTGTTCGGATTTCTTTATTTTTTTCATCAAATTCAACTGTAATATTTAAGTGAGTCAATACTTCTTTCATTGTGTAAATATCTGATAACAACGGAATGTTATTGATTACGTTATTGCCTTCACTAGCAAGGATTGTTGCAGCCAATATAGGTAAAGCAGCATTCTTAGCTCCATCTATATCAACAGACCCTGTCAGTCTTTGGCCTCCGTTTACTAAAATCTTGTCCATTCTATGCCCTCCATTATTCATAACAAGCTTATTTCAAACTTACCAACTGTCTATTCTGAGTGTCAATTAACATTAGATTATCTCGATTATGCATTCAATTGATGAATGACTGATATAGTATAACAGATAAGATTATAAAGAGATACTAATTGAAATCCCTTTATTCATGACATATTTGTGACAATTCTCCCCAATGTGTCTAACTCGTGACTTTTCTTCTATAAAAAGAAAAATAAGTTCTGGATTGATTGAATAAAATCAATAAAAAAATTACTGGCACTGTATCCTAAGGCAATTGCGGTAATTATATATAATGTGCGTGCCTGCGGGATATGGTACTTCTTTATCAATGCATCGGTACGTAAGGCTTGCAAAGACCAGAACGCCACCAGAATAAAAAAGATGTGAGAAATCAAGTTCACAATTGATTGTAAAGCCACTAATGTCATACCCTTCATCCTTTCGAAACTATAATAGCACACCTGTTACTATATTTCATTTATTATGCTTATAACACAATTGTTACAAGACTGACATTTTGTCATAGAAAAAGCTTTGAAGGAGTAGTCCATCCTTCAAAGCTCATTATTGATTATTCAACTATTATACGTTTTTTTATAGTGTGCCGAACAAGCGGTCTCCAGCATCCCCTAATCCAGGTAATATATAGCCTTTTTCGTTTAGTTTTTCATCTAAAGAGGCAGTATAAATATCCACATCGGGATGGGCTTCCTGTAAAACTTTAACGCCTTCTGGTGCTGCAACCAGACAGACAAATTTAATATTTGTTGCTCCACGTTTTTTTAGTGCATCAATAGCCGCAACTGCCGATCCACCTGTCGCAAGCATCGGATCCACAACCAGTAATTCTCTTTCTGGTAAATCTGAAGGCATTTTAATAAAGTACTCAACAGGCTCCATAGTTTCATGGTCACGGTACATGCCCACATGCCCAACTTTTGCTGCTGGGATTAAATCAAGTATGCCGTCAACCATTCCTAATCCGGCTCGTAATATAGGGACGATTACTACTTTTTTGCCGGCTAATCGTTTTTGTGTCGACTTCACTAGAGGTGTTTCAATTTCAACATCTTCCAATGCCATTTCTCTTGACACCTCATAAGCCAGTAAACGGGCTATTTCGTTTACTACTTCTCTAAAGTACTTCGTACCTGTATTCTTATCTCTGATGATAGTCAGTTTATGCTGAATAAGTGGATGATCGATTACTTGAATATTTCCCATGGTTTATCTCCTTTATTCTTTACTTTTTAAATTCTTCTTCTATTGTACAGAAAGCACTGTTGAGATTCCAGACAAATCGGAACTTTTATAAAGACTGCCCCAGCCATTCAGCTGCTTTTTCAAGCCTATTCATATACGCTCTTCCTATACCTGAAGAGTCATAAGGCTCAGCAAGTATGACCGTAACCTCTGATTGATCAAGAACTCTCAACCCATCATACAGCCTGCTGGCAGCTTCGCTCGGTTTGCTCTTATCTCCTAGGGAGAAAACAACTGTATCCTTTGAGCGTAAAAATTTCAGAGACTGATCACTTACTAAGAGCCCAATCTGATGCCCTTCATTTTTCAGGCCCTCTATAATAGCTGCGGCCTGCTCACCGTTTACCGGTAAGATGTATACTGGTTTATCAGGAGAGTAGTGTCGGTATTTCATGCCAGGGGATTTCGGTGCCTGAGTCGCATCTTCTAAATGCCCATCGATATAAACTCTTCCTAATACTTCTGTCAACTCTTCGTAAGACACACCGCCAGGTCTAAGGATAGTTGGTCTTTTAGGATCAGTCAGATCTAGGACTGTTGATTCCAGACCGACTCCAGTTGGACCACCATCGATAACCCCGCTGATTTTTCCGTTAAGATCATTGATGACGTGCTGGGCAGTTGTCGGACTGGGCTTTCCAGATGAATTAGCGCTTGGAGCAGCTAAAGGGACACCGGCTTTTTCAATCAGTGACAGCGCAACGGGGTGGTCGGGCATTCGGATCCCTACTGTATCCAGCCCATTAGTCACTGATTGAGCTAAAGGTCCTTTCTTCTTCAACACGATTGTGCATGGCCCTGGCCAGAAGTGTGACATAACAAGTTCTGCTTTTTCTGGAATCTCAGTGACAAACTCTTTCATTTGCGAAAGACTGGATATATGAATGATCAGAGGATTGTCTCTTGGTCTTCCTTTTGCTGCATATATTTTCTGAACGGCAGACTCGTTTGTCGCATCAGCACCTAAACCATACACTGTTTCTGTTGGAAAAGCGACGACTTCCCCTTTTTTCAGCCAATCTGCTGCTTCATCTATCTCACTGGGCTGCCACTTAATAGTTCTCATCTCATCTACCGCCTTTACTTGAGTGTAGTTGGACGACTATTGCCCGGTTGTTTCCGGACATATCTTTCCAGATCGTCACGTCAGCCTCAGGAAAAGCCGACTGAAATAATGCTCTTACTTGTTGACCTTGTCTGTAACCATATTCCATCACAATGACCCCTTCAGGACTAATGATTCCAGGTAACTGTTCTGCGAGCTTTTTGTAAAAGTACAGTCCGTCATCTTCTGCAAAAAGAGCTAGGTGCGGTTCATGAAGAATAACAGAATCATCCATTACATTTTTTTCCTGTTTACTAATATAAGGAGGATTTGAAATAATCAGGTCCATTCTCTGATTAATTTCCTGAGTCAGATCACTGACTAGAAAAGTAACGTCGGCATTGTGTCTTTTTGCATTTTCCTCAGCAACTGTTATAGCTTCCGGGCTGATATCAACTGCTGTTACACGATCTTGTGGCCTCTCCAGTTTATGACTGATTGCTAATACACCAGTTCCGGTTCCAATGTCCAGCACACTGAGCGGATGTTCTGGAAGCGTTCTTATATACCGGTCAAACCATTCTTCTGTTTCAGGTCTTGGGATAAGGGTATCTGAGGTGACTTTAAATTTTCGGTCATAGAACCATTCATGACCCACAACATGCTGAGGAGGAATACCAGTAGCGCACTTATTAACGGCCGAAAGATAGTTGATTTTTTGGCTATCTGATATAGGTTGAAACCTCTTTGTGATGAGTTGTGTCGTATTCCAATTGAACAACTCTTTCATCAGCCATTCAGCTATATGAGTATCCTTATCTCTTTGTTTTAAAAAAGAAGAAGCCCGATTGAGGACTTCTCCATATGTTTTGTCTTGATCACTGTGGTTAATACTCATTTTTAAGCTGCTCCATTTTCTGAGACTGCTCCCACATTAACAAAGCATCAATGATTTCGCCTAACTTTCCTGACAAAATCTGATCCAGTTTTTGAATAGTCAGATTTATACGGTGATCAGTCACTCTGCTTTGAGGGTAGTTGTACGTACGGATTCGTTCAGAACGGTCACCCGTACCGATGGCAGACTTTCTTTCTGCATCTACTTCAGCCTGAGCCTCAGTGGTTATTTTGTCATAAATACGAGAACGCAAAACTTTCATGGCTTTTTCCCTATTTTTGAGTTGTGACCGTTCATCCTGCATTGCTACAACGATACCAGTCGGCTCGTGCGTCAAACGGACAGCAGAAGCAGTTTTATTGACATGTTGTCCACCTGCTCCACTTGCCAGATAAATATCGACACGAATATCATTTTCGTCAATATCCACTTCTACTTCTTCTGCTTCCGGCATGACCACTACGGTAGCTGTAGATGTGTGTATCCGTCCCTGAGATTCTGTTTGTGGAACACGTTGAACACGGTGTGCCCCATTCTCATACTTCAGTTTAGAGTAAACGTTGTTCCCAGTTATCATTAACGTTATCTCTTTATAGCCACCGATTCCGTTGGAAGTTGCATCCAAAATTTCTGTTTTCCATCCTTCATTAACAGCATATTTCTGATACATTTCCAGCAGATCACTTGCGAAAAGCTGAGCTTCGTCTCCCCCAGCTGCTCCTCGGATCTCCATAATGACATTTCGTGAATCATTCTCATCTTTAGGAAGGAGCATCACTTTCAATTCGTCTTCCAGCTTTTCTTTTTCTTCAATCAGAGACTTGCGTTCCTCTTTAGCCATCTCTTCCATATCTTTATCCAAAGATTCTTTAAGCATTTCTTCTGTATCTTCAAGCTCTGACAAAATAGCCTGGTATTTCCTGAATGAAGAGACCGTTTCTCTCAGATTCGATTCTTCTTTACTCAATTTCATCAACCGATCCGTATCCTTAATAACCTCCGGATCACTTAATAATTCATTTAATTCATCGTAGCGTATAGCTACTTCATGTAAGCGGTCAAACATACTCATAAACAATCACTCCCTTTTTATACACTCTCGACAGGAGGATCGTGGTAGTGTTTACGACAGACAGGATAATATGATTCATTCCCGCCGATCACTATCTGTTCTCCTGTATATACTGGTTTTCCGTTATGCATGCGCATATTCATAATGGCTTTTTTATGACAGAACCAGCAAATTGTCTTCATTTCTTCAATCTTGTCGGCTAGTATCAGCAATCTTTCAGATCCTTCAAACAGCTGATTCATAAAATCGTTTTTTAATCCAAATGCCATGACCGGAATTGACAGCTGATCCACAATTTCTGCAAGCTGATCGACATGTTCTTTTTTCAGAAACTGGGCTTCATCGATCAATACACACGCTATGGGCTTATCCATTTTTTTGACTTCTTCAAAAATATCAGTGTCTTCATTAACAGGTATCGCCTTGCGTTTTATTCCAATCCGGCTGGAGATAACGCCTACTTCTTCTCTGTTATCAAGACCGCTCGTAAACAAAACGACTGATTTGTCCTGTTCTTCGTAATTATGAGCGACTTTTAGAATTTCAATTGATTTCCCACTATTCATTGCGCCATAACGAAAAAATAGTTGTGCCATGAAAAAACCTACTCTCTTTATTATACTGTTATTTCAAATGATTACTAGAATAAACGAACCCAATCCTTATAAATTATAAGTGAAGATGACAAAAAGTACAAGCTTAGTCTTAATTATTGATACTTAATCAAACTAGCCCAAAGTATCTGGAAATATGATAAACTGGATAAAACAAATAAAGGGGCTAAAACATGATTGAACCACTATTTTTAGACGGAGTGCTTCAGGAAAAAATCTGGGGTGGAAATAAGTTAAAGAAAGAATTCGGATACAACTCACCTAGCGATAGAACCGGTGAATTGTGGGCAATCAGTGCACATAAAAATGGTCCTGCTACCGTGTCTACAGGACCATACGCCCAAAAGACTTTAACTGAGCTTTGGGATGATCACAGAGAGTTGTTCGGACATCAGGAAGGGGATGTCTTCCCTCTTTTAACTAAAATCATTGACGCGACAGATGATTTGTCCGTTCAAGTTCACCCGGATGACACCTATGGTCTTGAACATGAAGGCGAACTGGGTAAAACTGAATGCTGGTATATTATTGATGCTGAAAAAGATGCTGAAATTATTTTCGGGCACCATGCTCAAACAAAAGATGACTTTGTTAGTATGATCGAAAACGGACAGTGGGATAAACTGTTGAGATATGTAAAGGTCAAACCGGGTGATTTCTTCTATGTGCCAAGCGGAACCATTCATGCTATCGGGAGCGGGATCATGATTCTCGAAACCCAGCAGTCAAGCGATACCACTTACCGTGTTTATGATTATGACCGTAAAGACAACAACGGAAACACACGCCCGCTGCATATCCAGCAGTCAATCGATGTAACGACGATTCCACACAGTGATCCTGAACCATCTAAAGTCACTACTGAAATAGAAAAATCCACAATCACCACCCTAGTCAGTAATGACTTCTTCACCGTACAGGAATGGTCTATAAGCGGACAAACACCATTCATGGCAGAAGGAGTCTATACTTTAGTCAGTGTATTGGATGGAAACGGCAAACTCGACATTAAAGGCTCTTCATACAGTTTAACCAAGGGTATGCATTTCATTCTCCCTTCAGGAATCACGAGCTGGACTATTGATGGCGAGTTGCATATCATAGCTTCTGTTCCGGGTGTAAAATCAGACACGACCAGCTGATCAGATTGACGATGCCTGTATATCTTTATAACAGGACATAAAAACAAACCGACAGTATTACGGGAAAAAGCCCCGTAATACTGTCGGTTTTACCTATGTTCAAACTTCCGGCATTTCCTGTGCCGGTACAATTGCTGGAAGAGCAAAATCAGGATAACTGCTGCTCAATCCATGTTCGCTGACGTCCATGCCTGCTTCTTCTTCTTCAGGAGTCACACGTAAGCCAATTGTTGCATCAATCAGTTTAAAAACAAGTGTCATTGTGACAACGACCCACAGAGCGACAGCTGCAACACCTATAAACTGGACACCCAGCATGGCTAATCCTCCGCCATATAAAAGCCCGCCATCAACTGCAAATACGCCAACCAGTAATGTTCCCAGTCCACCAGCTACTCCATGAACACCGAATGCCCCAACTGGGTCATCTATCTTAGCTTTTTGTTCAATAAACTCGATAGCATAAACCATAGCTACAGATGACAGGAGGCCAATCGCTACTGCACCAAACGGACTGACGACTGCACACCCTGCTGTAATACCGACTAATCCGGCTAAAGCCCCATTCATTGTTAACCCCAGATCTGGTTTACCTAAGCGAACCCAGGATAAAACCATGGCGATTAATGTTCCGGAAGCGGCGGCCAGATTGGTGTTGAGCAAAATAGTCCCAATCAGGCTAAGAGAGCCTGCATCTGATGCCTCAAGTGTCGAAGCCCCATTAAAGCCAAACCAGGCAAACCATAGGATAAACACTCCCAGAGCAGCTAAAACTAAATTGTGCCCCGGTATCGTATTGGCTTTGCCGTTTTTATCATATTTTCCTGCTCTGGGTCCAACTGCTTTGGCACCAACCAGAGCCGTTACTCCTCCTACCATGTGTACGGCTACTGAACCAGCAAAATCCTCGAATCCGAGTGAAGCAAGCCAGCCGCCACCCCAAATCCAGTGTCCTGAGATCGGATAAATCAATCCAGAAATAATAACAGTATATAAAAGATATGAACTGAATTTAGTTCGTTCTGCCATGGCACCAGACACGATAGTCGCTGCTGTTGCACAAAATACCGTCTGGAACATAAGGAAAGCATATCCTGGTATATTTGAGTCATAATTCTGTGTAACGAAAAAATCGGGTGATCCTATAAAGCCGTATAACGAAGGACCAAACATGATTCCAAATCCTACGAACCAATAGAGCAAAGAGCCTGTAACAAAATCCATCAGATTTTTCATAATAATGTTACCGGAATTCTTTGCCCTTGTCAGACCGGCTTCTAAAATCGCAAAACCCGCCTGCATGAAAAAGACTAAAATTGTTCCTAATAATACCCAAAGTGTATCTGTTGCCGACATGATGTAACCCTCCTCTTCTATGATGTTTTTCATTCTAGACTTGCTTTTAACATTAAGCAACAGAGTTAATTAGATTAGAAAAGGATTAAAGTGTCAGGATTTTAAACGAATGAAAACAAAAAATGTAACCGCTATTTGATTAGATTCTTTTGTCGGTTTTATCAGCTGATTTTTCATTTACACTATTCAGCAAAAAAAACCATAGAAGTTGAGAAGGAGATGACTACACCTCAACTCAACCTCTATGGTCGGCTTCATTTCGCTGCTTGTTTCTTTTTTAAACAGCTTTTAACTGTTCTTCAGGTGTCTGGAACTGAGAGTTGTATAACTCTGCATAGAATCCATCCTGATCCATTAATGCATCGTGATTTCCTGTTTCAATCACATCACCGTGATTCATCACGATGATTTTGTCTGCATCTCTAATCGTAGATAGTCGGTGAGCCACTACAAAACTTGTTCTGTTTTGTAGTAAATTGGCCATAGCTTTTTGAATAAGGATCTCTGTACGAGTGTCAACGGATGACGTGGCTTCGTCAAGAATCAGGATATCAGGATCAGCTAGAAATGCTCTCGCAATTGTGATCAGCTGACGCTGTCCTTGAGATATATTAGTTCCCTCTTCATTAAGAATAGTATTATAACCGTCAGGCAATCGTCTGACAAAGTCATCAACATGAGCTGCTTTCGATGCGGCTAGAATATCAGCTTCATTCAAGTTGGACTGATCGTGGCTTCCATAAGAAATATTATCCCAAATCGTTCCATTGAACAACCAAGTATCTTGCAGAACCATCGAAAATCGGCTTCTTAATTCGTGTCGGTCAATGTCTCTGACATCAACACCTTCATATCTGATGCTTCCGCCTTTGACATCATAAAAGCGTTCAAGCAAGTTGATCAGTGTAGATTTCCCTGCTCCTGTCGGCCCGACGACGGCGATCATTTCACCTTCTTCTACAGTCAGGTTGAAGTCAGTCATCAGCAGTTCAGCATCTGGCGTATCTTCATAGCCAAACTGTACATGATCAAAACTGATTTTGTGTACGGACTGTAATTGCGGTTCCAGTCCGGATTCAATGTCTTCCATTTCCTCTTCGTCCAGGATTTCAAATACACGCTCGCATGATGCAATCGTCACTTGAATCGTATTTGCCAAGTTTGCGATCTGTCTCACTGGCTGAGAAAACTGATTGACGTACTGGATAAATGCCTGTACATTACCTAGTGAAACTGTTCCGTTCGCTACTCCAATACCCCCTACGATAGCCACACCAAAATATCCTAAGTCTCTGGAGAAGCTGACTAAAGGCATCATTATACCCGAAAGAAACTGAGCCTTCCATGATGCATCATTCAATTTACCACTCTGTACGATGAATTTTTCAATTTCATCATCTTCACGGTTGTATGTTTTTACAATAGTGTGACCGGAGAATGTTTCTTCAACCTGGTCATTCAGTACACCGAGTTCTCTCTGCTGGCTTGCAAATTGTTTCTGTGATTTCGGTGCGACCCATGCGATCAGTAAGAAACTGATCGGTACTGTTACAATAGTCACTAATGTCAGACGAATATCGATCACTGTCATAACTGTGAGGACAGTAACGAACTGCACGACACTGATGATAAACTGAGACAGTGACTGCTGAAGTGTATTCGCAATCTGGTCCATATCATTTATGGCACGGGACATGATATCCCCGTTAGAATGTGTATCGTAGTACTTGATCGGTAGCCTGGACATTTTATCTTTCAGTTCTTTACGCATATCGTAGACTGTTTTCTGAGCAATACGTGCAGTTATAATCGACTGAAAATATTGAAAAATCGACTGTGTGACATACACGATTGCGACGATAATAATAATGTTCCTAATCACTTCAACATCAATCGGAAATACCTGAATTGATTCTCCAGCTTCACGAAGGGCGTTGCCTTCCTGAAGTCCTCTATAAATTTCCGTCGTAGCCAATCCTAATATATAAGGCGCTATCGTTCCCATTATAGTAGCTGCTATAACCAGAACAAACGTTAAAACTAATCCCCAGAAACGCGTTGACATGTATTTGACAAGTCTGAACGTCGTTCCCCAAAAATCTTTTGCTTTTTTGGCTTTCAAATGAGCAGGACTTTTCCCCTCGTTTTTCATCAAATATCCTCTCCTTTCATTTGAGAGTCCATAATTTCCTGATAAATTGTATTCGAGCGTTTCAGCTGTTCGTGTGTTCCTTTTCCAACAACTTTCCCGTTGTCCAGAACGATGATCTGATCCGCATCAACTACGGTGCTGATTCGCTGGGCAATAATCACAACGGCGGAATCTCTGGTTTCAGGTTTTAAAGCCTCTCTTAATTTGGCATCTGTTTTAAAGTCAAGGGCAGAGAACGAATCATCAAATACCAGTATATCTGCTTTTGTCACTAATGCTCTAGCAATACTCAGACGCTGTCTCTGACCTCCAGAGAAGTTTCCGCCTCCGTGTTCTACTCTTGAGTCCAGACCTTTCGGCAAACTGGAAACAAAGTCTTTTCCTTGAGCAATATCCAGTGCATGCCATATTTCATCGTCAGTAGCATCAGGTTTCCCATATTTCAGGTTACTTCTGATAGTCCCGGCAAAAAGCACAGCTTTTTGTGGAGCAAACCCGATCAATTGTCTCAGCGACCCTTGAGCAACCTCTCTGATATCGATTCCGTTGACTTCTATCGCACCCTCCTCAACATCATATAAACGAGGGATCAGGTTAGCTAAAGTTGTCTTACCAGAACCAGTCCCTCCAATAATAGCAAGACGTTCACCTTTGTTCAGTGTGAAGTTGATATCTTCCAAGGCAAGTGCCTCCGCACCAGGGTAACGGTAATTTATATGATTGAATTTTACTGAAACAGTTCCATCCAGTTTCAAATCTTTAGGCTCATCAGGATCTTTGATTATGTTAGGCGTATTCAGTACTTCCATAACTCTTGAGGCAGCAACTTGACCTCTTGGAAGGAAGAACAGAACAAACGATACCATCATGATCCCCATTAAAATCTGCATCGCATACGTCATAAACGCGACCAGATTCCCAACCTGCATATCACCGACACTTATAAACTGTGCGCCAAACCAAATAATGAGGATGTTAGTGACACTCACTGCTAATACCATTGACGGCATCATGAATGCCAGAATCGTTTGAGCTTTTATAGAAGTCTCAGCAAAATCCAAATTCACTTCATCAAACCGTTCTTTCTCGTATTCATCTTTATTAAAGGCTCTTATAACGCGTATACCAGTCAGTCCTTCTCTGAAGACGCGGTTTAAATTATCAGTTTTCAGTTGCAGCGATTTAAAAATCGGGCTGGTCAACCGTAGGATAAGGAAGAGCAGACCGATCAGGATCGGCATAGAAATAAGAAAAACAAATGCGAGATCTGGTTCTCTTGAATACGCCATTATCCCTGCGCCTATCATCAGAAATGGTGCTAATGTCATGATGCGAATAATCATCATCATGACGAACTGAATCTGCATAATATCATTTGTCGTCCGTGTAATCAGTGTTGATGTCCCAAATTTATCCAATTCTTCATTAGTGAAATAAGTGACCGTTTTAAATATTTTTTTTCGGATGGTATCACCCAGTCCTTGAGATTCTTTTGCTCCGAAGTATACATTTAACAATGCAGAAATTATGGTTAAAAACGTAAATCCGAGCATGATGAATCCAGTCCGAATAATATATCCTATATCTCCATCTGCAACACCAAAGTCAATAATATTGGCTGTGATGGTCGGCATAGCAAGCATCCCTACTACCTGGACTGCCATAAATACCAGACTTAAAAATACTGGCCAGGGGTTCATCCATTTTACTAATTTAATCATTTTAATGCCTCTTTTTCTTCAATTTTTTTTACACCGTACGTAATCCATTCCAAGCGTTTGACAAACAATTCCTGTGTGTCTGATATAGCTAGTTCTTTCCAGAACCCTTCCATTATCGTGTCATTCAGCATGCTTAAGATATACCTTAAGATATCGATGATTTCCTCATCCGACTCCACTTTAAGATGAGATTTATCGACTACATCAAGGATCCGTTTCCCTTCAGGGAGTTTCTTCTGATCTGCGTGATTAAAGTCGACTCGTGCCTCCTGATTGATCTGATAATTCATATGCATATACATATTTTCAAAAAATCCGAATTTTTCCGATTTCATGATCAGTTTTATATACTTCTCACCGAAAGCCTTATACCCTTTAAAGAAATCACCTTCCTCTTCTTCAAAACATTTAAACATAAGCTGACGATAATTATATCTGAATTTACCGATCAAATAAAAATATAAGTCCTTCTTGTCTTCAAAATACTGATAAAAACTTCCTCTGGAGATCTTAGAATTCTTTACGATATTTGATATGGATGCATCGTTCAATGACTTACAGGAGAATTCTTTCATTGCTCCTGCTATTAACCTTTTTTTCTTTTCTTCGGACAAATTATAAAATGTCTGAGATGGCAAGCGATTCAGTCCTTTCAAAACAATCTAAAAATGACAAGTTGTCATGTTATGTTATTATATGTGACAACTTGTCATAAATCAAGCTTAAATAAAAAAATACTTACTTCAGTTTAAACGAAGTAAGTATTTGATTCTATTTTCTATTTTTTACTTTAACGAGCGCTTCACTTGTATCGATTGGAGCATCTTCAACATCATACCAGCCTGTCGTATCCCGGTACCAGTCAAAGGCCATAGAGACAATGATTTTGATGATAGCATACCCCGGTATTCCGAACACGATCCCTATCAGACCAAACAGCCTTCCACCTATGAGCAGCAGAAAAATAATATTGACAGGGTGTATTTTTAACGTATTTCCTATGATTTGTGGTGATATGATTCTGTTCTCAAGAATCTGTTCAATCCCGAAAACAATCAGAACTTTGACCAGCATGAATGGCGAATGGACAACGGCTATGATTAGTGCCGGTATACTCGCAATAAAGGATCCAAGATACGGAATCAGATTCATAAAGCCCGCAAAGATTCCAAGTGTCAGTGCAAAATCAAGCCCAACGATAGAAAAGCCGATCCAGAAGATAAACCCTACCGAAATGGCCACGATCAGCTGACCTCTGACATAGAAACTGACTTGCTTGTTGATTTCATAAAACAGCTTGTTCACTCTGGGTCGAGCCTGAATCGGTATATATTTTGTGACGAATGGCGGAATTTTTTTCCCGTCTTTCAGCAGGTAATATAAAACGAACGGCATAGTAATGAGCGTAATGACTATTTGCGTAATGGTTCCTATAAAACTGCCAATACTGCCCATTGTGGCATTCACAACTGAGCTGGTCTGATTTGACACCGTTTCAAGTATAGTGGTGTCTCCAAACTGATCCATTATCTCAGTAAACGCCTGGGTATTGAGCAGACCGTTCAGCTGCAGCATCAGATTGTTCCAATATGTTGGCCAATTTTCAATTAGAGATTGCAGTTGTTCCTGAATAATGGGGAAAATAAAATTACTGCCTCCGATCATTCCCAAAATGATCAGACTGAATACAAAAGCAATCGCTGTGTTCCGCGAAAAACGCTTTTTCTCTAGCCAGTCCACTATCGGATTGAGCAGATAGTAAAAGATAACGGAAAAAATAAGCGGTGGCCCAATAATACTTAATATAATACCGACAGGTCTAAAAATATATGAAATCCGTGTAAGCATATAGATATTGATAAAAACTAAAAGCATAACGATTAGCGCAGAGACCAGCTTGTTATTGATGACACTTCTCCAGAACCATGTTTTATTCCATTGGACTGGTTTTTTTTCATTCGATTCCTGATTCATCATTCGACACCACCCTTGTTGACTACTCCTATAGTTTATCATAGTCGCTTTAGAATTAGGAAAAAATGCACTTTTCAATAAAAGAATTGTTTTCTTTCATCGGTCTTCGATAGTTTGTTATACTGTAGTCAGCATTAAAATAATAAATAGGAGGTCCCTGGATGACTCAAACATTATTTCTAGGAACGTACACCAAAAAGGACAGCAAAGGTATCTACAGCATAGAGTTAAACCAAGACTCAAAAGAACTGGTCCATTTAAAACAGGAGGTCCAAATCGGCAACCCTACCTATATAGATGGAGACAAATGGTACTCTTATCTGTATTCCGTGGAGAAAACTGATGATGGCAAAGGCGGTATCGCTTCATTCAAGCAAAACGCTTCTGGTGAATTTGAGAAAGTCGACGATTATCTGGAAGAAGGAGCGCCACCTTGTTACGTAGCATATGATAATGACAAACAGCTTATCTATACCGCTAATTATCACAAAGGTGAAGTGGCTGTATTGAAGAGTAGTGATTCGGGTTCGCTTTCCTTAGTAGATAAAGTTACTCATTCCGGACAATCTGTACATGAAAATCAGACCTCTCCTCACGCTCACTATTTTGATCTGACACCAGACAAGCAGTTTCTGGTTGCCTGTGATTTAGGGACTGATGAAGTTTATACGTATAGATTAACAAATGATCACTTAGAAGAGGTATCTGTCTTCAAGGCAGCACCAGGAAGTGGTCCACGTCACCTGGCTTTTCATCCGAACGGTAAAATCGCTTATCTTTTTGCTGAACTGAGCAGTGATGTCATCACACTTTCATATGATGCTGAAACCGGAGCATTTACACACCTTCAGACGATTTCCTCTATACCCGCAGAGCATACAGACTTCAATGGTGGAGCCGCTATTCGAGTAACATCCGATGGTCGTTTTGTTTATGCTTCCAATAGAGGCCATGATTCGCTCGCTATTTACACTGTTAAAGAGGATGGAACGCTTGATTTGTCCGAGTATGTCTCCACAGAAGGAGAAACACCAAGAGATTTCAACTTGGACCCGACAGAGCAGTTTGTAGTCGTTGGACATCAGGATTCTGATAATTTAACTCTATTTGAAAGAAATACAGATAATGGCTCATTATCTCTGCTTCAAAAAGATATTTATGCCCCTGAGGTTATTTGTATCAAGTTTGCGGAAAAACTATAGAGCGGACTTCCTCTCTTTTTTTCTGCTATCAAATCAGACAGTGCTCTCCCCTTCAAAAGACATTAAACTCAAATTTGTGAGTACGATAGGGAAACTGTTTAATCTTATTTAAAGAAGGAGTCATCAGACACACTATGCATCATTTCAAAACATCCGACTTGTCAGCCAAGCAGCAGTATAAATTTTTAACCGGCAGTGTCATCCCTCGTCCGATTGCCTGGATTACGTCACTGAACGAACCAGCCGGCATCATAAACGCAGCACCTTTCAGTTTTTTCAGTGTGGCATCGAATCAGATTCCATTGCTGACAGTGTCTATTTTAAGATCGGATGGGAAAGCAAAAGACACCGCGATTAACATCATAGATCAGGAAGAAGCTGTCGTTCATATTGTCAGCCGTGACCTGACTGAAGCTATGAATGAAACATCAGCACCTCTGGCTTCAGACGAAAGCGAACTGGACAGAACGGATTTGTCGCTTGTGGACAGTTCCACTGTCAGTGTTCCGGGAATAAAAGAAGCGCTCATTCGCTTTGAAACTACTCTATATCAGCATATCCCGATCAAGGATGACGCCGGGAAGATAGTGACCGATCATTTTCTATTGAGAGTCACAGATGTACACATCGATCCATCAGTGTATGATCCTATAAAAGAATATATTTTACCTGAAGAACTCGAACCTATCGCTCGTCTCTCAGGAAATGCGTATTCTGAAATCGGCTCTATCTTTTCCGTTATACGGCCGCAAAATTAAATTAACCACCTATACAAAAGACCTGGAGATCACTTGATCTCCAGGTCTTTTAAGTATTCAGTTTATTTTGATGATACGGATCCGATTTCTGCGCCTTTAGCAGATTCTCCGGTAGTTGACAAATCATAATTGTCTACCTGATCCATGTTAGTAAAGACAACGATAACCGTATTTTCTTTACCTGCTTCTTTTAAGCCGGCTAAATCAACAGTCGAGATTTTAGTGTCCGTTGTCACTGTATCGCCTTCTTTTACAAGTGTGTCAAACGGCCCACCCTCAAGTTCTACTGTATCGATTCCGATATGAACGAGTACTTCTACACCGTTGTCCAATTCTAAACCTACAGCATGCTGTGTTGGAAATACACTAACAACTTTACCAGGTGCCGGCGAATAAATATCGCCATCGCTTGGGACTACTCCGAATCCGTCTCCCATCATTTTTTGTGAAAATACAGGATCGTCAACTTCGTCGATCGGGATGACTTTACCATTGACCGGATTGCTTAACATCACTTTGCTTTCTTTTGGCGTATTACCTTTTCCTTTTAAAAAATCAAAAACACCCATTTTTCTCCCTACTTTCTTATAATTTTTCTATCTTCATTGTACCCAATATCCGAACCTAATACTACAATTAATACTATCACACATAGATAGAAACAGAAACTAATAAGGTTTTGTACTGAAAACTTCATATTATGGTAGAAATATTTTGTCTATGTCTGATATGATGTAAGAGTTGAAATTTATATAGAGGAGCTAACAATGTGTTATTAGAATTAATTAAATCGATTATCCTAGGTGTCGTTCAAGGGATCACAGAATGGCTGCCTGTCAGCAGCACTGGACATATGATTCTGGTTGACGAATTTCTCATATTAAATACGACTGATGAATTTAAGGAAATGTTCCTTGTAGTTATTCAGTTAGCGTCAATTATGGCTGTCGTCCTGCTTTATTTTAAACGCCTTAACCCATTTGATTCCGGGAAGAATGAAGCACAGAAAAAAGAAACCTGGCATATATGGTCCAAAGTTTTAGTGGGCATTATTCCTGCCGGTGTATTGGGCCTTTTGTTTGAAGACATCATCAATGAATGGTTTTTCAACTGGCTTACAGTTGCTATCGCCCTTATCGTCTATGGTGTGGCCTTTATTGTGATTGAAAAAAGAAATGAAGGTAAGATTCCTACAATAGCTACTTGGGAACAACTGACGTACAAAGTAGCTTTAATGATCGGGTTCTTCCAGGTGCTTGCACTTATACCTGGTACTTCAAGGTCTGGAGCGACGATCGTCGGCGCAATTCTAATCGGAACAGCGCGTCCTATAGCAGCGGAATATTCATTTTTCCTTTCTATTCCAGTTATGATGGGAGCCAGTCTGCTGAAGCTGATCGGCTTTGGATTCACATTTACGCTTGAAGAAATGGCTATATTACTTGTGGGCTGCATCGTTTCATTCTTAGTGTCTATCGTTGCAATCAAATTCCTGATGAATTATATCAGAAAAAATGACTTCAGCTCATTTGGCTGGTACAGGATAGCTGTTGGATTGATCGTCATGGGCTATTTCGGCCTTATAGCTTAGCATAATACAATTTATTTCCATCTAATTCTTATGACCCATTCTTACCGTCAGACCATTTTAAATATTAATATTTTTCACTAGGGGAGCCGACTGAGGCTGAGAAAAGCTATGCTTTGACCCTTGGAACCTGATCTGGTTTAGACCAGCGTAGGGAAGTGGAGTTTCTAGTTTAGTGGATTCGAATGCAATCAGTGTTCGTCATCTTTCAAATTAACTAGTAGACAAAGCCACTCTGCGCTTCAGGCAAAGTGGCTTTTTTGTATTCTCATATAAATTTACCCGGTGGAACAGGTATCTTTTTTGCTGTTTTCACTTTGCTCTCTTGATTGGTCTGCAGCATCAGACCTTATAGCCCAAATAATTCAGGAGGTGATTTACTAAATTAGCTATCATTAAAGTGACATTCTCACTCAGACAATGACTGAGTCCCTAGCAAATGCAGGAATTTAAACCAAAAACAGGAGGACTAACTATGACGTTTACACAGGAATTAAGACAAGAGGCAGATTCTATCTTCACCAGCATTAAATCTCATCCGTTTGTTAAAGGCATCGGAGCGGCTGAGTTAACACCAGATCAACTCATTCATTATGTAAAACAGGATTTTGAGTACCTAAACACATTTAATCAGCTCTATGGTCTAGCCATTGCTAAAAGTGATACTAGAGAGGACATGGCCGTTTTTAATAAGCAGATAGACTTTATCCTCCATTCCGAAACACATCCTCATACTAATTTTTGTGAAGTGGCTGGCGTTGCATATGAATCTCTTCAGTATGAGCCACTAGCTCCTACGGCACATCACTACACTCGTCATATGATGGATGTAGCACACAAAGGGTCATTTGGTGAAATCCTGGCTGTATTGCTCCCTTGCCCCTGGACTTACCTTGAAATAGGGCATCATTTGAAAAAGACACTGACAATTGATGAGCGTCATCCTTTTTATGAATGGATTACCTTTTATGCTAAAGAAGAATCGTCTACCATTACTAATACATTCCGAACCAGATTGGACATATATGCGGAGACAGCCTCTGCTGATGAACTAAACCGAATGAGAGCTGCATTTATGAAGAGCTGTCAGTTAGAGTGGATGTTCTGGGAAATGGCCTATACCATAGAAAAGTGGCCCGTCTAACTCTAACCGATCATTATCGATTACACTGTAATATCTACTCGTTCAAACCAATCACATATTGAAAAAAACTCATCCTGTATTCTAATGTTTTTCTAGAATACAGGATGAGTTTATTCGTGAACTTATTCAATTTTCAACAGCCAGTCTACATCAGGAAACAGGTTCATCCAATGGTTGGACACCCTCATGTTCAACTGCACACGATTTTACTTTCCAGATATCATCTGCATATTTCTTAATGGTGTAATCTGCAGAAAATGGTGCTGAAGAGGCAATATTCAATAAAGATTTACGTGTCCATTCATTCTGATCTTTATATAAGCTGTCAATATCTTCTTGTGCTTGAACATAAGAATCAAAATCTTTCAGAACAAAGTATTCATCATTGAAGTGGACAAGTGATTCAAATATAGCATGTCCTTCGTCTTGAAGATTAGGAATGGTCCCATCTTTTAAAGCATTGAGTGCCCGGTGAATATTAGAGTTGTTTTCGTATAAGTCTCTAGCGTTATAGGTCTGGGCAGCCTTTAATTCATACACTTCAGGACTCGTTAATCCGAAGACAAATATATTATCGCCCCCGACAAAGTCTCTTATTTCAATATTAGCGCCATCGAGTGTCGCCAGTGTCAAAGCGCCATTCGCCATCAGCTTCATGTTGCTTGTACCAGAGGCTTCCATGCTGGCAAGGGAAATCTGCTCACTTACATCAGCGGCAGGAATGATCTTCTCAGCCAGCGATACGCCGTAATTTTCAAAGAAAACGACTTTCAGTTTATCTCCCACGTCCGGATCGTTATTAACAAGCTCGGCAAGTGAATTGATGACTTTAATAATTTGTTTTGCATATAAATAACTTGGCGCAGCCTTTGCTCCAAAGATAAAGACACGTGGGGCATAATCCACAGAAGGATTCTGTTTAATTTCAAGGTAACGATGTAAAATATGCAGTAAATTCAAATGCTGACGCTTATATGCATGCAGTCGTTTGATCTGCACATCAAATATAGCATTAGGATTGACTTTGATTCCTTTAACCTTTTCAATGTGATCGGCTAATCTTTTTTTATTTTCAAGTTTGATTGCCGCTAACTGTTTAAGCGTTTGTTTATCTTTCTCCTGCCCTTTGAATACTTTCAGTTCTGAAGGATTTTTCTTCCAGTCTTCTCCAATTTTATCGTCCAGAAGCTGTGTCAATCCTGGGTTAGCAAGGTGAACCCATCTTCTCTGTGTAATGCCGTTGGTTTTATTGTTAAAACGTTCAGGGTACAGTTCAAAGAAGTCTTTCAGTACATCATTCATTAGAATGTCTGTATGTAACTGAGCAACACCATTGACACTGTGACTTCCTATAACTGCCATATGCGCCATATTGACTACACCGTTCTGTAAAATAGCTGTCTGCCATGTAATCCGTTCCCCATAAAGAGGAAGAGTGTTTTCAACAAAACGGCGATTGATTTCTTCAATAATCATGTAAATTCGAGGAAGCAGTTCTTTCATCATATCAATGGGCCATTTTTCCAGTGCCTCACGAAGAATCGTATGGTTCGTGTAACTACAGGTTTTAAATGTAATTTCCCATGCCTGTTCCCAGGATAAGCGTTCTTCGTCGATCAGTATGCGCATCAGTTCGGGCACAACTAAAGCCGGGTGTGTATCATTAATGTGAATGGCTACTTTATCCGGTATATTTTTTCTTGGCACATTGTATTTTCTGAAGTGACGGATAATTGACTGCACGCCAGCAGACACCATAAAATATTCCTGCTTAAGTCTCAGCAAACGTCCTTCGTAATTAGAGTCATCCGGGTACAACACTTGAGTGATCTCTTTGATTGGCTCAGTTTCTTCAATAGTGTGGTAGTTATTTTCTTCTTCAACCGGAATTTCGGCTGACCACAAACGCAGGTTATTGACCTTGTCATTTCTGTATCCGACCATCGGTGTATCATACGGAACAGCTAAAACATTTAATGTGTTTTCATACTTCGCTTCTAGGTAGCCCTGTTTGTTTCGTTCCAGCCAGACATTTCCACCGAATCTGACCATACACGTTGATTTGTCATTACTTGTTTCCCAGACATTTCTGTATCTTAACCAGTTTTCAGGTAATTCTACCTGATACCCATCAACAAACTTTTGTCTGAACAAACCATACTGGTAACGAATCCCATTTCCATTCCCAGCCATGCTTAAAGATGCCAGTGAGTCCATGAAGCACGATGCTAATCGCCCCAGCCCCCCATTACCTAAAGCCGGATCGACTTCAGCTTCAGACAATTCATCGAAGGATAGTCCCAACTCCGTCAAGCCTTCTTTAACTGTATCCAGTAAACCTAGATTATAAGCATTGCTTTTTAACTGTCGTCCAGGTAAAAATTCCATTGAGAAATAAAACACTTGTTTTACGCTGTTTTTAATGTAAGTTTCTCTAGTTTCTTTCCATGGTGTTGAAATATAATTTTTGACGAGTAGTCCAAGTGCATTATACAATTGTTCAGTTGATCCTTCTTCATAAGAATAAGCATACATACTTTGAAATTGATTTTTATAGTCTTTTATAAAGTCTTTAGTCGTAAGTTCCATAAGCATTCCTCCATCTATTGTTTTAAAAGTATACCCCAAAGAAATTGAATTAAAAAGAGATAAGTTAAATGTGAATAGCGTTCATCAGTTTGAAACTGAGGTGTTTTAATTCTGAGTTAACCTAAGGTCATTTGTATCAGCAGTTTTTTGATAATTGTCAGAAATCCGACTATTAACTCATAAACCCCCGAATGACGGTCTAGCTATCATTCGGGGGTTTCTATTTAATAAATGATGTAACGGTACTGATCGATATAATCCTGAGCCGATTTTTCCCAGCTGTTGTCTGAGTCCATTGCCCTCATCTGGATCCCTATAAACTGCTCTGGATGGTCATAGTATACTGTTAGTGCATGGTCGATTGTCTGAAGAAGTGTCTGGACATCAAAATCGTAAAAGCTGAACCCATTTCCTGATTCCTCAAACTCGTTATAAGGTTCAATCGTATCCACCAGACCGCCGACTTCATGGACGATTGGCAAGGTGCCGTACCTTAAGGAGTTCAGTTGTGATAACCCGCACGGTTCGAACAGAGAAGGCATTAAGAACAGGTCTACTCCTGCATATATCCATTGAGCCAGTTCACTGTCAAAATCGATGATCGCCTGACACTTATCAGGGTATTTGTCAGTAAAGTAGGCAAATGCCTCTTCAAAATAAGGTTTCCCCGTTCCTAACAATACGAACTGGACACGTCGGTGTTCCATCAGTTCTTCCATCGCATCAACAATCAGCTCTACGCCTTTTTGTTCGTCCAGGCGTGTGACAACCCCAATCAGTGCAATATCTTCCTCGACCGGAAGCCCCACTCTTTCCTGTAAAGCTTTTTTACTGATGATTTTCCCGGAAAAATCTTCCTTGGAAAAAGTTTCAGGAATGACAGAATCCTTCTCGGGATTATACGTATCGTAATCGATGCCATTGAGGATCCCGACGAGTTTATGCTGAACATTTCTCAAATCACCATCCAAGCCATATCCGAATTCCGGTGACTGTATTTCATCAGCATACGTCGGACTGACCGTCGTGACCAGATCAGCATAGTAAATGCCACCTTTAAGCCAGCAGACATTATCACCATACTTGAGACCTCTGTCATGATAGGCCGCATATCCTATATTAAAATGATCAGATAAGATGTACTGATCGTACACACCCTGAAACAGGATATTATGGATCGTCAGCACTGTTTTAATATCTTTCAACTTATTGATCCAGCTGTATTTATCTCTCAGCAGAACAGGTATCATGGCAGTCTGCCAGTCGTTCACATGCAGGACATCAGGAATAAACTCTATCTTCTCGAGCATTTCAATCACTGCCTGCTGGAAATAGGCGAAGCGTTCACTGTCATCGCCGTAATCATACAGATTCTCTCTACCAAAATAAAATACATTATCTATAAAGTAATAAGTAACATTTTCTTTTATTAGTCGTTTAATTCCACAGTATTGTTTCCGCCAACCCACTTCAATCGTAAACGAGAGGACGTCTTCCAACTCATCTATTGTCTTCTTATCCATTTTCTGAAGAAAATAAGGTAAGACAACTCTAACGTCATTTCCGCTTTTTGCAAGCTCTTTCGGCAGCGAACCGACAACGTCACCAAGTCCTCCAGTTTTAAAGAAAGGGGCACACTCTGATGCTGCAAATAACACTTTCATCTTTTCGCTCACCCTTCCTTGCTCTCTCCTTTGGCATACACAACACCATTTTTAGCAATCACTATTGGCTTTTCAGCGGTCCCTTCAAGACGAGCCCCTTTTTTTACGTACACATGCTTGTCCAAAATAACGTGTTTTAAATAGGTATCTTCTTCTATGACTGAATCTTGCATAATGATGGAGCTTTCAACGTGAGCGTTTTCTCCGACCGACACTTTACGGAAAACTAGTGAATTTTTGACCGTTCCAAATATTTCACAGTCATTTGCAAACTGTGCATTTTCTATAACTGCTGTTTCTCCATAATAGGTTGGTGCTGAGTTTTTAGATCGTGTTCTTACTGGATCTGCACGGTAGAATAAAGCATTGAAATTATCTTCATCCAGCATATCCATATTAGCGTCGTAATAACTCTTGATATCTTCTATCGCTTTAAGATATCCAGTGTATTCATACCCAAAAATAAGCAGCCCCATATCAAGTGTATACTGAATAAAGTTCCCAACATTAATGTCCAAATCATCTGCTTTAGCTTGATGAAGATAATCCAGGAACGTTTTCTTTTCAATAATCATGGTCTCCATGTTCAAATAAAGTGAGTCATCTTTATCCATTGAGACGATATCTTTAACAGCTTCAATTTCTCCACTGTTCTCATTGTTTAAAATCAGTGCGGAATGAACTGTATCTTCAATCAGTTCGCTGCGTCCGACTTTTTTATAGACAACAGTCACTTCACTATTTTTGTCATTATGAAATTGCAATAGTGATTGAATTTGTATATTCGATAACAAACTGGATCCCATCATAACCACATAATCTGCTTTTGTTTTAGTGACATAGTTGTAGTGGTCTTCATAGTAGAAAGGATCGTGCTTGGTTTCAGCGCTGCGATTTGACTTCAGTTTGACTTGTGAATGGGTAAATACCCCTCCACCTACTGAAGAGTCCAGACCCCAGGCAGAACCAGATCGAATGTGGTCATATAAAGAGTGACCAGAACCGGAAATGAACAGTGCTGCCGACTCCGCTTCGCAATTATACAAGCTGGAAAACGGAAAATCGATTAGACGATAACGACAGGCGAAAGGCAACGATGCCACTGGCCGTCTGTCCGTTAAAGGCTTTAATTTATCTTCATACTCTACTAGATTTAAAATAGGTGCAATTTTATTTCTCATCTGAATACCCTCCTACTTCTTCTCCATACCCAACAACTGATATCTCTTTCTCTGTTCCTATTAATTCGGTGTCATCATAAATACGAGCACCTTCTCCTACAATTGCCTTTTCAACAGTGACGTTCTCTCCTATCACAGCGTTAGGCATGATGAAGGAATCTTTAATAACTGAATTTTTCCCCACTTTAACATTATGAGACAGGATCGAATGATTCACTTCGCCTGCTATATAACAACCATCCGTTATCATCGAATTTTCAACCTTGGCTGTTTCTGTCAGGAATTGAGGCGTTGTATTCGGATTTTTTGAATAGACTCTCCAGTCACGGTCTCTTATATTCAGTTCGTGATTGGGATCAATAAATTCCATGTTAGCGCTCCATAAACTTTCAATCGTTCCAACATCTTTCCAGTATCCTTCAAATGAATAGGCAAAGATAGATTCACTATTTCTCAAGTAAGCCGGCAGTACATCGTGGCCAAAATCATCCATATGTCTGCTTTTAGACTGACTGTCAGCCAGGTACTGCTTCAGGCGTGCCCAAGTAAAGATATAGATTCCCATTGAAGCCAGGTTTGACTTGGGATTTTCAGGTTTTTCCTGGAATTCAATGATTCGGTCTGTTTTATCTGTGTTCATGACGCCAAAGCGTGATGCCTCTTCCCATGGAACAGGAATGACGCCAACCGTTAATGATGCACCCTGTTTTTTGTGATAATCGAGCATTTTCTCATAATCCATTTTATAAATGTGGTCACCCGATAAAATGACGACAAACTCTGGGTCTTTCTGATTAATGTAATCAATATTCTGATAAACAGCATGTGCGGTTCCTTTAAAGAATTTTTCGCCGTCTACACTAGAGTACGGCTGCAGGATGGTAGCCCCACCGTTATGTCTATTCAGACCCCAGCTTGAACCATTGCCCACGTGACGATTTAAGACAAGCGGCTGATACTGTGTGACAACGGCTACGTCGTTAAATCCTGAATTAGCACAATTGGATAATGCAAAATCTATAATTCTATAATTACCACCAAAGGGAACAGCAGGTTTTGCGATTTGTTTTGTCAGCTTACCCAGTCTTGATCCTTGCCCTCCGGCTAATATCATTGCAACTGTTTCTGTTTTCATATAATTTGGAAGTGTCTAATGACCTTCCTTCCCTCCTTAAAACGATTTTAAGTTCCGTTTATTCACTTTTTAATACGTTCCTTTTACTTTTTTGGTACGTCGTAAACGCGTTTCGGTTTTAAAACGACAATACTCAAAGCAGGCAAAATCACTTCCAGAGAATACTCTTTTCCATGCATCGGCTCGTCAGATGTTCTTGCAATGCCTTGAGCTTCCGTCCATGTCCCGCCTAAAGATTCCCACTCTGTATTCCATACTTCTTCATACTGGCCTTTATATGGAACACCAATTCGTACATTCTGTCTTTCAATTGGCACAAAGTTGCAGCAGATGATAAGGAAGTCTCTCGGATTTTTCCCTTGTCTAATGAAATAAAGAGTTGTTTCATCTTTGTTATCAGCATCTAATATATCGAGTCCTGCAGAAGAATGATCATATTCCCATAAAGCCCGATGAGCTTTATAAAATGCATTCAGCTGTTTAGTAAAGCTTAAATGTTTAGCATTTGCTTCATCATTTAGATTGTTCCATTCCAATCCTTCGTCAAAACGCCATTCCAGAAACTGTCCATATTCTGCTCCCATGAATTGAAGCTTTTTGCCAGGGTGCATCATTCGGTATGTTTCGATCGTCCTGAGACCAGCAAACTGATTGTATCTGTCTCCAAACATCTTGTGCATCATAGATTTTTTGCCATGTACGACTTCATCGTGAGAGAATGGAAGAATGAAATTTTCATTAAATGTGTACATAAAAGAGAAGGTGATGAGACTGAAATGATCTTTCCTGAAGTAAGGGTCCATTTCAAAAAACTTTAAGGTATCGTTCATCCATCCCATATTCCACTTGTAATTAAAGCCGAGTCCGCCTTCGTGCACTGGATGAGTCACTTTACCCCAGGCGGTGCTTTCTTCAGCCATCATCAGAACATCAGGATGTCTTTCGAAAATTTTCGTATTAAGTAACTGGAGGAACTCAACCCCTTCTTTATTAACATTGGTCCCTTCATCATTAGGGGTCCATTCACCCAGGTCGTAATCTAAGTAAAGCATGTTGCTTACTGCATCAACTCGCAAACCGTCGATGTGGAATTGCTCAATCCAGAATAAAGCATTGGAAATTAAGTAACTCCTGACCTGCTCTTTCCCTATATCAAAATTCAATGTTCCCCATCTGTTGTTGTTTGCACGAATCGGATCAGCGTACTCGAATTGAGCTGTGCCGTCAAAATAGGCTATTCCATACTCATTTCGATTGAAATGACCCGGCACCCAATCCATCAATACACCCAGATTAGCCTGATGAGCCGCCTCGACAAATGCGCGAAAATCTTCCACGGTTCCAAATTTGGAAGAAAGGCCATAGAATCCAGTAGCCTGATATCCCCAACTTGCATCAAGCGGGTGTTCCATCAATGGCATAAATTCAATATGGGTATACCCTAAATCTTTAACGTAAGGAATCAATTCATCTTTCAATTCATTAATGGTATACCACGATCCGTCTTCATGATGCTTCCAAGAGCTCAGGTGGACTTCATAAATATTCAGTGGTCGGCTGTAAATTTCCAGACGTCTTCTGTTCGCCATCCACAATCCATCTTTCCACTGCTTTTCAGGTAAATCTTTAACTATTGAAGCATCTTTAGGTCTGACTTCGAATGCGTAAGCATAGGGATCGATTTTATAAGCGACTGTTCCATCCGCTTGAATAACTTTATATTTATATCGCTGACCTTCTTCAGCTGAGTCCATATCAATCGAGTAGATTCCAGACTGATCAGCCGTCTTCATTTCATCAAGTTCGGACCAGTTGTTAAAGTCCCCTACCAGATACACGGACTGAGCATTAGGAGCCCATACATTGAATTGGTATCCTTTGGTTGTCTTGATGCAGCCCATGGTCAGATAACTGTCAAACTGTGTCCCTTCATTGAACAAGTAAAACGCATCCTTTAACGCATTAGATTCTTCTGAATCATATTCCCGTTTATCCATATAATCCCCCTTTTTTATCTCGAGATTGCTCCTCTAATCTGTTCTTAACTTTTTTAATGTAAAGGTATCCTTATTATTATTGTAACCTAGTAAGGCAACTTTACCAAATTTTTTCCCTTATTGTTTTTCTCATAATAGAACGATTATATTTTATGTCGTCCGCCTTGCGACCGATGACATTGAGGTGTTAAAATGTTACTATTAAAGTGCACACAGGTAACCTTGAATACAATAGAAAGGAGGCAGTAAATTTATGGAAGGATTACTATTAGGTTTAGGTTTCATAGGTGTAGCTTTGGCCATTCTTACACCTTTTGTTAAAAGTGGTACAGGCCTGACACTTATCAGTTTAGCCGTCTATTTCAGATTTATAGGAATTGAAACATGGTTACCCGTTATACTCTTTACAGCCGGTTTGTTATTGATAGTATTCGAAATATTTGTTCCAGAGTTTGGCTTAGCCGGAATCGTCGGTATGATCCTACTGATTTCAGGATTATATCTGACGATCGGAGACATTGGTCAGACGGTAAGAGATTTAAGTTTGTCAGTCGTTATAACATCAGGTGTCGTATTTTACCTGATAAAAAATGGGTATTCACTGGCAAATGTTAACAAATTGATCCTGCAGACGAACCTTCAGGATATATCAAGCAAGACAGATACAGACAACACAAAGCAGTCGATTACAGTTGGACTTGAAGGTGTTGCAATGACACCGTTACGCCCATCTGGAAAAGTCGCTTTCGGAGATGATCCGCATGCTTATGATGTTCTAAGTACGGACGGGCATATTTCAAAAGATAGTGCAGTTGTTGTCGATAAAGTACAGGGAACAAAAATAACAGTTAGACAAAATAGATAGGAGAAATGACTATGGATCTTTTAGGTAATGGTTTTGTCGGAATAATTATCACCGCAGTAATCATATTAATATTCATCAGCATATTCTTACGCTTCGTACCCGTTGGATTATGGATCACAGCATACTTTTCAGGCGTTAAAGTAGGGATTGGCACATTAGTTGGTATGAGATTACGTCAGGTAAGCCCTTCTCAAATTATTCGTCCTCTTATAAAGGCAACAAAAGCGGGACTAGATTTAACAACAAATGAACTGGAAGCTCACTTCCTGGCAGGTGGTAACGTCAACCTGGTCATCGATGCCCTGATTGCCTCACACAGAGCAGAAATTGATTTGGAATTTGAAAAAGCAGCTGCCATAGATTTAGCTGGTAGAAATGTATTTGAAGCCGTTCAAATGTCAGTAAATCCTATCGTTATAGTTACACCGGATATTGCTGCCGTTGCAAAAGATGGAATCGAAATTATTGCTAAAGCAAAAGTTACTGTACGTGCAAACATTGAACGTCTAGTAGGTGGTGCCGGTGAAGATACGATCATTGCCCGTGTTGGTGAAGGTGTCGTAACAACCGTTGGTTCAGCAGACAAACACTCAGACGTTCTGGAAAATCCTGATATGATTTCCAAAACCGTATTAGGAAAAGGGTTAGATTCAGGAACAGCATTCGAAATCCTATCCATTGATATCGCGGATGTGGATGTCGGCCGTAACATTGGTGCCAAACTGCAAACTGAACAAGCTGAAGCAGATAAAAATATTGCTCAAGCTAAAGCTGAAGAACGTCGTTCAATGGCGATCGCACAAGAACAGGAAATGCGTGCGGAAACTCAGAAAATGCGTGCCCGCGTGGTTGAAGCCGAAGCTAAAGTTCCATTGGCAATGGCAGAAGCGTTAAGAAGCGGAAATATTGGTGTAATGGATTATTACAAAATGAAAAACATCAATGCCGACTCAGATATGAGATCAGCCATTTCTGAACAGTCAAACCAAGAAGAAGAGTGATATAAATGAACTTTTTAATCGTATGGATCATTCAGCTCCTCGTCTTCTTCCTTATTGTCTCAAGTGTGGCATCATTGTTTGTGAAGTCTACAAAGGCTAATGCAAAAAACGCCCACGAAAGACTGGCTGGTGATGACGTAGAAGCTCCAAAACGAAATGCTCCAAAACAGAACAAAGCCACTAATCGCCCAGTTCGTGAACAAAGAGCAAAACGGGAACAATACCAGCGTTACGATAGAAAGAAACCAGAACAGAATATGATTCAGGGTGTAGTTTCTCTTTCTTCCAAAGAAAAAGCAGAGAAGAAAAGCACATCCGTAACATTTAACAGACAAAATCTTAAGCAAGCCATTATCTACAAAGAAATTTTAGATAAACCGATTGCTTTAAGAGAAGACGACTAATTAAAAAGTGACGAGCAGTACTCCAGATGATCGTGGAGTAGCTCGTCACTTTTTCTTATCTATCATACTGTCTTCATCAGTAAAAAATGCCCGTTTCACTTCTATTAATTCCTCTACATCATGAAGAATTTGAAACAAGTATGCTCTACTCTCAAATTCTTCTCGTGTTTTCGGCAATTCTGACTGCCTGAACTCTTTATATAGTGTCGCTATATTGTTTAAGAGTAGTAGGCCTGTGTTTTTTTCATTGAGCTGTTCTGCTATGTCAAAAAACAGTTCAGCTAAAATGCCTGATTGAACAGTACCTAATGTCACGTATTGCAGAGTAAAGGAGATTTTTTTGATTAGAACAAGCTGTTGCTGCCTCATCTGAAGATAGCGTATACTGTAGTCGCTTTTTCTAAATAACTGATTGTCATAATCTGTTAAAGCCATATTTTTAGCCTGCTCGATCATTTCTTCAAGCTGTGTTATTTTAGCCCCTAGTTGAAAATTAAGCTCTTTTCCACATAATAAGGTGGAAATGGCTTTCAGAATGAGCCTTAGTTGTTCGTCTATACTGACTTTATTTTCTTCCAGTTCACTTTTACTGGATGGCATCCACGTATTGAAAAGCAGAGCTGACGCAGCACCAATAAACATCAGCAATAAACCGTTGATCTGCCAGTATAGCCCTATACTCGCTGCACCGATGAAATGAGTCACTAAGACAGAGCACGGGGCAATCCCGACCTGCAGATCATACCGGTAAGCTATCGGTACATAGAACAGCAGATAGATTCCGAAAGCGGGTACGGTAAAGCCGGCAAAATAAAATACAATCGAGGCAATGCTAAAAGCGGCCAATGTTGACATCAGACGTTTGAACGCGGTTATAAAAGATGCTCTTTTAGTATCCAGCAGACTAAGTATCGCTATGATCCCGGCCGCCAGTGTATGTTCCAGCTGAAGGAGGTTTGCAATATAAATGGAAAGGAGTGTAGCCAGTAGCAGTTTTACCGTTCTGATTTTTATCGTCATAACGGTACATTCCTCTCAATTACCCCAGAGCTAATGGGACACTCAGCAGCTAAAGAGTACCCGATCTGATAATGGAGATCAATAGCCACAGAGCCATCACCCCCGCCCCAATAAAGATAACAATGGCAAAAAACGACACACCTGCGCCTTCAGAAATGGCGAAAATAACGGAAGAAGCCAAGATCAAAGCAGCAACGATTAGGGCGAAGACCAGTCGATTGACCATCTTATTAACCTCACGCCATTTTTCTTCAAAATGGACCAAGTCAATGTGCACCATCATGCGGCCATTGTTAAGAGTGTCGAGTGCTTTCTTGATGCTTGAGGGCAGTTTTGCAGAATCAAGCATCAGCTGATACAGACCAATTTTCAGTTTATCTTTTGAAATCGAATCAATCAGGCTGATATCATCACTTGCTTTAATGTACGTGGAAGCAATCTGCATGATATTGATATCCGGGTGAATGTCACTCACGACCCCCTCAAGAATCGTTAAGGCCTTAGCCAGCAAGATGAAATCATTAGGCATAACCATCTTGTACTTATGTGTGACATGCAGGACATCAGCAAAGAAAGTACTCAAGTCGATTTGACCAAAACTTCTGGAAATATAGGATTGATAAAAATCATTTATATCTTCACTAAAAGCAAACCGGTCTACTTTCTGTTTCGTTATAGCCATCTGAAGCAACAGATTCATCAGCTGATCGGTATCTTCAAAAACAATTGCCCTCATTAATTTGATTAAATCTTCTTTGACGGAATCTGATAATTCTCCAACAATACCAAAATCAATAAATACAATCTGTTTTTCTTTGATGATCAGGTTCCCCGGATGAGGATCCCCATGAAAGTATCCGTCCTTAAATATTTGAGACAAGAAAGAATACACTAACTTTTCTGCGATATCCTGTTTGTTATACCCTTCTTCTCTGATTTTTTGAAGATTTAAACCTCTAATACCTTCAATATGATCCTCAACAAGCACTCTTTTTGAAGTGTAATTTAAAAAAGGCTTAGGTGCAGCCACTGCATCCAGTTCCTGGTTTAATTGTCGAAACTTAACAAGAGCCTGTCCCTCATTTCTGAAGTCTAATTCTCTTTTCGTGGTTTCTTCAATTTCCTTGAATGCTGCCTTGGCATCCACCAGCATCTCTTTAACCGTCTCTGGAGCCATTGATACAATTCGAGAAAACAGCTGAATATCTCTCAATAAATTTTCTTCGATTTCAGGTCTTTGTACCTTAATGATCACATCTTCTCCAGTATGGAACCGGGCTCTATGTACTTGTGCAACGGATGCACTAGCAAGAGGTGATTCATCGATCCATTCGAACACGTCTTCCAGTTTTTCCTTAAAATCTTCTTCAAAAATACGCCGAATATCATCATAAGGAAAAGGAGGCGCATCATCTCGTAGTTTAGACATTTCGCGGATATAACTAGGAGGTAACAGATCTTGTCTGGTAGATATGATCTGACCTATCTTAATAAAACTAGGCCCCAGTTCTTCAAATGCTAACCTTAAATTGGTTGCGTCCTGCTCTTTATGCTTAGTTCTAACTCTGGTCCTGTATATGTGTCCAAATCCATAGGATGCCAGGACAGATGCAATCTCAGTTAAACGTTCACGGTTACTTTTCAACGGTGTGCCTCCTCTCTAGTTAAAAAGAGGTGCTGACCAGGATTATGATCAACACCTTTTGTTTATGCTTCTGTTGATTTATCTGTAATTTTACGTTCAAGCGCTTCTACTTTTGCTTCTAAATCTTCTATATCTTTTCGTTGAGCAACATTCATTTCAAGTAATATAGCTTCCAAAGTTTCTTTTTCTTCCAGTGAAACATCTTTGTTTTTTCTCTGAATCAATTCTTCTGTCAATTTCTTACCTTCAGCTACTGTTAATTTCCCGCGACTGACCAATCTGTCTACTTGTTCTACAGCTTTTTCTAATGCAATTGCTGTTGATCCAACACCAACCAGTAAAGCTTTCTTGATATCTTCTATCATTTAAAGAACTCCCTTCATATTGATCTTACTCTAATAGTATAACACTCACTACACTAATTGTCAGATAAAACCCATACGGTTATATTACACTTTTTGCTTTAAGGTAAAGGATTCCCTGCTCCTCGATAAATGGTATACCAATCTTCTCTGCTCATCTTGATTCCTGAGGCAGAAGCGTAATTTTTAATTCGATCTGGAGTCATCGTGCCCAAAACAACCTGCATTTGAGCAGGGTGTCTGAGCAGCCAGGCTATAGCTAATGCTTCATGGTCCGTGTCATACTTTTCTGCGAGTGACTTCAAAGTGTCGTTAATATCAGTATAGTTTGAGTGATTCAGAAAAACGCCATCAGGTCCTTGTACTGGAGACCAAGGCTGAACAGTTATGTCATTCAGACGGCAGTAATCTAAAATAGCCCGGTCGTGATCGATAGAGGCATCATTCTTAGTATTTACCTGTACTCCTGCATCGATCATCCCTGTGTGCATGACACTAAGCTGGAGTTGATTAGCTACAATATCCTGGTCAACATATTTTTTAAGCAATTCAATCTGATTTGGACTATGGTTACTGACACCGAACTGTTTCACTTTCCCAGATGCATGTAACTGATCAAAAGCTTCTGCCACTTCTTCCGGTTCAACTAAAGCATCCGGGCGATGAAGCAGCAGTACGTCGATATAATCTGTATCCAGTCTTTCAAGGATACCGTCTACAGACTTGGTTATGTGTTCTTTAGAAAAATCATAAAAGCCTGAGCGGATACCTGTTTTTGACTGTATAATAATATCCTCTCTTTTAATAGAGGTTTCTTTGATCGCCGAAGCAAAGCGTTTTTCAGACTCCCCTTTTCCGTATATATCTGCGTGATCATAAAAATTGATGCCCGCTTCTCTAGATGCTTCTAATACGGCTGAGGCATCAGATATATTTAACTTATCCATTCGCATGCACCCTAATGCCACTTCAGAGACTTGGATACTGGTTTTACCTAATTCAATTGTATTCATTTTCTTCCTCCTAGTTATAGTACTATGATATTACTTTTAGTTTACTCTTAATGAATAATCAATGCGAGAATCACTACCGCATATGGTTAACTTTTATATGCAGTTGAAATGTGACTAAATTATGACAACAAGATTGCACACATTAAAAATAAGTGAATGTGACGAAAAAGTGTCAAAAAGCATTGCATATTTGTCCTTTTACTCTTAGAATAGGTATTGTAACAAAACGTTCACATTTTATCTCTAAACATTCTTACATAAAATCCGTGGACTAATTATCATAAAGGGGTAATGACAATGATTACATTATATGTATCTCCAAGTTGTACATCTTGCCGAAAAGCTAAAGCATGGTTAGAAGAACAAAACTTAGAATATACTGAAAAGAACATATTCCATGAACCTCTATCTAAAGAAGAAATTAAACAGATTTTAAGCTTGACTGAAGAAGGAACGAACGAGTTGATTTCATATCGCTCTCAGGCCTATCAAGCCTTGACCAGAGATATTGAAGATCTTTCTTTAAATGAATTACTCGAACTATTTGAAATTCAACCCAGCCTGATTCGTCGACCGATCATCATGGACGACAGACGTCTACAAATTGGCTATAATGAAGAAGAAATCCGTTGTTTCCTTCCTCGTAAAGTAAGGGAACTGGAACTGGCTGAAATCCATCGTAAACTGGCAATTGAAGAAACGGCATAAAAATGAGTAGAGATTGTTCTCTACTCATTTTTTTCTTTTCCATAGTAACTCTCATTATAATCCTGTTCGATTTCTTCAGCCTCATCTGGCTGCTCTTCTTTCGCCTGAGCATCTGATTTCACTTCTACTTCCTTAGTCGGCTTATTCGAGTGCCCGCTGCTTCTTCTGATCGATTCCTCTGTATCTTCACCCAATACTTTTTCCCGGTACTCTTCTTCACGGTAAATAAAAACACTGTGCATGATTTTAAGAATCGGTCTCATCAACAGAAAAAAACTGGCAAATATATATAAATACATTCCGACCCTTGTTAAGTCTGTAAATGTTTGAATCAGACTGCCTGAGAGATAGAGTATTCCTGTAAACAAATCATTACCCAAAGAAATGATCGAATAATAATTCTGGAAATACACTCTAAATTTACCTGCTTTGACAATGACGTCTTCTTCTTTTCCAGGCTCTAAATCATGTTCTTTTGTTTCAACAACAGGCATATAAGCGCCTCCCCATTTTAAAAGTATACCCTATTTTTACTTTAGCATATTAACTCGATCTGGGAGAAGTGATACGCATAAAAAAAGAGATTGCAGAAAATCGCAATCTCTTTCATTACTATTATTGTTTTACTCCCCCAGCTGTTACACCACCTATAATGTAACGTGACAAGAAAGTATAAATCAGAATAAGCGGTACGATTGAAAGCGTAATACCCATATACATAGCCCCAAACTCCGTTCTGTACCCATCTGTCGTCAGCAGTTGAACCAGCATCGGCAGTGTGTACATTGAACGTTCATTGATGAGAATCAACGGTAGTAAGAAGTTATTCCATGATCCAATAAATCCGAATATAGCCATCGTTGCTAAGGCGGGTCTCATTAACGGCAGTATAATCGTATGGAAAATTTTAATTTCACTTGCCCCATCTATTCTAGCAGAATCAACTAGTGCCGGGTGATAAATTGTTTCCAGATACTGCTTCATGAAAAATACAGTTGGTGCACTGGCCACCGCAGGTAAGATCAGTGGAATATAATTATTTAACAACCCTATATTAGCAATAAATCTATAGAATCCGATGATACTGACCTGCGTAGGAATCATGATCAACATCAATATAATCCCCCACATGATTTTCTTCCCTTTAAATTCATATACAATCAGAGCATAGGCTGTTAAAGAAGAAAAGTACAAGCTTAAGATAGTTGAACTAGCTGCGATGAAAAAGGAGTTTCCATATCCCTGGAATATGTTGAACCCTCTGTCTCTAAGGTGTGTCCAGTTACTCCAGGCGTTCCCACTTGGTATAAGCGACAGGCCCTGCTGTATTTCAGGAGCTGATCGTGTCGAGTTAACAATAACGATCCAGAATGGCAATATACTTAACAATGTCAAAATAGTAAAGAATACATACAGTAAAAGACGCTGCATTTTTATCCGTTTGGCATTTCCTGTTTCATACATGGCTATTTCGCTCCTTTCCTTGGCTTGGTTGCCCGTGTTCTGAAACTGTTAAACACAAGAAGACTGAAGAGTGTTGTCATTAAAAGCAGAACAACTGAAGCAGTTGCGGCTACATTTAAGTTTCTTCCTCCCTGGAATGCTTGTTTATAGATAAATGTAATCATTGTCTCAACAGACTGCTGAGGCCCTCCACCCGTCAACAGGTAAGGAATATCGAACATCTGCAAGCCCCCGATCAGCGACGTAATCAGAACATACAAAGTGATCGGTTTCATTAGAGGCATCGTAATCTTCGTAAACGATTGCCAGTCTGTTGCTCCATCCACTCGTGCAGCATCAAACAAGTTTTCATCGATACTTAAAATACCGGCCTGCAGGACGATCGTCGTTTGACCATACCACATCCAGAATTGGATGAATGATACAATCAGTCGGGTCATAACAACACTTCTAAAAAAATCTATCGGACTATCAATAACGCCTATATTCAGCATGAACAGATTTAGCGGTCCCCTAGGGTAACTAAAGAGTGAGCTGAAGATTACAGCTACTGATGCAGCAGTTATGATATTGGGAAGATAGAATAGACTCTTGAAAAACCCAACCCCTTTCAGATTTAATCGTCTGCTGGTAAACCAGTAAGCCAGAAGGAACGCTAATACGATTTGAGGAACGAAGTTAACGATCCATAAAATAAAAGTGTTAGTGACAGCTCTTCTAAATAAGAGATTATTCCAAATATTTATGAAATTCTGAAATCCGACCATATTTGCGTCTGTTGCCCAACCCGCCAAATCAGTAAAGGATAAGTAGATTGTATAGAACATTGGATAAAAATTAAATGCCAGGAAAAAGATGAAAAACGGTGCCATAAAAACGTATCCCCATTTATCATGGTTTCTTCTTTTGGCTAATCTTCTCTGTTTTCCTGAAGCAGTTGTTGTAGTTGCCATAAAATACTCCTTCCCATGTAGTGGAGAAAGTGCAGTGAGCACTTATATCAAGTGGTCGACTGCACTTTCATTGTGCTACATTAGATTTCTAATTAATCTACCTGTAAGTTAGGGTAAAGACTTTGAACTTCCATTCTGAATGAATCCAGTGCTTCTTCCATTTCCATTTCACCTTTAGAATATGGAGTTAATGCCAGATCATCGAATGCGCCTTGGATACCCTGGTCAAATTCTGTAATGATTTCACCATCAATAGTTGTAATGCCTTCAGCAAATGCATCGTAGTGATTTTGTCCGCCTAAGAATTCTTCTTCGTAGTCCCCACGAACTGCATCAACTACAACTTCATTAGAAACGACATCTCCAGTATCTTCTGCCCAGCTAGTCAGGAAGTCTTCACTCGTTGTCAAGTATTCGATCAAGTGAGCTGCTTCGTCCTGCATGTCTGAAGTTTGAGTGACACCGATCCAAGTTCCGCCACGGAAGTAGGCTGTCGGACCAGTAGTCATGCGCCAGTTTCCAGCGGTTTCATCTCCATTAGGTTTCAACCAGAAATGCATACCCCATGTTGGTAAGCTGTAACCCATGATTTCATCAGCATTCATACCAGCGAAGTATTCTTCACCTTGAGGATCAGCATCCATCATCAGTCCTTCTTCAACCATTGTTCTGGCTGTTTCCATCAGTTCGTAAATCTGGTCATCGATAATCAGCTGATTATCTACAACCCATCCCTGATCACGAGACATGTAGTAAGGGTGGCTTAAGTCTCCACGTCCGGATACCATATAAACTGATCCATCAGTCGCATCTCTCAATTCACGTGCTGTATCTAGGAATCCGTCCCAGTCACCGATAGCTTCCTGCATTTCTTCTGGAGATTCAATACCTAAGTGTTCACTAGCCAGGTCTTGACGATAGAAGAAAGCACCTGGTGTTGTCTGCCAAGAGTTCATAACGAAAGTTCCGTCTTCTTGTGTTCCGATATCTCTAACATAATCGAATGTATCTTCTGCTCCGTCCACTAAACTGTCATATTGACTCAAATCAACTAGCATTCCAGATTCTACATATTTTTTAACAAAAGCCTGTTCTGCAAAGATGACATCTGGTGCACTATCTGATCCAAAAACAGGGTCTAGTTGAGTTTCAAACTCTTCAGTCGGAACGATTGAAATATTGATTTCATAATCAAGTTCTGCAAATTCTTCGAGATAGTAATCATTGATCATTGTTTGAGCTTCATCAGTAAACGTCCAGACATCTAATACTCCTGCACCACCTGTCGTAGGTGCGTCGAACTCTTCACCATCCTCAGTTTCCAATACTTCGCCGTCATCAGTATCAGTATCACCGTTATCTGCTGCTGTGTCTCCAGTATCGCCAGTGTCAGTCGTGTCTGTATCCCCATTACCACATGCTACTAAAGCAAGTGCTGCCAATGTAGTTAAACTTAAAAGAATTCTCTTTTTGATCATTTGATTTACCCTCCATTTTTTTAAGATACTAGTGCATTGGTTCACAATAAGCTGAAAATTTTTTATCTCTGAACGTGTTATTAAACCGCTTACATATAGACTTAAAAAATAATAGCGTATTGTCATTGCTGTGTAATCTGCCTATAAATAATAGATTTATTTCTTGATTCTCTTTTCAAAACAAGCGAGTCCCTTCACCTCCATAGGATTGGTTGCTAATCAGCTAGTCGATAAAACGCTTACACTCGGTGTTAAAAAATTTTATTAGTTTGTTTATGATACAAACTAATATTTCTTATAAGCTAATAATATGCTTTTTCTCTCAAAAAAGCAATACTTTTTTTGTTTTTTTCACTTTAGATTCTTTAATACCATTTGATTACATTTTTTCTGCTTACTGCAATGAGTTATTAATAATACTATTTTCATTTACGCATAAAAAAAGACCAGCAATTGCCGGCCTTTTCCTTAATTTATCCCTTTTCTCTTAATCTATAAATTATAACAACTATAACTGATGCCACCAATACGACTAATCCAGCTACTACAAGTGGTAAGGTATTATTTGAATCAGTTCCCTCCATTTCAGATAGAGCACCAGATTCTTCTGAGCGTATTAACTCCAGTTCGCCAAATACAGTTGGGTCCTGGAAAGCTTGTCCTGATAAATCATTCCAGACGGCCACACTTTCACGGTTTCCTGACTCAGCATCATTGATCTGCAGGTCAAATCCAATTCTTTCTCCTGATTCAGGAGATAGATCCACCCATGGTATAGCAACCTGAACAGAATAACCGGCTGCTGATTCTACAACAACAGATTCTATAGATGTATTATCCGTCATCTCACCAAACGTCTCTTCACCTTCAGCATTAACCCGGTACTGACCTGTTCCTTCTTCATAGGAAGATGATTGATTAAATGTTTCTTCCAGAAAAACTTCTACTGAGTCTTGTTCCCACGGAAACTCACTGCCCGTATCAATTGATGAATCCTCTACATTAACCAGTACATAGAGATAATTTTCATCCCAAAGGACACGTGCGGTGCCTATTGCCCCTTGCCAAGCTAACTGGTGTTGGTCAATGGCCAGTTCTTCTGCGGAATGCCAGATATCATCCAACTCTTCACTCAGTTGAGGCGTTCCATACATTGCCTGTCCAGCCCGTTTTTCAATTGCTTCTGTATCTGTTTCTGATCCATCGTTTTGCGCCAGGTATTCTTCCGGATTGGCCACTGCATAATAAGCTTCTTTCGCTAAAAGATCACGGTCAAAGAGCAATGGATTTCTCTCAGCTCTCCAGCTGGTTGCATCATTCAGTCCCCAGAACGTTACACGGGAGATGATGTCCGCATGTTCTTTGTATAAAGAGAAAAGCTGAGCATATAATACAGCCTGATTTTTTTCTTCCTCTTCAGTCAATTCACCTGTATTAGCGGCAGTGATATCTAATTCGGTTATGCCTATTTCTACTCCAAGTTCTCTGAATCGTTCAATAGACAGGCGGACAAAATCCACATTTGTTCCACTATTATAGTGCCCCTGCATGCCTATTCCATCTATCAGTAGTTCTCCAGGGTGTTCTTCAGCATAATTCTCGTTCAATTCTTTAACCATATAGTAAATGGCGCTTGCTTTACTCTGATTGTCATCATTATAGTCGTTATAATATAGTTTGACATCTTCCCAGCCGTTCTCATCCAGCACTTCTCTCGTTTTCAGATAGGCCAATTCCAGGTAATCATCCCCGATAGCATCAAACCAGTCGGAGCGTCTCAACATAGCCCGCCACATTTCAGGGTCTCTAGGATTGTCATTCATCGCTTCGTTAACGACTTCCCAGGCAATAACAGCATCACCATAATGAAGAACTGTTTCTTCTATATGCGTATACATATTTTCCAGAGCCTCATCACGTGATAATAACTGTCCATCTTCCGTATGCAGCCATTCTGGTGACTGCTGATGCCATACTAAGACATGTCCATGCAATTCAAACCCTTCTTCCTGGATTCGATTGACGAGTCGTTCCTGGTCAGAAAAATCAAATTCTCTGTTTGCGTTATAGGCATATTCAGGTTTCATTGCATTTTCAGCAGTGACAAGATTATGGTGATGTCTCAACAAATCTAATCTCTGTCCTTCCAATTCCGCCATTGACACCGCATTTCCAATCAAAAAGTAGTCTTCGTAAATATCTTTTAGTGGCGTCAATTCAGTCTGTATACTGATATCACTACTCGATCCAGCAGCCCGCATTGAAAAGTCATCGATCAAAAAGGAGACAGAGTCACTAGTCGTACTTTCTATATAGACACTAACAAAATCATCAACAATAGCATCGTATCTATACGTCCCCTGAAGTTCGACCCACTCATCAGATGAAACAGATTGCGTATCGATCGTCTGATAACTGGCATTGTCCCCATCTCCTACCTGTGTAGACAGTTGTAACTCTACCGTCGTTTCTTCCATCAACTTGACCCAGACTGAGAATGCGTATTCCGTTGAGATCTCAATCTGATCCTGGATCTGGACAGCTGGGCCATGCCACTCCTGACTACGCTCAGTGGTTTGCAGGGCGTAATCTCCCGTATAGGCATCTTCAGTGGTCCTTTCCACCTGCTCCGTTTCTCCTCGTGGCTCGAAATCTCCTGCATCCTCTTCAAACCCAATCATCAAATCAAACACATCTTCTGCAGCAACAGTACGTGGAACGCACAATAGCAATCCCAGCGCAACAATGAACAGTTTATTGTTTAATTTTTTAAGTTTCAATGGTTTAGCTCCCCTCACTTTTGTTATCGCTTACATATATAAGTTCAATCTTACCTTATAATCGAGAGAATTCAAACATTAATTTATTAAACTAACAAACTAATTTTTGCATACAAAAAAAGCGCAGACATAACGTCTACGCTTTTTTCAGCAACTTGTATAAATACAAGCGAGGAAAAAAGGTTCACATCAATTTTTCCTCCGATACCAACTTCCCGTTGTGATGCATAGCATCTGTACCGTGCAAAAGTCTCCATTTAATAAAATGGAGTACTCGACTCATCGCATAAGAATAATAATAGCATGCTCTGACTTTAAAAGCAACTCTATTTTTCTTCTACTACAGAATCCAACCAGGCTTTTGCAATGACGCCATGCCCCGCTACCGTTGGATGAACCCCGTCATCCCCCGTATAGTAACTGAATCCGTTCTTAATACCCAGTGCATTTAATGCTCCATCAAGGGGAACCAGCTCTGTCTGATATTCCCTAGCCATTTTACGAACTATCTGTATACGGGGATCTAAATCTTCCCGCCAGTTTACACGGTCTTTCGGAAATGGCAGAACAAACGGTTCCATCAGAACGACTCGAGCATCAGTTCGCTGATGAAGTGACTTCAGTAAAAATCGATAGTCAGACTCAAATTCATCCAGTTCTTTTTCAGTTATGGTCTTCCCATCATTCTGGTTTCGCCATGTATCATTGATGCCGATGAGAATCGTTACGATATCAGGATTAATGATCAAACAATCATGTTCCCATCGGTTTTTCAGATCTCCGAGGCTGTCTCCACCTATGGCTCTATTCAAAACAGTCAGTCGCTTATCCGGAAAAGCAGCCAGAAGGTGCGCAGCAATCAACAAAGGAAACCCATTCCCCATATCCTGCCCATCCGTGCGGTCTCTGCCTACATCGGTAATACTATCTCCAATAAACAGCAGTATATCATTTTTGTTGATTTTCATCAGTCTTCCTCCACAGAGATCCCGTTCTATTCTTTATTTTTTTGAATAAAGTTATAAACAGCACCAATCAAGTTTGCATCATTTTTGAATTCACACGTTTCTATTACTGGTCTGAAAGGACTATGTTCAAGTCTGTTAAAAAGGGCATCAAATTCTAAATCAATTCTGTCCAGTATCCCATCCATGCTGGAGATTCCTCCGCCAATGACTATTTTTTCCGGGTCAAAGGCATACGCCAGATTATATAGCCCCATGGTTAGATAAAAGAAGAAAGCATCCACTTCTTCTTTCGCTATTGTGTCTCCCTGGTTTGCCAACTGAAATACTGTCTTGCCATCAATATCATCCGCAGGGATTCCCATTCTTTTGGCGTATCTTCGAGACATGGAAACGGCAGTCCCAATTTCACTGAAAGTCTGTCGTTCATTCAACAGCATGAAGCCGAATCCTCCTCCAAATAAGTGTTTACCTTGCTGGACCTTCTTATCCACAATGACAGCCCCGCCTATACCAGTACCGACCACAACAAATATCACATTATCGTTATGTCTTGCCGCGCCTTTCCAGACTTCAGCCAGTCCCGCACTGTTCGCATCATTTTCAAAGGATACGGGCAAGCCGAACAACGTTTCAAGTTCATCATATATCGGAAAAAAATGCAGATACCTTACTGCGCTGACTCCTTCTATTTGCCTGGCCTCCTGATTGACTGCTCCAGGAGCTGAGAAACCTATCCCCTCCAAAGAGTGTTTGACTTCAACCGCTTCTTTGATCTGGACCAGCTTTCCTTTCATTTCTTCCCAGGTTTTGGGCGTTTTAAAATTCCCTTTATCTGTCAGTGTTTCATTTGACCAAGTACCGTATTTTACAGTCGTACCTCCAATATCAAATGCCAGTATAGCCATGTCTCTCTCCGCCTTCACGTTTATTTACTCGTTTATTGACAGTTACCAGACAGCTATACTGCCATCTGTTCGTGGCTCTGTCCCTCCGACAAGGACATCCTTATCCGTCCTTAAAATGATCTGACCTCGGCCGAACTGCCCTTTTTCCAGTTCGACTTCTATGTCGTGTCCTCTGTTTTTTAAATCTGTGAGAATCGACAGCGCCATAGTCGGCTCAACCAATACTTTTTTACCTTTTACCCATTGCCATCTCGGTGCATCGAGCGCATCCTGTGGATTAAGTTTAAAGTCGATCATGGACTGAACAACCTGCAGATGCCCCTGAGGCTGCATATGTCCTCCCATTACACCAAAAGGTCCCAGTGCTTTAGATCCTTTTGTGAGGAATCCTGGAATAATGGTGTTGAAGGGACGCTTACCTGGGGCTAGACAATTAACATGATCTTCCTGCAAGGAAAAACCAACAGCCCGGTTATTCAAGCTGATGCCATACTCAGGAATCACAGCGCCTGAACCGAATCCCATGTAGTTGCTTTGAATATAAGAAACCATATTTCCCTCAGCATCTGCAGTTGCGAGGTAAACTGTTCCAGAAGAATCTTGGATACCCGGTTCAGCATCAATCGCCTGTGAGGTAATGAGCTTTGCTCTCTCCTGAGCATAAGCATCAGATAAAAGTGCTTCATTTGACACTCTCATTGTATCTGAATCTGAAATAGTCAGATTCCCATCTGCGAAAGCTAGCTTCATAGCCTCGATTTGCTTATGAATAGTGTCAGGTTCGTCTTTTCCTTTTAATTCCATATGTTTCAATGTATTCAAGGCCATCAGTGTAACAATTCCCTGCCCATTAGGTGGCATCTCCCATACTTGGTGTCCTTTATAATCAATGGAAACCGGGTCTACCCATTCAGGCTGATACGAGCTCAGGTCTTCTTTCCGTAGAGTCCCTTTATATTTTTTGGAAAAAGCATCAATCTGATCCGCTATATCACCTTTATAAAATGCTTCAGCTTTAGTCTTAGCAATGAGTCGCAGTCCCTTTGCATGTCCTTTCAACTGTAACGTATCGAGTGCCTTCATTGGCTTCCCTTCAGGTGCAAACACTTCAAACCAGGACTCCAGTTCTGGATACTGATCTTTTTCTTTAGTAAAGCGTTTGAATGTCCGGTTGAATGCTTGACCGACCGTCTGTGTAATCACAAATCCTTCTTCAGCTATGTTGGCAGCTGGTTCAAGGACTTCTTCCAGGCTAAGTTTGCCGTGTTTCTCATTTAATGCCACCCACCCTGCTGGGACTCCCGGAACAGTTGTGGCGTTGATTCCGAAGGTGGGAAAAACTTTTTCTTTTGACAGGTACTGTTCAGGATCCAGCCCTTCAGGAGATGGACCACTTGCATTCAACCCGTGAAGCTTCCCATCCTTCCAGATGATACTGAAACTGTCCCCTCCAATGCCGTTGGATCCAGGTTCGACGACCGCCAAAGTAGCAGCAGTAGCGATTGCTGCATCAACTGCGTTTCCCCCTTTTTTCAATATCTCCAGACCAACTTGTGCAGCAATCGGATGAGAAGTCGATACCATCCCCTTTTTGCCGTAAACCAGTTCTCTTCTAGACGGATAGTGAAACGCCCCCGTATCAAAAACTAAATCCCCCATAAAACAATCTCCCCTCGGTATGTATCACCGGAAAAAATCCCGGCGTATGTTAGTCGCTTTAAACTAAATGTACTTAGTCTTTTAACTGAATAATCTCTATTTTATAGCCATCTGGATCTTTAATAAAGAAAAAGGATGCAGCTCCATCTGATAATTCTTTCAAATCCGTCACATCTTGACCTGACTGACTGTATTCTTCATGCGTGTCTTCCAGGTTTTCAACGCCTATTGCAATATGGCCATATCCGTTCCCCAAGTCGTAGGCTTCCTCCTGATCATAATTGTACGTTAACTCCAACTCTACATCATCTCCAGGAAGCGCCAGATAAACGAGTGTAAATTTATAATCCGGGTAGTCCAGTTTTCGAACTTCTTTCAATCCCAGCACTTCTTTGTAAAAGGCCAGTGATTTGTCAAGATCTTTTACTCTTACACATGTGTGCAGCATTCTCTTACGCATATGTTTGTCCTCCTAAATGATTATGTTTTCATTTTGCCTTACTTTTGACTTATCGTCAAGCATTCCAGCATCTCGAGTTCGCTTGAACGCCTACATTTGAAAGCGTTCACTTTTTGGGCGATTTTAAAAAAAGCATTGACTATTTTTAATGTATGCGTTATCATTACCTTAGAAACAAAGTTAGTAGCAGTACTACTAGTTTTCTTTTTCATAAATCATCTCCTTTCTATGCAAAAGCACCCCTGCGGAAACAGGGGCGCTTTTTTGCGTTCAATTATTGTTCATATAACTCCAGTGGCAGTCCATCAGGGTCTTTAAAAAAAGTGTACCGTTTGGCTGTATAAGAATCAACTCTTACCTCTTCAACATCGATCCCTTTCTTTTCTAGTGACCGTTTTACTTCATCTACATTAGCCACTTCAAAACACAAATGACGTAAGCCAACCGCTTCCGGACCGTTAACGCGTGCAGGCGCATTTGGAAATGAGAATAGTTCGATCTGATTAGAACCGATCTTCAGATCAAGCTTGTATGACTCTCTTTCTTTTCTATAATTTTCTCTAATGATTTCCAGCCCTAATACTTCTGTATAGAACGTTTTAGACTTTTGATAATCGCTCGTTATAATCGCAACATGGTGAACAGCATTTAATTCCAATTGACTTCTCTCCTTTAATCTCATCACTTACACAAGCATACATTACTTTGCATTTGATTAAAATTGGGCGTATAGTATTATGATAAAGTATTAATAAAACAAGTTTACTATAGATTGGATGGAAGACAAAACGTATGGATATATCTTCAGTTATTTTTAATCAGTTGCTTCAAATGTTTTTCATTATGATGTTCGGATTTGTTTTGGTTAAAATCAGTTTCCTCAATATGAGTGGCAGTCAGCAGTTAGCTAACATTGTAACGAAATTTGTCATTCCAATAGTCCTGATGCTGTCATTCCAGCAAGACTATAATACAAATCAGCTTCAACTCCTGTTCACATCTCTACTGGGAGCACTGGCCATTACCTTATCTCGTATTTTCATTGCACATACTCTACTTAGAAAACGGTCCAAAATTGATAAATATGCTATTGTCTTTTCAAATACAGCTTTTATGGGGATTCCGATTATCCTTCCCATCCTTGGTTATGAAGGTATTTTTTACTTATCCATGTATATTGTAACATCGGCTGTATTCCAGTTCACCTATGGCATATGGATACTATCAGAAGGCAAACAGCCAATCACCGTCAAGTCTATTTTGACAAACCCTGCAAGTATAGGGGCGTTAGTCGGATTCGGACTCTATATCACGCGTATCCCACTTCCTGAAGTGCTGTACAACAGCTTGGATACAATTGGTGGATTGAGCTCCCCACTTGGAATGATCCTACTCGGAGGCTATCTGGCCCGTAGCAAAATGAAAGAAATATTCCTGGTAAAATCAAATTACTGGATAGTTGCCGTACGCTTAGTCATTTCTCCTCTATTAGCTTTATTTTTAATATGGCTTCTGCCAATCAGTCATCCTGAAGTACTGCTTGTACTGGCCATCGCTAACTGTACGCCAACTGCTGTGAACACGGCTCTTTTCTCCCAACTGTATGGTGGAGATTACGAATATGGTGCCCGCATTATCATTTTAGCAAGCTTTTTCTCAATCGTCACCATGCCCTTAATGATCAGTTTAGCCACGTTTCTTCTATTATAAACATAAAAAAGCTGTTCAGTCCTCTTTTTCGACTGAACAGCTTTTTCTATGCATATTTCTCAAACTGAGAATAGTAAAGTTCAGAATACACCCCTTTTTCTTCCAGTAATTCTTCATGATTTCCCTGCTCGACTATGCGTCCATCGTCAACAACTAAGATCGAGTCTGCATTACGAATAGTCGACAAGCGGTGGGCAATAACGAATGACGTCTTATCTTTCATTAGTTTTTTCATCGCATGCTGGATTTTCATTTCTGTCTGAGTATCGACATTAGACGTTGCTTCATCCAAAATCAGTAAATTAGCATCCAGAATCATTGCTCGCGCAATCGTCAGTAATTGTTTCTGTCCCTGAGAAATATTCAGTCCCTCTTCATCAATCACTGTATTATATCCCTTTGGCAGACTCATAATATAGTTGTGGATTTGTGCTGCTTTTGCGGCTTCTTCCACTTCTTCCATTCTGACATTTTCTTTCCCGTAAGCTAAATTATCATATATCGTTCCGGAAAAGAGCCATGTATCCTGAAGGACCATTGCATAAGATAATCTGAGACTTTCACGTGTGGCTAATGTCGTGTCCAGGCCATCCAGTTCTATTTCCCCTTCGTTCGGGTCATAAAAACGCATGAGTAAGTTTACAAGCGTCGTTTTCCCTGCCCCGGTTGGTCCGACTATAGCGATCACATTACCTTCCGGTGCTTTAAAGTCCAGGTCATGAATCGTCATTTTGTCTGGTGTGTAGCCAAAAGACACATCGTTCATGCTGACATTTCCTTTCACGTCATTGTAGACATGCGCATCATTTACATCTGCAGATTCTGCAGGTTCATCCATCAAAAGAAAGACCCGTTCAGCAGCAGCAAATGCTGACTGCAATTCACTGATAATATTCGCCAGCTCATTGATGGGACCGGAAAATCGTCTTGAATAGAGAACGAATGAGGATACTGCTCCCAGTGTCAACATGTTCATTAAGAACAAAAGCGCACCTACTACACTGACCAGTGATAAAGATAGGTTGTTGATAAAGTTGATCGACGGTCCGACCATACTTCCATAATAATCTGCATTAAAATACGCATTAACGGCTTCGTCATTTTTTTCATCAAAGCGTTTGATCATGTTTTCTTCCTGATTGTACGCTTTGATCGTCTGCTGACCTGAGATCATTTCTTCCACGTATCCGTTCAGTTCTCCCAGCTTCTCTGATCGTTTTCTGAATAAAGGACGGAACCGGCTGACCATATAACGCGTCAACAATACAGAAGCCGGTATCGTAATACAAAATACTAACGTCAGAATAGGCGAAATCAGTATCATCATGGTTAAAGACACAATAATGGTAATTGCGCTGGTCAACACTTGAATAAAATCATTGGAAAGCGATTGATTGATTGTGTCGATGTCATATGTCACTCGGCTAATAATATCTCCAATCTGGTGCTGGTCAAAATAGCCGACTGGCAGTTCTGACATTTTATCAAAGACATCTTTCCGCATACGGTGTATCGTCTTTTGTGTCAGCCTAATCATGATACGCTGCATCGTGTACTCCAAAATAGAGGACAGGATGAAGAAAGCAATCATCAGGCCAACATAGAAAAAGACTTGATTAAACAGGACATTATTGGGACCTGGTTGAATCGAATCAATGGCCAGTCCGGATAGATAAGGACCAACTAGTGAAAAGAGATTACTGGTAACCATCAGAACAGTTGCCAGAAGAAGCAACCATTTATACCGGTACAGATATCCCCATAACCGTTTTAACACGTGCCAGCGACTCGTCTTCAGTTTTCCAGGCTTGCTTGCACTTGGTGTGCGTCTTCCTCCTCTAGGCAACGTGTTCTCCTCCTGACTGATTTTCATATATTACTCTGTATGGCAGGCAGCTTTCCATCAGCTCATCGTGCGTACCGTATCCAATCATTTCTCCGTTATCCAGCATAATGATGGCATCAGACTGCTGGATGGAACTGACTCTTTGAGCAATCATAATCGTTGTGGTATCTGCGTATTTTTCCGTTAAGACTTTACGAAGGTTAGAATCCGTTTTATAGTCCAGGGCACTTGAGGAATCATCCAGTATCAATATTTCCGGATTCTTAGCTAATGCTCTAGATAATAAGACACGCTGTTTCTGACCCCCACTTAAATTGGTTCCCTTAGCATTCAATCGATGCTCTAACCCTTCATCAAGTGAGTCAATGAATTCTTTCGCCTGTGCATCTTCAGTTGCCATAGAGATAGAATCTTCAGTTATGTTTCGTCCAAAATCAATGTTTTCCTTTAGGGTGTCTGCGTATAAAAAGCCATTTTGAAAAGCTACTCCAAACTTTGTGTGAAGGTCTTTCAAACTCAAGCTATTTACATTGACTCCATCGATACGGATACTTCCTTCATCTGTATCATATAATCTCAAAAGCAATTTAATAATGGATGTTTTCCCACTCCCTGTCGCTCCTATGATGCCTAAGGTTTCTCCTTTATTAAGTTTAAAGTCAATATTTTTCAGAATGTGTTTTCCGGAATGATAGCCAAACGACACGTGATCGAACCTGATATGTGCTGTATCTCTCTTCTCATCTCTAGGCAGCACATTCAGATCCGGTTCTGTGTTGATTATTTCGTGAATCCGATCCGCTGAAGCAATCCCTCTTGAAAAAAGAACAAAGATACGTGTGATACTCAGCATCGAATTCAATATGATCGTAAAGTAGGTCATAAAGGCAATAACGACACCCGGTTGAGTCAGTCCCGCATTCACTCGGTACGCACTGGCCAGAATAACTAATGCCAGTCCACAATTTAAAAACAGATTCATCAAAGGGGTTGTCGCAGCCATCGTCTTATTGGCTTTTGTTTCAGCCGCTACTACACGCTGATTGACTCCTTCAAACCGTTCTTTTTCATAATCGGTTTTAGACAGTGCTTTGATCACTCGCGCTCCAGTTATGTTTTCTCTGACTGTCCGAACGAGTTTGTCTACTTCCTGCTGTAGTTTATCAAAAAGGGGGACCCCTCGTTTAGATAGTGTATAGACTGTAATTGTCGCAAAAGGTAACACCCCTATCATAACTAGTGTAAGCGTCGGATCGAGTGTCAAGGTCATAACAATTCCCCCGATCAGCAGAATGGGCGCACGTACACCTATCCGCTGCATCAGCCCGATCGTCCGGTGGGTATTGTAAGTATCTGAAGTCAAACGGGAAATCAGAGAAGGCGTACTGAAATAATCGGCCTGACTCGCTGATAAGTAAGATATCTTTTCATACAAATCATGTCTGATATTTTCTACAGCGTCTTTTGCAACGCTGGATGCCATCCTGTTTGCTTTGATACTTGTCACAACAGCGATGATGGAACAAATGACCATTACCCCTCCCCATAAGATCACTCTATTGATATTCCCCGTAGGGACGATCACATCGATCATATAGGCCAGTATCCATGGTAAAAACAGATCCATGATTGTTCCTGTAAATTTCACTGAGAATCCCAGCAGCATTCTTTTCCATAATGGTTTTAAATAACGAATCAATAAATTCATACGTAACGGCCTCTCTATTTTAATGTTTAAAAGTCTTGAACCTCAGCTCTTGCTTTCTCCATCATTTTTTTTAATTGCTTTTCGAGTTCACTCTGTTCTGTCTCTGATAGTCCTTCAAAAATAATGTCATTCCATTCTCTAAGTATATCCACGACTTTCGGGTAAACATCATGTGCCTTATCAGTCGGATATACCAGTAATTTTCTAGCATCCATAGTACATTGCTTACGTATGATGTATCCCTTTTTTTCAAGAACTGATAATTGCCTGGTTACATTGCTCTTATTGACGTAAATCAGTTGAGCCAAATCATCTTGAGAAACACCCGGATTCTGACAAATATTTATGATGTATGTATGATGCATTCCACTTAAGTCATACTTTTTCATTTTTTCGTTTCGATACAGTTCTGACAAGCGTGTTGTCCGGTTGATATAGCGCATTAAAAATTCCATTTCATCCCTCCTCAAGATAGATAGTTGCGCTCGCAACAATATGGACAACTATAGCACTAATAAAAAACGAAGTCTAATCAACTGAATGAATCTCTACCCGAAAACTAGACACTCAAAAAAGAGTGTTTTGGTTTTCGGGTTATTTTTTAGAGTTTTTTCGTTATACTTTTATAGACTAGTTTTAAGTGGAGGTTTTTCTGATGAGCAAAAAAATATATACAAAACAAGAAATAGAAA
>NZ_PVTO01000017.1 GCF_003003275.1 Alkalibacterium olivapovliticus
AATCGGAACTAGCGAAATTGTTTGAGAGATCAGCCCGGAGTTAAATAAAGTTTACAGAAGGTAGTCTTCATTTACACAAAATTATTGACACTCCCGCCATAATTTTAATCATTTTCAATTTCCTCCAATACTTAATCCCTATTAAACACTAGAGGACTTAGAATATTATACTGTATTTTCGGTCGATATAACACTTATTATTTAACGGAAGTCTCACGACTAAAAAAGTATCCCTCAATAATCACTGTTAAATGATCATCAAGGGAGCTGTTTACTTGTGTGCTTTATGCACTTTCAATGTTTTGCCTTTAACTGTGCGGTCCTGCATTTGGGAGATGACGTATGGCCCTTTCCCATTCATAATTTCAATGTAGGTAACGTTCTCCTGAATCGTGATGATTCCGATATCTTCCGCTGAAAGATCCTTAATACTCGTTAAGGTTCCGACGAAGTCAACAGCACGCAATTTTTTCTTCTTACCGCCATTGAAGTATATCTTAGTGATGTCCTTATTTAACTCTTTATTTCGTGCGATTTTCGGTTTAATTCGTGCATTTATTTTCTTTTCAAATGCAGCCTTCGAACGGATGACCAGTCGTTCGCTAGGGGCAACTATTTCCGTGAGCTCCTGGCTGTCATCAAATGCATAGTCACGGACTTCCTGCCAGCGTCTCTGGTCCTTTTCACTTACCATCGTTAAGGCCAACCCCGTTTTACCTGCACGACCTGTCCGGCCTGTCCGGTGTGTATAGCTCTCGTTTTCAAATGGGACATCATAATTGACGACATGCGTCACATTATCAATATCGATCCCACGCGCCGCAACATCAGTTGCCACGAGATAACGAAGCTTCCCAGAACGAAAGTCATCCATGACATCAAGGCGATCGTCCTGATCCATCCCTCCATGTAACTTATCAACTGGTAAATCATTTGTTTCCAAATAATCGACAACTGAGTCCACCGCATCTTTAGTATTACAAAAAATGATACAGACATCTGGATTCTCAACAGTTAATAAATCCAGTAGGTGCTTTTCTTTAGAAGCTTCATCTACGTTGATATAGGAGTGTAAGATCTTAGGCGTGTTCTGCTCTGATTGTTCCATTCTGACAGAAGCCCTGTCAGCGCTCATGTAAAAGCTGGCTAACTGGTCTATTTGTGGAGACATCGTAGCAGAAAACAGCATAGTCTGGCGTTCTTTGGGTAAATAGTTGATAACGTCTTCTACCTGTTCAATAAAGCCCATATTCAGCATTTCATCCGCTTCATCTAAAACTAAGCTGCTGACTTTGTCGACTACAAGTGTGCCTTCTTTTAAATGTTCCAGTACCCTACCCGGAGTACCGACCACAATGTGGCTTTTCTGTTTCAGCTCGGACTTCTGCGTTTTAAAGGAAGACTTACCAAATACAGCCGTCACCTTGATACGCTTCAAGCGGCCAATATTCATAAGGTCGTCCTTAATCTGAAGCGCCAACTCTCGAGTAGGGACTAAAATTAAAGCCTGGGGCTTATTCTCTTCCCATTCTGCCTGCTCACAAAGTGGAATCCCAAAAGCAACCGTCTTCCCACTCCCTGTCTGAGACTCGACGATAACGTCCTGTTTCTCCAGGGCCAGCGGAATGACCGCTTCCTGTACCGCTGTCGGATGGAAGTAACGCAAACTTGTCAGTGCTTTTACTATTTCGGGACTGATCCCAAATGTGTCAAATAATGTTTTATTCATATTCTCCTGCTTTCTTTTTCTTTGTTGAATGATGTCTCTAAAATTCTCTTTACTGGCTATCTCTGCCATGATTGTATGCCTAGTCCATTTCGATCCTTTTTCATTGAATAGTCTATCAACTCTTATAAAGTCACACACCAGATCCGCATAAATTACGGTGCTGTGGCACATTAGTTAAACCTCAACATTAGTGGTTCATAAAAAGTGAGTACATTCATTACTTAAACTAGTTTATTAGTAGTCTAAAACCCCACACAATAAGTCTGACAGTACCACAAATAGCCTTGGAAAGCCATCCAATCTGGCATTCTTGGGCTTTAAGGCTAACTCGTTTACCTTCATATTAGTCAGAATTGCCCTCTATTTATATGAGGATCTGAAAAGTAGTCACTTTGGTGGTCACCCCTCTTCACCCGTCCCTATACTGATGCTACTAGTGATTCTTTACATAAGAAGGCTAAATAGGGAAGAGTATAAATTAAGAACGGGAGAGATAGATTCCAAACTCATCAGAACCTGTGTTACTATAAGTTTATCTATCCTGGCAAATCCATTCGAATTCCATCAAATGCATTACGTCAGCTTACCTAGGAAAACTGAGTCGAAAAAATAGGGGGCCACCATGACATTACCTACACATAAAGTACCAGATATAGCTTTTGACTATCCTCTAAAAACACATAAATTGATGTGTTTATGCTAGCTATAAAAAAATTGGTTTGCTACTAATCTTTTTATAGAACATGGAGGATAAACATGATTCAACAGATTTTAACCGCTTTAGGCGTCTATATTTCAACTAGTATAGACTATTTATTTATCTTACTCATTATGTTTGCCCAGCTGGGTAAATACTCAAATAAAGGGCATATTTATGCCGGACAGTATCTTGGAACAGGTATTTTAGTCGCTGTCAGTTTGTTCGCTGCGTTCGTTGTCCGTTTTATTCCAGAAGAATCAATCATTGGACTATTAGGCTTGATTCCCCTCTTCATTGGTATCCGTTTTGCACTAATTGACGAAGAAGATACAGACGAAGAGGCTATTGTAGAAAAGTTGAATCAGCGACAGTCTTCGAGATTATTTTGGACGGTCACTTTATTGACCATTGCATCTGGTGGCGATAATTTGGGCATCTATATTCCCTACTTTTCAACTTTAAGCTGGACTGAAGTTATCGTTGCATTGATTGTATTTGCAGTCGGAATTATCGGGTTAGTTGAAGTAAGTCGCTCTTTGTCTTCAATACCCGGAGTATCCGAAACAATTGAAAAGTATGAACGAATTATTATACCAATAGTGTTTGTTGCACTAGGACTGTATATTATGATCGAAAATGGAACCATACAGATGATGTATAACGTCATTTTCTAATGTTCACGTACCTAAGAGTAATAGCCGGCTCTGGCTGTTGCTCTTATTTTTTTTACTGAAATAAGTTTGCTGAACGTTTTTATTCACGACTTTATGGATTTTCATATATACTTAAACAGAGATATTAATTATGCATAAAAAATGAAATAGAAGAACCAGCGTATCAGCGGTTAATAAAGGAGACCTGTATGGTTAAAACTCATCCAATGTGGAACAACTTCCCTAGCATCCAAAGACTTTTACTGGAGTGCCTGGAACTTATTATAGAAAAAACAACCATTGAAAATAAAGAAATTGAACAAACGGTCATTAACATGATAGAGAGCCAAGGAAAATTACTTAGACCTGCCTATTTTTTACTTTTTTCCCAATTAGGCAACGCCACTCAGGAGGCGCATAAAAAAATAATCGCTGCTGCTGCATCTACTGAGGTGCTTCATCTGGCCACTCTCATTCATGACGACATCATTGATGAGTCAAGTATGCGTCGTGGAAGTGAAACGGTCCAATCCAAACACGGGAAAGATGTCGCTGTTTACACAGGTGATTTGTTGATCTCAGTGTATTTTGATTTACTGGCGGATGCTACCGACTCCGTCGACATTATCAAGTTAAACACGCAATCAATGAAGCGGGTGTTAATGGGTGAAATAAACCAGATGACAAATGTCTATAATACAGATATCACCTATACTGACTATTTGAAAAGCATTAAAGGAAAGACAGCTCAGCTTTTTGAATTAAGTTGTTACGAAGGGGCTTACTTGGGACAATGTGACCCTGAAATTATTGAGAAGAGTCGGTCGATTGGTCAAAATATTGGCATCGCCTTCCAGATGCTTGATGATATTCTAGATTACACCCAAACACCTGAAAGCCTGTCAAAACCCGTTTTAAACGATGTTAAGCAAGGGATTTATACCCTTCCGCTTATTTTAGGTTTAGAGGCAAACAAAGAGGCCTTTCTTCCACTTCTAAATAAGGGTGAAGACCTAACTGACAGTGACTTAGCTGCTCTCGTTTCTTTACTACACGAGAACCACTGTATCGAGCGCGCACGCGCTATTGCACAAACGTATATTGAAACAGCTTTAACCTCCATTGATAAGCTTCCAAGTCACCCTGAAAAAGACGTTTTGTATTCGTTGACTAAAACACTACTCACAAGAGACTATTAAAAAGGAGATCATCATGACATTCAAACAATATATCTTACTTGCTCAAGTGGAAACCACTACGACCAGCCTCTTTCCTGCCATTATTGGTATCTTGTATGCCTGGTACAATTTTAACAGCTTCCGTCTGGGCTTTACACTCTTAGGCTTACTCACGGTCGTCCTCTTTCACCTGGCTGTCAATATTCGCGATAACTACTTGGATTATTACATTGCCGATAAAAAAAATGCGGACTATACCCAAGAAATGGTGGTGGGTAAAGAGAATATCCCTCTTAAGACTGTTCGCTTAGCCTATCTCATTTCTGGTGCAGTCGCTCTAGTCGTTGGGTTATACTTAGCGCTCCAAACCTCTCCTATCCTGTTCTTTATCGGTTTTGGGGGGATGTTGATTGGTGTACTCTATACATTTGGACCTATTCCCATCTCAAGTACACCGTCCGGAGAATTCTTTGTCGGCTTGTCCATGGGTTTTTGTATCTTTACAGCCATGGTTTATGTCAACGCCTTTGACGTCGTTCAATTCGATCTGATCACCGTTGGTCAGTTCATCGTTGCGTCTGTTCCGACATCGATTACGGTCATGGCCATCTTACTAGCCAATAACATTTGCGATCTGGAAGAAGACATTGAAGATAACCGGTTTACCCTTCCTTATCATATCGGCGTAGACAAAGCACTCGTGGTCTTCAAATATTTTTATTATGCGGCTTATATCGCGATCATTCTATCGGTCATTTTCGGGACCTTCCCTAGATTAGTCGCTTTGTCCCTGTTAACTTTCCCATACGTCTTAAAAAACATTGGTATCTTCATGAAGGAACAGGACAAAAAGACAACCTTTATGACGACTATTATCAACTCAGCTGTCATTCCCGTTCCACTTATTATTACGTTCCTCATAGGCGCTTGGCTGAACATTTGATCAGCCCTCTCTGAGTAAAGGAGAAGAAGAAAAAAATCAGTGATGATCTGAAAGAGTAAATCCTTCAGTATTCATCACTGATTTTTTTGTGTAAAAGCATTGAATTCGCAGCCTATTATCTAGAAACAGTGGAATGTGAAAGTGTTGAAGTAATCAATTAGGTTAAACAACTGCGTATATGACCTATTCATGCTAAAATAAAGATAAGAAACTATTGGAGGATGATACTATGAACCAAGAACTTGTTGAGATTTGCCTGCGTGTCAGAGATATTGATGCGACATTAGACTTCTATACTAATCTATTTGATTTTGAAGTGGCCAGCCACAGAAAATTCCCTGAGAATAAATTTGATTTAATTTATCTGAATTCCCCAGGTTCTTCTGTACAAATCGAGCTCACTTACAATTACGATGCCGATCCTTACACTATCGGAGACGGCTTCAGTCATTTAGGTGTAAAAGTCGATGATTTAGAAAAAATGCACGACGTATGTAAAGCCTCTGCTTACAAAACAGGTGAACTAAAAGGCCTTTCAGGCGGCACACCAAGCTATTTCTTCGTGACAGACCCTGACGGCTACCGCATTGAAGTTAAGCGTAGAAAATAATTCTTGAATAGATTAAAGGTAAGCATGTTGGCTGTTGCCGATATGCTTACCTTTTTTTACAAATTTCATTTAAATACCACATTATAGCCTCTCACAATTCTTGCTAAAGCAAATTAGTAATATCACGATTATGTAAATTGTGATATTGCTGTTTTGGCTATTATCTTAAAGACTCGATTTAGAAATCCATCATTTTCTTAATAGCATATCTATTTCTTTTATTGCTAAGTTATCGCTAGCTCTCTCAAATGCTTTTTTCGCATTTTGAAAAGATTGTTTCTCTAAAACGTCGTTGCCTTTAGCCTGATAAATTTCTCCAAACCCACGATAAGCACAACCAATGCAAATATCATCTCCAGATTTTTTTGCGTAATGTAACGATTCTTCCATAAGCTGTTCAGCTTTTTTGAGATTCTTCATTTTTAAATTTACATAGCCCCGCTCATAGAAGTTAGCGGACCAATTTAAGGCAGATTCAATTTTATACTTTTCCAGAAAGTCGGCCTCTGATTGAAATAATTTTAACGCTTCATCAAATTTTTCTGCCATCCGTTCAACCATTCCAAGTTGATGAATAGCTATACAGTGATTAACCTTATCTTCGTTAGATAAGGCTATTTTTATTAATTCATTATAGTGACTTCTTGCTTCATCAAATCTATGTAAAGCGACCTTTACATACCCTAACCCATGTAACCCTTGCAAATATTCATCAGAATTAGTATCTGAGATTTTGCTTAAACACTCCCTGTATAATACCTCTGCTTCAACTAAATATCCTTTGTCAAACAATTCAAATGCTTGGGTAAATTCTTCTTTTAAAAGTCTCATTTAGACTCTCCTTTGCACTAGATAATGATTATGAAAAAATCTACTGCTTATGATAAGTCTAACCGCAAATTTTTTTAATGAGGTATTAGAGTTTACTTCATCAATAACTGTTCGTTCTCATAATTAATATACAAGCGATCACTTACTTTCTGATACCTGCGAACCTTGTTGTCCTCTGAGATCTCTTCCAGCCGGAAATTCCCAATATATCTATAACTAAACTTTCCGAAGTTATCTTTGATTTTAGCAAAGACCACTCTCAAATCACCTATCTGATGATTGGTTGTTTTTCCGTCTTCACGAATATTCTCTTCTGTAATAACGCTCCAATCTTCGTTTAAGTAGTTCAACCATTGGTTATGTTCTTCTTTTGCTTCTGTTGAAATAGTCGGAAACCATACTTGTGCAACTTCATCATCAACATTAACTACGAAGCTTGCTTTTTGGTAGCCTTTATAATTTTTGAAAAACAACTGGTTAGCAACATCCGTTATTACACGAAAGCGGTAAAAATCATCAATCGAAAGATATCCATTTTTCTTTATCCGCTCTTTAATAGAAACATCTGTATCCCATTTTGAAATTTTCATATCCACTATTTTTTCTTTTATCTCTGCTGCAACTATATCTATTCGCTCCATTAAGTTTTGTAATGGCAATGTTGCATCAATACGTTTCAACTCAAATAGGCTAGCTTCACGAATGGATGATAACTTTTCTTCAATAGTTAACTCCCGCTTTAAATCAGATTCAATGTTATTTTTATGAAAAGCCTCATCCACTTCTACGCCAACATTTATCTGGGGAAAGTATAAATCAATTAAATAGTATTCATTGTTCTCACCTTTAACATATTGCTGGGTTACCGGTCGCATATTTAGAAAATTAATTTTTTGCCAGACAGCATTAAGTATATAATTCTCATAATCTTTCCGTCTAGTACGAGAAAAAGTCTTAATAAGATATTCAACCTTATCCATCCAATCCTCCTTAGAAATTCTTTATATTCTACGTTTGCTTTAGTATAAATCTTTAAGAAATGTTATTGCACTATCACGAATCTGTACTTTTAAAACCTCACTCACTTATGATACGGCTCATTCCGCATAATCCGAAACGCTCGATAAATCTGCTCAACTAATATGAGCCGCATCAATTGATGGGGATAGGTCATCTTACCAAATGAAATAGTGGTGTCGCTTCGTTTCATGACGGCTTCACTCAATCCTAGTGATCCGCCGATGACGAAGACGATTTTGCTGCTGCCGTGGATCATGAGCTGTTCGATTTCTTTGGCGAAGGATTCGGAGGTGCGTTCTTTTGAATCGATTGCCAATGCGAAGACATAGGCTTGGTCTGGGATTTTAGCCAGGATTCGTTCGCCCTCTTTGTCTTTGACCTGGACCATTTCAGCTTCGCTCAAATTTTCTGGTGCTTTTTCATCTGGGACTTCAACCATCTTTATTTTTGTATAAGCCCCTAACCGCTTCGTGTATTCTTCGATGCCTTTTTTGAGGTACTTTTCTTTCAATTTTCCTACTGACACTAGTGTGATATCCATAGTCGACTCCTTACACCTGATCCAGGATTTTTGATAATATGCGTTTCAGTTCAAAATACTCTGCTTCTTCCAGGTTGATTTCTTTTGTAAAGGCTACTGGTACTTCTTCTACCTCTGTTTCGATGGCTTGCCCTTTTTCAGTCAGGGTTACTTCAACTATTCGCTCATCCGTTAATGACCGTGTGCGTTTAACCAGGCCTCTTTCTTCCATACGTTTCAGCATTGGGGTCAAGGTGCCGGAGTCCAGAAACAGGCGGTTCCCCAGTGCTTTAACTGTAATCGTATCTGTTTCAAATAATACGAGTAGCACCAGGTACTGCGGATAGGTTACATTAAACTTTTCCAGTAATGGGCGGTACAGTTTGGTTAATTGCCTTGTGGCGGCATATAAAGGAAAACACAATTGGTTATCCAGTTTTAATATATCTTTCGTCATTTTCTTCACTCCTCATAAGTAGTATACCAATATCCTGTTAAGGTTCATACAGTTTGACACGCTTAATTTAATTGTGTACAATCAAATTGTACAAAACTATAATAAGAGGAGATGTCAACAATGGGATTAACATTATATACAGCAACATCGACAGCAACTGGCGGACGTAAAGGACACGTCAAATCATCTGATGGTGCACTCGATCTGGAACTCTCTCTTCCAAAAGGGTTAGGTGGAAAAGGAACGGAAGGCACAACCAATCCGGAACAATTATTTTCAGCAGGATACGCTGCTTGTTTTGACAGTGCCCTTCAATTAGTTGCGGGAAAAGCTAAAAAGAAAACAAGTTCTTCTGTCACAGCACATGTCAGCATTGAAAAACGACTCAAGGGAATGGGACTGAGTGTCGAACTTTCTGTTGAGATCGAAGGGGTGACTCAAGAAGAAGCTGAAGAGTTAGTCAGTCAGGCGCATGAAGTCTGTCCGTATTCACGCGCGATCGAAGGAAATGTCAAAGTCAAGAAGACAGTCAAAGCTATATAATATAATCTTATCCACATGTTTAGATATCGACCACTTGGGACTTTACCCAGGTGGTTTTTTGTTTATCCACTCACTTTCCACAGTTATCCACAAAGTTATACACATATCCACAATCGCTGTTCCCGTTAATTTATCAAAAGGGGCTTTTATGCAGAAATAGGGATTGTTTACAAGTATAGTTATGCACATTTTTCCACATCATAAAAATGAGTTATACAAATTTCAAAAGCCTGTTATAACAGGCTCTAAACGATAATAAACGTTATACTAAAATAAGTTATGCACACGCAGTTTGTCCAGTGTGCATAACTTTTTCAGGAAATAGCTGGTTTGACGGGATTTTGCTCTTTTTTTATCCACACCCGAACAAAGTTATCCCGCTATTTGTCCCCAAAATAAATACACAGCCCGAAAAAGGCTGTGTATTCTTACTCTTTATTCACTTAAATCATTTCTTCTGAACTGCGCATAGTGATGTTTACGGTCATTAATTCACCATCACGGTAAAATTCAACTTCCACATCTTCACCTATCTCTGCATCATATATTTCCTGTCTCAGTTCGATGCCATTTTGAACATCTACGTCATTGAATCTGACGATGACATCATTTGCCAGCATACCGGCTTCGTCAGCTGCACTGCCTGTGGACACTTCTGCGACGACGACTCCGCCATCAATATCTTCAGGAAGGTTCAATATTGCCTGCTGCTGCTGTGGAGAAACCATTGACAGATCGACCATCCCTACACCTAAAATCGGACGGACCACTTCTCCATTTTCCTCCAGCTGGTTAATGATGTCGACTGCATCATTACTAGGAATCGAGAAGCCCATGCCTTCAATCGTAGAAGATGAGATTTTCATCGAATTAATGCCAATGACCTGACCGGCTATGTTGACTAACGGTCCACCTGAGTTCCCTGGGTTAATGGCTGCATCTGTTTGAATAGCTGTCATTTCCCAGTCCATTTCACCATCCATATTGGTATCAACTGGAACGGTCCGTTCAACGGCTGATACAATGCCTGATGTCACTGATGAAGCAAAATTAGTCCCTAATGGTGAGCCTATAGCGACTGCTGGTTCTCCGACAGTCAGATTGTCTGAATCTCCAAATTCAGCTACTGTCGAAACATCACTGGAATCTATAGCTAGAACAGCTAAATCTGTCCACAAATCTGATCCAATCACATCAGCCTCTACTCGTGTGCCGTCTTTAAAGAGGACTTCAATTGAATCCGACCCTTCAATAACGTGATTATTGGTGAACACATAAGCCGTATCACCGTCTACTTTATAAACGGCTCCACTTCCTGTTCCTGCCTGAAGCAGATTCTCTTCGTCTTCTGTTGTTGCACCCGTTTCACCGTACCATCCCCACTGATTGTCGCCTACACGTTGCAGATTAATAATGGAGACAACCGCATCATCGATGACATCTACAGCGTCTGTTATGCCGGATGAGACATCTACTCGTACTTCGGAAACCGTTACTTGTCCATCCTCATTCACTACTCCATTTTGATTATCATTTTCCGTATCATTCGTTAAGGTGTCACACCCAGCTAAAACAGAAGATGTTAAAACTAATGCAAAAAGTGATTGCCCTATCTTTTTCATTCTTGTTTCCCCCTATTTCTTAACTTTCATCTATTACTGTACTATTTATATTTGTCTTTATAGTGAACAAATGAGTAAGAGTTGTTAATGAATTTAGTTTAGCATACTTTGGTAGAATACAGTATCCTTACGGTTTCCAACTATATTATATGTATTTCTTTCTAAATTTCAATAGGTTAACTGGTTAAGTTAACTCATTTTTTTAAAAATGCAGCTACACATCAAAAAAACGAGTAAATCAGACGACATTAGCCTGTAAACATGTCCCCTTACTTAATTTTATTTATTTAGGTGATTTTATAGTCTGACACTAATTGGATTGAATCATTTATTGGATTCAACTCTACCTAAAGTCTAGCTCGAGATAGATGTAAAAAGCATTTAATACCTATCTCAGAATGCATGCGCATTGAGTTGCAACTAGTCAGTCAGATTAGGTGCAACTCAAAAAGTGGACAGACTCGACTTTAAGGTGGTGGACCCCACTACCTTCAATTCAATCTAGTTGTGGCTGTCAGTTGAATGTAGCGGCTCTGACTACATTTAACTCAAATAAACTGTGCTTTCAGTTGCCTATAAAGACTTTAATAGCCCTCACTCAAATGGCTCTGCCCCTTGACTGCCAGATAATATGAAATGAGGCTTTATCTAAATAGACATTCAGAAAAAAAAACATGAGAGTGCTCATCTTACCTGAGCACTCTCATGTTTTTTACCTATTCGATTAAACTAGCGTCTACTCTTCAGTAGTGGTCTGGAAAGCTTTCATGACCCCCTGTTCAGACGCTTATAGCGTAAACAGTGGACACGGGACTTCAGGATCCGTGTCATACAGATGGAATGTCTCATTCACACCTGTCCCTTTATTCACCAGTATCTCTTCTACCGATGAATGCGCAATTTCTTTCATGTTATTTTCTTTACTCAAGTGGCCTAGGTAGACCCTTTTCGTGCGGTCTCCAACAATTTCAGATAATGCCAGAGCACCATCTTCATTTGACAAATGCCCTTTATCTCCGAGGATACGCTGTTTGAGTGACCACGGGTAACGACCCATTCTGAGCATGCTCAGATCATGATTACTCTCGATCAGATATGCTTCTGCATCTCTTACATAGTCGCGCATGCGGTCACTGACGTAGCCTGTATCTGTCAGCATGACAAAGCGTTTATCGTCTTTCTGGAACGTATAAAACTGCGGATCGATCGCATCATGAGACACTCCGAAACTGGACACATCAATGTCTCCCAGTGTCAGCGTTTTGTCGATCGAAAAGTGATTTTTCTGTTCCATTTTCAGTTTACCTAATTTAGGTTCCATAGCCTGCCATGTTTTTTCATTGGCATAGATATCCAGCCCATATTTACGAGCTAAAATCCCGACGCCTTTGATGTGGTCAGAATGCTCATGCGTAACTAGTATTGCATCCAGATCTTCCGGACGACGACCAATTTTAGCTAAGAGCTCAATGGCTTTTTTCCCGCTAAGTCCACAGTCAACGAGCAATTTTGTTTTGCCGGATTCAACATAAGTGATATTGCCGGTGCTGCCACTGGCCAATAAACTGATGTTCAATCCCGATTGTTCTGTCTCCATCATAAACTGATACCTCTCCCTGCAAATACTCCTTGTCTATCTTACAACATCACTCAGCATGTAAGCAAGGTGACTTTCCACTCGTCACATTAACGTGTTATTTACTCGTCGTTGTCAGAGTCATCGTCATCCATGTCTTCTTGCAGATCCGGATCTACAGGGGTAACGGGTTCAGCCGGTTCGGATATGATGGTTCGTTCGAAAGCATCCACACGCAGTACCCGCTCGCCTGTGGAGTCTATGACTGGAATATACCAGATCGGTCCGTACATACTCAAATCTTCTAGATGAAGCGTGCGGTGGTAAGACAGAATAGGCTGTCTGACAATAGAGTTGGAACTGATTTGATTATTCTGAAACAGGATCTCAATTGCCTGACGGTCAGTAATGACTTCAAGCGGACTCCCTTGAGCTGTCATCGGGCCAGCATAACTCTGCTGGTAAGAAATAATGTTGCCATCACTGCCGTAAAAAAGTGAAATTTCCGAAGTTCCGTCAGCGACAGGCAACCCTTCCACCTGCTGGGCATATACAAACCGGTTTTCAGCGTTATCATATCTTAAATAGTCGTATTCTTGACCAAACAGCACTGCACCACTTTCAATGAAGGTGTCCAGTCTTGCATAATCCTCTTCTGTGAATCCATCATCCGGGTTCCCTTCAATCTCTATCGGGTCAGATAGGATACTCGTGTAGAGTGACCCATCCTGTGCAATCGATCCTGCCTGATTTTCAAGCTGATCGACGTTCTCTTCCAGAAGATTATTGCTGTCTGCCTGCACATAAAAGACATCCCGTTCTTCTTCGTTTAACGATGGTAACTCGATACCGATCTGTTCCATCTCTCTGATCAGATTGACCTGATCTGGAGCGGTGGAAGCATATTGCAGATCGCTTCTGTTCAAGAAACCGATGAGCAGGTAAACATTCAGAAACAGGAAGGTAATCAGGAAGATGCTCTCAATTTTTTTAAAGTCCATTATGCGATTCCTCCTGCAATTGAATGAAGCGATTCAGCTCATACCAAACATTTTCTGACTGAACGTACCAGTTCGGTTCAAAATGGATGACTCGGCTGTCTTCTTCACTCTCGATCCATGTCAGTCCGACTTTGATATCCTGAATAGTTGTTAATCCATCTTCAGTATTTTCAAGCTGCTCAATAACGGTTCTTCCGCTTGGCAGTGTCTTAGAATCATTTCCTGTAAGCGTCAGTGGCGTCTGGACCACTCTCAAAGGCAGACGCAGGTTGCTTCGTCCCCCTTCAACAACGGTAACCAGAATGGATGATTCCAATTGCTGGAAACTGTAAACGGGATAGCCCTGAATGTAGCGCTGAAACGTTACTTCATTAGTAGAAGGCGTATAGGACTGATAATGAATCGTTTCCGTCCAGTTTTCAATCTGTCTGAGCTCCTGGAAACTATCAAGAAGACGCTGACTGAAGGTCATTTGACCTAGGTCGCTCCGTTGTCTGAGATAGGTCAGTGTATTGGTTGCATCATTGATTCTGACTTCTGTTGTCAAGTCGATATAACGGATAGACTGCCCCGTCCGTCTGGCATCCACTTCTGACGTGTCAGTGAAGAACTGGTTGATGTATAAATTGTTCGGCAGACGCTCGACCAGATAATCGTGATACTCGACCTCGACCTCTTCGATCGGCAGATAGATAAAGGTATCGCCGATATCTACCGCTTCGACATCATTAAACTGGTTATTTGCTGTATATAACAGCTCATTGATAATGTCTGTCGTAAAGCTGGTATCTTCAACGGTATAATTGATCTCGTTGTTGACATCGTAAAATCCGAGTAGTTCCGGTTCATCCCGGTTCATGTAAAAACGCATGAACGTCCGGTTCTCGTAATCCGTCGGCAGATCCTCAAAAGCATCTTCAAACAGTCCGAATGGGACAGGTGCATCAAATACGAACTCTACCCATTCTCCTGTTGCCAGCTGCTGCTGATAATCAGCCTGACTTAGACGCTGAGGACTGTTGACCTCTCCGAAAGACATAGTCGAGAAATGCTCCTCAATCCATTCCTGAGTATAAAACGTATTCGCCTCGAATTTGGTATTGTTGAAAGACCGATGCCAGATAATCTGGTTTGGTGCAAATACTTCCGTCAGTGTTCGGTCGACTAGTGAAGCAGGAGCTGCGCCACTGCCACTTGATGTGGGTTCACGCAGTTCTCCGCCTGCCGTCCATAACTGGAAACTTAAAAATAAACTTAACCCAATTAAAAAGGTCAGCATTATGTGTTTGAATCGGGACCAGGTCATACCCATTCATCCTCCTCTTCAAATGGCACATATGGAAGCGAGAGATAAAAGGTCGTGCCTTTTCCTTCGGTACTTTCAGCCCATATACGGCCACCATGCTGTTCCACTACTTCTTTTGAAATGGCTAACCCTAAGCCGCTTCCGCCCATTGCTCTTGACCGCGCACGGTCGACTCTGTAAAAACGGGAGAAAATTTTGTACAAATCAGCTTTCGGTATACCCATTCCTTCATCTGTAATACTAATGATTACTCTATCGGCTCTTTTTTCCATACGGCCAGTAATTGTTCCGCCGTCGGGTGAATATTTGATTGCATTATTCATGATATTGTCGAGAACCTGAATCATACGGTCCGGATCGACTTCGACAAAGATAGCTTCCTCGATCAGCATTTTATTGATCTGGTAATCTTTCCCTTTATACTCCGTCGAATGAATCAGCATTTCAAAGCGATTCATCACATGATCGACCATTTCGGTGATGTCCACGATCTCCAGTTCCAGTGCACTCTTCCCAGAATCGATACGGGATAAGTGAAGCAGATCCTGGATCATTCGGATCATACGGTCTGTTTCATTCTGTGTAACTTCAAGGAAACGGGGTGCCAGTTCCGGATCTTCCCATGCCCCGTCAGCCAGTGCTTCAATATAGCTTCGCATACTGGTCAAAGGCGTTCTCAGTTCGTGTGACACGTTGGATACGAACTGCTTTCTTTCCTCATCGATCCGTTCCTGCTCTGTTACATCATGCAGAACACAGACGATCCCGCTGATAAAGCCGGATTCTCGTTGTATGAGTGAGAAAGACGCACGTAAAATAGTCATGACACCATTCTGGTTGGCATTGATTAATATATCATCCTGTTTTTCGAGTATCATACGCAGCGTAATCTCTTCTTCGACTTTCAAAACGGACAGAAGGTTTTCTCCAATTGCTTCATCTTCAGTCAATTCAAGCATCGTCTGACCCATCTCGTTGATAATAATGATTTTTCCACGTCTGTCTGTTGCGACAACGCCGTCGGTCATATGCGTCAGGACACTGTTCAATCGGCGTCTTTCCGCATCAATCGATTCCTGCGCCTCTGCCACATCATCTGACAGGTCATTGATTAGGGATGCGAGCTGACCTAGTTCATCTTCCCCGTATACTTTAAGGGTACCCGAATAATCCCCATCTGCGATCTGACGCGTCTGAATCTGCATTTCCTTAATAGGCTTCGTCAGTGCACGTGAAACCATATTCGCCAGTATCAGTGATAAAATAATGGCGACCGCACTGGACTGAAGGAAAATCAGCGTGATCTGAGAAATCTGGGCATAAACGGACTCAATGTTGCTTTCCATTAAGATAGCGCCCAGGAACTGCCCATCTTCTTCCGCAGAAAAAACGGGTTCAACTACTTTCCAGCGTCTGTTGTTGGTGATCGGATCGATAACTTGTCTGGGGACGGTGGTTTCTGTGAAGAGAGCCTGCCTGACATCGACGTCATCTGACAGTTGCCCGACGATGTTCTGTTGCGTACTGTCGCTGGTGCCGATGACAATCAGGTCTTCATTTACGACCTGAAGATCAGTGATCCCACTCCCTGAAAATTCGCCTATCAGGCTGTTGATTTCCTGGACTGGATCGACTTCATTTTCCTCTTCATTGGCTTCCTGTTCCAGAAACGGCATAATTGTACTTTCCAGAAAGTTCATTTGTACCTGTCTGTCTTCCTGAAAATTGGCAATCAGCTGTCTTTCGATCTGGGTAATAAAATTCGCCCCGATTAACTGCAGGGCGAATACAAGTAATAAGACTATGACAAAGACTATTTTAGTATTGATTGACTGATAAAATCTAATTTTTTTCTTCATAAATCACTACTTCTCCTGTTGTTCAGGACTTCTTAAATAATAGCCCACTCCTCGACGGGTAACTAAAAATGTAGGGTGGCTTGGATTATCTTCTATTTTTTCACGCAGGCGTCTGACGGTTACATCAACGGTTCTGACATCTCCAAAATAATCATATCCCCATACCGTTTCAAGCAAATGTTCACGCGTCATGACTTGTCCAATGTGTCTTGCTAAATAATGCAGCAATTCAAATTCACGGTGAGTCAGTTCGATTGTGTCGCCACGTTTGGACACGATATAGGCATCCGGATGAACAGTTAAATCGCCTACTTCGATATCATTTGTTTCCTCTTTAACAGGTTCGGTGTTTTGAAGAGAAGACTGACGTCTGACGTTTGCTTTAACGCGCGCCACTAATTCTCTGTTTGAGAATGGCTTAGTGACATAATCATCTGCACCAAGCTCCAGTCCAAGTACCTTATCAATTTCCTGATCTTTTGCAGTAACCATGATGATTGGTGTATCTCTTGTTTTACGGACTTCCCGACAAACTTCAAGGCCATCCATTTTAGGCAGCATCAAATCAAGAACGATCAGGTCCGGATTCTCCTGTTCCACTTTTTCGACGGCTTCTTCTCCATCGTAAGCTGTGACTACCTCGAATCCTTCTTTTTCTAAATTAAATTTAACGATATCTGAAATCGGCTTTTCATCATCGACGACTAATATTTTTTTCAAAGACGTTCCTCCTCAGAAACAGTTTATCTTGCTTCTAACAAATTCAGTGAATCGGTTCTCTTAGATTATACCGCACCTTAAGAGTCTGTTCAATTTTAGCCTATAATTCTTTCAGTTCCAGCCTTCTTTACTTTAAATGCACAGTTAATGCAATCGATTCATTCGCTTTTGCCTCTTTAATCGGATGAACTTCAAGTGATAGAACACTGTCATGTTCCAGAATAATTACTGGGATGACCGGCTGAAATCCTCTGTCTATAAGCAGCTGTCTGTCGAATGACGCCAGCTTCTGCCCTTTTTCAACAAGCATTTTTCGTTCAACGAATGACTCGAATCCTTCTCCGTTCAGCAATAGCGTATCAATACCAATATGGATCAGTATCTTGATGCCTTCATGGGTCTCGATATAATAAGCATGTTTCGTGTCTGCCACTTCAATCAGCCGACCACTGACTGGCGCAAAGACCTCCTGAGAGCTCGGCATGACCGCAAACCCGTCTCCAATCATTTTCTGAGAAAACAATTCATCCGGGACATCTTCGATTTTCATTACTTCTCCGTCTGTTACCGCACATAAATTCAGCACGCCGGGAATCTTCCCTTCCTCGTGCTCTCCAAACTCATTCGATTGATTGCTCATCTCTTTCTCCTTTTAAGTGCAAATTGCTTTGTAGATGCTACTATTCTAACAATTAAAGCCGTTTCAAGCAATCTCTTTCGAAAATAGCGTTTTGGTTGGTGATGGCCCATCTTCGTGGTATTCTAATCTTATACAACTAATTGATACGCATCATGTAAAAAGGAGGGACAAAATGGAATTAGGATATATCCTTTCTCTTATCATTTTAGGCGTTTCTCTCGTCATTTTAATTGTTATGGGCTTCTTTGCTATGAAGAAAATGAGACCGACGCTCAAGAATATTGAAGAAACACAGAAAGTCGTCGAAGGTCATATGGAACACTTTACGCATGAAGCTGAACTCATACAAGATAAAGTCGATCACATTATGACACGAGTGGACTACACCAAAAATGTGTCAGAGATGAAAATTCAACGCTTCGATGAGTTTTCCAAATACGCATCAAGTTTGTCTGAATCACTCATGTACTTAAAAGAACATGGCGGTGATTATTCAAAAGGCGTTGCAGAAAACACCATCAACGAATTGAAAACCGATGGGCCAGTTCTGGCTAAAACGTTCAAGCTGGCGTTTAAAAAGACAGTGGATAAGCAGAAAATGCGCCGTCACACAGACCCATCTGCACAAGTACCGGCAGTTATTCATCATGAACTAGCAAATATTGAAAGGTAGGAGAAAAGTATGCCAAAAGTAAGCTTAACAAAAGCCATTTTATTCAGTGCTGCATCAGCCTTTACTGCTCTACTATTAGCACCAAAAGACGGAAAAGCTTTCCGTCAGGATCTGAAAGAAGAAGCCTCTAAACTGAAAGACACGGGAGAAGAAAAAGCCCATGAATTAGTAGATGACTTCAAAGCTTCATATATGGAAGCCGAACAGGAGCTGGAATCTGAACAGGCTAAACTTGATGCAAAACAGGCGAAGCTGAATCAGACCATCGAAGAAATCGAAAGAGATCTGGCACTCAGCGAAGCAGAAACACAGGATGAGGCACCAGTAGTGGACCCTGCAACAGCCAGTCATGCCGTATACGCTGATGACAGTGTCGGTGACGTGAGAGGTACACCACTTGAACCAGAACATGATCAGGCTATTCCTAAAGATAAAGTGGATGAAGCACTTCATGATAATTATTTATCTGATAATGACGATTTCAAATTAGATAAAAATGATCTTGACGATGAAGAAGATGCTTCACATAACGTTAATCCAAACAACTAAAACTAATCAGAAAAATGAAGCCCTCAACTGAGGTGCTTCATTTTTTTGATTAGTCTGCTTTTCTGACCCATACGGAAATGGACTCCGCATTGACTGGGAACGTTGCTTTTCCTTCATCATCGATTTCAATTTCTTCTTCTCTGTTTTTCATCAAGTCGACATATACTTCATTTGCATGCAGTTCACCGACAGACATTTCTTTATAGCCTTCATCCCCGTTAGACATGATGACTGCACAGCCCTCTGGATGCTCATCATTACCTGTACGCGTGAATCCGATACAGTTGCCGTGATCAAGATAGTTGTATTGTTCACCGTAAGCATACTCTTTTCGCGCTTTCAGTAATACCTCTATTTCTCCGCGACACCCGTCATACTCCACATCTCCTTTGTACCCATAGTAATCACTATAGAATACACAGGGATAACCGTAATAACTGAGCAAAATAAAGCCGTATGCCAGCGGTTTGAACCAGGGTTCTACATAAGACTCAAGAGACTGGCCCGGCTGGGAATCATGATTTTCAACAAAGGTGACAGCCTGTTCGGCATTTGTTTTATACAGCGTCCCATCCAATAATCGCCTTAAATCGAAATCATTATGCTGCTTGGATGCTTCGTGAAGGGCATAATGGAACCGGACATCCATCATCGAGATGGAATAATCATGTTCTTCAAGATACTCGTCTAAGTATTTATAGCGCTGGTGCCAGTATTCTGCTACAAAGAAGAAATCTTCTCCATGAACCTCTCTTACATCATCGATCAGGTCTCTCATAAAATGACTGTCGATGTGTTTTACGGCATCCAGTCTGATTCCGTCAATACCCGTTTCTTCAATAAACCAGTGGATCCATTTTTTTGTTTCTTCAATCACTTCCGGGTGGCTGTAATCAATATCCGCAAACATCAGGTAATCGAAGTTTCCAAATTCAGTAGAGACATGCTCGTCAGGGGCCCAGCCTTTATCGTCGCCTTCTATCCTGTAAATGCCTTGTTCTCCAGAAATGTCATCCTCTGAAACACCTGAGAAATGGTACCAGTGCCAGGCAAATTCAGAGTACTTGCCTTCCCTTCCAGGAAAATTAAAATGAGTCCAGGACTCTATTTCACGCGTATCACCGATCGCATCATGGCGATTCTCCGGGTCAACGGGTGTGGCCTCGAATTGTTCAGTCTCATCTGCACCCGCTTTATGATTCAGTACGACATCTGCATACACATGGATGTCCTGCTCGTGTAATGCCTTTATAGCTTCAAGCAACTCTTCTTTTGTTCCGTATTTTGTGCGTACCGTTCCCTTTTGATCAAACTCTCCCAAGTCGTACAGGTCATAAATCCCATATCCGACATCATCTTGACCAACTGATTTAAAGCAGGGTGGAATCCATACAGCGGTTATACCAATTTCTTTAAGATGTTCAGCATCTTCTTTCAGTCGTTTCCAATGTTTCCCATCATTGGGCAAATCCCATTCGAAGTATTGCATCATCGTTCCATTCATCTTGTTTTCTCCCCTTTGGTCTTTTCCGCTACAGTAATACACACTGTATCCTTTCATTTTACATTTAGAGGAGGATAAGTACAAATATAAACACCCTTTGACAGCTTTTCTGATAATGAAAAAGAAGTTTTCTTAAATCCTTGTTTTTGTCCTATCTGCAATGTAAAATCAAGCTATTCATGTTATTTGCTTCATAATGATAGTTCACGGGCAGGAAGGGTTGTTATATTAATGAAAAGATTTTTAAATCAGTTTTCTGACTGGCCGATTCCTATAAAAATCGTTGTCAGTTTTGCTTTTGTCATGTTTGCCGGATCGCTGATATTGGCTCTGCCTATTAGTCAATTAGAGAGCTCTCAAGCAACTTATTTTGATCATTTATTTGGCGCAATCTCAATGGTCGCCGTGACGGGTCTGTTTACTGTTCCTGTTGCCCATACTTATAATCTGTTTGGGCAGATTGTGGTCCTGGCCTTAATCAAGTTAGGTGGACTCGGAATTATTACGATAGTATCTGCCATTATTTTACAAACTGGGCGAAAAGTTAGTATGAAAGAGGAAGTGACCTTACAGCAGGCATTGAACCGCAGCGATATGATGGGCTTTAAAAATTTCCTTATTGCTGTTGTAAAGTATACGACTTTAATTGAGGCAATTGGCGCATTTTTCCTTGCTTTTCATATGGTTCCCCTCTTAGGATGGGGAAAAGGACTGTTTACGTCGATTTTCTTAGCCATATCTGCTTTTAACAATGCTGGGTTCGATAATTTAGGCACCACCAGCTTACAACAGTTTGTCAATGCACCCATAGTCAATCTGGTCGTTCCTTTACTCATCATTCTAGGCGGAATCGGTTTTTCAGTTTGGTTTGATGTTTCCAAGCACTTTAAACAATTTATTAGTGTCCGTAGCTGGATCGATTTCAAGGGAACTTACAGACGACTGAAACTGCACACCCGTTTAGTTATAAAATGGTCCTTATGGCTGATCGTAGCTGCAATGGTTCTGATTATGTTATCTGAATGGAATCATTTAGGGTCTTTAGGTGACTTATCTCTCTCAGGAAAGATACAGGCAACCTTCTTTCAGGCTGTAACGCTTCGTACAGCTGGATTTGCAACCGTTAATCTGACTCAACTTCACATGTTTACAATTGTGGTCTTCACCGTTTTCATGTTCATCGGAGGGTCTCCTGGAGGAACAGCAGGTGGAGCAAAGACCTCAACTGTAGCACTGGTTGTTAAGCTCATTGGATCTGAAATGAGAGGGTTAACTAACGTCAATTATAAAAAACGCACACTTGAAATGGATATTGTCAAGCGGGCCCTGGTCATTGTTGTTATGTTCGTTTTACTCAACTTTATTGGTCTGTCCCTTATGACCATTTTTGATGAACACATTCCATTGCAGTATCTTTTCTTTGAATCGGTATCCGCTTTTGGTACAGTCGGATTATCTGCTGATCTGACACCAGAGTTATCAAGGTACAGTCAGACAGTCATTATGTTCTCAATGTTTATCGGACGTTTAGGTCCAATCACTATCTTTACAGCATTAAGCACGAGAGACAAGAGAAAACGAGAAATCACGTACGCTACAGGAAATATATTAATTGGATAGGAGTCACTACTAATGGTAAAAACAGTTGGAGTATTAGGACTAGGCGTGTTTGGATCCACAATTGCTAAAGAACTGGGTGATCAGCACTATGACGTGATCGCTGTAGATAAAGATTTAATTGATGTAAATCGTGTGGAAGAACATGTCGTACAAGCGGTACAGGGAAACTTTACTGATATTGAACTACTCAAAAGTATCGGTTTCGCTAACTGTGATGTGGCAGTCATTGGTACAGGGTCTAACCTGGAAGCAAGTGTTATGGCTATTATGAACTGTAAAAAGTTGGGTATCGAAAGAATCATTGCTAAGGCTAAAAACAGAATGCATATGGAAATCATGCTGGAAATCGGCGCAGATGAAATCATCCGTCCTGAAAAAGAGATGGGCGATAAAGTCGCTCGCAATATCATGCGTAATAATATTTTAGATGTGATTACACTGGACAAAGATAATTCGATAATCGAATTTACTGCACCTAAACGCTGGATTGGCAGAAGTCTGAAAGACCTTGATCTCCGAAAAAAATACAAAATCAATGTCATCGGTATGAAGTCACATCCTGACGGGGAACTGTCTATTAATGTACCACCTGAAGAAAAAATATTGCCGGGCAGTTTCATTGTTGCCATCGGTAAACCAGATACATTTGAACATCTGGATTATACGGATCAGCTTAGATAACTACAGCAAAACACCTCTTCTACTTAATCATAGGTAGAAGAGGTGTTTTTTCGTTCGATTTAGTTGATTGGTGCCCATACGTTTTCAAGAATATTTGTCTGGTCTCTGTCTGGTCCAACTGAGAATGTCGATACGCGAACACCTGTCAGCTCAGATACGCGTCTGATATAATTCCGCGCATTTTCTGGCAGCTCTTCAAGTGTGCGGCATTTAGTCACATCTTCTGTCCAGCCTGGGAGTTCTTCATAAATAGGCTGACATTCGCTTAATTCTCTCAAGCTCGCCGGATAGTGAAGAATCTTTTCGCCATCGCGCTCATAGGCTGTACAGATCTTGACTGTTTCAAGTCCGGACAAAACATCTATAGAGTTTAAAGACAGATTGGTGATACCTGAAACACGTTTGGCATGGCGCATAACCACACTGTCGAACCATCCGATTCGTCTCGGACGACCTGTTGTTGTCCCGTATTCTTTACCCGTATCACGAATCTGCTGACCAATTTCATCATGCAGTTCAGTTGGGAAAGGACCATCCCCTACTCGAGAAGTATAGGCCTTACAGACACCCACTACTTTTTCGATTTTAGACGGACCGACACCACTTCCGATTGTCACGCCACCAGCTACTGGATTGGATGATGTTACAAAAGGATAGGTTCCCTGGTCAATATCCAGCATGACCCCTTGAGCCCCTTCAAATAATACACGTTTCCCTGAATCCAGTGCGTCATTCAAAACGACAGATGTGTCACAGACATACTGCTTGAACTGCTGACCGAACGCATAGTATGTTTCAAATATATCGTCAAAGTCCAAGGCTTCTGCCCCGTATACGTTGGTAAAGAATTTATTTTTCTCTTCCAGGTTTACTCTCAGACGTTCTTTAAAGATATCTTTGTCCAGGAGATCAGCGATTCGAATCCCGACTCTAGACGCCTTGTCCATATAAGCCGGCCCGATTCCTCTGATCGTTGTGCCGATTTTGTCGTCCCCTTTTGAATCTTCCTGAAGTTGATCCAATGCGATATGGTACGGTAAAATAACGTGCGCCCGATCCGATACTCTCAAGTTATCTGTCGAAATTCCTCTGTCGTGTAAATATTTCAGTTCTTTGACCAGCGACTTGGGATTGATGACGACACCATTACCAATCACACTAATTTTATCCTGAGCAAAAATACCTGAAGGAATCAGATGCAGTTTATAAACGACTCCATCAAACTGAATCGTGTGTCCCGCATTGTCTCCGCCTTGATAACGTGCAATAACTTCTGCACTCTCACTCAAAAAATCGGTAATCTTTCCTTTTCCTTCGTCTCCCCATTGTGTACCAACTACTACGACCGACGTCATATGTCCACCTCTTCTATAATTTTTAACAAAAAAGAGAATCCCTCTAATCGTCTATTAAAGTATACAAAGAGACATCAAGCTCTTTTGTTTCCTTTTTTGAAATAGACGGAGGCATTCTCCTAACATTAATTGATTTAGTTATAACAACGTTCACTATTTTACCACAGATAACGCAAAAGTGAAGGATGAATTTCGATTTTTATAGAGTAATGTCGAAATCCAGATCCTCATCATCTGCTCCAGCAAATTCTGTGTATTCATCTACCGGTTTTTTAATAAGGATCTGTGTGGTAACTGAAATGACTGTCCCAATCAGGATAGCCGAAATAAAAATCCCCAAGTTACTGGCCATTGGCATTCCAAACACTCCGGATACACCAGCAGTAGACACGCCGAATCCCATCATGATTGCTCCTCCAATCGAAGCACCTAACATGTTGGCTCCAACTATACGCAGAGGATCTCTAAATGCATAAGGCAGAGTTGATTCGGTAATCCCCACTAAACCGGATAATATGGACGCTGGTGCCATTTTGATCTCATCCTCGGTATATTTATTGCGGGCAATCAAAGAGGCGATACCGACCGATAATGCCGGTACCATGATGCCTGGAAAAACAGCTGCATTTACAACGAATCCCAGTCCACTCGGATCGTTCCACACAGCAAAAACAAACGTAATCGCGATCTTGCCGATAGGGCCTCCCATATCGAACGCACACATGGCGCTCAGTATGGCACCCAGTAAAAAGGCATACTGAGGGGCTTGAGATAACGTAATCAGGTTGTCGATAATGAAGTCATTCAACGCACCGACAAAATACGCGATCGGATAAGCCATGATTACATACAGGAGCCAGCCTGTGAGGACTGGAATAAACAAGGTCTTTTTGATGGAATCTAAAAATAAAGGCACTTTTATTTTTCTTATAAAGAGCACGACGTATCCGGCTATCAAACCGGCCAATATGGCCCCTAAAAAGCCACTGGCTGACGTTCCTTCGACTGGAGGGTGTGCTGCTATATACCCCCCAATAAAACCGGGGATAATAGCTGCTTTGTCTCCAATTGCATAAGCCATGTAAGCAGCAAAGATTGCGGGTATAAGATCCATCATCATCCAGGCAAAACCGTTTAAAGTAGCCACTGCCGGAAAATCACTTTGAACAGATTGTGAGATCATCCCCGTCAGTGCAATCGTCATACCTGAAAATACAATTAGCGGCAACATATAAGAGACACCCGTCATTAAAGCCTGCTGAAATTTTTTCATTATCATTCCCTCTATTCTAATTAGTGATGAGTGATAGCTTGCGAACAGATTTACGCGAGCTTCTCTTCGATTTTTTTAATCACGCCATTTGCATTTTTTATGGCCGTGGCGACAGGAATGGTTACTTTCTTAATGTTTTCAAACCGTTCTGTACGAGCCAACTTGATATCAGTCGCTAAAATCAGGATATCCGCTTCTTCCAGTTCTTTTCTAGTCAGTCCATTTTCGATACCTGTTGCGCCCTGAGTCTCAACTTTTACTTCATGCCCTCTCTTTTTTGCGGCATCCTCAATAGCCCGCTTGGCCATAAACGTGTGGGCAACGCCCGTGGCACAGGCAGTGACTGCTACTATTTTCATGCTTAACCCTTCTTTCTCTATATTTCTGTGAGCATCAACTGCACTGTCGACTGTAAAGCCTCATCCGTCTGATCCTGCTTGATGGCAAGCTGAATCTCTTCGTCCATCAAGTTGTAAGATAGCCTTGAAAGCAACTTCAAGTGCTGTACTTCTCCATTTTCTTTAGGTACGATAAGCAAAATCACAGTATTGACCTTCTGCTCATCCATCGACTCCCATTCGACTCCCTGCTGCAGCTTCATCACTGCTACCAGTGGCTTCTTCAAGTCTGATGCCTTTCCGTGAGGAATCGCAAAGCCTTCCCCAAATCCGGTCGTGCTCACTGCTTCTCTCTCTAGTACCGATGAAAAAACACCTTGCACATCGAATCGAATTGAACTCCCCTCGCTCACAACTGTGATCAACTCTTTCAACAGCCTTTCTTTTTCGATCTGCTGGGTGTCGACCGCAGAATTGACATAGATATATAATGATTCCTCTTCCTTAAACACGTTGACGCTCACCTCCAGTTTTCAATATCCTTAATTATATCAGTTGTTATTCTAAATAAACAAAATTTAGCCCTAAAAACCCCATTCACTCTCACATGTTGTGAAAGTAAATGGGGTTTTGTCAGGATATCTGATTTTCAGGATAATAAGACATGGAGGAGAATTTATTATATTCCTTTATGAATAACAGTTTGCAGGTCCCTCTGGCACCCGATCTGTTCTTCTCTAAAATAACTTCAACCACATTCTCGTCGGCCTGCTCCTCTTCTTCATCATCTTCATTACGGTAATAATCTTCTCTATAAAGGAATGCCACAATATCGGCATCCTGCTCAATCGATCCAGACTCTCTTAAGTCACTGAGTATCGGACGCTTATCCTGTCTCTGTTCTACACTACGTGACAACTGAGATAAGGCAATAACGGGAACAGATAATTCTTTAGCCAGCTTTTTCAGCTGTCTGGAAATTTCAGATACTTCCTGTTGTCTGCTTTCTTTCCCTGTTCCTTCAATCAATTGGAGGTAATCAATTACAATCAGTCCAAGGTCTCCCTTTTCCTGCTTTAATCGTCGACACTTCGCACGAATCTCTGCTGTGCGGATACCCGGCGTATCATCTATATAGATATTGGCTTTTGATAAACTCCCCATTGCCACAAAGAGCTTCTCGAATTCTTCTTCTGTTAACTGACCCGTTCTCAGGTTAGACGCATTAATTGTCCCTTCCGCACATAACATACGGTTAACCAGCTGCTCGGCACCCATCTCTAAACTGAATATAGCCACATTCTCATCTGTCTTCGTTCCAATGTTTTGAGCAACATTCAAGGCGAATGCCGTTTTCCCGACACCCGGTCTGGCTGCCAAGATGATCAGCTCATCCTCATGCAATCCAGCTGTCATTTGGTCAAGCATTTTATATCCAGTCGAGATACCTGTAATGTCATCGTCATTTTGGAAGAGATCATCAATATTATTAATGGTATCTCTCAATACAGATTCAATAGATACAAATCCACTTCGACTTCTTTTTTCAGAAACTTCCAGTATACTTCGTTCAGCTTCATCGAGTAAATTAGGTACATTATCTGCTTCCTGATACCCTTTCGAAGCAATATCAGTCGCTGTCTGTATCAATTTACGCAGGATAGACCGTTCTTCAACAATCTTCGAATAATACTCTACGTTGGCAGAAGTCGGTACAATACCAGCTATTTCTGCCAGATAAGGCGTGCCTCCAACGTCTTCCAGCAGACTTTTCGTTTCCAAGCTGTTGGCTATCGTTACAACGTCGATTGCTTCATTTCGTTCATTCAGCTCCATCATAATCTGGAATATAAGCTGGTGGGCGCGACGATAGAAATCGTTAGCCTCAACGAATTCCATTGCAGGGATCAGCGCTTCGGGATCTAAGAGAATCGATCCTAAAACAGACTGTTCAGCCTCTATATTCTGTGGAGGTAAGCGATCTCCTAACATTTCCATACTGTGAGTATCTCCTTTACTTAACTTAACTGTTTCTCTATTTTACCTCATCTTATTCTAAAAGTATATAAGGGAACATGTGTTTAATTGTTTCACGTGAAACAATTAAAAAGATGGCCCGGATAAAGGACCACCTCTTTAAAATTAGACTATTAGTTAATTTAACTTATTTCTGTAACACGGACCGTCAGCTCGGCTGTGACGTCTTTGTGAAGCTTGATGTCCATCTTTTGAGCGCCGACAGATCTCATTGGGATCTTCTGATCGATTTTACGTTTATCCACTTTAATGCCCAGCTGCTTCTCGATCTCTTTCGCAATCTGTTTAGTAGTGACAGAGCCGAACAGACGACCGTCGTCTGCTGCTTTTTCTTTAATCTCAATCGGGTTTGCTTCAATCTGTTCTTTCTCTTTAACAGCAGCTTCATAAATTTCCTGCTCTTCACGTTCCTGAGCTTTATTTTTCATGGTTAGTTCTTGTTTTGCTGATGAAGTCGCCTCTTTGGCAAAGCCTTTTTTGATTAAAAAGTTGTTTGCATAACCATCTGAAACTGACTTCACTTCACCTTTCTTACCTGTACCTTTAACATCTTTTAATAGAATAACTTCCATAGTCTTGTCTCCTTCTCTATTTTTTAGTCGAGTTGAGCTTGTATAACATCTTTTAATTCTTCTATTATTTCTGTCACGCTTTTTCCGTCAATTTGAGTTGCCGCGTTGGACAAGTGACCACCGCCACCCAATTTTTCCATAATGATCTGAACATTGATTTTACCCAAACTTCTGGCACTTATGCCTACCATGTCTTCAGAACGCCTTGTGATGACGAATGCTGCTTCGATACCTGACATCCCTAACATTGTATCAGCCGTCTGTGCTGAAGTTACAGTCTGGTAAATCGTGTCATCATCCCCATTTGCAATGGCTATTCCATCTTGAACAAATTCAATTGTCTCAATTAATCGACTTCTTTGCAAGTATACTTCAGGGTCTTCTTTTAGCCAGCGCTGAATCATAGTAGAATTCGCTCCAACTGATTGCAGGTAACTCGCTGCGTCAAACGTACGGGAACCTGTTCGCAGACTAAAGTTGTTTGTATCCACTACTATTCCACCGAGCATGGCTGTCGCTTCGATACGGTTGATTGGATCACCGTCCGTCGAAACATATTCAAACAACTCCGTGATTAATTCAGCTGTAGAAGAGGCGTAGGGTTCGATATAGACCAGCAGAGGATTTTCAGTAAACTCTTCCCCTCTACGGTGATGGTCAATAACCATATTCCGCTTCGTCTTCTTGAGCAGATTAGGTGCAATAGACAGTAATGGTTTGTGGTGATCTACAAGCACTACCAGGTCTTTTGGTGTTATACGTTTTTCAGCATCAGCTATCGATATGATGTTTTTACGTACCTGATCATGCTTGTCAATTTCAAGCATCAGTTTGGTGACGTCGTGACTCAAATCGTCCTTATCTACGACAACATACACCGTCTTCTTCAGCATCATTGCGATTCTTGCTACACCTAGTGACGATCCAATGGCATCCAGATCAGGATTCTTATGGCCCATGACGAAGATATGTTCACTGTCGTTCATTAGTTTCTGCATTGCCTGACTAATCATACGTGATCTGACTCGGGTTCGTTTTTCCATCGGATTTGTCTTGCCGCCGTAATATCTTGGCTCTTCATCCACAGGTTTAACGATGGCCTGATCTCCACCTCGCCCTAAAGCAAGATCCAGATTGTTTTGTGCCAGTTCAGCCAGCTTATCAAACGGTTCTTCTCCGTAAGCCAGTCCCAGACTAATAGTCAGAGGCAGGTTACGTTTAGACGTTCGTTCTCTAATATTATCAATAATATTGAATTTCTCTTTTTCAAGACGATCCAGCTCTTTTCTATTTAGAAGCAGGAAATAGCGGTCATCAGATACCCGTTTGTAGAATATACCATGCTGTCTTCCCCAGTTTGAGAAATAAGTAGTCAGCATACTATCGAAACCAGATACACCTCTATCATCCAACCCTTGAGTAATTTCATCATAGTTATCTAGGAACAGCCAGCCAACAACTGGTCTAGCTTCTTCATATTCTTCTTTGATCGTGGCGTATTCAGTAATATCCATCAGATAGACTGCATAAATATCCTTCTGAAAAGTAACTTGGTATATTTTCTCATTCCATTCAACCAGACTGTGCTGCTTGTCTTCTGAGGTATACATCTCGTATAGTTCAGAGTGAATATCCTCCAGTGACTCGCCCAAGACATTGCCAACTTTAGAAAGCTGAGTCTGCATGTACGGATTCAGCCAGTCAACTTGATGTTCTTCGTTTAATAGAAGAATACCAATTGGCATTTTAATAAGCGCTTCCTGTTCTCCCCTTTTGATTCGGTAAGTAAGATTCAGGATATAGTCATTCAATTCTTTTATATAGACATTGCCTAATCGCCAAATGACAATCAGTGTTACTATGAACATGATCAGCATGATGGTCCCTAACCATAGATACGCTACAAAGCTGAGTAACGTCATGATCAGTTGAATAGCTAGTGCAAAGAATAAAATCAAGCGCAAAGAGGGATTATTTAGAAACTTCGGAAGTATATCTTCCTTCTTAGTATTGTTCATAGTTTCTCCTTTTAACACTATTTATTTTCCTTATTTTATCATTTATTTAACCGTTATACTATATGAGTTAAGGAAATTAAACCAAAGTGTTTCACGTGAAACATCTTGCTTAGTTAGAAACAGAAAGAGCTGCAACAGTATAAACTGTCACAGCTCTATTAGATTTAATTTTGTTTATTCTTCAGTAACAAATGGCAACAAGCCCATGATACGAGCACGCTTGATTGCTTTTGTCAGTTTACGTTGATTTTTTGCATAAGTTCCTGTTACACGACGTGGTAAAATTTTACCTCTGTCGGAAATGAAACGTTTTAACAAATCAGTATCTTTATAATCAATATATTCGATATGATTTGCTGCAAAGAAATCTACCTTACGGCGCTTCTTCCCGCCTCTACGTCCAGCCATATTATAATCCTCCTTTTATACTTGAATCAAAATGGTAAATCGTCATCTGAAATATCGATTGATTCATTATTACTTTCAAACGGATCTTCATCGAAATTAGCATAATTGCTCTGATTGTTTTTTGGAGCTTGATTTTGATTGTTTTGTTGAGAATAATTACTACTGCTATTATTAGAATTAGAGTTAGAATTATTAGATGATGAATTATTATATCCACCATTTCCAGTACTCGCTCCATCGTTCTGCGCACGTTTTTCAGTGACAGATTTCGGTTCAAGCATTTGGAAGTTCTCACAAACAACTTCTGTTATATAAACTTTTCTACCTTCGTTATTCGTGTAGTTACGCGTTTGCATACGCCCAGTGACACCTACTAATGAACCCTTACGAGTAAAATTAGAAATAGTCTCAGCAGTTTTTCTCCAGGCAACACAATTTATAAAGTCCGTTTCACGTTCTCCCTGCGCATTGCTGAAAGGACGTTCCACTGCAACTGTAAATGAGGCAACTGCGATTCCACTACCCGTATAACGAAGTTCAGCATCTTTAGTTAATCTTCCAACTAAAACGACATTATTAATCAATCAAAGATCTCCTTTCATTAAAAAGGCAATTAAATTATTGTTTCACGTGAAACAATTAGTTTTCCAGACGTACGATCATATGACGTAAAATATCGTCATTAATTCGAGCTAGTCGATCAAATTCATTGATAGACGCTGCATCAGTAGAATCTAGGTTTACCAAGTGATAAATTCCTTCACGGTATCCTTTGATCTCATATGCAAAACGACGCTTCGACCAGTCTTTCGATTCATTTATTTCAGCACCTTTACCTGTTAAAAGTGTATCGAAACGCTCTACTAAAGCTTTCTTACCATCTTCATCAAGATCAGGACGGATAATATACAGAATTTCGTATTTAGCTGTTTGACTCATCTTTGACTGTCACCTCCTTATGGACTTTGGCCCCTTCATTTGAAAGAGCAAGGAGAGTATTCATTTAAGAGTACTCACTCCGAAATATTATAGCACACGTGCCTTTCAAGTGCAAGGTTTCTTATGATACTGCGTACTTTAAGTTTTTTACTTAAAAAATATAACTTGATTATATTTTTTCTCTGATTTTACAAAAAAACGTCTACACCAGCAGCCGTAGCTGACAGTGTAGACGTATTGATTCGTCTTTATTCTTCTTCCATCTCATCAGATGGGTCTGATGATTCGTCATTCTGTTCAGAAGCTTCTTCGATCGCTGAAGATTCAGGTGTTTCACCCGTATCATCCAGTTCACCCTCTACTTCTTCAACCTCGATGTCTTCATCGATTTGAACTTTAGCTAAAGTTGAAACAAAATTACCTGCTTCAAGTCTCATCAGGCGTACACCTTGAGTGGCACGACCTGTTTTAGAGATGTTTTTCGCGTGGAAACGAATAATGACACCACTTGTCGTGATCAGCATGATGTCTTCTTCTCCATCAACGGTCTTCAGACCAATAAGCGGTCCGTTTTTCTCGGTGATATTGGCCGTCTTGACACCTTTACCGCCACGTCCGCGAATCGCATATTCTGAAGCCTCTGTCCGTTTTCCGTATCCATTCTCAGTAATGATCAGTACTTCCGAGTCTTCATTCAACTTGTCCATACCGACTACATAGTCGTCATCCCTCAAACGAATACCTCTCACACCCGAAGCGGCACGTCCCATACTTCTGACGGCATCTTCATGGAAACTCACAGCATAGCCTTGTCTCGTCCCAATAATGATGTGATCATCTCCATGTGTGACAGACACATCGATCAGCTCATCATCTTCTTTCAGTACGATGGCTTTCAGTCCGCTCGTTCTGATGTTATCGAAGTCTGAGAAGGCTGTACGTTTGACTGTACCTAGGCGAGTGGTAAAGAATAATTGTTCATTCTCTTCACTTTCACCTCGTGTATTGATGATGGCCTGAATCTTCTCGTCATTTTCGATTCCCAGGAAATTGATAGCCGGGATCCCTTTGGCTGTTCTGCCGTACTCAGGGATTTCATATCCTTTAGCTTTGTACACTTTACCCGTATTCGTAAAGAACAGAAGCAAGTCATGTGTGGAACACGTCAGTAACGTCTCAACGAAGTCGTCTGTGTTCGTCCCCATGCCTTTAACGCCACGTCCACCTCTATTTTGAGCTTTAAACTCAGAAATGGCCATCCGTTTCATATAGCCGTTATGAGATAATGTCACAGCGATTTCTTCTTCTTCGATTAGGTCTTCGTCTTCGAGGCTTAATGCTTCTCCGACTAGCAACTCAGTTCGACGGTCGTCACCATGTTTTTCAGCGATTTCTTCCAGTTCAGTAGCAATGATTTCATGTACGCGTTCAGGACGAGCTAAAATATCCGTTAAGTCATCGATCGTCGCTTTAAGCGCCTGATACTCGCCTTCAATTTTCTCTCTTTCGAGTCCTGTCAGACGGACCATACGCATATCTAAAATTGCCTGAGACTGACGATCACTCAAGCCGAATTTTTCCATCAGTGCATTTTTAGCGGCATCTCCTGTTTGAGAACCTCTAATAATTCTGATGATTTCATCGATATGGTCCAAAGCGATACGCAATCCTTCAAGGATATGAGCCCTAGCTTCTGCTTTTTTCTTGTCGAACTCGGTTCTACGACGTATAACTATACGCTGATGTTTTAAATATTCAGTAATGATTTCTTTCAAACCTAATGTTTTAGGAATACCATTGACGATTGCCAGCATATTGAATCCGAAAGAGGTCTGAAGGGGTGTCATTTTATAAAGGTTATTTAAGATAACACTAGCAGACACATCTCTTCTGACATCGATGACCATGCGCATACCGTCTCTATCAGACTCATCATTCAGGTCTGTAATCCCTTCGATTCGTTTTTCACGCGCCAGATCAGCAATACGCTCGACCAGTTTCGCTTTATTGACCAGATAGGGAATTTCATCAACGATAATACGTTCCTTACCGTTCGGCTGAACTTCTATTCTGACTTTTGCACGGATTTTAATCGATCCACGACCGGTTTCATAGGCTTTTCTGATTCCGGATTTCCCCATGATCATTGCACCTGTCGGGAAATCGGGACCAGGTATAACTTCCATCAGTTCGGCTACCGTTGCGTCTTCATTTTCCATTACTAAACGACAGGCAGCGATGACTTCTCTAAGATTGTGCGGTGGAATATTCGTCGCCATTCCGACAGCGATCCCTGAAGCTCCGTTAACTAACAAGTTAGGGAAACGAGCAGGCAGGACATCTGGTTCTCTTTCTGATCCATCATAGTTATCGTGATAATCGACGGTGTCCTTATTGATGTCTCTGAGCATTTCCATAGCGATTTTGCTCATTCGTGCTTCTGTGTAACGCATCGCAGCAGCACTGTCACCATCAACAGAACCGAAGTTTCCGTGTCCATCGATCAGCGGATTACGGAAACTGAAGTCCTGTGACATACGAACCATTGATTCATAAATCGCAGAGTCCCCGTGCGGGTGATATTTACCCATAACGTCTCCAACGATACGGGCTGATTTTTTATAGGCTTTATCAGGCGTCATACCCAGTTCATTCATCCCATAAAGAATACGGCGATGTACGGGCTTCAGTCCATCCCGAACATCCGGTAATGCACGAGAGACAATAACACTCATTGCATAGTCCAGAAAAGACTTTCTCATTTCAGTAGATAAATTAATCTGTTCCATTCGTGATTCTCTTTCTTCAGCCAAACTTTATTCCTCCTTAAACTCTCTCAGTACTCTGTATTACACCCTGTTTAAATGTCGATATTCTGAACATACTGAGCATTTTCTTCGATAAAGTCTCTTCTAGGCTCAACTTTTTCACCCATCAGCATATCGAAAACCATATCCGCTTCAATAGCATCTTCTGCAGTAACCTGCAGCAGTCTGCGGTTCTCTGGATTCATTGTCGTATCCCATAGCTGTTCCGCATCCATTTCTCCTAACCCTTTATAACGCTGAATGGAGGGCTTAGGCGAAGCCGGAATCTCTTTAAGGTATTCCTCCAATTGTTTGTCTGTATCCAGGTAGACCTCTTTTTTGCCCTGTTTAACTTGGTATAGGGGTGGTTGAGCGATATAAACAAATCCTGCTTCAACTACTGGACGCATATACCGGTAAAATAAGGTCAGCAGCAGAGTACGAATATGAGCGCCGTCAACATCCGCATCCGTCATGATAATCAGTTTATGGTAACGGGCTTTTTCGACTTCAAATTCTTCTCCGAAACCAGTTCCCATAGCGGTAAACAGGGAACGGATTTCTTCGTTAGCTAGAATTCTGTCAAGAGAAGCTTTTTCCACGTTCAATATCTTCCCTCGAATAGGTAAAATAGCTTGGAACAGACGGGATCGGCCCTGTTTAGCTGATCCTCCGGCTGAATCTCCCTCAACGATAAAGATTTCAGATTTTTTGGGATCTTTTGACGAACAGTCAGCCAGTTTACCTGGTAAATTGCTGATTTCCAGTCCGTTTTTCTTACGTGTTACTTCTCGTGCGCGTTTAGCGGCTAATCTTGCTTTTGCAGCCAGCAGGGCTTTTTCCATAATACGTTTAGCCAGCTGAGGATTTTCCATCAGGAAACGGTCGAAATGCAAACTGAATAAGCGGTCCGTGATCGTTCTGACTTCTGAGTTTCCCAGTTTAGTCTTCGTCTGACCTTCAAACTGAGGATCAGGATGTTTGATACTCAATACAATCGTCAAGCCTTCTCTGACATCTTCCCCACTGACGTTATCTTCGTTTTCTTTAATAAACTTGTTTCTGCGTGCGTAATCGTTGATGATTCGTGTCAGTGCGGTTTTAAAGCCAGATTCGTGCATCCCGCCTTCATAGGTATGGATATTATTGGCAAAACTCATAATATTCATGTGGTAACCGTCCGTATGCTGAAGGGCTACTTCTACAGAAATGCCTTCCTGCTCGTCTTCCAGATAAATCGGCTCATCATACAGCACAGTTTTGCTCTGATTGAGGTACTCGACGTAACTTTTGATTCCGCCATCGTACTGATAATCTAACCGAACAGGTTCTTCGTCTCTCTGGTCTTCAATCGAAATTTTAAGTCCACGGTTCAAGAAAGCCAGTTCACGGATACGGGTAGCCAGTTTGTTGAAATCGTACTCGACCGATTCAGTAAAGATATCTGCATCTGCCTTGAAGCGGACTTCTGTTCCGCGTTTAGTGGTCTCTCCGATTTCCTTCACGTCGTACATGACGTCACCGCGTTCATAGCGCTGATTGTATATTTTATTGTTCAGATGGACATAGACTTCCAGATACTCGGATAAGGCATTAACGACTGAAGAGCCTACGCCATGCAGTCCGCCGGAAACTTTGTACCCACCGCCGCCGAATTTACCCCCAGCGTGCAGGACAGTAAAGACTGTTTCTACAGCCGGTCGACCGGTTTTGGCCTGGATGTCGATTGGGATCCCCCGTCCGTCATCTTTAACCACGACGATGTTACCCGGTTCAATAATGATTTCAATATTCTTTGCATGTCCGGCCATTGCTTCATCGATCGAGTTATCGACGATTTCCCAGACCAGGTGGTGTAGACCTTCAACACTTGTGGATCCGATATACATTCCAGGACGCTTACGAACAGCTTCCAGTCCCTCTAACACTTGAATATGACTGGCATTGTAGCCGTCTCTTAATTCTTCGAGTTCTTTTGGCGTCAACTCTTCGATCGTTTCAGGGGATAATGCTTCAATTTCTTCGGGTGATAACTCTTCGATTTCTTTCGGTGTCAATTGTTCATCTGCCACTCTATTCACTCTCCATTTCAATATGACCGCTGCGTACGTTAAAAATACGCGGATGATGAAGCAAGTCTTTCTTGACCCCATCCAAACTCGTGGTCGTCAAAAAAGTCTGTACTTTATCCTGAATCGTTTTCAATAAATGTGTCTGTCTTTCGTCATCCAGTTCACTAAGCACATCGTCCAATAATAAAACGGGGTATTCCCCCGTCATATCATGCATCAATTCAATTTCAGCGAGTTTTAGGCTCAGGGCCGTTGTCCGCTGCTGGCCCTGGGATCCATAGGTCTGAACATTCTTTTCATTCACAAAGAACTTGATATCATCTCTGTGAGGCCCATACAGGGTCGTTCCCTGCTCGTACTCTCTCTGCTTGTGCTTAGCGTACTGCTTCAGCAGATCCTTCATAAGCTGTTCTTTATCTTCTTCAGAAGTCACCTGGAAAGACGAGGCATATTCCATTGTCAGCATTTCCTGCCCCTGAGAGATATCCGAATGGATCGGCTGCGCCCAGTTCTGTAGACGCTTGACAAAAGAAAAGCGCTGAGCCAGCAGCTCCGCACCTTCGGCAGCCAGCTGTTCATTTAAAATAGCCAGGTAGGTTTCATCCAGTTTACCGCTTCTTCGATTCTGTTTCAGGTAGGCATTTCGCTGTTTCAATATTTTCTGATACTCCACTAAATGGTACAGGTAGAGCGTACTCATCTGGCCCATTTCCATATCCAGGAACTTTCGTCTCACTGATGGAGAGCCTTTGACTAAAGACAAGTCTTCCGGTGCAAATAAAATGACGTTCAGATGACCGATATAGCGGCTCAGTTTTTTCTGTTCCAGATGATTCAGTTTCGCTTTCTTCCCTTTTTTCGACAAAATAATCTCTAAAGGAAAGCTGTCGTTCGCTTTTTCAACTAATCCGGATACTCTGGCGAATTCCTGATTCCATCCAATCAGTTCCTTGTCATTTGCTGTGCGGTGACTGCGTGTCATTGCCAGTACATAGATGCTTTCCATAATATTCGTCTTTCCCTGAGCATTTTCTCCTAGAAAGACATTGATTTGTTTTGAAAACGTCACATCTGCTGCATCGTAATTACGGTACCCTCTCAGCGTCAGCTTTTTTAAAAACATTACTCTTCCCCATTATCAGATAAGGCAATCCTATATGTGCCGAACCCTTCAACTTTTACAGTGTCTCCAGGGTGTAATTTACGCCCTCGACGATTGTCAGGCTCTTCGTTCACCCAAACGGTATAATCCATTAAAAAGGGTTTAGCCATTCCGCCACTAGAGATGATTGTGGCATGTTTCAAAAATTGTCCTAATGTGATGACTGGTTTGTCGATTTCTATAATTTCCGGCAATTTAATCGGCTCCTTTAAAAAGCAAAGACGTGGACAATTTCATCCACGTTCTGTCTAAATTCTCTTCTTATATTATACCTTATTTCAGAGGTATAAACAAATTTATATAGGAAAAAATGCTTTCTCTTGGGTTTTTAGGTAAAAATGACAAAACCTGCTTTTTTATGTAAATTCGCTTAGACTCGTCAAATTTTAAGAATAAGTCGATTGGCCCTTTTTAATATCCCTTCTCTATTTTGAATAATAAACGACTGAACTTCTCTGTTCAGCAAGCTTTGGCTAACGGCTTCGATCAATAGCGGGCAGTATCCTCAGCTTTTGATTTTATCCGCTCGTCTGTTCCTTAAAACAGCAAAAAAAGACCCGACACTGTCGGATCTTCCCCCTATTTATCTTATGATGATGTTCGAATCGGTGTGATCAGCTGGATAAATTCATTTTTATCCTCAGTTGGCACCAATACGAATGGACGTAACGTTGAAATCAGTTTCAATGTGATATCCACAGGGCCGAATGTTGTTAAAGCAGCTTTTAGATAATCTGGATTGAATGAGATCTCCATATCGTCTCCATTGATGGACTGTGCAGTCACCTGCTCGTTTACTCGTCCCACTTCAGGCGAGTTCCCTGTAATTTCAACTGTATTGTCTTTGACCGATAATTTAACCACGTTATTTTTACCTTCATGTGACAGTAAAGACGCTCTTTCAACGGCACCAAGCAGAACATGTGCTTCAAGTGCGACTTCGGTTGTCGAACTGTCGGGGATCAATCGGTCAGTGTCAGGGTAATTTCCTTCAAGCAGACGAGAATAAAATAGAGTATCATCCGTTTTGAAAAGGATCTGATTTTCAGCAATGGCCACTTCGATTTCTTCAAGGCTATCATCCAATAGACGAGTCAGCTCCTGTAGACTTTTGCCAGGAATGACAAGGTTATAGGACAATCCTTCAGTTCCTTCGATTGGAATTACACGCTGGCTAAGACGGTGACTGTCTGTAGCGACTGCTTTTAGCTTACCGTCATTGATCGTCAGGTGGATACCCGTTAGAATCGGACGACTTTCATGTGTGGAAACAGCTATAACCGTTTGTTTAATAATCTTTTTAAGTAAATTCACAGGCAATGTAAAGGACTGTGCTGTGTCAATATCGGGTAGATGTGGATAATTTGCTGCATCAAGTCCATTAATAATGAATGATGATGAGGCAGACGTAATCGATGTCTGAACTCTGTCGTTTACTTCTACAGTGAAGTTCTCATCTGGAAGCTTGTTAACGATGTCACTGAAGAAACGAGCTGGCTGCAGCACAATCTGTCCTTCTTCTTCTATCTTCAGGCCTGATTGTTCATCAGATATTCTAATAAAGGTTTCTATTGAGATATCAGAGTTACTTCCAGTGAGTTGTATGCCTTCTTTTGATGCGATCAATTTTATTCCCGTTAATATAGGAATAGTGGAACGAGAAGAGACAGCCAGTTGAACGTCTTTCAATTTTTTTAGAAATGCTGGTCTGTTAACTGTAAATTTCATAAGCATCCTCCAATTATAATTTGAGTAACCGTCTATATTATATAGTATATAAATACTTAGTAATAGTAGTAGGTCCTGTGTATACTGTGGAAAACAGATAAATTAGTTAGAGATAAAGGTTTTCCACCTGTGGATAACATGTGTATAAAGATGTGTCTAAGCTGGTAGTTTATCCACACGTCTAAATTAAAGACTTTTTTTGATTTCGTCTATCTGATCTCTTAATTCAGAGTCAGTTTCATTATTCAGTACTTTTTTGATTTTCTCGTGAGCATGAATAACAGTTGTGTGATCTTTTCCGCCAAACTCTTTTCCTATTTTAGGTAAAGACGTACTGGTGAGCTCCCGCGACAAGTACATGGCGATCTGTCTAGGGAGTACGATTTGTCTGACCCGCTTCTTCCCTTTCAGATCAGCTAGAGAAATCTGGTAGTATTTACTGACTTTCTGCTGGATCGTTGCGATGGAGACATTCTGTTTTGAATCATGTTTGACCATGCTTTTTAAAGCATCTGCTGCCAGACTAGTCGTAATATCATTGCGCTGGATGGCAGAATAAGCCTGTACCCGCACTAACGCCCCTTCAAGTTCACGAATATTCGAATCGATTTGTCCGGCAATATAACTGAGCGTGTCGTTTGGAATTTCAAGCCCTTCCGCATTCGCTTTTTTCCTTAAAATCGCTATTCGTGTTTCAAGATCCGGTGGCGTAATATCGACAGACAAGCCCCATGCGAAGCGTGATACCAGTCTTTCCTGAAGTTTCGGTATTTCATTTGGTAAACGGTCACTGGTGAGTACAATCTGTTTTCGATCATCATAGAGCGCGTTGAAGGTGTGGAAGAATTCTTCCTGCGTTCCTTCTTTGTCAGCGAAAAATTGAATATCATCTACTAATAATAAGTCCACGTTACGGTATTGCTGACGGAATTTTTCCTGCGTTCTATTTTGAATCGAATTGATAAAGTCGTTTGCAAAATTTTCACTCGAAACATATTTGATTTTCGCATTTGGGTTGATCTGAAGCAGCTGATGTCCGATCGCATGCATCAAGTGAGTCTTCCCAAGCCCAACTCCCCCATAAAAGAATAAAGGGTTGTAGATCGTTCCAGGTTCTTCTGCTACGACTAAAGCGGCCGCATGAGCCATCTGATTGCCTTTTCCGATAACAAAGGTATCAAATGTGTATTTACTATTTAACGTACTGGATACGTGTTGCGTGTCGAAAGCATTGATAGACTGTGTCTCTTCTTTTTGTTCTTCATGTACAGCCTGCTCTTCTGTGGTCACAAACAGTGGAGATACTTCACGTCCCAAAAATTCATAAAGGTATTCAACGACTCTAGTCGATAAATTATTTTTCCAGTATTCCTTATGTAAATTAGAAGGGACTTCAATAGTCACTGAATTGTTAGTAAGTCGGACGAGGTTCGCGCTTTGGATCCAAGTATCAAAACTGACTTTAGACAATGGTTCTCTGAACTGTTCCTGAAGATATTTCCATGTTGATTGTATATCGTCCATTATTTTCCTCCTCGCCGTTAAGATGCCTTTTTTATTTTATCACGTCTTATTTCAGTTTTCCACAGTCGATTTCAATTGTTGATAAACTATACTCAAGTTGTCCATGAAGATATCCACAGTCTAAAAAGAGATGTGCATAATTATTTAACGGGCTAGTTTTTCGACAAGAACTGTGCATAACTATTGGTATTTAAAGATTGATTTAACGGGCTTAAATAGAGTTATGCACAATTAAAACAACCCTGTTTATAACTATTACAAACACCCTGTTAATCTGTGGACAAACTGTTGATAGGGGTGTGTGTAAGAAAAAATACTTCCTGACTTGTTATCACCATGTGGATATCTTTTATGAACAAGTTCCTACATTTTTGTCACGAGACAAAGCTTATCAACAGGCGAATCAACTGCGAAATATGTCAGTCTGCTTCTTTAAAATCAATCAATATAATAGAAAAGCTTGACAAATGAGCAAATGTTTTCTAAAATTACATAGTCTGTCTATATATTAATGCAGTCAACTATTGTATGCTTATTGATAAGTCAGAGGACAAAGGAAAGATTCAGGAGGTGTTCGCCAATGGCACAAGGATTAACATATCAACCAAAAAAACGTAAACGTCAAAGAGTACATGGATTCAGAAAACGCATGAGTACTAAAAACGGACGTAGAGTATTACAAAGCAGACGTCGTAAAGGAAGAAAAAGAATTTCAGCTTAATGACGTTGGGCGACGGAAGCTTCTTACTGATAGCTATAGTGAGAGCACGTTGCCCTTTTTTTATTTAAATGTCAAAGAGTAAGTGTCAGCTTTTCATTAGGTATGGCTAGCTTCACGTGCCAGCCTCTCGATAAAAAGATAAATTTACCCATTGCGCAGTATGCTCATTCAGGGTAAATTTCCTATTTTCTTTTCGAGGCTGTGCGGCACGTTCAGCTTTTCTAAATTCTATTTACACAGAAAGATGGGGCAGCAATGAAGAAGGCTTACCGAGTCAAAAAAGAAGCAGATTTTCAAAAAGTCTTTCATAACGGTCAATCGATGGCTAACAGGCAGTTTGTCATTTATTCGATCCCAAAAGAAGGCCAAACTCATTTTCGTGTAGGTTTATCTGTAGGAAAGAAAATAGGCAATGCGGTCAAACGAAATGACATCAAGCGAAAAATCAGACATGCGCTGATCGAGGTGGATCAGGAAGACCAGATCAAAGAAGCCATCGATTTTATCGTAATAGCAAGACAGCCGACCAGAGAGATGACGTTTCATGACATTAAAAAAAGTTTGATTCATGTGTTGAAAAAGGCGGAAGTACTTAATTAACTTATTTTGGTCACAAATCAACAGATTTATGAAAGAAAATCATCTTTACTGAAACAAAGTAGAAGAAAAGAGGGAACGTGAATGAATTTTTTGAGAAAACGTAAGCGATTGCTCCTCGCACTAAGTATGCTTGGATTAGTCGTATTTTTATCTGCTTGTGGAACAGATCCTGTTTCAGCAGAAAGTACAGGAATCTGGGAAGGCGTCATTATTTACAATTTCGCCCGTGCAATCATCTGGGTATCGAATTTATTTGGTGAAAACTACGGAATAGGTATTATAATCGTGACAGTGATTATTCGTGCGTTGCTGATACCCTTTACTCATTTTCAGCAGAAGAATATGGCGCAGATGAACGAAATCAGTCCTCAGATGGAAGAATTGAAACAGAAATACCCATCTAAAGACGCAGAAACACAGGAAAAATTTAAAGAAGAACAACAGCGTCTCTACAGTGATGCAGGCGTCAATCCGTATATGGGCTGTTTGCCGATGCTCGTACAAATGCCTGTCTTTATCGCTTTGTATCAGTCAGTGAATAGAACACCGATCCTGGCTACCGGGAATTTCTTATGGGTCAACTTAGGTCAACCCGATCCTTACTTCATCCTGCCGATCCTGGCCGGTTTGTTTACATTAGGTCATTCAGTATTAATGAGTATGGGAAGAGCAACTGAAACCAATAAAATTATGACATATGTTATGCCATTAATGATTGTATTCATCACTTTCCGATTGTCCAGTGCCTTAGCATTATACTTTACTGTTTCCAACGGATTTTCAGTGGTTCAGACGTTACTGTTCCAGAACCCGTTTAAAATCAGGAAAGAGCGGGCTAATAAAGAAGCCGAGCAGGCAGAAGCTGAAAGACAGCGACGCAAAGCATTGAGAAGAGCACAAAAGTACCGCCGAAATGTGAAAAAATAGAAATCTTCTGACTTATTGTTTCGAATTTGGTAAAATAAAGGAGAAACAGAGATTGTGAATGGAGGATAGAGTGAATGAGAGATAAATATACAGCTCAGGCAACAACTACTGAAGAAGCAATTGATAAGGGACTCAGAGCTTTAGGCATCAAAAAAGAAGAAGCTGAGATTTCAGTTTCACAAGAGTCGAAAAAAGGATTTTTAGGACTCGGCCAGAAAGATGCGGTCGTTGTTGTCAAACGAAAAAACGCTAAAAGTGCTATAGAAGAATTAGTCACTAAAGAATTGATCTTGGGGGAGAAAGAGCCTTCAACGATTACTAAAGCAGACGAATCCAATATAGATGAACAACCGGTTATCGAACCTGTTGCTGAAGATCCTGAAACAGTACTGGAGGAGACAGAAGAGACTGAGGACAGTCAAAAAGTCGAATCCGATAGTGATCTGGATCAAGCAGAAGCAAAAGAGGATTCAGAAGAAAAAAAAGAGACAGATGAAAAACCTGAGAGAAAAGAAGTCGTTTTAAATGCTACTGATGAAGCGGCTATTGTAAGTGTTTCAGATTATATTGAACGTATTGCCACTAAAATGGGTGTTGAAGATGTAACGGTGTCAGTTAACAGAACAGACAGACGCGTTCAGTATGTGATTGATACTGAAGATGCCGGCCTCATAATCGGTCGACACGGTAAAGTCTTAAACAGTCTGCAGACGCTGGCTCAGATTCAGTTGCATCAGGTCGCAGATAATAAACTGTATGCGAAAGTCGATGCTGAAAACTACCGTGACCGTCGTCAGCGAACGGTTGAACAGCTGGCGTCTCGTACTGCTGAAAAAGTAAAACGTACCAAACGTCAGGTTATTTTAGAGCCGATGCCTGCTCATGAAAGAAAACAGATCCATCGCTACCTCAATCAGCATAAAGGCGTTCAGACACACTCTGAAGGAAAAGAACCTCACCGTTATCTGGTCGTTGAACCTTCTAAAGAAGACACATTTAAAATTTAATAGGTAAAATAAAACGAGCCTGCGGTCCCAAACGCAGGCTCGTTCTTCACTATGTTGTAAGTAAGGGCAAAGCGAATCAGGAAATGTAACCATTCGCCATAAACCGGTAGTTGTCAGTCGATATCGGGTTTTTAAAATAATTTGGGTATATAAGTTGTGTGAAAAAGCTCTACAAAGGGCGCTGCTGATGGGATTCTGATAGGAAAGGTGTCCGATGAAACAGTGCGGTGTAATGTCCAGTAAGAGGGTAAAGTTAAAAGAATCGGGATGAAGGATAAATAAATAGGTGCATCTACAGACAGAAAATCAGTGTGATAATGACTTTCGTCAGACGATTTATGTTTTGGGTATAACAAAATAAGGGGTCAGATCCAGGGATAGGTATGGATATAGAGTGGTATTAAGATATCGTTCAATAGGGTGATAATAAGGTGAATGTGTAAACAGAAAGTGTTGTTGAGAGAATTCGGAAGTGTTCGAACGTGTCAGTTACGTGATGTAACAGATGAGGTATTAAGAATGAATCAGAAGTGTTTATGAGAATTTATTAATATTAGTATAGTGGAACAATTGAAGAAATGCAATAGAATTGCTTAAATAATAAAATGTTCCGTGGGGTCAGTATATGAACTGATTTTACGCAAAGTATTGTATACTTGAAAAGGACTAATTAAGAGCAGGGAGTTATGCATAATGAATATGACTGATGTCATCAATCTAGTCAACACGAATAGAGGAACTGGAAATAAAGAAAATCTGTTTAGAATGCGATTATTAATGAAAAAAATAGGAGATCCTCAACTGGATCTAAACTGTATACATATTGCCGGTACCAACGGAAAAGGGTCAACAAGCGCTTTTTTAGCCTCTATTCTAGTTGAATCGGGTATTAAAACTGGTGTCTTTACTTCACCTCATCTTGAAAAGGTTAATGAACGCATACAAATCGATAAACAGAATATTAGTGATGCTGATTTTATAAGTGTGACAGAACAAGTGGCTCCATTAGTTGAAGAAGTGGAAGAAGAAACAGGAGAGAGACTGTATTCATTTGAGATACTGACGGCTGCAGCTCTTTTATACTTTGCTGAAAAAGACTGCAAGCTTGTTATTTTAGAAGCGGGTATTGGTGGACGATTGGATGCTACCAATATTATAAAGACCCCAGAAGTGGCCATGATCACATCGATCGGATTTGATCATATGAAACTGCTGGGGGAAACTAAAGAAGAAATTGCCGCTGAAAAAGCTGGGATCATTAAAGAAGCTGGAACAGTTATCTGTCCAGTCATCAGTCCGGAAATAAATAAGGTCATACGGGCTATCGCTACTACACAAAAGGCTCGCTTAAACGAAATCAGTCACGATGACATTACTCAGATGATAGTGACTGATAAAGACAGCCGATTCCATTATAAACAGCTGACTGATTTGACGATCTACCTTCTTGGGGCACACCAGGTCATGAATGCCTCATTGGCGATAGAAGCGGCTCTGGAACTGAAAGAAAGAGGATATGATATAGGGCTTACTCAGATCAGAAAGGGCCTTTCTAAGACCGTCTGGCCTGGCCGTATGGAAAAAATCAGTCAGCAGCCCACTGTGATTATCGATGGTGCACATAATCCGGAAGGTGTCGCCATGCTTAAGCAGAATGTAGCCCAGCTGTTTCCAACAGACAGACTCGTTTTTGTGGTCGGGATGATGAAGGATAAGGCATACATGGAGATGATCGAGATGATACTGCCGCTAGCTGAAACGGTCTATACAGTTTCGCCGGATCCATACAGAGGATTTGATGCAGAAGCAACAGCCCAGCTGATCAGTCAGCAGGGATTTCAATCAAAAGCATTTTATTCTGTGAAAGCCGTTATCGGTGAACTAAAAAATAAACGCCACCAGCAGGATACCATTATTGTTTTTGGCTCTCTTTACTTAATTGGAGACATGAAAAAAATGTGGTGATCACTGCAGTCAAGCCTTTTGGACCATTGCTGGTTCAAAGGGTTTTTACTATATATCGATTCAAAAACAGTGTTAAAATGAAAGTAGAATAATTAACTGCCCATTAAATTTTTAATAAAGAAAGGAGAAGGGGATGAAAATCGTAAAATTTAAATGAAACGCTTGCATTTGCTGTACTGGTGCAGTATAGTAAAAACGAAGACAACTTGTATATACAAGTGAAGATAAAGGAGGAAGTTAAAGTGGCAGATTTTAAGAAAGATGCTCAAGAATTACTGGAGGCGATTGGCGGTAAAGAAAACGTCAATGCTGTAACTCACTGTGCAACACGGATGCGTTTTGTATTGGATGACCCTTCGGCAGCAGACAAGGAAAGAATAGAAGATATCGAGTCTGTTAAAGGGACATTCACACAGGCAGGACAGTTTCAAGTCATCGTAGGGAACCGCGTAGGCGATTTCTACAACGAATTTTCAGCTGTATCAGGCTTGGAAGGTGTGTCGAAAGACGAAGTGAAGGGTGCAGGCAAGAAGCACATGAATCCTTTACAGCGTATAATGGCTGCCTTGGCAGAAATATTCACCCCATTAATTCCAGCTATTATTATCGGTGGTTTGATTTTAGGATTTAGAAACGTATTAGAAGCCGTGCCAATGGGATTCCTAGATGGCCAAACGATTGTCGAAACATCAGTCTTCTGGAATGGTGTTAACTCATTCTTATGGCTGCCTGCAGAAGCGATATTCCATATGCTGCCTGTAGGGATTACCTGGAGTGTAACTAGAAAAATGGGAACCACTCAAATTTTAGGTATTGTACTTGGTTTGACTCTCGTTTCAGGGCAGCTCTTAAATGCCTATGGAGTAGAAGATATCCTGGCTGGAGACGTACCATTCTGGGACTTCGGTTTCTTCCAATTAGATATGATTGGTTACCAGGCACAAGTTATTCCGGCAATGATGGCCGCATTCTTGTTGGTTATCCTTGAAAAATGGCTGCGACGCGTCATACCTGAAGCCGTATCCATGATTTTCGTTCCACTATTTGCCTTGATTCCAACTATTTTCGTTGCACACGCTGTTATTGGACCAATTGGATGGCAGCTGGGTACTTGGTTATCACTTGGTGTTAACTGGGGATTAAGCGGAACATTCAACTGGGTTTTTGGTTTTGTGTTTGGTGGACTTTATGCACCGCTGGTTATTACAGGACTCCACCACATGACCAACGCAATCGACTTGCAGTTAGTTTCTGATTTTGGAGGAACAAACTTGTGGCCAATGATTGCTTTATCAAATATTGCTCAAGCTTCTGCTGTTATGGGTGTCATCTGGTTGCACCGTGGGGATGAAAAAGAAAAAGCTGTATCAGTACCAGCAGCGATTTCTGCTTATTTAGGTGTTACAGAACCCGCTTTATTCGGTATTAATATTAAATATGTTTACCCATTTGTTGCAGGTATGATCGGTTCTGCTTTTGCAGGAATGCTATCCGTTGCGATGGACGTTACAGCCTTTAACATTGGTGTTGGGGGATTACCTGGTTTCTTAAGTATTCAATCTGGTATGATCTGGTTCCTCCTGGCTATGGCCATTGCGATTGTTGTCCCAATTGTTTTAGTTATAGTGTTTGAGAAAAACAGCATCATGACAAGCTGGGAAAATGACAACCTGCCCATTCCCAAATTGGGCCGTTAATAGCTCGTCAATTTAATAACTGAAATAGCTCAATCTATGGGGGAAGGGTATTTCCATTTAATTGTACATTTCTGGACTGTGAAGACTGGAGAGGCCTCAATTAGTGGAAGACCCTTTTTCTATTGACTAAAATAAGAGATGAAGAAAGGGAGACGATGATGACTGATTTTCATGACAAGGTAATTTATCAAGCGTATCCAAAGTCATATAAAGACACTAACGGGAACGGAATAGGCGATTTAAATGGGGTTCGGGAGAAGTTGGATTATCTGGCTGACTTAGGCATTGATATGATTTGGCTGAATCCATTTTATCCGTCACCTCAAAATGATAATGGCTATGACGTGGCACATTATACGGAAATCGATCCGATGTTCGGTACGTGGGATGATTTTAATGCGTTAGTTAAAGAAGCTCAAGAACAGGGCATATCATTAATGGTCGATATGGTGTTGAATCATACCTCGACGGAACATGAATGGTTTCAGAAAGCACTGGCCGGCGATAAAAAATATCAGGATTTTTACATTTTAAGAGAACTACAGGAAGATGGTAGTCTGCCAACCAACTGGGAATCTAAATTCGGAGGAAAAGCATGGTCTAAATTTGGAGACACAGACAAGTATTACCTGCATTTATACGATGTCACTCAGGCAGATCTGAACTGGCGCAATCCTGAAGTCAGAAAAGAGCTGTATAAAGTCGTCAACTTCTGGCTTGAAAAAGGCGTAAAAGGCTTTCGATTTGATGTGATCAACGTTATTGGAAAAGAAGAAGAACTGAAAGATGCTGATGATGGAGTAGGGAAATCACATTATACGGATACGCCGATTGTGCATGACTATATTCAGGAAATGAACAAAGAAACATTCGGCAAGTACGAAGACATTATCACTGTTGGCGAAATGAGTTCGATGACTGTTGAAAATGGCGTCAACTACTCCCGTCCTGACCGTGATGAGCTGTCGATGATATTCAGTTTCCATCACCTGAAAGTTGACTACAAAGACGGCGAAAAATGGACCACTATTCCATTTGATTTCATCGAACTGAAAAGAATACTGAACGAATGGCAAGCAGGTATGACAGAAGAAGGCGGCTGGAATGCACTATTCTGGAATAACCATGATCAGCCTCGTGCGAATAACCGGTTCGGAGATGTCAAACAATACCCAGTTGAAACCAGCACCATGCTGGCTCAGACTGTTCATTTGCTTCGTGGGACACCGTTTGTCTATCAGGGAGAAGAAATAGGCATGACAAACCCGGAATTCGATGACCTAAATGATTACGTCGATATCGAAACACACAATGCCTACAAGAAAATGAAAGAAGACGGCATTGATCACGAAGAGGCAATGGAGATCATCAAACAGAAATCACGTGATAATTCCCGTACGCCGATGCAGTGGAATGATTCAGAAAATGCCGGATTCACTGAGGGAACGCCTTGGCTGAAGGTGGCTGATAACTTTAAAGACATCAACACAGAAAATGAAACAGTCAGTAGACAGATCTTTAACTACTACAAAAAGCTGATTCACTTGCGTAAAGAGATGCCGATTATTCAGGAGGGGGCATACGAAATCCTGGAACTGGAACACCCAAGTATCTTCGCCTATGTGAGAGAGTTTGAAGGAGAAACACTTCTCGTACTGAACCATTTCTACGCGGAAGAAGATTCCATCACCATTCCGGCAAGCTTACTGGATAAGGATGCCGCCTATCTGATTGGAAATGGAACTGAACGGACACTTGAAAAAGAATTCAAGATGGGGCCATATGAGACAGCAGCGTTTTTATTGAAATAATGAGATAAAACATAAAAATAGTACAGTCCACTTCAAGAAGTCGGCTGTACTATTTTTTCGTTTTCAATCAATAAAATTTAACTGACCCTTTAAACTTAACGATGAGTAGCTTGTCTCATTTACAGCTCAATCATACGATACCGGGCCGCGTCGTCTGGCGAATTCCACAAAACGAAACCGATCCAGGCGGTGACGGGACTCAGTGTACTGAAAGAGAGTCGTGTCTTCGAGATGAACCTCACTGCGGGTGACCACTACATGTGTATCATTATGCAGTGTCATGAGTTCAAGGTCTTCTTTTGATGCCGGTTCGGCAATGAACTCTTTACGAGCGAAGCCAATAGTCAATCCGAGCTTTTTTTCAAAGTAATGATAAAGAGAATGTCTGGCTTCAGCATCCGGAATCTCTTTGATAACAGACGTGAAGAGGTAATCCTTATCAAGAATAACTACGTCCCCATCAACTTTTCTGGCCCGTATGACACAGTGGACTTCAGTGTCTTTAGACACTTTCAGAAAATCGGCGATATGTTCAGGGATGGTCATCTTTTTGTTCTGGACTAAGATGGTTTCACTGGACATCTGTTGTGCGTCCTGAAGTTCTTTATAGCTGGTTAAACCCGAAATTGGAAAATCAAATCGTTTAACGTCCAAAACGATTGATCCTTTACCTTGTTTCTTTTGGATGTAACCACTTTCAAGCAGTAAACTAAGGGCTTTTCTGATTGTTTCGCGTGAAACATTGTATTTTTGTGACAGCTGATTTTCACTGGGCAGCAGTTCTCCTGCTTTATATTGCTGATTTAGTATATCTGACTCGATTTCTAAAAAGATATCCTGGAATCTACTCATAGTTTGCCATTCCTTTACTTAATTCATTCTCTTTAGTGTACCTAATTTTATAAGAAATAGGAAGGTAACTCAACTCAATTCTTTTTCTGCTTGCTTCTCCATAAAAAGGGAGTAGGATTAGAAGAAAAGAGAAGAACTAAAGGAGTCCTGCATGACTAAAAAAGTAAAAGATAGTCTAAAAAACACAGGGATATTGATTCTTTACAGTTTGTTTATATTAGGATTAGGATTTATCGCTTACCGCATAGGAATAGAGAGTGCGACTCGTTATGAGGAATTTAATGTGGGTGCATTACTGATGTCAATGGGTCTGATTATTTTGTCGGCTACAGTAATGGTCTATCTGCACGTTGTGATTCACGAACTGGGTCATCTGGTAGCCGGTTTATTATCTGGCTATACCTTTATGCTGTTCAGGATAGGCAGTTTCGGTATCATCAAAGAAGAGAAAAAATTCAAAACCATTTCGTTCAGTATGAGTGGCACGATGGGGCAGTGTCTGATGAATCCGCCTGAATCCATCAGTGAGGTACCTTACCGATTATATTTATCAGGGGGTGTACTGGCTAATCTGATTGTATCAATAGGGAGTGTGCTTCTATACGCAGTCAATCCGACTGACTATCTGCTCCTTTTTGCTTTCATCGGCCTGACTTCAGGACTGATGAATGGCATACCAATTGGGTTTAATGACGCAAAGGTATTAAGTAAACTGAGAAAAAGTAACGTTGCACAAGATCAGTTCTTCCAGCAGCTGAGATGGAATGGCCAATTCATCCGGTACAATAAAACCTACTCTGAAGTCGGGAAAGAAGAAAAGATAATTAATGCACAGGAACCGATTACTGAGCAGTTCAATATTTATACAAAATTGATTGAAATGAGTTCACTGCTGGAACAGAAGCAGTTTGAAGAAGCTTATCAGGAATTAGCTGAGTTATATGACCAGGTACAGGCGGTTATTGCGCCTTACCGCTCAGAGATCATTCGAGAGTATCTTTACTGCACGCTGATTTTAGACAAAGGCAATCCTCAATTAGTAAAGGAGATCCGCTCAAACCGCTTGTTTCAAGATCATTTGAAGAGGAAACAGGTCGATGTCTATCGAATCAGGAGCGTGATAGCTTACTATTGTGATAATAACCGTGTAGAGGCCGAGAAGCTGCTTTCTCAGGCAGTGGATCATCTAGACAAGGCACCAGCTTTTGCTGATAAAGAAGTCAATCGTATACTGCTTAATCACCTTAAGGACATAATGGCCTTTTAGCCAGATTATAGCAGGGCTAGAGGCATAACAAAAAGACCAGTCATCAGGAGTATGTGAATCCATCTTTAAATAGTCAGGTGTATGACTTTAGGAAGGATTCAGATCACTCTCTCAATGAGCTGGTCTTTTTGCCGTTCAGACTATCTTATGGTCAGCACTTGGCCGACTCGAATGAGGCTGGTGTTGGAAATGTTATTGACTGAAGCGATACGAGTAACAGTTGTGTTGTATCTTAAAGCGATTGAGTAGAGTGTGTCACCGGGTCTGACTGTATAAGTGACGGTTGAAGAAGGTGGGGGTGTAGTGCTACCTGTTGAAGGAATAGTTAAGATGCGGCCGATACTAATAAGGTTTGGATTGGAAATGTTATTTACGGACACGATACGGGCAACGGTTGTGTTGTATCTTAAAGCGATTGAATAGAGTGTATCACCAGGTCTGACTGTATAAGTGACAGTTGAAGAAGGAGGAGGTGTCGTACTGCCTGATGAAGGAATAGTTAAGACTCGACCGATACTAATAAGATTCGGATTGGAGATGTTGCTGGCATTAACGATTTGCTGAACGCTCACACCTGGGTAACGTAAAGCGATAGAATAAAGTGTATCACCAGGTCTGACAGTATAGGTCCTTCCGCTAGGCGCAGCTTGCAGGTTCATCAGTTGAGACATGGTCACGAATCGGTAACCCAGTCCTTTCAAACGAGTGATTATAGTTGGGAGAGCGGCTGGAGTACCACGTGCTCCTGCACCAGTATGCATCAGAATGATCGCTCCTGGGGTGATTCTGCTCATGACACGGTTCACTATATCAGTAGATGAATTACCAGTCCAGTCGATTGTGTCAATGGTCCAGTAAACGGAATAACGGTAACCTGCATCGCCAACATGCTGCAGGACTGTTGAGTTATAGGCACCAAATGGAGGTCTGAAAAACGGTTTGGTGGAGACGCCTGTCAAGTTGAGCACAGCTTCTTCAGTTCGCTGAAGCTCGCTTCTGATTTGTGCTCGTGTGATGGTTGTGAAATCTGGATGAGTGTATGAGTGGTTGGCAACTTCATGACCCTGATTCACGATATTGCGAATACGCTGAGGGTGATTGTTGATGCCTGTTCCTGTGAGGAAAAAGGTAGCTTTGATGTTATGGTTGGATAAGGTTTGAAGTATAGTATTGATATTTGTTCCGTCGGCTCCATCATCAAACGTTAGAGCTACTACTCTTTCTGTTGTGGGTCCTCTAGTAATATTCTGAGCGGGAGCTGCAGCTGCGGGAATAGCCAATGAGAGACTGAAGAAAATCCCTAAAAACACACAAACGATTTTTGCGATAACCGATCGCAATTTTTTTGTGTTCATTTTTCTCACCTCTTTTCTGCTACACAAAAAAGAATGATAGGCTTAAAGGTAACGGAATGATTGAGAGAGAATCAGTCTTATCTTACTTATAGTATACTAAAAATAACGGATGAAATCATGGGGTAAAGCCTAAAAAGTGACAAAAAAGACAAATGTGTTACATGATGTTACAAAGAAAAGGGAAGATTCTGCCTTTAAGGTCAAACTGTTTTTAAAGTTTCTTTGTATAACAGATGATTCGGTTAGCTTCTTTGAATCCGATCTTTTCATGAAACCGTGCACTGATTTCGTTTTTTATCTCGACATCACTGGCAAATTCAGATGCACCCATAAAACGGGACCAGTCCTGACCCACTTCAACTAGTTTTCTGGCGATCCCTTTTTGTCTAAAGGCTTCCTTCACATAAATACCTTCTAGATAGCCGACGGGTTTAGTCTCTGTACCTTCTACATAATCATAACGCAGTTGAACATGAGCAAAACCGACGATCTCATTCTCTTCTTCACAGATAAATAGTTCGGCAGTGCTGTCTTCCTGGTAACGCAGCATTTCTCTTTCGAGTGTCTCGTAATTATCTCCGGGCCAGAGAAGCAGTGCAAGTTGGGTAATATTTTCAATATGTATGTCTCGTGCTTTTAAAATTTTCTGCATAATTAATCCTCCAGCCAGTTTTTATGAGAACCATAACTTATTTTAAAAATAGTGTACCACACCATTTGATTAAACGCTTTCCAAAGTTGCTGCGATACTGCTAGAGAGTATATCGCCATACTAGATTTGCTGTGATTTTGGTTTAGTAAATTCATCTTCAAATACATGAAAATACATAAAATTATGTATTTAAGACCTTTATTTATTTTATCTTTTTTTTACAACTATTCGTAACAAAAAAAGCTCCCTTTTTTTTAGTGACCCTCGAAGACTGGGAAGAGTTTAAAGAGTTTGAAGCAAGGAAAGTAGACATATTAATTTATCTGAAGGGGGAAAAATTATATGAAGACAATCATTCAAGTATTAAGTGTTATCCTGGCACTAGTAGGCTTGTATTTAGCTATTATGATGTTTACCAGCTGGCTTAAAGTAGTTTCTATTCAGTATATAGGGGATTTTTTTACCGTTTATTAGTGTGTTTCAGTCTTTGGTACTTATATTAGTAATTTATTCGATACTGTTTTCAAGTTCCAAACAAGTAGGTAAATAATGTATTCGTAAATAACTTTAATTTGTGTCTGCTACATGATATACTTTAAAGGTTTTCAAATAAAAACATTATATTGTTGAAAAAAAACACCAAGAAGGTGTATACTTACTTTGAGTCAAGTAAAGTTGACAAAACGTCACTATTATCGTGTAACGTTAAAAGCTTTACTAACTTGAAGTTTAAAGTTTACTAACTATATTGTACAACTGTATCACATGAAAAAAGGGTAAAAAAAGAAGGTTCTATAATATTTGGTGTTGGTGAGTTCCTTTGGAACTTACTGGCACCTTTTTTGTATTTCAATAGAAAAAGGCCTGTAGATTCCCTTATACT
>NZ_PVTO01000018.1 GCF_003003275.1 Alkalibacterium olivapovliticus
CCCCAAGGAGGGATATAGAACATTCATAAAATGAATGTCGCAACTCCTTTTGCACTCGCTATAGAGAACTAGCGTTCTCTATAGTTTGACGGTTTCTTCAGTATGCTCTTTTTCCAAAAGATCGCCAGTTATTGCCATTACTTTTGTCTTGACTTATTACCATAAGACTTTCCTACATGATGGATATGTCGCTTGTTTTCTTAGCCAGCGTATTGAATGTAAAAATCAGAACAATTGAAATAACTGACTTAAATATTCCAATTGCCGTACCATATGAGTACCTGAACATCCCAATACCATAATCAAGAGCGTATTTTTCAATAACGATGGCGGCGTCAGCTACTATATTGTTTCCAAGAAGCATTTGTCTCTCAAACCCAATATTAATGATATTCCCAATACTCATGATCATCAGAATAATGATGATCGGTTTGATTGAAGGAAGCGTGATATGCCACATCTTCTGGAATCGATTTGCACCGTCCACATGAGCTGCCTCATACATCTCCTGGCTTATAGCCGTCATAGCTGCCAGATAGATAATGGCGTTCCACCCAGTAGACTTCCAGACTTCCGCACCTGTAACAATTCCCCAGAACATACCGGGACGAGCCATAAAATTGATTGGCCCTTCGATAAAATTTAAATACTGGAGAATGTTATTGACAACTCCAGTATTAGATAATACTGTCGTAACCAGATTAGCTACTACTACCCAGGATACAAAATGCGGAAGGTAAGATATCGTTTGGGTCATCTTTTTAAATCGGGTAAATCTTAATTCGTTAAGTAACAATGCGAATGCAATTGCGGTAGTCGTTCCGAATACTAACCCAAGACCACCCATTCCAATAGTGTTCCTTAGTGCGGTATAAAAGAGTGAGTCATTAAACAATACTCTGAAATGATGCAGGCCAGCCCATTCAGATCCAAAAAATCCATTCTGAGGCCGGTAATTCTGAAAAGCCACGAGCCAGCCGACAAGAGGGGCATAAGCAAAAATCGCCAGCCAGATAACAAATGGAAGTGACATGGCTATCAGCAACTTTTGCTGCTTGATGAGTTTCCACGTTATTTTTTTCTTTGGCATCTTCTTTTGCCTTGCTTTTATCAAACCCTGTTTTTCAACATCAATTACTTTAGCTGATTCCATACTAACCACCTTTAACCTTTCCTTCGTTAATTAAATGATAACTGATAACGCTTCCAATAAAAACATGACAAACACGCCATTAGTATAGTAAAATCTGGACAGATGACAGCCTGTCCAGATTTTATTGTTATTTATTTAATTCTCTTAACGCCTCAAACATGTCATTTAATTTCTCGTCATCCGCTATAAACTCACTAATGGAATCGTTTTTTACAATGACTGTTGTCGCATCAGAAACAGGAATTAACTCTATATTTTTTTCAACAACATCTCCTTGATTAGTATACTGATAGGTCAATGTAACAGCCTCTTCATTCAAATCCACCTTATCCCTTTCGTCATCACGTATTCTCTGATAGGACAAGCGAGCCAGATATTGATAGGCTCTTCTCATTACATCCTCTTCGACTTCTTTCTCATTAATAAAGAATGCACTGTCGATAACGACTTCTCCTTGATCATCGATCGAGAAATCGCGGTCAATCTCTACCAAGAAATGCTCAGTTCCCCTTTTTATCTCTACCTGTTCAACTGCATCTAATGGGATAAGCGCAATAAAATTATCAACGATTTCAAGAGGATCAATGTCATAAAATTCTGTCAGGTGGGTTGGAATCAGGTAGTTCTGATCCAGACTATCCACTCTGATAACCGTTTGACCGTCCTTCTCGGCTTTACCGATTTCAATCGTTTCACTCCCTTGAGTATGGATGAGTTCAATTGTCTGGACGACTTCCTCTATAACCATTTTAGTTTCTTCTCCATGGAGACGGGTTATACTTTCAAAAAAGTCATCCATCCAGCCGTACTGAACCGAAAAATCAGTTTCAAATGGTCCATGTAAATACCAGCCACTTATAAAAGGGATCTTTTCCACTTCTGACAGGTCCGTGGTCTGATTCAAAACAATCGTTTCGTCTCCAATTAGTCTAATTTCTTCAATATCGCCTTCATCCAGTTCGATTGCTGCTTCTAGAAACGTGCTGCTGAATGGTGATAAAGAAGCTGGCAAGGTTTCAACAAGGTATGTTGTATTGTTCACTTGCGCAAGCGTTCCCTCTTCATCATACCAAATACTTAGGCTTATTTCGTCTGATCGATCAGACAGCTGTATCATCAGATCTTCTTTATCTTCGATTTCACGATTAACTCTTCTTCCGGACAGTTCTCTTAGATCTTCAATGAAGAATCTGACAGCATCCTGACTTATATTGACTGCTCCTTCGCTATGCCACTGCTGATCAGTGTAATTCGCTGATATCGATTCTTCACTGGATATGACAGAAAAATCAGTAGGGGATATATTTTGGGGAAGTAGAAACTGTACGGTTTCTTCATTTACAGTTGTCTCATCTTCCTGGTCTGCTTCCTTACTGGTGCATGCACCTAATGCAAGAACAAACAAAAATAGACTGATCACTCTCTTTGATTTATTGTGCATCAACTTCACCCTTTCCTTCAGAAAAACTTGACTTCAAGTCGCTTAAAAGCGTTTGGCTGTTTCTCATAAAATAAAAACCGGCTACTGCAAACAGAAATAGAATAGCAGTCATGGGATACCCATAGCCAATCAGCCCAAATGCAAATAAGTAACCCAGATGAGACAGGGCGAGCCATTTATATTTGAAGATAAGGTAGACAGAAAAAAGAACAAGATTCTTTAAGGTCACCTCGAAGCTAGAGAGTATCGTGAAAGCATACACCGCTGACAACACAAGAATCAGACCAACAATTAAACTAATAATGGTTAAAATCATCCATCCTCTTTCGAGTACAAATAAAATATCGACTACTACAATTAATAACGCTATTAAATAAAGTCCCCAGTATACTGTACTTTGTCTGAAATTATTTTTGTACGCTCCAAAGTAATCTTTAACTGGAGATACAAATCTATCCCTGTTCAGCTTTCCCATAGTATAAAAAAGGGCTGTAATACTCGCACCAGCTGGAATCAACGCAACTGTAAAGAACAGGATATGACTGATACTCACAGGAATAAAGATAAACGCCATAATAAATAAACTGTTACTGACAAGAAAGAAAAAATTGACACTTAAAAAGTAATATATATACTGGGTTATCTTATATAAAAGAGTATCTGTAGACTGTTTTTCTTTCATGACTGCTCTCCATCTCTCCATTTTTTCTGGTATTCTTTAGGGCTGATACTAAATTTCTTTTTGAATTTTTTATGGAAATAGTCATAGTTTGAGTAGCCTACCATTTTGGCAATTTCGTAAATGTACAAATGCTTATCTTTAAGCAGATTTTTTGCCCTAGTTAGTCTCAGGTCGTCCAGATACAAATGGTAACTCTTACCGGTATCTGTTTTAAACTTTTTGCCAAGGTAAGACTGACTATAATTGAACTCTTGTGCCAAGTCTTTGAGGCTTAAATTTAAATGGTAGTTCTTTTCAGAGTAAAACTTAATATCTTCGATAATATCCTGTTTTTCATTCGTCTGATAAAAAAAGCGACCGAAATCATAAAAGACATACTTTAAAAATTTTGCTGTCTGGTAAAGTGAATCTTCTTTCCAGACAACTGACAGAATTTTATCTTTCTCGATTTCTTTGATTGGTTTCTGCATGCTTTCTTCTAAGAAAGAGACACATTCAATAAAAATCATTGACCACTCTCTTTTTACTATTCCACTGTCCTGTTTTGTCGCTTGAAAGTAGTCAACGCACCAATCAACAATTTGCTCAATTTCATCTTTCTGGTTATCTTTAATCGCTATTTTCAACTTGATAATCAGTTTTTCAAGTGAGTCAATCTCTGCCTTTTTATTGATGGATTGCTTAGTTAGAACATGTGTATCCGGATAAAAATAGCGTTGGGATTCTAGAAACTTAATTTCACCATATAAATTCGGGAGATCATCTACGTTTGATCCTACCGAACTGATTGTTGCCTTCAATCGCGTATCTGATTTTAGTTCAGCGATCAACTGATCAGTTTTCATCTCTGAATGGGCTGCAATCAGCATGAATAAACTGTCTCCATAGGTATACAGAAAATAATTGTCCTCAATACACTTCTCACAAATCTGAACGAAGTCCTGTAAAACCAGCTTTTCTCCTTTTCTAATCAGTTTAATAAGCTGGAAAGCTGAGAAATCAGATAGGTGATTGATTTCATCTTTTCTCTCCTTGTGAATGATATATGAAAAAAGGGTCTGATTTTCTAAATAACTTTGAAAATGCTTTTTGTTTTTCTTATCTCTAGTTTCTTCAACCAGTTGCTGCTCCACTTTTTTTAAGACAGTTAAGAGCTCATTTTCATCGATCGGTTTAAGCAGGTAATCGATCGCCCCATACGAAATAGCTTCCTGAGCATATTTAAAGTCAGAATAACCTGATAATAAAATAAAGCGTGAGGAGCTTTCTTTTTTCTTTGCCTCTTTTATCATTCCTAATCCGTTCAGACCCGGCATTTTGATATCTGTGATGACGAGATCGGGCCTTTCCTTTTCAATCAATTCCAATCCTTCCAGACCATTTTCTGCTGAGTCGATTACACAAAATCCGGCCTTTTCCCAATCGATCAAATAGTTCATTCCTTCTCTTACTGCAGGTTCATCATCTACTATAATTACAGAATACACGTCTCATCACTCTCTCTATCATAAGTTACTTTAGGAACTGTTATCGTAATCTCCGTCCCTTTGCCCTCTTCGCTCATTATTTCAAGCCCATACGCCTCACCGTAAAATACTTTTATTCGCTGCTGAACATTTCTGATCCCCAAATGAGCACTTTCTTCTTCAGAAGCCAGTACTTGTTTTATTTCAAGCAGTTTTTTCTGGGAAATACCTAATCCGTTATCCTTAATGACTATTTTTAATGTATCCAAATCTTCTGTTAACGTGATATCAATATTTCCTTTTCCTATCATCGGCTCGATTCCATGAATAAATGAATTTTCAACGAGTGGTTGGATAATTAATGGAATAATCAGATAACGACCACTAGTATGATTATTTATACTGTAGTCAATATGATCACCAAACCTTAATTTCTGAATATGCAGATACATTTCTGTAAATTGGAGCTCTTCGTCAAGTGAGGTTTCTTTTTCTTTTGTTTCAAGGGATTTCCTCATCAGTCGACTTAATAATGTAATGATTTCTGCTACTTCCCTATCTTGGTTCTTCAATGCTTTCATCCGAATCATTTCAAGTGTATTGTACAAAAAATGAGGATTAATCTGACTGGCCAGCATTTTAAACTGCGTATCTTTCAACTGCAGCTGCCAATTCTTTTCTTTTACCGCATGTTCGTAATTGATCGCCATCAACCCTTCAATACTACTTGATGTATGAACGAGATGAGTATAAACATCTGACAATTCGTCATTGCCTTTGATCGATCGTTCAATTGAGAATTCACCGTTCGCTACTTTAGACATGGCGTCTTTAAGTTTGATGATACGACTGTTAAATGTTTTGATAAAAACAACAAGCATTAGGATACTGATGGATAAAACACTTATGATAATAATATAGGCTACTCGAAGGTCTCTGTTTACATCTTCCAATATGCTATCTGTTGGAACAACACCAATAACCTGCATGGTGGAATTTAATGTCTTGGGTATAGTCACGTCTCTTATATTAAGCGTAAAGTCCGTATTAAAACTGTCTGAATCTACCGTATTATAATTGCCTTCTTCTGTCCTGACAGTCTCCAGTACTGGTCGATACTCGGCATATGCGTCATAAATATTTTGATGCTGAGGAAAACTAAATAACGGGGTCTGATTATCTAAGGTAATAAACACACTACTGGCAGAATCATCTAAAATATTGTCTATAGCTTCCCGACTGACTGCGATGGCTACCACACCTATAAATTCATAGTTGCTGTAAACTGAGCGCACCAGGTTTAAGTGAGTAGATTGAGTGATATGATCCGTAATTACTTCCCAGGCGATCCGTCCATTCCGATCTCTGCCATCACGATACCACTGCTGCTCTTGAATGGCCTCACTTGCATGATAAATCCCAGTTGTACTCGTCAGTGTTGGATTATCTACAAAAAACCGAATGTATTCTATCTCATCATAGTATCTCAGGTAGTCCTCAAACATCTGATACTGTGAGTAGGCCTGATAAACATCAAAAGGATTATCGTATTGCGTAGTGACTAAAGTCGCTAAGTCTTCATCCTGATAGATCCAGTCAGAAACTCTTGTTATGGAAGAGAGGGCCGCTACATAGTCAGATCTTATCCGTTCGTTATTGCTTTCAATTTCTTCAAGCTTGTTGGAAATAAGGTTATTTCTAATGCTCAAAGTCAAATAGACCCCTACTAATAGAATGGGAATAATCAATATAATAAAATAAGACCCCAGCAATTTTTGCTTGATCGATATATACGGTTTTCGGTTAACTCGTTTTTTCACTCAATTCAACTCCTGGAGATAAGAACCTCTTGGATACACCTATCAGTTTCATTTAATGGCATTCTTATGACCTCGTCTTGCTTGTCTTTAAATACCCAGTCGTTTGAAAGGACTACGTCAATAACAGTTGGCTGCTCTGATGTAAGTGAGAGGCTGAAAGTTCCTTTATTCAGATCCCAAGAAAAATGGTTGACTGTCACTTGATTCGGCAACCTTATGCCTTTAAGCGTCCCAGATTGCAACCAATAAGGAACTGCTTTAAATAACGTCAGAACTCCCGATTTTTCTGTATACATCAACGCATCATGAACGATCTTTGGAAAGGACCCATTAGCATCCAAGTTAAACACGTTCTGATGATTGTAATGACTGGAAGCAAAAGAGGGAAAGAACGAGCGATTCCTAATTAATTCCCCTATTGCTTTCTCTACATCGTTTGGTCGCTCTAAGGCGACAGCACACATCGCTGCATGCATGCGTCCGTGAGATGAAGAGGTATCCCCATCAGAACTCATAAGCCATGCTTCCAGCCGTTTATCAAATGCCTTGTGTGAAGCTTTCCATAAATCAGGCTGATCAACTGTTATCTCTTTTGTTTGAAACACCGGATAAAGATTTGAAAAATGGCGATGATTGGGGTTCTCTTTTGCCGACTCATCAATCCATTCTTTCAGGACGCCTTCGCTGTCAATCATGTATTCAGGCAAAGCATTTTCAAATACTTTATATGTTTTTGGCAAAGTGTATTCTAGTACAGTATACGCTTTTTTTAAATAGGCGAGTGTCGCTTTTACGACAGCAATATCCATAGTGGCATTATCACCCATCCCATTCTCAGCAGAATAACTAGGTCTGAATAGAGCCACACCTTCTTCATATTGAACAAAATCTTCATAAAACTGCAGAGTTTCTATATAAAATGGTATTGCGGTATTTTTAAGAAAAACCTTGTCTAAGGTATAGTCGTAGTATTCATTGTAAAAGAAACCCAGCCAGCCAGCTCCAGAAGTCCAGAATATTAATGGCCACTCCTTGTTCCAGTGAACATGCAATGCCCGTGTACTGGCATGTACCGGGACGAGAAATCCTCTGCACCCATAATACTTCTGTGCATTTTCTCTGAAGTCATCTTTATACAGGTTTACTTTTTCAAATAACCCCTGTAACTGATCAAACAGTCCCAAACTTGCCTGAGAAGCGATGGCCAGTTGGACATTAGTATCAAACGTAAAGTCTCCACTCCAGGCTGGACGAAAATCGCCACTCCAAATACCCTGTAGATTCGGTACTGCCGGCCCTGACATTGACTGGATAAAATAACGGCTCGCATCGTAAAAACGTTCATACAGTCCCAGTGGTATAGTATTCTCTGTTTCCAATCTGCTGATCAACTCTTCATAGCTTTGAACACTTTCCTCTTTATCAGCTATCTGTAAAGATACTTGATTATATACTGTTGAATGGTCCGATATGTGTGTCCCTTCGATTTCGTCAAATTCCTCCAAAGAACTATCACAGCGACTGACCGACAGGCATAATCTAAGTGACGTTGCTTCTGAGACTGATATGGTATTGTTATTAATTTTCTCTCTGCCATTACTCATCCATTTTACCGTTACTACATAGTTGCTTCCGTCGATATAGGTAAATACTTCCTGAATTTCATTTTCAGATATATGGACAGTCTGTTGATCCAGTTCTGACTGCTCAAAATCTTCCACTGTAAAGTTCAAAGAAAATGACTCACTGCTACTCAGTTCCAAGTAAAGTGCATCTGATTTTTTTGAAATGAATGCTTTTTTACTGATTCTCTGTCCCTGATTTGTCAGAAAAGAGTCCAGTATCAGACCTTTCTCAAAATCAAGCGCTCTCGTGAAATCTGTTTGTGGTGAAATGGACAGATTGTCGAATCGAAAGGCAATTTCAGCTGCGGGATGGTACAAGTCACTCATTGTCAATCCTTTGTATCCAAGATCCATTGCTTTCATTTCAAAATAATTAATCCCAGCCTGATACCCATCTACTTTAATAATATCCCTTAACTCTTCAAGATATGCGGACATATCTGGGATGTCATTCATTTTATTGGTTTTTAAATAGAGTGAGTGATGGTTTAAGATAACTTTAAAACTCTCAGCACCTCCGAATACTATACCACCCGTTTCACCATTCCCGATGAAGTAGCCGTCTTCCCATTTGCTGGATGGATGGTTACTCCAGACACCCTTATTTGGTCGATAATCCATTTACTAACCTACTCCTCTTTATGTAAACGCTTTAATTTAACCGAATTATAGCACAGGTTTTTTAAACAGAGTACCTGAAAAAATAGATAGTTTGCATGAAAAAATGGTCATCTTTTAATAGTTTAACAATAAATTTGCTGCATTTCGTACCAAGTTGTGACATTTCAAAAAAACACTTCAAGCATGAATGAAATTTCTCCAAATGCTTAAAGTGCTTTACTATGCCTTTATTTAGTTTTCTTGATCCGTTTATTCGGATTGATGACAGACGCCACAATAATGAGGATTAGTGCTTCAGTAATGACATAAGAAGACCAGACGCCAATCATCCCATAGTAGTGACTCAGAATCAACGCCAGCGGGATGATAATAAGTCCGCCTCTTAACAATGAGAAGAACAGTGCCCGATTCGGCTGATCCGTTGCGCCAAAATAACTGGTCAGTATCGTATTCATACCGGCAAAAATGAACCCTGCAAAGTAAATCAGCAGGCCGTAAGTGGCCATAGTGGCGATATGTGCATTCTGGTCACTGTTAAAAGCCGATATGATCTGTTCCGTAAACAACGCAGTTCCGCCGTAAACAGTTAAGCTCACAATGAGTGTTGTGACCAGCGACAAAAATAGAACCTGTTTCATCTGTTTCAAATTCTTCAATCCGAAACTTTCACTGAGTAAAGGCTGTGCGCCTTGAGCGACCCCTGCGAATAAAGACATTACGACAAAGGCAATATTGGTGATGATGCCGTAAGCTGCCAAGCCATCATTTCCTTCTAGACTGAATATAATCGTATTAAAGGAAAACATGACGATAGAAGCGGATAATTCATTGATAAACGCCGAAGCACCAAGGTACGTAACGTCCCGGATAAGCCAGCCTTCGATTTTTTGAAAAGTCAGCTTCAGCTGGTTGGTCGGCTTAAAAAAGTGGATTGACAGAATCATCAAGCTGAAGATCGGAGACACACTTGTTGCCAGAGAGGCACCGAACATACCCATTCCTAATGGGAAAATAAATATATAATCCAGCACGACATTCAGCACACTACCGATCACCATTCCATACATAGCCAGAGATGGATCACCATCGTTGCGAACAAACGACAGCAGCATATTGTTGACCACGAAAAAGGGTGCAAACGTCAGAATCGTCCGCAGGTAAACCGTCGTCATTTCAAAAGTTTCAGCATCTGCCCCAAGCGCCCTCGCCATGGGAGCTGCTCCAAACAAACCAATGGCCATAAATATGAGTCCCATAATGACAGCAAAAAGAAAGGTTTGAGAGTAGACTCTTCTGGATTCTGTCACTTTATTCTGAGACAGTAGAATCTTATAACGCGTTGCCCCTCCGAGTCCCAGCATTAATCCGAATCCGTGAATAATCCCGAAAGCAGGGATACTCAGATTTAATGCGGCAATCCCAGTAGATCCCAGTGCCTGGGCAATAAACAAGGTATCCGCCAATATATAAAATGAGATACCCAGCATTCCCAGCATATTTAAACTTACATATTTAAAAAATAATGTCATACTTCGCTGCATACTATTCCTCCACCTAAAAAATCGAGCTTAGACTAGCTTACTTGGACTGTCTATCAAAGTCAATTTAAGCAGAATATTCTTTCTAAATTTATCTATAAGAAGAGGCTCTATAGTTGTTTCATTGTTTGCCTGTATTAATGTAATACTCAAAATCGAGTGGTGGATTGTAGCTGACTTAGCTGTGTGACCTTTTTGAGAATTCAGTCTAGAACAGACAAAAGAGTTACCGCATAAAACTAAACGATAACTCTTTTGTTCTTTAAATAAAGGTGACGAACTGATCATTCCAGATCGATTCGTAGAATTTAACGGTGTCTTCTGCACTCATCCAGTTGTTGTCCCATGACGTGTGCAGCCCTTTTTCCATGATGATGGCATAACCCAACCCATGTGCAAATTTCACTGTAGAATCCACACAATACTGGGTTTCTGCTCCACAGATCTCCAGTGACCGTGTATCCAGTTTATCCAGTACATATTTCAGTTCAGTCTGATAAAAAGCATTGGGATGTTTCTTCTCAATAAAATAATGTGCCTGATCTTTATTCAGCTCAGCCAGTACTTCCCACTTCTCAGTTCCTCTTACTAAATAGTCATCAGTATGCTGTACGAAAATAACAGGTTTGTTCTCATAAACATATGCCGCAATACGGTCATTGATTCCTGACACGAGCCGGTCAAACTGACCTATCGTTTGATTTTCATAATGACAAACACCTTTTTGCATATCGATAACGATGAGTACATCTGCAGTTGTCATAGCCACACCCTCTCTTCACTTATTTCATCACTCGTTTAACCCCCCTCTGCTCGCCGGTATCTGTCTCGTTTCCTAGAGTATAAACCACTTTTTACCATTAAAAAAGTCATTCGACTGCGCTCCAGTCAATAAGGACGAGTTCTTTTTGGTTTATAAAATGTTCATTACTGCTCTACTTCCTCAATAAACTGCCAGGTCTCTCCGTTAGTATCATTTGCATGCTGGGGAAATAGTGATAATCTGATGATACACCCTTAGGAGGGTTCAGCATGAACAATAATCAAGAGTGGCCAGTCTATTTTATAGCCTTAGGTCCAGTAACTGGTAGCGCTATCGGTATAATCCTCAGTCTTTTTTTCCGATCAGTGAATATGGCTTTTTGGATCAGTGGGGGAGCTACAGCCGGTCTGCTTATCGGCGTTATTCTCTACAGTGTTTATCAAAACGAAGATAATGAAAAGGGCTAATTTGTTATAAACCCACTTCCTCTCTAGGCAGCTATAAAGGATGATTCTTATGAATGACATCATTAAAGATGTATTATTATACATGACTGCTCATTTGAAAGACGATTTAACTATTCAAGACGTTGCCTATCATTTTGGGTACAGCAAATTTCACTTCAGCCGTGAGTTTAAAAAACTGACGGGTTTTTCTGCTGCCGATTATTTATCTTCTATTAAAGTTGAATACGCCAAGAAAGAGCTTCTTGAAAAAAATTACTCCGTTACAGATTCTAGCTTTGATGCAGGCTATTCAAGCCTTGGTACTTTCTCCTCTAATTTTGCGAAAAAAACAGGTCTTACGCCCCGAGAATATAAATATCAGATAGAATCGCTATATGGATTGACTAAAGCATATGAGCAGGCATCTTCTAAAGGCATTCAATATCGCTCAAAAAAAAGCGACCCTATCAGTCAAAATCAGTTAGCCGTCACTGTTCACTATCTCGATGATTACAAACCAGGCGTTACTTTTATCGGACTGTTCAATCACCCCATTCCCAATCATAAACCGATTGTCGGAACTGCTTTGACTCACCAAACTGCTTACCAACTCACCTCTATCCCAGATGGAACCTATTACCTGCTTGCCTGTTCAATCGAAAAAACAATCAATCCTCTCCGCTATTTTCTGCTAAGCGATTGTCACCGCGGGAGAGCAGATACCGCTATCAAACTGCCTGAACAGTCCAATAATCAAATAAATATTTACTTACGTGAACCTCTTCCCGAAGATCCCCCTATTTTGATCAATTTACCCAAACTACTGGCAGATTCTTTTAAGTCCCGCAATCTATAAGAAGTTTTTTAAAAAGGTGTATGCGAAAATAATAGATAAGGAGACAGTGGAAGGAGGACGCATTGAGCAGTTGAAAACCCAATAGATAAAAAGAGAGGAAGTAGACTATGGATATCAAACTGACACCCTATTTAATGTTAAATGGAGATGCAAAAGAAGCAGTTGAGTTCTACAAGGATGTATTTGGTGCAAAGGTCGAGTCGATTGAATTAGTAAAAGACTGGCCTCAGGAGTTCGAAGGTGAGGTCCCCGAAGGATACGACGATCATGTGATGCATGCCCATTTAAGCTTCGGGTCATCTTCCTGGCTTATGCTGGCAGATGTCTTACCCGGGCAAACGTACACACCCGGTTCAACCATCACGATTATGCTGGATATTAAAACAGTCCCCATAGCAGAAACTCTGTATAAAAAACTAACTGCTGGTGGAGAAATTGTTAGTGCCTTGAGCGAAACAAGTTACAGTCCAGCTTACGCTCAAGTAAAAGACAAATTTGGTGTTGAATGGCAGATCGTAACAGAACACCCGGGGATGGATTGAGATTCAAGCGCCTAGGCAAAAGGTGTACTCCTGAAATAAGAACCAATAAAAACAAATCCGCCAGAGAATCCTTAACAGATTTCCGGCGGATTTGTTTATCTATGTAATCAAAATGAGCGTTGTGGTTCATATGCACTTATTATTCACTGCTATTAGACTCTTTTTTTAGTTTTTCTATTTCTTTTTCTAATTCACGAATCTTTTCTTTTTTTGACCTTATTTTAAAACTTAAGTCAGAAATAAGTAAAGCACCTGAAGATATAAAGAGTAACATTATAATATAGTCCATATTATCAGCTCCATCCTTAAAGGGGTCATCACAAAGTCATCACATTACACAACTAGAATTTTTATCTCATTAATCTTTGTTAATCTTATCAGTTTTGAATTGTAGCCTATTCAAATCAAGCGATAATTAAACTAAATTGTTTACTTCACAATCTAATGAACTGCTTACCTATATGTTACCAACTATTAGTAAGTTCCTCAAATAAAACTTTATAAGAATGAAGACCTGTTTATTTACTACTGACGTTATTATTTTGATTTTTTACCTGCGCAGCGAGTGTGTGTCGTTAATCCCCTCAATTGATCCCTTGGCCTCTAATCTAAAAAAACATCTGCACAGTTTTTTCTGCGCAGATGCTTTTTATGCTTTGAATTGCTGATTGTACAATTTGAAATAGGCCCCTTGATTCCCCATTAGGTTATCATGCCTTCCTTCTTCAACAAGCTTGCCTTTATCAAATACAAGAATTCGTTCGGCGTTTTTAATAGTCGAGAGTCGGTGAGCAATAACCAACGTTGTCCGCCCTTTGGCCAGTTTCTCCATGGATTCTTTGACGATAAACTCACTCTGATTATCCAGTGCACTTGTCGCTTCATCCAAGATGAGAATAGGCGGATTTTTCAGGAATACACGCGCGATACTGATGCGCTGTTTTTGTCCTCCTGATAAACGGACTCCTCTCTGTCCGACTTCAGAATCATAGCCGTTTGGCAAACTCAGTATAAAGTCATGCGCATTCGCCTGTTTCGCTGCTTCAACGATTTCTTCATCCGTTACAGACTGATCGCCGTAGCGAATGTTGTCTTTAATGGAGCCAGAGAAAAGGTAAATATCCTGCTGGACGATTCCCATTTTTGACCGGATGAAGGATAAGTCCAGCTCCCGAACATCGTAACCATCAAGAAGCAGACGTCCTTTGGAAACGTCATAAAAACGCGGAATCAGTTTGCTTATCGTCGATTTACCGACTCCCGATGCTCCTACAAGTGCCACGTACTCACCTTGTCTAATCGTAAAGTTCAGATCTTCGAATACTGTTTCATTCGTCTGGTCATAGGAAAAGCTGACCTCTTCAAAAGTAACTTCGCCTACTAAATCTGTGGGTATTATTGGAGCAACAGGATTTCTGATTTCAGGTTGTGTCTGGATCATTTCGCTGAAGCGTTGAAACCCTGTAAAAGCATCCTGAAGCATCGTACTGAACACTAGCATTCGTCTGATGGGTGCAACCAGAAATTCAATATACAACATGAAGGCCAGTAAATCCGGCAAAAGCAAGTCTTCTCCTATTATGAACGTGGCTCCGATCAGCACAACAGCAATGGTTATTAGTCTAATAAAGGCTTCTACCCCACTATAAAGGGCTGTTTCAACTTTATACGTCTCTCTTCTGCTGTCGAGAAACTGATTATTCTGGTGGTTGAATTTGTTCACTTCCAGCTGTTCGTTGGAAAATGACTGCACTTCACGAATGCCTGCCAGGCTGTCTTCCACCTGATTGTGGATGTCAGCCATCTTATTCTTGTTATCGAGCATAGTCCTGTTCATAAATTTATTACATATATAAGTGAAAATCGCCATGAAAGGTAAAAAGAACAAGATAACTAAGGTCAGTCTGACATTGATGAGCAGTAAAACAGTTACAGCTCCAACAAATCGTAATCCAAAAAGAATAATGTCTTCAATTCCGTGATGGTACACTTCAGAAATAGAGTACAGATCATTTCCAATCCGACTCATCAGTTCGCCAGTCTTCACTTTGTCAAAATAGCTGAACGACAGTGTCTGAATATGTTCAAACAGCTCACTGCGGAGGTCACGTTCCATTCGTGCGCCCAGCATATGGCCTTTATAATCCAGCAGAAACGAACTGATCTGCTGGAAAAGAGCCAGTATAAGCATAAGCAATCCATAACGCAGAACTTGATCTTGAGCATTCGTCAAATCACCTGAGAGAACATCTCCCGTAACATGACGAACAAGCAGCGGAAAAATCAGTGCAAGTATAGTTGAAACAAACGCATAGGTGAGTACTAGACTCAGTTGTTTTACATACGGGCGGTAGTATGATATAAAATGTTTGAATGGAAATTTCATGTATTAGTTAGTCCCTCTCAGTATATGTTTTTTAGTCATATACGAAGGGCGATGAGCCGTCTATCTATAAGTTAGAAAGGTCCTCCCCTTCGTACGCTGAGGCATTCATCATTGTCTGGGCCATTTGAACCATTCCTTTCGTGTAAGTTCATATAATCATAAATTACTTTACTGACTCATGCAATATGCTTCAGGTAAAATATAGTAAAGCATTAAATAAACGTCCGTTTAGTTATATTTAGTATTTTTTAAAATAAAATTTAGCTTTTTTTCAATTCATGGTTGACAGCTGGCACACACGCTTGATATAGTATTGAGCAACAGCAAGCTTATATTAAACATGCGTAAAGATAAGTACTATTCGGAAATCTTCATAGAGAGCCCTCACTGGTGAAAAGGGGCAAGATGAAAAAATAGGAAAATGGTCTTTTACAGCTTAGAATAGGTTCCATGTACAGTTCTAAGTCAAAGCAGATTGAGCAAATCCTTCGCGATAAGTTTATTACGGTCACACCCGTTACAGTGTCACAGTATCGTACATGATTTATAATGTACCGTACTGATGAAGGCAATGAGGAGTAATCCCATTGTAAATCAAGGTGGTAACACGAGACTATTTCGTCCTTGGAGGGGGTTCGCATGAAGCGAGCTTCTTTCAAGGACTTTTTTTATACAGTTTAATGAATTCAAACACTTAAGAGATGAGTAAATGACACTAAAGTAATAACAGAGAGCCTGTGTATGCTGAAATCAGGTTTACTTAAAGACATCGAATATGGTCTCTTCCCTGCTGTTTTAACCAATCAGCAGGGAAAAGTGGAATCCCAAGTCTGTAAACAGATGAGGCTGTTACGGTAGCACCCGTTAACGTGCATGAGAAAAGAGATTCCTGTAATCTGTTTTTACTTGTGAAGGTATTTTTTGTGAGAAAAATACAAACAAAGGTGGTACCGCGACTGTAACGTTCGTCCTTTGATTCAAGAACACCGAACCTGATAACTGGTTCGATGTTCCTGAATCGGGATGAACGTTTTTTTACGTTCAGATGATTTTTTTACACAGAAAGGGGATAACGAGTCATGATCGACTTAAAGAATATCGATGTTCATTTTAATACTAAAGAACAGGTGCTCCATGCTGTTCGGGATGTATCCATACACATTAATCAGGGAGATATATTCGGTATCGTTGGGTATTCCGGCGCTGGAAAAAGCACACTGGTTCGAACGATCAACCTCCTCCAGCGACCAGCTAACGGATCGGTTCAGGTCAACGGACAGAATCTCCTCGATCTGACCGCGAAAGAACTCAGACAGGCAAGGAAAAAAATCGGCATGATTTTTCAGCATTTCAACCTTATGAACAGCCGTACCGTTGCCGGAAATGTTCATTATGCCCTTCGCTCAAGCAATCTATCAGACGAAGAGAAAAAGATCAAAGTGGCAGACCTCTTAAAGGTCGTCGGATTAGCAGATAAACAGGATGTGTACCCTTCTCAGCTTTCTGGTGGGCAGAAACAACGTGTTGGGATTGCTCGTGCACTGGCAAATGATCCAGACGTACTCCTTTGTGATGAAGCAACCAGCGCTTTGGATCCAAAGACTACTCTCTCTATTCTGGAGTTGCTGAAAAAGCTGAACGAAGAACTAGGATTGACGATTGTGGTCATCACTCACGAAATGGAAGTCATTAAGGAGATATGCAACAAGGTCGCCGTGATGGAAGATGGGTCGGTTGTTGAACAAGGAAATATTGTCTCTATATTCACTGATCCGAAAAATCCGCTGACCCAGGAATTCATAAATACTGCTACGCACATTGATCAGGCTTTGGAAAAATTAGCCAGACACCCATCTCTTCTGAATTTAAACAGAGAAGACGTTGTCGTTCGTCTCTCATTTGTGGGAGAAAGTACAAACGAACCATTAATAGCCCGGCTGTATTCAAAATTTGCAGTTACTACCAACATACTTTATGGAGATATCGAAATTCTGCATGATACACCAATAGGTAATCTGATCGTCATTTTAAGCGGATCAGCAGCTCAACGCAGTCAGGCCGTTCATTTCCTGGAGTCTCAAAATGTCACTGTTCAACAGCTGGAACATATCCAGTTAGCCAAAAAATCAAAAGTCGTGCCACTGATCCGTGAGAAAGTCATTTAAAAAAATTAAAGTGTAAAGGAGAAGAATAATGAATAGAGTGCTTGAGTATCTAGAAACTATTGCACCAAATGTCGTGGACATCCCTGATCGCATCCTGGAAAGTACCTGGCAGACGATTTATATGACCTTGATTGCGGCATTGATAGCCGGAACAATCGGCATTGCAATTGGCGTTATTTTAGTCGTCACCAATAAGAGGGGCATCCTGGAAAAACTCAAACTTTATAACAAGCTGGAACAGGTCATCAACACAAGCCGTTCTGTTCCATTTATTATCATGATGGCTCTGCTGGCACCCATTACACGCTCAATTGTAGGGACAACGATTGGAACGACTGCAGCACTAGTGCCGTTGATTGCCGGGATCATCCCTTTTTATTCACGACAGGTTGAAAATGCCCTGCTCGAGGTCGACCCTGGCATTGTGGAAGCTGCACAGTCTATGGGATCCTCACCACTGGAGATTATCTTCGGTGTTTATTTAAAGGAAGGATTACCTTCACTTGTCCGTGTATCGGCAGTTTCCATTATCAATCTGATTGGCCTCACTACGATGGCAGGTGTCGTTGGCGGTGGAGGTTTAGGGGATCTAGCCATTGCTAGAGGGTACAACCGCTATCAGATGGACATTACCATCGTTTCGACTCTTCTTATCATGCTGATTGTTTTTGTCACTCAGTGGATAGGCCGAGTCTTGATCAGAAAAACATCACACTAATCAACTAGATTAAAATACAAACAAAAAGGAGAAATTAAAATGAAAAAGGGATTATTGGCACTGCTTAGTATTATATTTATTGGGGTATTAGCTGCTTGTGGAAATGATGGAGAAACTGTCCGATTAGGTGTCGTTGGAGAAAACAATGAAGTATGGGAGAATGTACGTGACCGGCTGGCTGAGGAAGATATTATTCTGGAACTCGTTTCATTTTCTGACTATCAGACACCTAACGTTGCCCTAGCTGATGGAGACATTGAACTAAATGCCTTCCAGACTGTTATTTTTCTGGAAGACTTCAATACAGATACGGGAAATGATTTAACCCCCATTGGTGATACGACTTTAAATCCTTTGGGCATTTATTCCGAGCAGGTAGAGGATGTGGCAGATATTCAGGAAGGCGATACGATTGTGATCCCTAATGACGCATCAAATGAAGGACGCGCATTGATCCTGCTTCAGTCTGCCGGTCTGATCGAAGTCGCTCCTGAGGCTGGTAACTATCCTCTAGTCGATGATGTAACGGCTAATCCGCTGAACTTAAATCTTGTAACAGTGGCCGGAAATCAGACAGCCCGTTCACTTACAGATGCAGCTGCAGGCGTCATCAATGTAGGTATGGCAGTAGATGCCGGATTCATACCGTCTCAAGATGCTATATTCCTTGAGCCAGTAGACGAAGAGTCAGAGCCTTATACAAATGCCATCGTTGTCCGTTCAGAAGATGTAGACAATGACGTATACCAGCGTATTGTTGAAGTCTATCAAACAGATGAAACGGCTGAACTAATTAGAGAAACGACTCAGAACTCGTCTATTCCTGTCTGGGAATAAAGAAAATCATCCAAAAAATAATAACCGATTCAGCTTCTCGTAAACCAAAGCTGAATCGGTTATTTTGTTTGCACCTTTATTACCCGTTAACCAGTTTTCCACGTAATTTATTAGAGAAAATTTCCACTGCTAGAATCAATATAACCAGTCCAATCAGGATCGATCCGACTTCATTCCAGCGGTAAGCACGCATGGCAAAAATCAATGGTGCTCCTATACCACCGGCTCCAACCAACCCTAAAATGGTTGCGTCCCGCAGATTCATATCGTAACGGTAAATCGTGACAGATAAGAAATTCGAGAACAGTTGAGGCATAATGCCGTAACGGATCTTCTCGTAAGTCGTGCACCCCATAGAGGTCATCGCTTCAAGAATGCCACGATCAAGGTTCTCAATCACATCGACATATAAACGGGAAATCATCCCGATAGATGTCAGCGACATCGTCAGCACCCCAGCATATGGCCCAGGTCCTGTTACACGAATGAACATCAGCCCGTACACTAAAGAAGGAATGGTTCTGATAAAGATAACCACCAGACGTGTGATAAAGGCTACTGGCCTGGACACTACACTTGGTGACATCAGAAACGAAATGGGTATGGCCAGAAATGAGCCGAATATCGTTCCTAAAAAGGCAATAGCGATCGTTTCAAACAGCAGATACGGTACGCCTCCCCCAGATGTGAAATCAAACAAAAATTCAAGATCCGGCGTCAGTATGCCCCGAACGATATTGGAAGCAATATCCAGCCCCCGCTGACTGAACCCAGTGATATTGACCCCTAAAATAGACCATACCAAAAGAGCAGTCAAGATAACGCCAATCGTTGTTAAATACAGCTTGCGGTTAGGTGCTTTTTCTAATTGCAGTTGAACCGATTTATTCATGTTTATCTGCTCCTTTCTATGTCAATTTCATTCGGAAATATTCACTGATGCGTTCGATCACAAAAACAACAAGCATAAGAATCAGGAGAACCATTCCGACGCTCGGATAATCTCTCCATCCCAGTCTTTCATCAAGGAGAAGGCCAACTCCCCCAGCCCCAACGTATCCTAAGATGGCAGCATAACGAATGTTCCCTTCAAATGCATACAGAGAAACTGACAGATAAGTGGGTAGGATATCTGGAATAATAGCATAACGGAACGCTTCAACTTTAGACAACCCCATTGATTCATGGGCTTCAAATGCTCCCATATCAACACTCTCAATATGTTCATACATCAGTTTCCCAATATAAGATAAGGTGAACAGGAAGATGGCAACAGTCCCTGCCATTGTTCCCAGCCCGAAGATAAAAGTGGCGATCAGCGCTGAGACCAGTGTAGGCAGTGTTCTCAAGATACTCAAGGCCAGTTTGAAAAAGCCATTTAAAAGTGAATTGCTGATAATATTGCTTGATGATAACAGTGCAAAAGGAATAGCCAGAAGCGCGCCCGTAATCGATCCTAGAAGAGACATTTGAATCGTATCAAACAGAGGTCCCCAGATGTTACCTAAGAAATTAAGGTTTGGAGGGAACATATCAAACAGGATAACAATGAACTGGTTTCCGCGTGCAGGAATGACAGACAAATCTACTCCTGTGACTTCCCAGGATACGACTGTAAGAATCAGGACAACCAGCAGAATCAGAGGTGTTCGTGACGCACGTTTTTTTACTTCTTTTCCATTCGATAAGGTATACGTTTTAGGCTTAAAAATCTTATCATAAAAAGTCTCGTTCATAGTGGTCCCCTCCTTAAATATCTGCTTCTTCCGGATCGTCAGCTTTAGGAATGTTTTCAACGCTGCCGTAAATCTGATTTAAAACCTCTTGCGAGACTTCTTCAGATTTCCCGTCGTAGACAATTTCGCCCTGGCGAATACCGATTACACGGTCTGCATATTCCAGTGCCAGTTCGACGTGGTGAATATTGATTAATATAGACATGTTTGTTTCTTTGTTTATTTTTTTGAAGTCATCCATAACGACTTTTGCGGTAACCGGGTCAAGTGATGCAACTGGTTCATCTGCCAGAATGATATCTGGATGTTGAGCGATTGTACGTGCCAGCGCAACACGCTGCTGCTGTCCACCGGATAACTGATCCACACGGTTATAGGCTTTGTCTAGAATACCGACTTTATCCAGTGCTTCAAGGGCATCAACTTTTTTCTCTTGAGGGAACAGCCCCAGGCCCTTTCTCCACCAGGCCAGATCCGGCACAGTTGAAATCAGGACATTGTTGATCACAGATGTACGTGTGACCAGGTTGAACGACTGAAAGATCATTCCAATCTTGCGACGGAACGAACGGACCTGTTTGCCTCTTAATTTGCCGACATCAACTCCGTTGACCATCAATGTTCCTTCATTGATATCGTGCATTCGGTTGATGCAGCGGATCAATGTCGACTTACCCGCTCCGGATAAACCGATGATCGCTACAAACTCACCTTGATCGATCGTCAAGTTGATATTCTTTAAGGCAGTGACCCCGTTCGGATACGTTTTGTTAACATCTTTGAATTCTATCATAGTCGCTTGGTTCCTCTCTGGAAATAGTCAAAAAGAAAGCCAGGAGAGGGCGCTCCCAGCTTGTCTTTTCTATTGTCTAATTCTTTATTAGTCTGTTAAGTCACGTAGAATTTGCTGTGCTTCTCGCTCTACGTTATAATCTTCACTTGTTGCAGGTTCATATCCTTCGTGTGAGTAAATATCGATAACTTCTCGACCTTCTTCTGTTCCAGCAATATTAATAAATGCCTGCTGTAGTGCTTCTTTTAAATCATCATCCATAATCTCTGAAGTTGAGCTCACACTGATTGTGTCATTGTATATACCAGGTGTAACTCCGACAACATCTGTTTCTTCCCAGATATCGCCATCACGGCCGTAGTCGCCTTCCCAAAGCTCAGCATAGTCACGACGAGCATCTGCATACACAACGACCAAGTCTACTTCTTCTGCAGCTAATCTCACGAATGAAGTCGCATATGAGTCAGCTTGAACGATTTGGTTCAAGTCAGTTAATGACTGGTCAAAGTTTTCCTGTAACCAGATTGTTGGGTAAATGTATCCAGCTGATGAAGATGAATTCATCACACTCCATGAAGCGGAATTGACATCTTCCCAAGTTAATTCTTCACCGTTATTAACTTTTTCTGCTAACTCTCTACCTGTTTCAGATGGTCCGGCAATTAAAAGCGAACGGTAATACGTAACCTGTTCATCAGTTGGTTCTGTTGGTTTGTTTTCATTCCAGTCTACTGGATCTTCAGAATCATTGTTAAGACCAGCACGTGTTGACGTTAAAATAACTTCTGCTCCATCATCATATAAGACATATGTTCCACCTGGAAGGAAACCAACGTCTAAAGTACCAGCTGACATCGCTTCTCCAACAGCTTCATAACTTGTTCCTACTGACAGATCCACCTCTGCTACATCATAACCATGTTCAGCAAGTTCGTCTTTTAATAAATCTTCTAAAGGTCCAGTTGCTATAGTAATTTCTTCCGGGTCACGAGATGGAACAAAACCAACTGATAACTCTTCGATTTCGATCATTTCGCCTTCTGCCGCTCCGTTATCGTCAGTACCTGTGTCTGTATCTTCTGCGGTATCATCACCGTTTCCACAGGCACCTAGTACCAATACAGATGTTAAAGCAATTCCTAAACCCTTAAACCATTTTTTAGACAAAATAATTCCTCCCGATTCTATGTTGCACGCCAACGTGCTAAATATGTACGATCATCGCACATTTCGATAGTAACATTCGTGAATAGAAAAGTCTACACCTTTTTTCTAGTTAAAACTCAGTTTAGTTTGCTAAAAAACGAACAATCTAGGTGTCGCACCACTCCTCGTCTGTTCTCTAGTAAAAGTATACCGGCAATCCGACGCCAGCTCCACCCTTTTTTTGTAAAATTCCTGTAAATGTGACTAAACATTTACTTTTTTCCATTAAATATTGTAAGATAGAGTGAGTTCTTATCATTTCTCAGAGAAAGGAAGGTCTATCATGCTTAAAGAATTTAGAACATTTTTAATGCGAGGCAATGTAATCGAGCTAGCAGTCGGAATCGTCATGGGGGCTGCATTTACTGCGATCGTTTCCGCTTTAGTGGACAACATCATTACTCCCATCATCGCAGCTGTCACTGGAAACGCGAGTGTAGATGCTTTGTCTGTTCAAATCGGAGCTGCCCAAATCGAATACGGGTTGTTTCTGCAAGCCATCATCGATTTTGTCCTGATTGCGCTCGTCCTGTTTCTAATGATCCGCTTCATTAACAAGCTCTCCAGAAAAGAAGAAATGGAAGAGGAAGTGGAGGTCGAAGCCCCTACTGCTGAACACTATTTAGAAGAAATCCGAGATTTACTGGCCGAACGTCAGTCGGATTCTACACGTCACCCAGATTAGTAAAAAAAGGTCTCATGGCTATGACAGCATGAGACCTTTTTTAAACAAGTTTGGTTCTTATTTTTCCACTTAATTGATCAATAACCACGACGAACACGATTACAATAATTAGAATGACTCCGACTTCTTCCCAGTGCCGCTGCTGCTGAGACAGAATCAGAGGGACACCGATTCCTCCTGCACCGACTAAACCTAATATAGTCGAGGCCCGTACATCAATTTCAAAACGGAACAGCGAGATCGACAAGAATTGAGGTAGAATCTGCGGTAAAATACCATACCAGAAGGCCTGAAGTCTGTTGCCCCCGCTGGCTTTGATGGCGTCGACCGGTGCTCGATCAATTGACTCGATGCTTTCTGCATAAAGCTTTCCGATCATGCCTATCGAGTTAATACTGATGGCCAGAACGCCTGCAAAAGATCCTGGACCGACTGCAGCGACAAAAAAAACACCAAATAACAGTTCCGGGATCGATCGGATTGCATTTAAAATGACTTTGCCCACGTAACTGACCTTACCCCCACTATTTTTCGCCGAGAAGACTGCTAAAGGCAGAGCAAACAAGGAAGCCGCAATCCCTCCTGCATAAGCGATGGCAACCGTTTCAAGCATGAGTAGGCTGTTTTCAACAAATGAGCTCCAATATGTCGGGTCAATAATCGGGACAATGAACAGGCGATACAAAATAGTCAACGGAGATGACTGAGAAGATGCAATCGTAAAATCCTGAGACCATAGACTAAATGCATATAAAAGCACCAGACTCGTCACTATAAGCGTTATAATCGTCTTCTGCTTTACTGAACGCTGCGAGCGCAATGAGATTTTCTTCTGATTGTTCACACTAATTTACTCCTTACCGTCTGACTGATATAGTCGATCAGGCTGATCATAAAAAATAGCACTAATATGATTAAGCCAAGCCGGTCGTATCGAAATAAACTCATCTGCCGTCTGATCAATTGACCGATTCCTCCTGCGCCAACAAATCCCAGTACAACAGAGGCCTTCAAATTGATTTCCAGAACATATAAGATATGCGACAGGTACACAGGCGTTATTTGGGGCAATACACCGTAGCGAATAACTTGAGGTGTATTGCCTCCCATAGCTTTGATGGCCTGTATCGGTCGTTCGTCAATTGATTCAACGGACTCACTCGTCAGCTTGATCAGTATGGCAGTGGAATAAATCATCAAGGCTAAGATGCCAGATACGGATCCTAACCCGACAACCGCAACCATCAACACCACCATGATGATATTGGGGACTGAACGGATAATGGTTAGGACAAACCGGACACTTCCATATGACAACGGGTGACGATTTAAAGTCGAGGATGAAAAAAAGAGCAGCGGAAAGGCTAACAGTGCAGCCAATGTTGTGCTGATCAGTGCAATATTGAACGTTTCAATGAGTTGGCTGAGCGCTGTTGAAAAATAGCCAAAGTCCGGTGGAAAAAAATCTTCCGTTATCATTCTATATAATATGGGGAATGTGCCCAGGATTCTTGCAAATGATGCATTCGTCTGTCTTATCGCCAGGTAATATAATCCACTAACTAAGGCAACGATAACGCTCATTCTAATATAGAAAGAAGGGTGATGCAGACTGACTTTTTCAGACGATTTCACCTGCTTTTTCATGACTAGTCCCCCCTCTTTTCTTCTTCCCGAATAGGTCTGCCGTAAATTTCTTCAAATGTTTTTTCTGTTACTTCTGCGATTGGTCCGTCAAAGACAATTTCCCCTTCACGCATGCCAATGATGCGGTCAGCATATTCCATTGCCAGATCGATAAAGTGCAGGTTCACGATTGTCGTTAATCCGTCTTCTTTACTCACCCGTTTGAGGTCTCGCATGACCTGGTGTGACGTTGGCGGATCTAGCGACGCGACCGGTTCATCGGCCAGAATGATTTTAGGTTGCTGCGTCAAAACACGTGCAATACTGACACGCTGCTGCTGACCGCCGCTGAGCTGGTCAGAGCGAACGTAGGCTTTCTCGTCGATCCCGATCCGTTTTAAATTTTTCATTGCCAGCTGAAGATCCTCTTGAGGAAAGCGACTGATCAGACTGTTAAACGTAGACGTATGACCGAGTCTTCCGACCATCACATTTCGTAAAACAGACATGCGTTTGACCAGATTATAATCCTGAAAAATGATGCCAATTTGAGTTCTTAACTGTCTTAATTTCGATTCTTTTAACTGGGAGACGATCTGATTATCAACAATCACTTCTCCACCCGTCGGCACGACCATGCGATTAATACACTTCATCAGCGTAGACTTTCCTGCACCGGACATGCCCACGATGACGACAAATTCGCCTTTTTCTATTGTCAGATCAATATTTTTGAGGGCTTCCACTCGATTAGGATAGATCAAGGAAACATCTTTAAATTCAATCACGCTTTGTTCCTCTTTCCTTAATAATGTCTAGGTCTACTTCGTCTTTAATCAGTATACTATTTTTTTCGTTCTATTTCGATTGTTCTCAGTTTTTCCCAACGCCCGATGAAGAAAATAATAATTTTCTCATGTTGTAATCGCTTGCGTACTTTTGGATTAGACTGTTGTATAATAGAAAGGTAGAGTACTATTTTAAACATCGGCTCATATGCAGCCCAATAAATAAGTTACTTAAACATTCTGATGGATGTCAGACGATTTCATATACGATCGTCTAACGCATATGAAAGGATGAGGCCATGTGCCTCATCCTTTTTCTATAGAGAAAGTTCCTTCGTCATTTGATACTGAGGCCGTATTGTCTGGCTTAACCTCCAATTTACTTGTTAGTCTGAATACGTTTTGCTTGAATCCTACATATTGCGGAGCATATGTACCGCTCGTCATCAGCTTTTCGCTCAGTACTACATATAGGCTGGTCATTTGTAGGACTCGCTCCAAAATTGACTGGTGAGTCCCCCTTATCTTGCATTATTTGTAGTAGTCAACTTGAGCCTCTTAGTCGAGTGCTACTTATAGCCCCTTTTTATGTTGGGCTCACTGACTGAGATCTCTTGAGTCATCCCTATCTTTTTTTATTTGTCGCTCTCAACACCTACTGGCTAATCGAGTCCTACCAATAACTGTTCTATTTGTATCTCTCGACAGGTAATTTCCACTCGAGTCCACCTTATTTCCGTCTATATGTAGAACTGAAGATCAGAATTCGAGTGAGTCCTACATATTACCGCCCATTTCATCATCAAAAATTTATTTGTAAGTCCATTATCTGCTCTATATAATGGGATAGAGCTAACTATTTGTGCAAAGGAGTCTTTATCTATGTTTCTTGGAGTTATTATAAATGCGCTGGCCATTTTCATTGGCGGGACGATTGGATTATTCGTCAATAAAGGCATTCCTTTAAAAATTGAAAAAGCATTAATGAAAGCACTGGCCCTCAGTGCGATTTATATCGGGATCACCGGTATGATGACCGGTGAAAATACGATATATATCATTTTATCCCTGGTCATCGGTGCCGCGATAGGCGAAATCATCGATCTCGACAAACGGATTCATCAAATGGGCACCTCACTGGAGCATCGGTTTCCAGCAAAAAACGGTTCGGCCCCTATTTCTAAAGGATTTGTCATGGGTAGTCTGATTATGGCCGTTGGAGCCATGTCTATTGTGGGGCCACTTGAAAGCGGTCTGACCGGGAACCACACGATTTTACTGACAAAAGCTCTAATGGACGGCATTACCAGCATCATACTGGCATCTAGTTTAGGTGTAGGTGTCATTTTCTCTGGAGTATTGGTCTTTCTTTATCAAGGAGCCATTACACTTTTTGCAAGTGGACTGGATGTCATTCTGACCGATGTTATGATTAATGATATCAATGCAGTCGGGTCTATTCTGATCTTGGCTTTGGGCTTAAATATTTTGGAAGTCGCCAAATTAAAAGTAATGAATTTTGTGCCTGCCATCGCCATCCCTCTACTTTTTTTCCTGTTTTACTAAAAAACCTGTTAGTAAGAGTTGCCAGATCTTCCTTTATGAAAGGAATAACGGTCTCAAACTAACAGATTTTTCTTTATTCTTCTATTAACTCTTCAAATTGACTGTAGACATCCCGAACCACATCGTAGTCCGACGACTGAGCGGGTGCGAACCCTTCCCAATTATAAACGTCCTTCAGTACTTCCAGCATTTCCGGATCATCATTCATGTTAAGGAAAGCCTCTGCGATTCTCTCTTTCAATTCTTCCGGCAACTCACTTCTAACAGATAATGTGGCGTTTGGAATTTCTTCAGTGGTCCCGATCACTCTGATTTGTTCATAAATGTCAGGAATCTCGTCTTCCAAACGGACACGGGCATCTTCAAAGGTGGTTGCAAAATCTGCTTGTCCGTCGAGTACTGAAAGAAGGGCACTGTCGTGCGCTCCCACATCGATCATTGTAAACTGACTGTCCAAATCTTCTATACCCAGATCCATCAACTGCTGAGCAGGGAACAGATAGCCTGATGTAGAAGTGTAATCGGTAAAGGCCCAGACCAGTCCTTCCGCTTCTACCAGATCATCAATCGAATCAAATTCGGAATCCGCAGCAACATTGTACTGGGCAACGTAAGACTCCGACCCGTCACGGATCGCTTTTAACAAGACCTCCACATTCGCACGTTCTTCTGCCTGGACATAAGCAAATGGCGGTAAGAATGCAACGTCTGCATTCTGATTACGCATCGCTTCGATCAATCCAGTATAGTCTGTCATGACCTGTCCTGTCACTTCAATATCCAGCTGCTCAGACAGATATTCTTCAAGTGGTCTTGCAGAAGCAGCCATGTTTTCTACATCAGCAGATGGAAAATACCCTAAAACCAGTTCATCGATTTCCTCATCGCCATTTTCCTCAGTTCCTGTGTCAGTTGTTCCACATGCTCCTAAAAGTAGAACCGCACTTAAACCCATTATCAATCCTTTTATTTGTCTCATCAGCCAAGTCCTCTCATCTCATTTGTCTATGCAATAGCTCTTAGTTATTTTGCACTAGATTGTATATCGCGTCAATAGTTATGACTAAATTTGAGCCAAATAAGTGTGTTTGACTGTTCGAAAAGAGTCTGATGACTGAGGTAGAAACAGCGGTTATTGAACCCCAAAACTAAATCCGAAGAGGTTTAAATTAATGCTTCAGCCAATAAAAAAATCTATGAGTCAAGAGTTGTTACCTCCTGCCCCATAGATTTTTAACTGACTAATTGTCTACTTCGTTTCTCTAAAAAGCGCTTTACGTCTCAGTTTCTGAGAATATTTTTTCAGTTCCAGACGATCCGGATTGTTCCGGGTATTCTTGCTGGTGATGTATAACCGTTCTCCCGTTTCGACACATTCGAGTGTGATATTTTTTCTCATGCTATTTTATCCCTCTCTTTACTCGCTTAACTTGTTTGATGATCTTAAGCCCTCTTCGTGCTGTTTTTTTATTCGGACTTTTCATCATACGATAGGCTGTTGATACATCTGTTTTTTCAGCCATAGTAAGTCACTCCTTTAGACTAAAATTCGTTTAACTACCTCGTTATCTAATATTCAGTTCTTCCCTTACCTCTTTAGTTAACACACAATTCTTAAACGACTGTTTCATTTCTTCAACCGGCAAATTTTTCCCGATAAATACCAGTACAGATTCTCGTTGTCTCTCACCCCAAGGTTCGCCTCGTTCAGCTTTAAAGGTCATATTCACACCTTGATAGATAATCTGGTTTGAATCTCCATACAACTGAAGAACACCCTTATATCTTAATAAATCCATACCGAATGTCATGATCAGCTCATTCATCCACATATCAATCATCGTCGGGTGAATAGGATCTGTAGTGGTCAAAGACAGTGTCACAATCCCTTCAGAATGTGTATGATCATGGTCATGATGGTGATGGTGATCGTGCCCGTGTTCACCGTGATCAGGATGCTCGTGGTGGTGGTGATGATCTTCTTCCTCTTCTTCTAGTTCAACATCAGTTGGTCTCGCCACTTTTTGTTCATCAAAGAGTTTCAGGCCTAATACATCCGTTACTTCGATTTCTGCCAGGTCAAGCCTTCCGATAGCCGCAAATGGATCTAGATGAGCTAATTTATCTTCCAGTAAACGAAGCATCTGACCATCTGCATCCTCTACTTTAGTTAAAAGCAGTTTATCCGCAAATGCAATTTGGTCGATTGATTCTTCGTAATGAGCTAGTTGGTATAAAGCGTTGGTAACATCTACCAGAGTGATCACTGAATCGATCTCGTAATGGTCCTGCAAAAATGGTGTGCGCATAAATGTCTGAGCAATCGGTCCCGGCTCAGCCAGACCGGTTGTTTCAATGACGATGCGATCGATTGGTACATTCTGCTCTTCGCGTATAGTAAAGATAGTCTGCAGCATATCAGATAAGTCGGTCCGCAATGTACAGCAGAGGCAACCATTGTTCATCTGATACACTTCTTCTTTAACATTCACTACAAGATTATAATCCACTCCAACGTCTCCGTATTCATTCACAATAACGGCAATTTTCTCCTCGTGGGGCTGGTGCAGCAAAGCGTTTATCAAGGTTGTTTTACCAGCTCCCAAAAATCCAGTAATAATCGTAACAGGTATTTTCTTATCCATGATAAGGACTCCTTCATATTGACCTTCTTTTGACCCATCAGAACTACCAGCTTGCTTTTTTGACCCCGGGGATTTTTCCTTCATGTGCCAGTTTTCGGAAGTTGATTCGCGACATGCCAAATTGTCGCATATAACCTCTTGGTCTGCCATCGATTCTGTCTCTATTTTGCAGACGGGTTGGGGATGCATCTCTAGGTAGTTTTGCAAGCCCCTCGTAGTCGCCTTTTTCCTTCAATTCTTTGCGAATGGCCGCATATTTTTCTACGGTTTTTTGTTGTTTTTTCAATTTTGCTATTTTACTTTTCTTAGCCATAATTTCCTTCTCCTTTTTTTAGAGTGATCCGGACAATTGTGTGACTTTCTTTACTTTAGTGTGCCAGCATATCTCTGACTAAGTCTTCTTCAGTGTAGTCAGATGGGTAATACGTTGGCCAGTTTGTAACTTCATCAAGCAATTCATCTCTGTCATCGCCCCAGTAAAGGTGGAAGTGATCTGATTCTTGAGGAGCAATAATATGGTCACTGAACTGAATAAATGCCGGCATGTCTTCATTGTCGTCTGTTCGTGCGTAGACAAATCGTACGCCACGGTTTCCACGAGCATAATCAAGAATTTCATATCCATCATAGTCGTATTCAGCTGTATGTTCATTGCCGTCTTCATCATAGAAAGTAAACGAGTCCTCGTCTATAACCATGCGCTCCACATCTGTCTCATAACCAATAGCGTAATAATCCTTATATTCGTCGAAGTCCATGCTGTCACTGTCCGCTGCTTTTGCTTCAAATACTTCGTCTAAGGCCCCAGATTCAAGGTAAGGGTGAACAGATTGCCAGTCACCAGCCCAGTCAGTCAACTCTCTGTCTCCTATTTCATCATTATAGAAAAAGCCGCTGTATATGCGTCTAGTCAGCTCATCGCTGCCATGATGATCATCTATAGAAACAACTGCTGGATCAGATTCTGCTATAATTTCATGGTCCTCGTCAACTAAAGCTGCTTTAATATGTAGCCCGTCCATTGTTGCTTCTCTTGAAAAACGATCAGTGGTCTGCTACTGCAGGACTTCCCATTCATCTTCATCACTTTCACGTGTGTACCAGTGCCAGTTCTCTTCAGTTGTGTCGCCTTCCGCGCTGGCAACCAATTCAACTTCATCTCCAGTGTGATAATGCTCTGCAAGTCCCATTAAGTCTATTGAAACATCTGCTGAACTTGTATCGCTGTCCACTTCTTCGCTAGTTGTATCTTCGTCTGTTTGAGACGATGTATCCGCTGACGAAGTCCCTTCACAAGCCGCCAATAAAAGTGCCGCACTTAAAAAAATTGATACATTAATAAATTTCTTTCTCATATTTCATCCGTCTTTTCTAAATCGTAATCATTACGTTTTATAACATTACAGGTTAATTTAAAATCTGTCAAGCCTTTTAAATAAAATATAGTTTTTCTCAAAAAAAAAGAAGAGAATAATTATTCTCTCCTCCCACTTCATTTCTCAAGTACTTTCTTTCCATTGTAGTAGCCTTCTTTTGATATACGATGGCTCATTCTATACTCACCTGTACTTGAATCTAATGATAATCCTCCAGGAACATTAACGCCCTTATGAGTGCGTCTCTTTCTTTGTTTTGACTTTGATGTTTTCCTTTTAGGTACTGCCATTGCCATTCCTCCTTATAGTTTACAAATCGTAATTGTTACGTTTTAGAAGTTTACTACACATCCTCTATCATTTCAAGTCCCTCTCATATAAATTAACTGTCGCTTGCTATTAGAGAGATTAGGCACTATAATCGTAATCATTACGTTTTACTACTAAAAGGAGGGTCTAGCATGGATCTATCAGAAGCAAGACGAAAAAAATGCGTGGAATGAGCAATGAAGAATTTTTGAATACTTATCAAGAAACGTTTCTGAACAGTAAATATCTAGTCGTTGTCAGCTTCGATCAACATAATTTAGTAAAAACATATCAAAGCTCAGATTCACAATTGACTGCTCTTGGTATGCTGGAAGTAGCCAAACAGCAGATACTCGACAGCATGGAAGACTATGAATGAGGGCACTCTTTGACTTACAACCTGACAAAAAGTAACGATCAGCCCCCTGACTAAGGTGACTGACCGTTACTTTTTTTATTTAATTGTATACTTTCTGATATCCCCTTTAACAGCTTCAAGGTAAGCTTTTCCTATATTGACCTGTTCATTGTCGATTTCAATATCGGTTCCATCTTTCGGTAACGCTCTCCCTAAAATAGACTCATATTCCTCGATCGATAACTCACGTCGGTCATCCAGTACAGATTCGTGTGATTCTTTATGCAGGTGTTTTTTGTAATCAGATTTTAAGACACCGCTGAAAAATTCTCCTACTGCGCCAGATCCATAACTGTACAGACCCAGTCGCGCCCCCTCTTTCAGTTCAGGTCCCTGTTCAAGCAGAGACAGTAAACTCAAGTAAAGAGAACCGGTATAGATATTTCCAACTTGTTTATTGTAATAAATGCTGTCGTGATAAGAATTCATCAGTCGCTTCGTTTCACTTTCGTCCGCGCCTTCCGTCATAGCCTGGATAGCTTTTTTGCCCATCTTAGTATACGGCAAGTGGAAACACATCGCCTCAAAATCACTTAGCTCACGGTCTGTCTGCTCTTTATACGTGCCCCAGACATCTTTTAATAACCCCAGATACGCTTCATTTGAGAATTTTCCATCAACAATAGGAAAATCAGAGTACAGTGGTCTCCAGAAATCTGAAATATCTTTTGTCATCGATGCACTGTCATTATCCAATGATAAAATACGTGGATTTGAAGAAATGACCATTGCAACAGCACCTGCGCCTTGTGTGGGTTCGCCACCTGAATTCAGTCCGTATTTCGCAATATCGGCCCCTAAAACCAGGACTTTCTTATCCGGATTCAACGCAATGTGTCCCATAGCCAGTTTAATACCTGCAGTGGCACCGTAACAGGCATGTTTGAGCTCAACACAACGGGCATTTTTTTGAATACCTGTTAAATTATGCACCCATACCGCACCTGATTTAGAATGATCGACTCCCGATTCTGATCCGAACAATACAAAATCAATTTTTTCTTTGTCTTCATCATCCAAAATAGACAATGCTGCGTTGACAGCAAGACTAACCGAATCATGATGTAAAGGAGCGACGGCCATCTTTTCCTGGCCAATACCAATTGTATATTTAGCCGGATCGACTCCTCTGACCTCAGCTAACTTTTCCATATCTACGTAAACATTAGGGGTATAAAACCCAATCTTATCAATTCCAATATCCAATCGATTGTCCTCCTAGTCTAATTTCACAATCTTAACTCTTTTACAGTATATACGAGCTTGTTTAAAATTTATTTAAGAAACACGAATACTTATCATAACAAGCCAATATCTCTAATCTATTGCTTTTTATCTGGTTGTCATTCGACACGACTTGTTCAATTTCAGCTGACAATAGGGGTGATTCAATTCAATTTCAAACAAAAAAAACCTGTCTGACTGAACGATCTCAGCCAAGCAGGCACTATTTCTATATTCATTTAAGTATCCAGCCGATATTTTAGACAGCCAGAACAGTCGGTAATATGCTTTTCCCCATCAGAAATCGATCCACTTCATAAGCTGCTTCGCGCCCTTCATTGATAGCCCAGACAATCAGACTCTGTCCGCGTCTAGCATCACCTGCAGCGTATATGCCTTTGCGATTGGTTGTGAATTTCCCGTATTCTGCAGCTACGGCTCCTCTGTCAGTTTCCACGTTGAAAGCAGATAGCAGACTATCTTCAGCCCCTTCAAATCCAATCGCTAAAAGGACCAGATCAGCATCCCATTCTTCTCCGGAATCAGGAACTTCTTCATAAACAATCATGCGGCGCTCATCATCTCTGATCTTTTGAGCGCGTTCAGTATAAAGGCCTTTGACGTGACCAGATTCTGTCCCCATAAATGCTTTGGTCTGAATCTGGTACTCCCGAATCTCTTCACCGTACAGTTCTTTTGCCTCTTCATGTCCATATTCCAGTGTGAAAACTTTAGGATAAGCCGGCCAGGCATTCAATTTCTCGCGTTTAAAGGGAAACTGAAGGCTTCTCGCAAATTGATTGACGCTTTTCGCTCCTTGCCTTAGGGCTGTCGCTACGCAATCCGCACCTGTATCTCCACTACCGATGACAATCACATTTTTCCCTTTTGCATTCAACTCAGACTTAATTGCTGAATCTCCAATTGATTCTTTTACTGACTGCGTCAGATAATCCATCGCAAAATGAACCCCGCCAAGCTCTCGGCCTGGAATAGGGAGATCAAACGGTTTAGTCGCTCCAGTACAGAGAATAACTGAATCAAATGACTCTTCTATCTCTTCAGCTGAAATATCTACTCCCACTTCCGTATTCAATACAATGCTAATCCCTTCTGCTTCAAGCAGATCGATCCGTCTTTGAACCACTTTCTTATCCAGTTTCATATTCGGGATACCATAAGTAAGCAGACCACCAGCCCGCTCACTTCGTTCATATATCGTCACGCTGTGTCCCGCCTGATTCAGCTGATCAGCTGCCGATAACCCAGCCGGTCCGGACCCAATGATGGCAACGGTTTTCCCCGTTTTTCTTTTAGGTTTCCGTGGCTGGATCCAGCCCATTTCGAAGCCTTTATCAATAATCGAACGCTCAATATCCTTGATGGCTACAGCGTCATCCGAAATCGCTACAGTACAGGCCCCTTCACAGGGAGCCGGGCAGACTCGTCCGGTAAATTCCGGGAAATTATTTGTCTGCATCAGTCGATCGAGCGCCTCTTTCCACTTCCCTTTATACACCAGGTCATTCCACTCAGGAATCAGGTTGTAGACTGGGCAGCCTGTCGTCGCTCCCTCGATTTCTGTCCCCATAGAACAATACGGAATAGAGCAGTCCATGCACCGGGCGCCCTGACGCTGAGTCTGTTCATCAGGTGTCCGGTCTTTGTACTCATTCCAGTCCTTAATCCGCTCTTTTGGATCCCGTTCTTTTACATATTCACGGTCAAATTCCATGAATCCTGTTTTCTTTCCCATATCTGTGCGCTCCTTTCGTCTCCATTCAATCAGCTGGGAACATTGATGTGTTCTTTATCTGTCTGTTCTGCTTTATTATCCATAAATACGCTCATTTTAGCTTCTTCTTCACTTGACCCGTCTGACATGTAAGATTCGATTCTCGACGTGATTTCCTTGTACTCAAACGGAATGACTTTGATGAAGTCCTGTACTGACTGATCCCAATCTGCTAAAAGATCGCGCGCTCTAGAAGAGTGTGTATAGGCTACATGCTGTTTAAGCATCCCTTTCAGTTCCTGCTGATCTTTTTCTGTAAGGGATTCAAAATTAACCAGTTCCCCATTAGCCCGTTTCTCAAATGTGCTGTGGTTGGTGCTCCATACATAAGCAATCCCACCGGACATGCCGGCAGCAAAGTTCTTGCCTACTTCGCCCAGAATGGCTACACGACCGCCTGTCATATACTCACATCCATGGTCGCCTATCCCTTCAACAACTAAGGTAGCGCCACTGTTTCTGACTGCAAATCGCTCACCCGCCAGTCCATTCAAGTACGCTTCTCCATCTGTGGCGCCATAAAATGCCACATTTCCGGTAATCACATTCTGACTTGCCTCAAATGTCGCTTTTTCTGATGTGGTAACGATCAGTTTTCCGCCAGACAACCCTTTTCCAGCGTAATCATTGGTATCGCCCTGGACCATTATCGTGATGCCTCTCGGCAAAAATGCCCCGACGCTCTGACCGGCGGACCCATTACAATTCAACACGATGGTGTCTTCGGGTAATCCGGCAGAACCGTGTGCAAGCGAGACTTCACTTCCGACAATTGTTCCGATGACCCTGTTCATATTCGTGACATTTAAATCGAGCTGGACGGGTTCATTAGTCCTGATTGCTTCTTTTACTTGAGGTAAAATCGTCACCAAATCGAGTGACTGATCTATTTTATGATTCTGACTTGTTTTCTTTAGTCGGGCTTGTCCTTTTGGCTGATAAAGAATACGGCTTAGATCCAGCTGTGACGCTTTCCAGTGTGATTTGGCCCAGTCACCAAACTCCAGCAAATCGGTTCTTCCGACTAAGTCTTCTATTCTGGTATAACCTAATTCTGCCATTATTTCTCTTACTTCCTGAGCAATATAGGTCATAAAGGTCACGACATGTTCTGGTTTCCCCATAAATTTTTTCCGCAATTCAGGGTTCTGTGTAGCAATACCCACCGGACACGTATCCAAGTGACAGACACGCATCATGACGCATCCCAAAACAACCAGTGGAGCAGTCGCAAATCCATACTCTTCAGCCCCTATTAAGGCCGCCAGGATAACATCTCTGCCTGTCAGGAGTTTTCCATCTGTTTCGAGTGTCACGCGTCCGCGGAGGTCGTTCATAAGCAGTGTCTGATGCGTTTCAGCCAGCCCCAATTCCCAAGGCAGACCAGCGTGACGGATACTGGTTTTAGGTGAAGCCCCTGTCCCACCATCGTATCCGACGATTGATATAAGGTCTGCATTCCCCTTTGCCACACCTGAAGCAATGGTCCCGACTCCAGCTTTTGCAGCCAGTTTCACACTGATTCTCGCTTTACGGTTCGCATTTTTTAAATCATGTATCAGCTGTGCGAGATCTTCTATCGAATAAATATCGTGGTGCGGAGGAGGTGAAATCAGACCTACTCCAGTGGTCGAATTCCGAACATTTGCAATCCATGGATATACTTTCTCCCCAGGGAGTTGTCCGCCTTCACCAGGCTTCGCTCCCTGCGCCATTTTGATCTGTAGTTCATTGGCATTGACCAGATAATGACTGTTTACCCCGAATCGGCCTGAAGCGACCTGTTTAATGGCACTCCTTCTCCAGTCTCCATTGTCATCTCTTGTGAACCGTGCAGGATCTTCTCCACCTTCTCCTGAATTGGACTTGCCGCCTATACGGTTCATAGCGATGGCCAAGGTTTCGTGTGCTTCCGGACTAAGAGAGCCAAACGACATGGCCCCAGTTTTAAACCGTTTAAATAGCGATTCGACTGATTCAACGTCTTCTATCGCAATTGGCTCCCGGTCTGATTTCAGATCAAATAAATGACGGATAAATCCATTGTGTTCTTTATTGATTGCTTGAGAGTAATCTTTATATAAACTGTAATCCTCTCTTCTGGCAGCCCACTGCAGCTTATGCATGGTCAGTGGGTTGTAGACATGGCGCTCGCCGCCTTTTCGCCACTGCATGTCACTTCCGGAATCAAGCGATTTATACAGTTCTTCCTGATAGCCTTGTTCATGACGCATCCTGGCTTCCAGTGCGATCGTGTCGAGATCGATGCCGTCCAGTTGTGATGCTGTTCCAGTAAAATGGTCTGAGATAACAGACTCACCGATACCGATCGCTTCAAAAATCTGAGCACCTCTGTAACTTTGAATCGTTGAGATGCCCATCTTGGACATGACTTTAATGACCCCTTCAGTAGAGGCTTGTCTGTATTTTTTAACTGTTTCAGCGTATGTGGTCTCAAAATTCCCTTCTGCCACTTCATTCCGGATCGTTTCGTATGCTAGATAAGGGTAGATGGCATCAGCACCGTAGCCTATCAGTGCAGCAAAATGGTGGACTTCCCGTACCTCGCCACTTGAAATGATCAGACTAGCTTGTGTTCTTAATCCTTTACGTACCAGATGCTGATGGACACTGCTGACCGCTAGCAGGATCGGAATAGAGAGATGATTTTCATCCATATCATAATCACTTAAAACGATAAGAGAAGCTCCCGACTCCACAGCTTGTTCAACTTGTGCCTGCAGTTGTTTAAGACTTTTTGACAAATCGGCTGTAAATAAGGTGTTGAGCGTGATCGATTTATATTTGTCGTTTTTCATTTGGTTCAGTTGTTTAAATTGACTGTGATTAATGACCGGTGTTTCCAGACTGATCCGGTTGCTTTCTTTCTTACCGGAATGAAGCAGATTCCCTTCAGGTCCAAGCCAGGTCAGAGTGGACGTAACGACCTGTTCACGGTAAGCGTCTATTGGTGGATTCGTCACTTGAGCAAAATGCTGTTTAAAATATAAAAATAATGATTGCGGACGATCCGACATGACGGCTAATGGCGTATCGATCCCCATCGCGCCGATTGGATCCTTCCCCTTTTCAATCAGTGGTTTTAAATACTTTTCGATATCTTCGGTCGTATACCCGAAGGCTTTCTGTCTTTGAACAAAATCAGGAATCAAATCTGACTGATCATCCGCTTCAGCTTCCTTCAAATACACCACTTCCTCAGATAGCCAGTCTTCATAGGGTGCCTGACTGATGACCTGTTCTTTCAACTCTTCATCCGGAATAATACGGCCCTGTTCCAGATCGATCATCAGCATTTTCCCCGGGCTCAGACGCTCTTTTGAGACAACGTCTTCTTCATTGATATCAATGACCCCTGTTTCTGATGCATAAATAATCGTATCATCTTTCATAACGTAATAACGGGCAGGACGCAGACCATTTCGATCCAGTAAAGCAGCGATCTGTTTCCCATTTGTAAAAGTAATGGATGTTGGGCCGTCCCACGGCTCCATTAACGTGCTGTGATAATGATAAAAGGCTTTTTTCTTCTCACTCATGTCAGGATTATTTTCCCATGGTTCAGGAATCAGCATCATTGCAGAGTGTGCGAGTGATCGTCCAGCTAATGTGAAAAACTCCAGTGCGTTATCAAGTACAGCGGAATCACTCCCCGATTCATCCAGTAACGGCAGGACTTTCTTCAAGTCTTCGCCAAACGCATCAGAGACGAATTTTTTCTCCCGCGCTCTCATCCAGTTGATATTTCCGCGCAGCGTATTGATCTCGCCATTATGAATCAGGTAACGGTTAGGGTGCGCCCGTTCCCAGTTCGGTACGGTATTGGTACTGAACCTGGAATGTACTAGGGCAAAGGCTGACGTGTAGTCTCTATCCTGCAAATCAAGGTAAAACTGATCTACCTGACTAGATGTCAGCAGCCCTTTATAGACGATTGTCTGACTTGAAAAACTCGGAAAGTAAAAGGCCTTCTCATTCGCATCTGCCAGTTTTTCAGCCTGTTTTCTTATAATATATAATTTCCGTTCAAATGCCAGCGTTTCTGTCACATCGGACGATGCACCAATGAATACCTGTCTGACATAAGGGGCAGAGTCCTGAGCTTTAAGTCCGATCAGATTTGCATCTGTCGCCACTGTGCGCCAGCCGATAAGGGTCTGGCCCTCTTCTTTAATGAGTACTTCGATAGCATGTTCCCACTCATCTTGTCTCGCATCACCTCTGTGAAAAAAAACCATCCCAACGCCGTACCGACCTGATTCAGGCAGCTTAAAGTGTGGCAGTTCCTTTCTGAAGAATGCATCGGGAATTTGAGTCATGATCCCGGACCCGTCCCCTGTATTGGGGTCGCTTCCTTGTCCCCCACGGTGATCCAGATGAATCAGCAATTCCATGCCTTTCGTTACGATATCGTGACTTTTAAGTCCTTTCATATGTGCAAATAATCCGATGCCGCAATTGTCTCTCTCAAATTGTGGCGAGTACAGGCCCTGAGCCTCGTGAATGGGATTAAACTTAGTCATTTTCTTCTCCCCCAGTTAATCGATTCATTGTCCGCACTTTTATAGTGTCCTTCTATTGTAACCCTTACCAATTATGCGTACAATATATATAATTGATAGGTTTGATCTAATAACGAGATCAATCAACGTTAGATTGGAGTTGAGAGAAATGGAACTGAAACAACTGACCTATTTCATCGAAGTAGCGGAAAGAGAGCATATGTCCAATGCTGCTCAACACTTGAATGTCGCTCAGTCAGCTGTCAGCAGACAAATCAGTAATCTGGAAGACGAACTGGGGGTTCAGTTATTTGAACGTGTCGGTCGAAACATGAAGCTGTTGCCCATAGGACATGTTTTATTGACACATGCCAGAGATATGATCAATCTGCTCGATCAGACAAAGCAGCACATCGCTGATTTTACGGCTCCAGAAACTGGGATTATCAAAATCGGATTCCCATCCAGTCTCGCTGCAACCTTACTTCCTAACTTAATTAATGCTTACAGCAGCGACTATCCGAACGTACAGTTTCAGCTGCGTCAGGGATCCTACCAGTTTCTGATCGACGCCATAAAATCCAGAGAACTCAATCTTGCCTTTATCGGTCCGGTCATCAATGACGATCCGGCTATCAGAGGGGATATTTTGTTCTCAGAAAAGCTGCTTCTGCTGGTTTCGCGACAGCACAAGGTAGCAAATAGAGAGTCCATAACACTCAAAGAACTGAAGGATGAAGATTTCATTTTATTTCCAAAGGGGTATATTTTGGAAAAGCTGGTGATAGATGCTTGTCACACTGAAGGATTCGACCCAAAAGTCAGTACGCAAGGAGAAGATATGGATGCCATCAAAGGAATGGTCGCTGCCGGTATTGGCATTACTATCCTTCCAGACAGTGCTATAACAGACTATGAAACCGACTTTCTTAAGTGTGTCCCCATACTGGATCCTCATCTGGAGAGAAGCGTCGGCATGATCACACCCAATACACGGGAACTCACGCCAGCTGAAACCGTCTTTTACAGATTCGTACTGGATTACTTTGATTGACCGGTTACAACTTCAGACAGACAAAAAACGAAACCCAGTAAACCAGGTTTCGTTTTTTTTTCTATATAAGACTTATTCAGACTTCATCTTGATCATAATTTTTCCCTTGGCATGACCCGTTTCACTTAATTCATGTGCCTCTCTGATCCCCTCTTCAGAAAATGGTGCAACTTCGGAGATCACAGGGCTGATGACACCTTGCGTAAGCCATTTGTGTAAGATCTCAAGCGCTTCTTTCGTCGGACGCATTGAGAAGAATGACGCATCGATTTCTTTTTCACCGCTTAGCTGTCTGTCAGGTTTCTCGGCTATAGAGAGCAGCTTTCCTTTTGGATGCAATACGTTGACACTTCTAGCTTGAATAGATCCGCCTAATGTATCAAAGACGAGATCTATCTCATCAAGAACCTCGTCAAATGCCTCTTTCTCATAATTTATGGGGCGGTCGACCCCCAGAGACTGCAGCAATTCCTGATTTTTCCCACTTGCTGTTGACGCTACCCACGCACCAAGGTATTTAGCGATTTGTACAGCAGTGCTGCCAACGCCACCTGAACCTGCATGAATCAGCACTCGGTCGCCCTCTTTGACTTCTCCACGTGTTACGATTGCTTCATAAGCAGTTTGACCGACAAGTGGAAGGGCAGCCGCCTCTAAAAAAGAGACGGAATCGTCCAACTTGACCGCCCGTTCAGGATTAACTGACACGAATTCTGCATAAGCCTTAGCCCCGTTCGCCATGACACGGTCACCAGATTTAAAGTCTGTTACATCTTTTCCAACCTCAGACACGATTCCGGCAATATCGTTTCCGACGATCATAGGCAGTTTCCCGCCAAATAATCCTTTTCGTCTTTTTACATCTGCTGGATTCACACTTGTCGCATACACTTCAACAATCATCCGGTCATCTTTCAATACAGGATTGTCAATTTCTTTTAACTGAAGCTGGTCTACTCCTCCAAATGCATCGATAACGATGGCTTTCATCAGTTGACTCCTCCTCATTCATATTTTCACGCTTATCCTAGCACAAGACCTCAATATCTGCATCTTGGTATGACTCACTGACAAAACGATCCCTTTTTAAATGGTATCACACCCTGCTGATGAAGGAGAATGTAAAGGATAAAAAGTTTGGCTCAGCCAGCTGATACTGACCAAGCCAAACGTCCGTTATTATATTTGACATTAGTTAGCCCAGCAGTTGAGTTACCAGCAAGAAGCAGATGACGAAATCTAACATCTTTTGCCTGGTTTTACTTACTACACTTACCCTATTAAACGCTACCCAGGAAATAATCTGACCGACTGGAGTAGTCTGATGACCTCTTCATCACTAACTTGCGGAAAGACCGTATAATAAGCGCCCACTGCTCCTAAAAAATGAGTAGGGACTTCTAAAGCAATGACTTTATCGACCAGTTTTTCCAGCTCCCGATAGGTATCTTCAGGAATGACTGGAACGGCCACTGTTATGTCTTTAGCCCCTTCTTCTCTAACCGCTGAAACAGCAGCTCTCATCGTCAGTCCAGTTGCAATCCCGTCATCCACTATGATGACAGACTTTTCTTTTAATACCTGTTTTTGAAGGAATGGCAAGTAAGTTTTTCGCCGTTGAGCCATTTTTTCACGAATGTCCAAAACTTCTCTGGATACCCATTCCGGATCGATTTGATCTACCTCCGAATCATTGAACAAAGGCTCCCCTCTCTCAGATACAGCCCCAACTGCATATTCCCAATGAAACGGATGGCCAATTTTCTTGGATAAAATGATATCAAATGGAACGTGATAGGTATTCGCCATAATGATCCCCAAAGGGACACCCCCTCTAGGTAAAGCCAGCACGACTGCTTCCTCTCTGTCATCAATGTTTACTTTATCTGACAATTGACGACCTGCATCTTCACGATCAATAAAAAGCATTGTTATCCCTCCTGATTAGATGAGGCTTTGAACCGATTTAAACGATGTATAGTCTACAGGTTTTCTTCAACTAAACTATAGCACACACTGTGAAAAGAACGCGGACTGACCCACTGAAAAAAAGGGTATGGGATTGACATAATTTAGTTTCGAGGGCTTCTCGTTTAAATAATTGATTGTTTGCTCTATAATATAGTAAGATACTTATAATAATCATACGTTAGGGAGGAAATTAACATGTCATTTTTAAAAGGTGCACTAATCGGAGCAGCTCTAGGTTTACTATTCGCTCCAAAAAGCGGGAAAGAAACACGCGATGATATCGCAATGAAGTTTGACGAATCAAAAAAAAGCGCTGGTGAATATGCAGACAAAGCCAAAGTAAAATCTGGTGAAATGCAGCAAACTGCCGGTGAAGCAAGTGAAAACATCAAACTGACGATCACAAAAACAGCTCAGGAATTACGTGATCAACTACACCACGCTTCTGAAGAAATCAAAAAAGAAGCAATGGACTTGAAAGAAGACGTTAAAGATACAGCGGAAGAGGCTGCAGTAGAAGTATCTGCTGAAGTTGATGAAGCAACTGACGACTTAAACAAAGAAGCACACGACTCAAAAATACCTGGACAACCAGGTTAATCTTATTTAACACTAAGATAGCGCCTTTTATAAGGTGCTATCTTTTTTTACTTTCTGCTCAACTATCAGGAAAAACCATTAAATGAGTTGACAGAGTTATTTCCTTGAGTTACTATGGAACTGTAAGTAGTTCGAATTCGAGATACTATCGCATTGAAATTACACACTAAAAAGGAGAATGATGTATGTCATTAAAATTATCGATCATCTATTATAGCTCAACAGGAACAAACTTCCAGATGGCTCAGTGGGCTAAAGCTGCTGCAGAAGCAAAAGGGGCAGAGGTCCGTTTAGTTAAAGTCACTGAACTGGCACCTATGGGCGCAATCGAATCCAACCCAGCCTGGAAAGCACACTACGACGCAACTAAAGATATTCCAGAAGCTTCTTCTGACGATATCACATCAGCAGACGCTATTTTGTTCAGTGCACCTTCACGTTTCGGAACAATGCCTGCACAATTGAAACAGTTCATTGATTCTCAAGGCGGATTATGGGCAAGTGGACAAACGGTCAATAAAGTGGTCAGTGCCATGACTTCAGCTCAGAACCCACATGGTGGTCAGGAAGCAACGATCTTGTCACTTTACACCTCTATGATGCACTGGGGAGCAATCATCGTGACTCCTGGTTATTCAGATCCTGTATTGTTCGGAGCAGGCGGAAATCCATACGGAACCTCTGTAACAGTGAATGGCGAAGGCGAAATGCAGGAAGACGTTAAAGGCGCAGTTGAACATCAGGTTAACCGTACGTTAGACATTACGTCAAAAATCGTTAACGGCTAGCATTAATATATTTTTAAAAAGGAACCAGCTGCCTCAGCAGCTGGTTCCTTTTGTCTATGGCTCTATTCCGACTGGTCTATTGTGTCAGTTCCAGTTTTTCCTTAGCCAATTTTGTGATCAGCAGATACTTCTCGTTCTGCTGGATATCAAAAATGGTTTGGGCTTTCTGGTATGCTTCCACAGCCTCTTCAGTTTGTCCCAGATTTTCAAGGCTATACCCCTTATAATATAAAAAATCGCCCAGCAGAAACAGTGTTTTCTTCTCTATCACGAGTTCCAGCCCCTGCATGACCTTATCCAGACAGTCCGCATACTTGCCTTTTCTTGACAGACAGATTGAATAATTCAGAAGCAGCTTGGCTTTCTTTTCATGATTCATCCACTCTGCAAATGAATCGAATCCTTTTTGATAATAGGCTTCTGCCTTAGCATAATCCTTTTTCCTGAGATACTGATTGCCAATACTGTCGATTACTTCAACGCGGAGTTCCCCGTTTTTCACTCCTGTTTCCATTTTGATCAGATACTCTAAGGCCTTGTCATTGTCCCCATCCCTATAGCCAAATAATAGACCTTTTATCCAGTCGAAAAAATCTTTGTCTTCTCCGACAGTATTCTCTATCAGTTCCTCATTTGATTCGATCAGATAAGAAACTGACTCGTACTCTCTTCTTTCCAGGTGCTGACGAATGATTTTACATAATTGTGCAGTTTTAGAATACCGGCTCTCAATAGAGTCTTCCCCGTAGAAGTAGTGAATTGAAACTTCTAAGCGTTCCGCCACTTTTTCCATCAACTCTCGGCTCGGTCTGACTTTCTTTTTTTCAATACGACTGATCATTGCCTGCGTACAAATCCCGTCCGCAAGATCAGCTTGAGTCATTTTTATTTCTTTTCTCCTAGTTTTAATCTTCTCCCCTAATTTCATACCCGAATTCCTCTCATTATATTAACATTATAATATCAGTTATATTAAAATAGTATACACAAAATCTCATTTTTAATCTATAGATTTTCAAACAAAAATGAAAGCAGCCTGAATTTATCTGCTTTCATTAAATGTGATTTTGTATTATACATAACTATTCATAAGCTTAATCAATTGGATATTGGTAATATAACTCTGAAAATAGACCCTTTGTGTTCAGTGCTTTCCACTTCAATTCGCCCGTTATTATTCTCCACAATCCACTTGACGATTGATAATCCCAGACCAGTGCCCCCCATATTTCGACTTCTCGCCCGGTCCACTCTGTAGAATCGTTCAAAGATCCGATTTAACTGGTCCTGTGGTATACCTATACCCGTATCTTTTATGGTCAACACCACTTCAGTGTCTATTTTTTCAATTAGAACGGATACTTCACCATTTTGGGGCGTGTAGGATACGGCATTCGCCAGCAGATTGATGAAGATTTGTTTTAAATGACCCGGATCGATAGTCAGTTCAGCCTGATCCCGGTCGGTCAACTGAACAGTAATCTGTTTAGCGTCGATTTTCTGGTGCAGTATTTGAATCACTTCTTCTGCAACTGCCTTGACCTTCACTTTTTCTCTAACGTCACTTACCTGCCTCTGTTCAAGTTTTGACAGATGTAAAATATCATTGACCATCGCATCAAGTCTGCTGGATTCTTTATAAATAATCTCGAGGAATTCCACCAAAACAGCTTCATCTTTAAGAGCACCATCAAGGAGCGTTTCACTGAACCCTTTGACTGCTGTAATAGGTGTCCTCAGTTCATGTGACACATTGGCTACGAAGTCTGATCTCACCTTCTCGAGGCGTCTGATTTCAGTAATGTCATAGACTAGCACGATATAATTGATGGTTTCCAGTGAATCGCTTATGACTGGTACCACGTTGACATCCACGATTTTCTCTTTCGGATAGATCATCTGGATTTCCCTGTTTTGAATTGTTTGAGTCTGCATTGCTTTTTCGATCATGGCTATCAAATCTGAACTGTGTAACCCCTCATAGAAAGGCCGATCCACTTTCCCAAATAAATCTTCCCCTAATACGTTAGTCATTGCGGGATTGATCATACTGATCGTTTTATCTTTCTCAACAACCAGTACACCGATTACTAGATGATTAATCAGTTCTTTCAGTTTCAGTTCGTTCTCTGTAATTTCGTTCATCTGACTGTTCAGATTGACAGCTAAATTATTTATGGACTGTCCCAATTCATCGACTTCTTTATAAGAAGAGGAATAATACCTGACATTGTAGTCCTGATAAGATAAGACGTCCGCAATTGTTTTAATATTGTTCAACGGTCTTGTGATTTTTCTTGTCCAGTATTGTGTATAAATCAGCGCCACCAGCACAGCTATGACGATAAATATGAGCAATGCCTGAACCAGCTGATCTGTTACGCCTGACATGTCTTCGATCCGTTTGGATAGCCTTAAAAAGCCAATGACAGATCCGTCGGCATTGATAAGAGGAGTCGCTACATAATAAAGGGTATCCCCCGTACTTTCACTGGTTCGGCTGAAATCACCTATCGCCTCTCCCTCAATTGCCTGCTGGATCTCAGGACGGTCCCCATGATTTTCTAGAGTATCAATAGGGGCATGCGTGTCATACCATATCTCTCCATCGGTTCCGATCAGCGTGATCCTCTCTTCAATAACTAAAGCTGTAGACTCCAGCTGTGCACTGATCATATCCAAGTCCGTTTCAGTTAAATCATTGCTGTCCAGCTGACTTTCCAGAGTTCTAAGCTGAACGCTTAAATCGGTGCCCTGCTGAGTCAATGCCTGTCTTTCAATAATGGCGGTCGCCATATAGATGAAAAGAATAGAAAATACGACCAGGGTCAATGTGAGAAATCCGAGAATCCGAACCCGTAGCTGTTTCATTTTGGAACCTCAAATTTATAACCGAATCCTCTAGCCGTTTTAATATAGACAGGAATTTTCGGATTCTCTTCGATTTTCTCCCGGAGATGACTGACATGAACATCCACTATCCTAGTCTCGCCAGAATAATCATAATCCCAGACAGCCAGCAGCAGTTGTTCCCTGCTGAGTATTCGGTTTTTATGCTTGGCCAGATACAGTAACAGCTCAAATTCTTTTGGTGTGAATTCAATCAGTTTCCCTTTAAGGTACACTTCGTATTTATCAGGGTAAATCGTCAAATCATTTAGGACGAGCTCCTCTTCGCTGACGTCTAGTGACGACTCTTTAACTTCACTCTTATTCGACCGTCTTAATATAGCTTTTATCCGGGCAACCACTTCACGTGGACTGAACGGTTTAGTAATGTAATCATCTGCACCGATTTCAAGCCCAATTATTTTATCAATCTCTGAGTCTTTAGCGGTCAGCATAATAATGGGCGTGTCATTTTTTTCCTGCTTTAATTCTCTGCAGATATCCATGCCATCTTTTCCCGGCAGCATCAAATCCAGCAGAATAATCGTATACTCACTGGACAACGCTCTTTTTAGTCCTTCATTGCCATCCGTCACGACATCTACTTCATATCCTTCTTTGACCAGATTATATTCAAGCAACTTTCCAATAGACAAATCATCTTCTACTACCAATACTTTTTTCATCTGATTCTCCATTCACATCTTTTTGATTTTCCTTTTATTTTTCATTTGTTTCATTATAGAATCAAGCAATATCTCTTTACTTCTGGACTCATTCTAAATAGGGGGTGTCTATTCCATACCTTAATAATAAGGTAAACATAGGCGGTTTAACATACATCTTCTAAAATTTACATTCTTTTTACATTAAATTTTCAACTCCTTAATTATAAGGGGTTATTATAAGGGTGTAGACAAGAGAAACCAAACTATTATAAAAAGAGGGATAATTGATGAGAATGAATAAATCAATGAAATACGGAACTATTTTAAGTATGGCATTACTGTTAGCTGCTTGTGGAAATGAAACAGCAGACGGCGGAAACACTGAAGATACCGGAAGCGAAGATACAGAAACTGAAGGAACTGCAGAAGAAGGTACTGGTGATATTTCCGGTTCTGTTCAAATAGATGGTTCTTCAACTGTATTCCCAATCTTAGAAGCAGTAGGCGAAGAATTCTCGATAGCTTATCCTGATGTTCAGGCTACAATCGGTATTTCTGGTACTGGCGGCGGAATGGAACGCTTTATCGCTGGCGAAACGGATATCGCTAACGCTTCCCGTCCAATGAAAGATGAAGAAGCTGAACTTTTAGAAGAAGCTGGCATTGAATTCACTGAGTTTCAAATCGCTTTAGATGGTTTATCAGTTGTTGTGAACTCTGAAAATGACTGGGTCGATTACCTGACTCTGGAAGAACTTGCCATGATTTGGTTGGATAGCAGCGACGTTGAAACATGGGCGGATGTTAGAGAAGGCTGGCCGGATGAAGAAATCCTGTTATTCAGCCCTGGTACTGACTCTGGAACTTACGATTACTTCGATGAAGTTATCTTGGACGGCGAACAAATTGACCGACAAGCTACTTTATCTGAAGATGATAACGTCTTAGTTCAAGGAACAGCCGGTTCATTAAACGGATTAGCCTACTTCGGTTATGCCTATTACGCAGAAAATCAGGACACTGTTAAAATCGTTCCTATTGAAAACAGCGAAGGTGAAGCTGTTACTCCGGATGATCAAACTGTACAAGACGGATCATACGAACCATTATCAAGACCATTATTCATCTACGTCAGAAATGACTCCGTGAGTGAAGATGATGCAGTATATGAATTCACTAAATATACACTTGAAATGGCTGGAGAAATGGCCAGTGAAGTAGGCTATGTCGCTTTGGATGATGCCATCTACGAAGAAAATCTGGAACTGCTTGAATCATTAAGATAAAACCACCGATTTAATTTATAAGATGTCCCCCGATACTTAATCGGGGGCATTTTTCTAGGAGTGAATACCTTGCAACCAACCATACGTGAACTGATCAAAGAAAAAAAACAAGCACGATCCTCTAATAGCAGAATCGAAAAAACCATGCCTAAAGTGTTCTTTCTCATGGCTGCTTTTTCTATTTTAGTCACCATCGGTATTGTGTATACCCTATTAATTGAAACATTTTACTTCTTTACTCAAGTGTCCTTTGTAGACTTCATAACAGGTACAGAATGGTATCCGTTTTTCGGAAATGATCCCAGTTTTGGTATTTGGCCATTGGTATCGGGTACCTTTACTATAGCTGCAATAGCTATGATGGTAGCTGTTCCTCTTGGACTTAGCTCTGCTGTTTATCTGAGTGAGTATGCCAGTGAACGAAACAGAAAAATTATTAAACCGATTCTAGAGGTACTGGCAGGCGTCCCGACCGTTGTTTACGGTCTTTTTGCTTTAACGTTCGTAACGCCTTTACTGCAAAGTTTTATCCCTACTTTACCTATTTTTAATGCCTTAAGTCCTGGTATTGTTGTAGGGATCATGATTATCCCTCAAGTCGCCTCTTTATCTCAAGAAGCCATGAATGCTGTTCCTCAAGCTATGCGTGATGGGGCATTTGCACTGGGTGCCACACGACTGGAAGTTGCGCTGAAAATAGTTATACCGGGTTCATTGAGTGGGATCATCTCTTCTTTAGTTTTAGCCTTGTCTAGAGCTATCGGTGAAACGATGATTGTAGCTACAGCTGCCGGATCAACGCCAAATATGGGATTCAATCCGACAGAATCGATACAGACTATGACAGCTTATATTGTACAGGTCAGTATGGGTGATGCCACATTCGGGTCCACTATTTACTACAGTATTTATGCAGTAGGCATGTTGCTTTTTGTATTCACTCTTTTAATGAATATAATTGCCAACTACTTTTCTCGCAGGTTTAGGGAGGTTTACTAATGAAAGAGAAACGGATCGTTATCAACGAGAACAAAACCAATCGCCGCGTAGCCTACAACAAAATTGGTCGTGTGCTGTTCTTCTTATCTACAGCATTTGGAATGATTGTCTTAGCCACCTTGCTTATTCGAATTTTCACACAGGGGATCGGCTATTTAAACTGGAATTTTCTGACAAACTACGCATCTAGACGTCCTGAAGACGCTGGTATTAAAGCGGCCATCGCCGGTACAGTCTGGGTAATGGGCATAACTATCCCGGTATCACTGATTTTAGGTGTAGGAACGGCTATTTATCTGGAAGAATACGCTCCAAGAAACAGACTGACTCGGTTTATAGAATTGAACATTTCCAATCTAGCGGGTGTCCCTTCAGTTGTCTTTGGACTATTGGGTCTGACCGTATTTGTTCGATTTTTTGCAATGGGAAGAAGTATATTAGCAGGTGGACTAACTATGTCTTTACTGATTCTTCCTATTATTGTAGTAGCTGCTAAGGAAGCTATTCGCTCGATTCCACAAGAACAGTATGAAGCAGCCTATGCGATGGGCGCTACAAAATGGCAAATCATTAGAACTGTTGTCCTACCGGCAGCCACACCTGGAATTTTAACAGGCGCTATATTATCCCTATCCCGTGCAGTAGGTGAGACAGCATCTCTACTGATGATTGGGGCCATGGCCTTTATTGCTTATCTACCGGATTCTATTTATTCAAGTTTTACGGTGTTACCTATTCAAATATTCAACTGGGCCGGAAGACCCCAAGCTGCTTTCCAAGCCGTAGCAGCAGCGGGAAGTATCGTATTATTAGTCATACTGATTCTTATGAACTCTCTCGCCATCGTCATCCGAAACAAATATACTAAACGCTATTAACCATGGAGGTCATTATGAAAAATCAAGAATCAGAAAAATTAATCTATTCCGTGAAAGATTTTAATTTGTGGTATGGAGATACTCACGCCTTAAAAGATATTTCACTAGATATCCCGCATAAACAAGTGACAGCCATCATCGGCCCTTCAGGATGCGGTAAATCTACATTTATTAAAACGTTGAACCGCATGGTTGAATTAGTGCCATCGGTTAAAATGAAAGGAGACATAAACTACAAAGAATCTAATATTTTCGATTCTAAATCAAGCGTTGAAACGCTAAGAACGGAAGTCGGCATGGTTTTTCAAAAACCAAATCCTTTTCCGAAATCTATCTATGATAACATTGCCTATGGCCCGCGGATACATGGGATTAAAAACAAAACGATTCTAAATGAAGTAGTTGAAAAAAGTTTGAAAGGGGCGGCACTGTGGGATGAAGTTAAAGACCGCTTAAACGAGAATGCCTTCGGACTTTCTGGAGGACAGCAGCAGCGTCTTTGCATAGCCAGAGCCCTTGCGGTTGAACCTGATGTTATTTTGATGGATGAACCTACATCAGCTCTGGATCCTCTATCTACAGCTAAAGTTGAAGATCTGATCCAGGAACTGAAAAAAGATTACAGTATTATTATCGTGACACATAACATGCAGCAGGCTGCCCGAATTTCAGATAAAACAGCTTTCTTTTTAAATGGAGAGGTTGTAGAATTCGATGCAACTGAGAAAATGTATTCAAATCCGAATGATAAGCGTACAGATGATTATATCTCTGGTAAATTTGGATAAGATTAGATAAAATCATTAAAACATTATGCTACCAGCTTTTAAATATGCCAGAAAATAATCAAATGAGGTGAGCAATTTGAGAAAAGTATTTGAAGAAGAATTAAAAAATTTACACTATCAATTTTCCCAGATGGGGCTAATGGTCTCGGAATCGATTTACAAATCAGTTAAAGCTTTTACTTCTCACGACAAAGAATTAGCTAAAAGCATTATACTGAACGACCCGGTCATCAATGAACTACAAGTTAAAGTGGAAAGAAAATCTATTGAACTGATTGCGCTGCAGCAACCTGTTTCAAGTGACCTGAGACGGATTATTACTGTTATGAAAGCCTGTGCCGATTTGGAGCGAATGGGCGATCACGCTGTAAATATTGCCAAGGCAACTATCCGTGGAAAAGGCAATAAGCGAAATTATGCTATCGAGCAAAATCTAGCCGATATGGCAGATGACGTTAAAATATTAGTTGAAAAAGTACTGACTGCCTACGTAGAACTAGATATTGCAGCAGCAAAAGATATCGCTGCTCAAGACAATACGATTGATGAGATGGCATTTAAAATACATGCTGAGACTGTAGACGAAATGAAAAAAGATCCTGAGCTCGTTTTAGGCGCAACTAACTACATTTTAGTTGCTGGAAATCTGGAACGGATTAGTGATTACGTCACAAATATCTGTGAATGGATCGTCTATTTGGAAACAGGCACAATCACTGAACTGAATACACACAATACGCTGGATGATCCCATACTTTAAGGGCTCAAAAAAAGGCTGCTTCATTGCTAAAAGTCCCCCTTACACTTTTAGCAGCTGATGCAGCCTTTTTATTTAGAATACAGTTTCTAACACTTAATTAGTGCGTTGATTTTACATGAATGTCACGCTGAGGAAATGGAATGCTGATGTCATGCTGATCAAATTTCTCAAAGATCTTAAAGCGCAGATCACTTGGAATCCTGAATTCTCTTTCTTCTGACTGTGTGTCGATCCAGAACCAGACGGTGAAATCCAGTGACGATTCTCCAAACTCTTCAAAGAACACACGTGGTTCTGGGTCTGAGAGAATATTGGGCCAGCTTTCTTCTCTCAGTTCAATCACCGCTTCCTTAAGAAGTCGTTTGACGAGCATCACATCACTGCCATAAGAAACGCCCACGCCGACCGCTATTCTCAGTCTCGTGTCGGCATAGGAGCGATTCACGAATTTTTCTTCCAGGAAATAAGAATTAGGAATGATCATCCGCTCATGCATACGTGTGCGCACCACAGTTGCTCTTAGTTTGATTTCTTCGACATCCGCGATCGTGCCGTCTATAATAATGCGGTCCCCCACCTTGATCGGACGTTCAAATAAGATGATCAGACCCGAAATAAAGTTGGACATGACATTCTGAAGGCCAAACCCGATCCCTACACCAAGAACACTGGCGAACACAGTAAAGCTCGTCAAATTAAAGCCAATTGAAGAGAACGCAATCAGTATAGCTATCGTGATAATTGTGTAATGAAAGAATGTATTCATAGAGGCCTGTACTCCTCTATCTAAGCCATATTTCTCATAAACAGTCGGTAAGATATATGACCGGATCGCATTGGAAATTTTAACAGCTAACACGAGAGAAAATAAAATCGTCAGCACTAGAAAAATTGTAATGTCTGTATCCCCAAATACAAAAAGCGTCTGGTATATAAAAGATGTCCGTGAAAAATACGTAAATAAGTATATAATAACAGCAAAGAATGTCAGCCAGTTCAGAATGGTCGTCAGAAACAAACGGGTTCGTTCATTACTGACCAGTCGTTTTAATCCTTCATTTAATCCAAAACGAATGAGTAAAATAAGGCAAAACCCAACTATAGCCCATATCCAAAACCTGATTCCTGAATAATCTGCTGTTTCTATTCCAGTTATAAGTGTGTCCATATGATATCCTTTCTAATCAAAATCTGTATCTACAGTTTACCAAATCCAGCCTGCTTTAACGACTGTTACACTGCACAACCATTTCACTAAAGTCGACTGGTTTATGCTAGTCATTCTATTGCAATTATGATTTTAATCGAGTAGGAGATAAATGATTAATTCATTTATCGTCCTCTCACACCACCGTACGTACGGTTCCGTATACGGCGGTTCAATATCTTAAGTAAGC
>NZ_PVTO01000019.1 GCF_003003275.1 Alkalibacterium olivapovliticus
CGGTGGACCTATTCCATGGCCCTATTATTAGGGAATATCCCAGAATATCCAAGCAATACTAACTAAGATTAGTACCATAAACTTATAATACGAGGGGTTATACTATGGAAACAACAATAATCAACAGCCAAGGTAAAACAGTCAATTCTAAAATCAGAAAGAAATGGAGTGAGCGTCCAACAAAAACAGATGTCTTTATAGGATTATTCATGATGATCGTCATTGTCTTAACACTCTATCCCTTCCTGCATGTTCTGGCCATTTCGTTGAACAATGCAGTGGACACGGCTCGCGGAGGCTTAACCATTTTTCCTCGAGATTTTACTCTTCAGAACTATAGAGAAATATTCTCTGGGAATAACAACTGGATCATTGCCTTCAGAAATTCAGTCTTACGAACCGTTATTGGCACAATAACAGCTACTTTTTCATGTGCAGTACTGGCGTATATACTGAGCAGAAAAAACTATATCTTAAGAAGACCACTTGGGATTATTCTTGTTCTGACGATGTACGTGAGTGGTGGATTGGTGCCGACTTACTTGATTATCAGAAATGTAGGATTGATGAACTCGTTTATGGTCTATATCATTCCAGCTTTGCTGAATGCATTCAACGTGATTGTCATACGGTCATTCATTGACGGATTGCCTGAAGCGCTGGAAGAATCAGCTAAGATTGATGGGGCCAATGATATCACCATTTTCCTAAAAATTATTATGCCATTGTGTATGCCCGTACTGGCAACAGTTGCTCTGTTTACAGCGGTAGGGCAATGGAATAACTGGTTTGATACTTATCTATACGCAGGATCCAATGTCAATTTAACCACACTACAGTACGAACTGATGCAGATATTAGGCAATGCACAGTCTATGACATCTTCTCAAGTTCATCAATTGAACCAGGCTGAAGGAACGATCATCAGAACGACACCAGAATCAATTAAGATGGCCGCGACTATTATTGTTACCGTACCAATTGTTATAGTTTATCCGTTTTTACAAAAATACTTTGTATCAGGTTTAACTTTAGGAGCAGTAAAAAGCTAAAAAACAGGAGGAAAAAATAAATGTCTATCAAGAAATTAGTGGGACCAGTGGTATTAACAAGTGCTTTGATTTTATCAGCGTGTGGTAATGGAGATGGAGAGACAGCCTCAAATAATTCATCAGATAATAATGACGGATCAAATGATCCCGTTACATTAACTATGTTTCATGCAGATCTTCCTCAGAGTGACGGATTCGATAATGCCGTAGCACAAGAAATCACTGAAAGAACAGGTGTCCAATTGGATATATCATACCCAGTAGGCGGAGATGATCTTGAAGCGATTGCTTTAATGATAGGAAGCGGAGATTTTCCAGATCTTATATTTGGTAAAGGCGGAATCAATCAGCTGATCGATTCTGGTGCAGTTCAACCTTTGGATGATTTGATCGAAGAACGCGGGGACAATCTTAAAGCCATGTACGGAGACCAACTAGATCGTCTGCGTAATAACTTGGATGATCCTCAGATTTACCATGTCGGAACAGGTGGAGTCGAAAACCAGTATCTTGAGACAAGCGGTACAATGATGCTGCAATTAGGAGTTCTTAGAGATTTGGATTACCCGGAAATTAGCACCCTGGAAGAATATGAAGATGCACTCGTTCAGTTCCTGGAAGAGAATCCGACTAACGAAAACGGTGAAGAGTGGATTCCGATGAGTTTATCCGGAAGCGACTGGCGCTGGCTGATAACGGTAGGTAATCCAGCTGGTTTCGTTGCAGGATTCCAAGATGATGGTCAATGGCAAGTGGATGAAGAAACAGGTGAAACAACCTATAAATTCCAGAAAGAAGAATTCAGAGAGTACTTTAAATGGTTAAACGGTATGAATGCGAAAGGATTGCTGGATCCGGAATCATTCACACAAACACACGACACTTATATCTCAAAACTATCGACTGGAAGAGTTTTGGCTATTGCTGATCAGGACTGGAATATAGGTGCGGCAGAAGCGGCACTTCGTTCAGAAAATAATGAGTGGGGATTATGGGCACCATTACCCGTCACTTTAAATGATGACATAGTACCAATGAGTACTAGAGATTATGGATTTACTGGTACAACAGGCATCTCAATCAGTTCAGATTCTGACTATACTGAAGAGGCATTCGACTTCCTGGACTGGATGGCTTCAGAAGAAGCTCAAATACTGGCAAACTGGGGTGTTGAAGGCGTTAACTACGAAATAGTAGATGGAGAACGCGTTCAATTAGATGAAGACAGAGAAAATGCTCAAACGAATACAAATTATGCTTTTGATACTGGTGTTGGACAATACGCGTATCCCTTCCCACAATGGGGTAACGGTGCCGTTGATTCTAACGGTCAGAGCATCACGCGAACAACAGAAGAAGATATCCGCGAGAATTTTGTTGATGCAGAAATCGAAACATTAGATCAGTACGGGGCTAATTTATGGGTTGATTTATTCCCGGCTCCTGAAGATCTGGGCATTCCGAATCACGGTAGAGCCTATGAAATTCCTCTTCCAACAGACAGCCAGGTTAATATCGTTCAGCAGCGAGCAGATGATTACACTACTCAAAAAATAACTGAAGCAATTCTGGCGGATCCGGACAACTTCGATGCAATCTGGGATGAAATGCAGGATCAATTGATATCCTTCGGTGTTGAAGAAGCAAATGAAGAAATGACGGATTTAGTTAACAATAGAATTGAACTATGGGGAGAAGTCGAGTAAGAAAAATGACAGATGAAAAGTGTTCTTGCCTTTCGAGGAAGGGATACTTTTCATCTCTTCTTTTTGAAGAGAATCGAAGGAGCTAAATGATATGGCAATTGTTTGTTTTGATATAGGAGGAACAGATATAAAGTATGCTCTTATATCTGACGAAGGTGAAATACAATCGAGGGGTTCGACTCCCACTGTTCAAACATCAACTGAAGAATTTATCAGTGTTCTAGTCAAAAAAATCAGAAATTATGAGAACAGAACAGCTATTTCGGGCGTTGGCATTAGTATTCCTGGAATTGTTGACAATCGCTCTGGACAAACCATTACTGCAGGAGCTATCTGGCATTTGTACAATAAGAATATTAAAAAATTACTTTCTGAGCATTTCAGTTATCCTATTCACGTAGAAAATGACGCACGCTGTGCATTAGTTGCTGAGATGACGAGTGGGGCTGCTAAAGGGCTTCAGGATGTTGTCCTAATGACTATAGGAACGGGTATAGGAGGAGCGATTGCATTCAACGGCGAAATCATCTACGGAAAAGATTTTAAAACAGGTGAATTCGGCATGATGCGTTTAGATATCGGTCATCACCCAGATGGGACAATGCATGAGTTGGCTTCCACATCTGCTCTGATAAAAAGCTACAAAGAAAAGAAATTCCTGTTTCCTTCAACCCTAGTCGATGCGAAACTGATTATTGATGAAATCAGTTTTGAACGGGAAACAGCCGAGCTTGTTGATGAGTGGATAACATACTTAGCAGCGGGAGTATTCAATATCGCTGCATCATTCAATCCGCAAAAAATTGTTATTGGAGGAGGCATCAGCGCGAATCAGAAACTGCTTCCGATGCTGCTGAAAAAATTGGAGAGCAACCCGCACTGGAATGATTACAAAACAGCTATTGAGACAGCATTTTACAAAAACAATGCCGGATTGATAGGAGCCTATTCATTTTTCACAAGCAGTGAAATGAAAGAAATACAACTATAAAGGAGCCGATTATGTATCACGACAAACTAGAAGCATTTCCAGAAGATTTTCTATGGGGAGCGGCCTCCGCGGCTTATCAGATAGAGGGGGCATTTGACGCTGATGGAAAAGGGCCTTCAATTTGGGACGAATTTACTAAAATCCCCGGAAAGACGTTTGAAGGTACAAATGGAGATGTCGCTATTGATCATTACAACCGTTATAAAGAAGATATCCGACTGATGTCTGAAATGGGGTTAAAAGCTTACCGTTTCTCAGTTTCCTGGTCCCGTATACTTCCGGACGGTGAAGGGAAAGTAAATAAAGAAGGACTGGACTTTTATGAAAACCTTGTAGACGAACTGATTGCTTACAATATCGAACCCGTATTGACTTTATACCACTGGGACCTTCCACTCGCACTACAAGAAAAATACAAGGGATGGGAATCCAGGGAAGTGATTCAGGCATTCAAGCAGTACTGCCAAGTGTTGTATGGACGCTTAGGCAAGAAAGTAACCTATTGGGTCACATTTAATGAACAGAATGTCTTTACAAGCATGGGATACCGCTGGGCGTCTCATCCACCAAACGCCACAGATACTAAGCGTCTGTTTGAAGCCAACCATATTATCAATCTGGCAAATGCTGAAGCTATCAAGCTATTCAGAAAAATGGTCCCTAAGGGGAAAATTGGTCCTAGCTTCGGTTATGGGCCTGTGTATCCTCTATCAGCCAGCCCGGATGATGTATTAGCTTCTGAAAATGCGACTGACTTTAATAACAGCTGGTGGCTTGATGTGTATTGCAAAGGGAAATACCCTACCTTTACATTCAAACAACTTGAGCGAAAAGGTATTGCGCCGACCATCGAATCAGGCGACCTGGAGTTGCTGAAGCAGGCAAAACCTGATTTTCTTGGTATCAATTACTATCATGGTGGAACAGTTGCACAGAACAAAATAGAGAGTAAGTCGATCGAATCATTAAACGATAAAAATTTTTCAGCAACCGATCCTTACTTGATGCAGCCTAAAGAAGAACAGTCCCAAAGTCCGGAAGTTCCAATGTTTCAGTCAAGTGAGAACCCATACTTAAATAAAACAGAGTGGGGTTGGGAAATTGATCCTGTAGGCTTTCGAGTAGCGTTAAGAGAAGTATATGCAAGGTATGATTTGCCTTTATTTGTTACTGAAAATGGGCTGGGTGCAAAAGATATGGTCACTGATGAGGGCACAATTGAAGATGATTACCGCATTGATTACTTGAATCAGCATATCATGGAAATGAAAAAAGCAGTTACCGACGGCGTAGAACTGATTGGGTACTGTGCCTGGTCTTTTACAGATTTGTTGAGCTGGTTGAATGGCTATAAAAAACGCTATGGATTTGTATATGTAGACCGGACGGAGCAGGACGAGAAAGAAATGAGAAGGATACCGAAAAAAAGCTACCACTGGTACAAAGAGTTAATTGCTGATAATGGTGAAAATATTAATTAGAGGTGAAATGATGAAGTATTTAGACGGCGGATGGATGGTCAAAGAAGGATACGAAGTGGATTATCCAGCACATATTTATGCAACAAGACAGACGGACAACAAATTGACACTTTTTGCACCCTTCAGATACATCGGAGACAAAGGGGCAACACTGGACAGTGGGATGTTGACGATCGAACTGACATCACCCCATGAGAACATCATAGGAGTCAAAGTCTACCATCATAAAGGAACAATCAATAAGGGACCTGATTTTGAACTGTCTCATTCTAATCCGGATGTTTCAATAGAGGATGATGATGAGATAGCTGTATTTCAATCAGGTGACCTAAAAGCAATTATCAAAAAAACAGCACCTTACGAAATCACATTTGAGCGAAATGGCAAAGTTCTGACATCAAGTAAACCTAGAGGACAAGCTTATATTCGAGATAATACTTTGAATCAGGCATATATTAGTGAACAACTGTCTTTGGATGTCGATGAAAAGATCTACGGATTAGGTGAACGGTTCACAAATTTTGTCAAAAACGGACAGACAGTCGATATCTGGAATGCTGACGGAGGAACGGGTACTGAACAGGCCTACAAGAACATTCCATTCTACATGAGTAATCGTGAATATGGTGTATTTGTTAACACGCCTCAAAAAGTGAGTTATGAAATAGGCAGCGAGAAAGTGTCACGAGTACAGTTCAGTGTACCGGGTGAGGTTATGGAATACTATATTGTGGCGGGTGACTCAATGAAAAATGTACTCGAAAACTACACCACATTAACAGGAAAACCGACACTACCTCCAGCCTGGTCGTTTGGATTATGGATGAGCACATCCTTTCTGACGGATTATGATGAGGACACCGTCAATCACTTTGTTGATGGAATGATTGAGCGGGATATTCCTCTCGAAGTGTTCCATTTTGATTGTCTATGGATGGAAGAATATGAGTGGGTCAACTTCGAATGGGACAAGCGCATGTTCCCTGAACCAGAAAGAATGCTGACACGCTTAAAAGAAAAAGGGTTGAAGATCTGTGTCTGGATTAATCCGTATGTGGGTCAGAAATCACCTCTATTTGATATCGGCATGGAGAAAGGCTACTTTATCAAACGTCCAAATGGCGAGGTATGGCAATGGGATAAGTGGCAAGCGGGACTTGCTATTATTGACTTTACAAATCCTGAAGCAGTTGAGTGGTATCAGAATCATTTATCACGATTAATGGATATGGGAGTCGATTCATTTAAGACAGATTTTGGCGAACGGATTCCGGTTGATGCTGTCTATTATGACGGATCCGATCCTGAACGAATGCACAATTACTACTCACAGGTTTACAATCAGGTCGTCTTTGATTTATTGGAAGACAAACGCGGTAAACATGAAGCTGTTGTGTTTGCACGTTCTGCAACAGTCGGCGGACAGAAGTTCCCTGTGCATTGGGGTGGGGATAGTACCTCTGATTACCCTTCAATGGCAGAATCTTTAAGAGCTGGGCTCTCATTTGGAATGAGTGGATTCGGTTACTGGAGCCATGATATTGGTGGTTTTGAAGAAGGATCAACGTCAGACTTGTACAAACGGTGGACTCAATTTGGCCTGCTGTCATCACACAGTCGATATCACGGCAGTAAAGAATATAAAGTGCCATGGGTTTATGACGAAGAAGCCGTAGATGTTACCCGAAAATTTACGAAACTGAAATTAAGCTTGATGCCTTATTTGATGAATGAAGCAGTCAAAGCAACTAAAGGAATACCAATGATGCGGTCTATGGTTCTGGAATTTCCTGAAGATTTGTCGTGTCATACATTAGATAGACAATTCATGTTGGGTGAAAACCTGCTTGTCGCTCCGATCTTCAATGACAAAGGAGAGGTGGATTTCTATGTTCCTGAAGGGAAATGGACGAACTATTTGACAAATAAGTCTTATACGGGCGGACGCTGGTATCACGAAACGCATGACTATATGAGTTTACCATTATTGGTCAAACCAAATAGTTTAATCGTAGAAGGATCGGTCAATGACAAAGCAGAATATAACTACGGAGAAAAAGTGACAGTTCATCTCTTCGAACTGTCTGATGGTTCAACAGCAGAAACGTCAATCGTAGACACTAAAGGAAACAGCATTGGACACGTATTAGTCAGTCGACATAATAGTGACTATTCTATTACAGTTGAAAACTTGGAAAATGTACAGATTCTAATGCATAATGTGAAAGACCTGCAGCAAACTGAAGGTGGAGAGCTTGAATCTCATAATCAGGGAACGCTGATAAAACTGACTTCTGATCACGCAACAATCTCAGAATAAGAAAGAAAGGGAGACAATTAATTTTGTTTTCCTTTTTCATACATAGATAAAAGGAATGGTGGGAAAAATAATGAGTAAACCTAAATTCAGTAAGATGCTATATGGTGGAGACTATAATCCGGAGCAGTGGCCTCGGGAGATATGGGAAGAGGATATGCGATTATTTAACAAAGCGCATATCAATTCAGCAACCATCAATGTTTTCTCATGGGCAAAGCTGCAGCCGTCAGAAGAGGCATATGATTTCTCAGAACTGGATGCCATTATGGAGCGGTTAGCTAAAGAAGACATGGAAATCGTCTTAGCCACATCAACAGCAGCACTGCCGGCTTGGATGTGTCGTAAATATCCTGATGTAACGCGAGTAGACTTTGAAGGAAGAAAACATAAATTTGGCCATCGGCACAACCACTGTCCCAATAGCCCTAGTTTTAAGCGTTTCGCCTCAGAACTTGTTCATCGTCTCGCCGAAAGGTACGAAGGTCATCCGAATTTGAAAGTTTGGCATATCTCCAATGAGTACAGCGGAGACTGTTACTGCGAGAATTGTGAACAAGCTTTTCGTTTATGGGTAAAAGATAAGTACAAGACTATCGAAGCAGTGAATGAGGCCTGGAATATGACGTTTTGGGGCCATACTCTCTATGATTTCGATGATATAGTGGCACCAAATTATCTTGGGGATGGCATTCATGATACGGCTGCTGCTTTCGCAGGGTTGTCTGTCGATTATCATCGGTTTAATTCTGATAGCTTGCTGAACAACTTCAAAATGGAACGCGACATTATCCGCTTATACGATAAAGAAACACCGACGACTACCAATTTGATGGGGACGTATAAAGGCTTGGATTATTTCAAATGGGCTAAAGAAATGGATATTGTTTCCTGGGATAACTACCCTAGCTATAATACACCTATAAGTCATACTGCAATGAATCATGATTTAATGCGTGGACTTAAAGATGGACAAAGTTTTATGCTGATGGAACAGACACCAAGCCAACAGAACTGGCAGCCCTACAATGCTTTGAAGCGGCCCGGTAAAATGCGGGTGCAAAGTTACCAGTCAATCGCTCACGGAGCAGATACGATTCAGTTCTTTCAATTGAGACGGTCAAAAGGGGGCGTCGAGAAATTCCATGGCGCAGTCATAGAACATGTCGGTCACGAACACACACGTGTGTTTAAAGAAGTCACTGAACTGGGAAAAGAACTGGAAAGTCTAGAAGATAAACTGATTGGGACTAAAACCAATGCGCGAATTGGTATTATATTTGACTGGGATAATTATTGGGCACTGGAATATACAAGTGGTCCAACAGTAGATTTGAAATATGTGGATCAGATTCAACGCTATTACGATGCATGCTACGCAAGTCAGTTGCCTGTGGACATGATTAAAACAGATTCGAATTTCGAAAATTATGATATTATCATAGCCCCTGTACTGTATATGGTAAAGGAGGGCATCTCAGAAAAATTGGAAGCCTTTGTGAACAAGGGTGGACAGTTTATTACCACATTTATGAGTGGAATAGTAGACGAGAGCGATAATGTTCATCTGGGAGGTTATCCTGGTCCTCTTAAAAATCTATTAGGAATATGGGTTGAAGAAATTGATGCGCTGGCTCCGGGTAGTTGTAATACAATTAAAACAAATGGGTTGTTATTACAGGAAGAAGAATATAAATGCACGATGTTATGTGATATTATTCATACTGAAAAGGCAGAAGTAGTTGGAGAATATGTTTCGGATTTTTATAAAGGAAAACCAGTTATGACTAAAAATACCTTTGGTAAGGGAGAAGCATGGTATATCGGAACAGTCCCAGATCAAGCAGTGCTGAATGATTTAATAGACAAATTAGCAAAGTCAAAGGAGATAAAAGGATTTAGAAATTTGCCTTCTGGTATCGAGATAACTTCAAGAGAAAACAGTGATACAATCTTTTATTTTGTAATGAATCATACAAGTGATCCGGTCACACTAAATAATAAATTTGGAAATGCTAAAGATTTATTGTCAGGACAGGAATGGTCAGAATCAATTAATCTGAGTCCATACGATGTAAAGATTTATGAAGTAAGTAAATAAAAAGAAGCCCTTTGAATACGGACGGTTATAACCAGCTGTCCATAATCAAAGGGGTTTTTTTATATCTTTTCCAAAATCTCTTTAGCAGCAGCCAAGTTCATATGTGGGGCTTCTTTAAGCAAATCCGCGACTTGCTGAACCTGTTTGCCTTTCGCTCCTGCACTAATGGCCAGGGAGCGGGCATGGAGTCCCATATGGCCTTTTTGAATACCTTCAGTGACCAAAGCTCTGACAGCCGCAAAGTTCTGAGCCAGTCCGACGGATACAAGGATGCCTTCCAATTCTTTTGCTGAAGGCTGGCCCAAAATAGAATGGGCGAGTTTCGCACCAGGATGGATAGAAATAGCGCCACCGACTGTTCCAATGGGAAGCGGCAAGGTCAGTGAACCTACTAAGTCGCCATTCTCGTTTTTATCCCATGTGGTTAAGGAGCGGTATTGTCCAGTTCTGCTGGCATAGGCATGTGAGCTGGCTTCCACTGCACGCCAGTCATTACCAGTGGCTGCAACGACCGCGTCGACACCGTTCATGATGCCTTTATTATGCGTGACTGCACGGTACGGATCGATCGCCGCGACTTGAGTGGCTTCAATAATCCGGTCTCTGACTTCTTCACCGGAAAAGCGTCCTGTCTTCAGTGTATGAGAAGCAATCACACAGTGGGCAGTCGCCAGGCTTTCAGTCGCATAATTAGACAGGATACGAAGTAAGGCGGTTCCACCGGTCAGTTCTTCTATATAAGGGGCGATACCTTCCATCATCGTATTAATGATGTTGGCTCCCATAGCCTCTTTTGTATCCACGTGCAAGTGTACAGATAAGAAGGAAGGAAGACTCGGGTTGTCCAGCTCGCCCAGGATACGGACTTCCAGATCTTTAGCACCTCCGCCTCTTTTGAAAATAGAGGGATGTGCCTCATTGGCGCGATCCAGAATCGATCGTTTAGCCCGTTTAATGGTTTCTCTTGCGGCTAGTTTATCGGAAACATCTTTCAATGTAATCTGACCAATCATCTGGCGTTTAGGGATGTCCGTTGTAAACCCACCAGATGAGCCGATCAATTTGGCTGCGAAACTTGATGCCGCGATGACGGAAGGTTCTTCAATAGCCATCGGAATAACTTTTTCTTCCCCATTGATGATAAAATTCAGCGCTACACCAAAAGGCAGAGAATAGTTACCAAGGTAATTCTCGATCATGTTATCGCCTGTTTCAGCGTTCAAATCAAGCGACTCGTTCATTAAGACTGACTGTTCATCTCCAGAAATAACCCCAGCCTCAACCAATGCTGTGATCTTATCCTGATGATTTTTTTTGTAAAATTTAGTTAGCTTACTCGTATCCATTGTATCGATTCCTTCCCGAATTCTCTCTTATCCATTATGACCGATTTTAAGATAAAAGAAAAGCAAGGGGTGTGTTGTAAAATGAATTGCAACACTCAGTAATTTCTGAAAATACAAAAAGACATGAAGATTCGTTATACTTAAATCACCACAAAATAAGCAAAGGAGAATCTTCATGTCCACAGGTAATTATAACACAAATCAGACTCGATCATTTACTCATTTAGATTTTAAAGAAAGACAGCTGATAGAAAAATGGTTAAATGAAGATGTTAATAAAGCAGAGATAGGCAGACGCCTTGGGCGTAACCGTTCCACAATTCATAGAGAAATCAATCGAGGAAAAGTAGAACAAATAAAACAGATCAATGGCTATAATAAGAAAGTCACTGTGTACTATTCAGATTCCGGTCAATCTATTTATGAAAAACGACGAGCAAAGAGTGTCCGCAAAAAGATTGTTTCTTTCTCGAGCGCTTTCTTCTCTGCGCTGGAAGATGCCTTCACAAAAGGGTGGTTTAAAGGGAAACAGCGTCTCTACAACATAAAGACATTCATAGCTCTTTATAGAAAAAAGCATCCTGTAGAGAATATACCAACGTTTAAAACCGTCTATTCTTATATACGTCAAGGTCTTTTGTCTATCAAACCACATGACTTACCTGTCATGTATCGTCTGAAACCAAGAAAAAACCAACATAGTAACCCTAAGGGCAAAAACAAAAGAATCCTAGGTACCAGTATCACCGATCGTCCAGAGGACGTATTACCAAGAGAAACATTTGGACACTGGGAAGCTGATCTGGTTAAAGGGAAGAAAACGAAAAATGAACCGGCAATCATTACCTTGGTGGAGAGAAAAACACGCTATGCCATTACTAAGAAAATCAGCGACTATAAAAGTCAAACGGTTAAAAATGCCTTTGAAGAGATTCTAGCAGATAACCCTAACCTATTTGCTTCAATAACTTTTGATAATGGTTCTGAATTCTCCTTAATGTCTGAACTCAATACAGACGTATATTTTTGTCATGCCTACGCATCCTGGGAACGGGGCTCAAACGAAAACTTCAATAAACTGTTGAGGGAATTCATCCCTAAAGGAAAATCCATCCATCTTTTTTCAGAAATGGATATCGATCAAGCCGCTCAGGCAATCAATAAAAGGATTAGAGAAGTGATAGGGCTACGTTCATCAGAAGAGTATTTTCAACAATGCAGTATTTAAAATTTTTCTTCCCCTAGGGGAAGAAGTAAAGAGATTTAAGTTCATCGAATCATGTAACAGAAAGTGTTGCATTTAACTTTACAACTCAAGAAGAAAAGCAAGGACTGTTCCCACTTTGAAAAAGGTTTACAAGCGACCGTAAATCTTGTATACTCATATAGGAATAACCCATTACGGTTCCTTAGCTCAGTTGGGAGAGCACTACCTCGACAAGGTAGGGGTCGCTGGTTCGAGCCCAGTAGGGACCATACATTATATATGTTTGAGCCTTCAAAACGTTGGTATGATGGGAATCTTACAACGTTTCGAGGCTCTTTTTTTGAAAAATTAGTAAGAACTGTTGCATACAAACAAATGTTCGCTTAAAAAAACTAAACTTCCAGCTTCTTATCTTGCCTACATTTGCATACATAACCTTGAGAGTATCGTTCATTGGTACTCTCTTTTTTTGTGCCTCCATACAATGTTGTGAGGGCGATTCTACGGCTTTTTCAGATTGATACATGGATGATTATACTTAGAAGCCTACGTGTTGAGCGAATATATCAGCGGTTTTCTCTTTTGCTTCTTCAGTCACATGAGTATAGATATTCATAGTAACCTCATAAGAAGAATGGCCTAAACGCTCTTGAACATCTTTGATACCAGCTCCAGCTTCAAACAGTATAGAACAATGTGTGTGTCTTAATTCGTGTGGAGTGATTCGCTTCAAAGAGTGTTTCTCGATTATCTTATTCATGAATGAACCAACGCTGGAGTGTTGAATGTACTCATTATCAAAGGTGGTAAAGACAACTTGAGCTGGTGTATTCGTGTTCATACCTAGCTTTAAATAGTCTAAGCGTTGAGTTTTTCTCCAGTCCTTTATTGTATCAATGGTAATTGGATCTAAAGAAATGGTACGTTCTCCAGCAGTTGTTTTTGTACTTTGAACAATCAGCGTGTTGTCCTTGCCTCTAGCCAGCGTTTTATTGATGGTGACTGTATTGGCCTCAAAATTGAAGTCTTGCCATGTGAGAGCCAGTGCTTCACCTTTACGCATACCAGAGAAGGCCAGCAAGCGAAAGAATGGAAACCAGCGAGGGTTATTATCTTCTTTGACACATTCTAGGAATCGTTTCAATTCATCTTTTGAATAGAAATTGATTTCACGTTTATTGTCATTCTTCATTTTAGGAACATGAACACGTTCCATAGGATTGTTTCTGATTTTGTCTAAGGTGATTGCATAGTCAAAGATTCGCTTACAGTGGTTCTTCATGACTTTAGCTTTTGAGATACGTTCAGACCACTTGAATACAGCTTCCTGACAATGTGTAGGAGTAATGGCTTGTATTCTTAAATGGCCTAACTCCTTGAGAATGTGGTTATCGAATAGCTCTCTAGTTTTAACAGCGGTACTTTCTCGAACATCCTCTTTATAGATCACGTTGAACCATAACTCATAAATCTCTTCAAAGGTTTCATAAGTCGGCTTTTGATAGCCAGATTCTTCATGTAAGGCCTTTAACCTCATGGCCTCTTTACGAGCTTCACTTTTAGAAGTAAATCCACTTCTACCAACTCGAATTGACTTGCCAGCTTTATCTACACCTAAATAAGATTGAAATTTATAATAAGTGTTTCCATCTTTCTTTTTATAACTTTTAATTTGTAACATTGATATTCTCTCCCTTTAGCACACCGCTGGGCTGGGGTATGTAAGGGTTAAATATTAATTGATGTATCAGTTTTTTCAACTGGTTTATAATCGTCATTCATATCTACAAGTGTATTTCTAAGGTTATTATTCAATGAGATAACTTTTTCCAAACCTTTTTCATCAATGTTGAATAAGGATTTCTTGACGAGCGTTTCAAAGGTATTTATTTTTCGTTCATTAATATCAGTCATTTCACCGAAATATGAAATCAAATTATAGTTTTGATTGGTAGAGCGAGCTAACATATTTAATGCAGATTCTAACTGCATTTTTAAAACCTTCTTATTAACCTCAACCTGAACAGTAAAAAGGTATTCTCTTATAAAAGATTCAGGTATTTCTTTACCGTTGCTTATAGATTTAATTGATTGAATATCTTCAGCAGACTTTTTATCGATTGTAAGGTTCTGTTTAGTTACGTTCTTAGTGTCACTGAAGTTTTCCGAAATATACTCTTCAACACTATTTTTAATTCTAGAAACCTCTCTAACAGAATAAATTTCTTTAAAATGATGGAGGTATAGTCTGTAAAGGTACAGTCCATATTCTGATAGATAACTATATAAATCTTCTTTATCTGAATCTTCTTTAGACAAACTACTTTGATCATAACCAGCGGACTTCATCAGCATATCATAGAATGTTGATTCTTCATGTTTATCATTGCCAGATAATCCAATAGCGATATTCTTAATCAACTCGGGTTTAGGTGGATTTCTCTTTTCGTTCTCCAGTTGAGATAGGTATGAATTAGATGTGTTCGCTCTCTTAGCTAACTCTACCAGAGTGAGTTTTTTCATTTTCCTTAACTCTCTTAAAGTAACGGAGAATGGCTTGTTTTCTTCCACTAATCATTAACCTCCTTTTTATTCTTTAATTTCATATTACACCAATTAACTTATGATTACAACAAATGTTAATCAAAAGATTTACAAATAGTAAATAAATATCTTGCAAAAGTTAAACAAGTGTGCGATACTATGATTAGATAAAAAATAAATCATGAGGAGGTGTCAAGATGGCTACGTTGAAAATTAAAGATTCGAACCAGATTTACAGGGATTTATCTCTCAATGGTTATAGTTTGAAATCGTTGAGCAAGAAAGTAGATGTGACTGAACAATATCTTTCATCTGTTTTTAAAGGCAAAAGAAGTCCTTCCCCTTTGTTAGCAAAGAGAATATCTAGTGAATTGAATAAAGAAATAAGAGATTATTTTTTTGCTGAAGAATCTTGCAAAAGTTAAACATTAAAGGAGGTGAACTAATATGGCAAAACTAAGTTTAGATCTATCAAGCGACTTAGAGGAAGAGTTGAAAATCCTCTTTAAGCGTTCAGCACAAGAAGTTTTTCACGAGATGAGTAAGCAAGAATTGAACTCAAAATCATACTTTAACTTAACTGAAGCCACTCAATGGCTAGGAATCAGTTATAACACTTTGGGGATGTGGATTTCAGACTATGATTTACCAGTAGTAAGAATAGCTGGGAAGAAATTTATCTCTAAAGAGAGCTTAATATCTTTTATGCAAGACCACGAAAAATAAAAAAATACACCGCTGGGCAAAGCGTGTTTTTAAGGGTATAACTGCAACAAAATTGCTAATTTTTAAAGCAATTGAATAAGAAAGATTGATGTAAAGGGATTTCGTACAATATGTGTGGTGCTAGGCAAGTTAGACACATGACTATTTTTAGGGAACTGGAGGTATGCAATTGATAAAAGAACAGCTGATAGGATTGAAGAGAATCCATGAAGCAAAGAATCAGATGGCAAAGAATGAGATCCAACATGAATTATCTTCACTGCTGGTGTCACTCTCATATCTTGAAGCCACTAAGCGAGATTTTACAGATGATTGGATTGTGTTTGATGGAGAAGAATATGAACTCCAGTACAGATATGTAATTAACAGGATTCAGAAACTTCAGGAAAGAATTGAAAGGAGTGAATTGAATGTATGTAGTGATGATAGTAGCGGTTATGTTTTTCATTATCGGAATCATGGCCAGTGAGTATTTTAGAATTGCTTATCAGGAAGTATTGAATACTTTAAAGGAGATGGAATCATGAGAGATGAAGAAAAAGCACGTATCATACTTGAACACCTTGATGAGTACATTCAAGTAAATTGGAATTTCAAAGAGTACTATCTAAAGGGAATCCGTAAAGGCTTGAGGGAAATTGATGAAAGAGAGCAAAAAAATAAACTCTCCAGCGGAAACTGAAGAGCTAAAAGGAATACGTTTGAAACGTGAGATAGTACCTAGACACTACTATTTTACCATATTCAAGCGTACCTTACTAGTGGATTTACTACACACTGAAAGGGCGTTTTTTATTATGTTAAACAGAAAAGACAAAGAAATTGATGTATTAATGGAAGAGTTGACCGATTCAAGAGAGTTACTGGAACAAATTAATTATATGATTATGGACTACTTCCATGACATCCAGAAATGTAGAAAAAGCAAAATCAGTCCTGAACATATGGTACTCCATGAAGTTGAACGATTGGAGAAACGGTTCAATATTCTTTTAGATATGAATGAAACTCACATTAATAAGATTCAAGATTTAGCTGAACAGATTCAAGCAAAGTTACGAGAGTGAGGTGAAGCACGTGATCTATATTGCTAGAGGGTATACAGGGAATAAGATTCAATCCGTTCCAACTGAATTAAGTGATTTTGAGGCCATCCGTCAATCAAAGATTCAAGTTTTATCAGATGTGGAGAAGCTTCATCATTACAAGAGAACCACCGTCCATTATTTCGTTGCTGGTGAGTTTAAAGAGTTGGTACGGAATAATATGAACCTCAAGCATAAAACACTCATAACGCTTGATTTTGACGATACGAAAACTTCACGTGATGGTTTCATTGAACACCTCCAGCAGACTATTGGAGGAAACCGATTCTATACGTTTCCCTCCATCCGTAACGGTATCGAGGGTTTACGGTACAGAGTAGTGATTGAACCGTCCAGAGCGTTCAATATCAAAGAAAACAGCACTGTAATGGCCTATGTGAACCGTATAATCGGCCTTGAGGGTTATGATGAAACAGCTGATACCTTTAGCCAGTTGCAAGGATTAAAAGTCACGTTCGGTACTAAGGAAGCATATGAAGAAGAGTGTTATCTCAATCAAGGCGAACCACTGAATATTGATGAAGCGATTCAGCTTCAAGAAGCCTATGAGAAAGAGAATCCTCAAGCGATTAAGCGGAAGCAGAAACCATTTCAATTTCAGGTATCGAGAAAGAAAACCTATACAGCCAGTTTAATGGAACAGCTCCTTGAACCGATTGAATCAGGTGAACGCAATGTAAGAATGGCCTCTCTTGTTGGTAAGTTGTTTTCGCTGGGGATGAACGCTGAAGCAACGTATGAATGGATTCACCTTATCAATGACAACTTTGTCACTCCAGCACTAAGAGAAGATGAAGTGAATACAATATTTCGCAGTATTTTAAAAGCTGAACAAAACAAACTAGAGAAAGGAGGCTGATTACTTGCCTAAAAAAAGTATTCCAGATGATATTTCAAAAGATATTGAAGAGTTTACTCATGTGAGTGAAGTTGCCAGTCAAGAGCCTGAACCAAAGAACCTGAAAGAACTTGAATCCATACTACGCAATAGAGGTTTTAAAGAACGTGAAAAGAAAGAATATACTACAGGCAAAGGCGATAATATCAAGGTGAAAAAGCCACGTTTAACACCGTTGGAAGTTGCCAGCGTATTAAAAGAGTATATATCGTTTGTGGTAATAGATGATATTTCCAATCCAGTGAATCTATTCCTTTTAGATCAGGGAATCTATACAGATGAAGAAGCGTATTTCTTCAAGTTCATATCTTGTGTAGAGAACACATTAAGCGAATCTCAAGCGAGAACCGTTATCTTCCACCTGAAGAATGAGGCTCCAATCAAGAAGCGCTATACAGGTGATAATTACGCTTGTGTGGGAAATGGCCTATTCAATTTCAACACTAAAGAATTAGAACCATATAGGCCAGATGTTGTCTTTACTTCAAAAATAGCAACTGATTACAAAGAGTTCGATTCTGAACCATCAAGAGATGGCTGGACATTCAGTGCCATGTTGAAAGAGTGGGCAAATGGTGATGATGAGCTTGAATCAGTCTTATGGCAGATTATTAGAGCCAGCGTTCAATTGAAGAACAGAGAACAGTTCGTATTGTTTCGAGATAGTGGAACAGGGCGAACTGGTAAAGGAACAGCGCAAGAGTTCATATCGTCACTGGTGGGAAAGAGTAACGTACTCCCTCTTACAATGAAAGAACTGACAAAAGACCATCAAACAGAGGGTATTGAAAAAGCACAAGTCATTATAGGAGATGATAATGATGCTAAAGCGTTCCTTGATGAACCACGTGTGATAAAATCTCTTGCTACTGGTGATCCAATCAATATCAATCCTAAGAAGATGAAACGCTATTCCTTTCAAGGTACACCGTTAATCATCCAATCCATCAATGGACATTTAAAAACTTCAGATATGAGTAACGCTTTTAAAAGAAGAATGTTGATTGTGCCATTCATCCGAAGTTATAAAGGAAGCAAAGGGAATCCGAAAATTAAAAATGAGTATGCACATGATGAAGAGATTCTTCAGTACATTTTATATGAAGCGTTGCAGTTGGAAGATTTCACGTTATTCATCCAGCCTGAAATTAGTAAGAAGATTCTCCATGAGTTCACGCTTGAAAATGATGTAGTCGCTGATTTCTATGAGAATGTATTCAAACAGTTCCAAAGTGCGAGATTAAGAGTGGATTTCGTTTATAACTATTTCGTTAGGTGGGCTGGTAGCGTAGGCAAGCCATCAAAGGTATCTCAACGAATGTTTGTATCACGATTAAATGAATTCATTGCTGATAGTGATGAGTGGGAACACACAGGCCAGACTGCATTACAAGTGCTGGACTACTTCCTTGAAGAAGATAACCTCGTAGATGATAGGCCATTCCTTGATGAGTTGACCTATATTCAAGAGAGCTACAGGCGAAAACGAAAATCATGCTATGTGAATAAGAAGAGAGAACATGAGATAGAACTCAAGGCCATTGATGTGGAGATTCGCAAGCTGGAGGAAACTTCAGAGGCCATTGAGAATGGAAGAGGAAACATGAAGATGTTGGATCTCGATTCTCACAACAAACAGCTGAAAGAAATGAAGCAGTACAGAGATGACTTCATGCAGTCATACAGTTAACTAAAAACATAACTGCATGAGATAACTGCATAGGTTTAGCCTTGATATAGAGCGATTCTTCATAGTCTATGTAGTTATACAGTTATCTTTTTAGAAAATAAAGAAAGAAAATAAAAAAAGAATAGTATATATGTAATGTGTATATTGAAACAAATATGGCAAAAGTTAACTGCATAACTGTATTGGCCTCTTCAGGCTTGATATGACAACGTTTAGCTATGCAGTTATCTATAGCCATGCAGTTATCTTTAACTGTATTGGCCTATCAAAAGGAGGAAATTATGACATATCTCGACTGGTTAAGTAAACAAGATGGACATAATGCTTTAGTGGATCTAAAGAATGATATTACGCTGGATGGTGGTTTCCCTCAAGATAACAAGCTGGCAGATATGAGGCGGTATCTTGTAAGTAAGAAAGCTCCAATACGAGTATTCAAAGTGTTCTATTGGTCGTATGGCCTATATCTCAAGGAGATGAGAACGGAGGTTAAGCAACTTGAAGCGGAATTTTTACGAGAGATTGAAGAAGCTGGAGAAGAATACCTTTGATGGTAATACATTATGGTGTGTACGTGTTGAAGCTGGTGATAGGTGGACACCGTACGAGATTACAACAGATAAAGGAGTGGAACGCCAGCGACTGCAAGCAATGACTGGAGAAGCCTTCCTCGAATGGCAGAATAGATTAGGAAGAAGAGCTTTAGTGATACTGGATGATGTGGAGGTGGAGGATGAAGAATAGAGAACTGGTGAAGCGACTGAAACAGCTGGAGAAAGATTCTATCAAGCTGGAAGAGTTGCCAATAACTATTGAACTAGGTGCTGGAGATGAAGCGGACATATACATTGAAGAGAACGGTTCAAAGCGTTATCTATCTGAAGAAGAATATGCTGAACACTGTAAACGATTCGTCAAAAGTGGCAAGCGGAAGCATATTGAAGTTGAGATAGGTGAGTGGGATGAATAAAAAGGAATGGAAGAAGCGACTGAAGAAGCTGGAAGCTGAACGGTATAAAGAATTAGATACTCCAGTGGTATTCATTGACATCCTAGAAAATGGACAAAGAGAAATATATACGTTCATTAAAGGTGAAGAACGGTTATTGACTGAAGAAGAATGGCAGAATTGCAGTCCTGAAACAGTCACTATCATTGATGATATACCTGATACAGATTTTAGCTGATACGCATTGACTTAGAATAAAAAGCGTACACTGGAGGTGAAAAATTGGCAGATTTAAAAGGAAAACAGAATAAATTTTTAATAGCTATGCTGGAGAATCCTACAACAGATGAGGCCATTGAATCGGCAAACATCCATAGAGGAACAGCCTATAAATATTTACGTGATCCAGTATTCAAAGAAGCATTGAGAGAAGCCAGAAAAGAATTAGTCATGATGGTAACTCATAAGCTTTCAACAGCTGGAGAGAAAGCGGTTCTCACATTACTGGAAGTGATTGAAGATGAAGAAGCTCCAGCAACTAGTAGAGTGAGTGCTTCTCGTACCGTACTTGAATACTTGTACCGTAGTTATGAGAATGATGAACTACTGGAACGCATTGAGAAGCTGGAAGAAATGCAAAGCTAAAAAACGAACGATTTAATGTTTAATATATTTATTGTTCGTATAAATAAAGGTGCAAAAGCCATCCGTTTTATGTGTCTAGCTAACTTAGTACCATACATTACAATAGAAAATGGCTTGATACCAATAACGGTTAAGGTTTTTAAGTAGTAGAAATAGTGAAAATTAGCAAAACTGTTGCAGTAAACCAATATAAAAACAAAGGAGAAATGAATAATGACACATTACGAAAAAGCATTTAAAGAATTATATGAGGCAATTCAGGAATCAAGCGATCAGGCTTTAAGATTGAGAGCTATGACACTTAGAGAAGCGGTTCTAGATAGTGCAGAGGCTGAAAAGAATAAACCAGTTGAAGAATTAATTTCGGCTGGAGAGTTTAACAGCATGAGTTATAAAGACCGTGCAAAGCTGAAGAATGAGAAACCTGATGTATATAAGAAAGCTATTGCTGGAAAATTCAAGGAGGCGATTTAATGATAAAAGGTGCAGAGAATCTATTAACTATGGCAAGCGAACCAATCAAAGATATTCAAAATAGCATTGAAGAACTGGAATCTGAAAAACAGCGATTGACTGAACAATTAGATACCAGCGATAACCAGTTTAGCATGGAAGTAGTAAAGAAGAATAAGGCGATTGAATCTGATATTCACCAGATTGAGAACACTCTGAAACGTGCGAAACAGCGTAAGGAAGAGCTTCTTATTGGTAATGCTGATAATGTATATAATGAATCAAAGAAACTCCTCAAGGCTTTCAAAGATGACTTGAACGACCAGCACAAAGCAGACAATCAGAGAATCATTTCAATGATTGATGAGGTAAGAGCTATTTACCAATCGTTCAAAGAAGAAGATAAAAAACATAGTGCGGATGTAGCTGATTTCATTGATAAAATCTCTCCTTATCTAGATCCACGAAACAAAGCAGAGTTTGGAGCGATTGGAACTCAAGAGAACCAGCTGAACAGAATGAACGAAAGACAAAACATGAATACGTACCTCACATGGCTGGAGATAGTAAGAGAGGACTTCTTCAAAATAGGCGGATTGATTACGGATTTTAAAGAATCATCTTACAGTCAAAACGAAAGAGAAAAGTATTCCACCGATTCAGAATAAGTATAATAAGCTTCTCGAAACGAATAGCAAGAGCCTTGTCTTAATCGGCAAGGCTTTTTACCTTAGTGCAGTAAGTTCCTTAATGATTTAGGCAAAGAAATAAACTGGAGGGAGTAAGATATGACACGTAGAATACAAGAACGGTATCATAGGCTAGAGATAACGCAAGTAACTCCATATTTAAACCAAAGCAAAAAGAAACTAGCCATCACATATGGAGATGGTTTCAAAATACCAGTTCATTATGATGTAGAATCAATGAAACTTGTCTTGAATGGTATATCTATTCGCATTACAACTACTCCATGCAATTATGGAGGGGTTCGCTATTGGTTTATTTGTAACCATTGTAAGAAGCGTAAGGGCGTAATGTATATCATACCAACAAAGCATGGCAACGTATGGACGTGTAGAACGTGTGCGAACCTTGTTTATAAAAGCCAACAGTTGACTAAAACAGATTACTGGACATGGTTCATAAAAGCTGGGAAAGTAGCTCAAGAGATAGAACCTGATTATAACGTGATTGAAAAAAGACCAGCTTCACAGGGTTTATATTGGTATCATTTCCCAGATAAACCAAAACACATGAAGCACCGAAAGTATGAAAAACTAAGAGAACAGTTTATTAAGTATGCTGACAAAGGCAATAAGATAAACACCAATAGAATACAAAATAAGATAAACACTATAAGAAAAAAGCTGGAGAACTAATGGAGAAGCGTACAAGACAAAGTACAGATAATCATAGACTTATTAAGCTGAAACAGGCCGTATAGAGCCATGAGAGGCTTATTATTTATCAGTCTGTACTAGTAGTGTAGAGTTTAGTTGTAAAACGCCAGCATAAGCTTATATGAGCGATTTAAGAGCGTTTCAATTAAATAGAATATATCTATCTATAATGATACAAGAGCCTTTAAATGTGGTAGAATCGAACAAATAGGAAGAGGGTTCTGACTGATTGAGGAATTACTCCAGCTGGTACAATTGCAATAAAAAAGGCCACTCAAATGAGTAGCCACTCCCCAGCCTTTTGGTGCAAAACTGTTGCAGTAAAGTATAGTATATGATGATAATATTGATTAATTGTGATTGAGTGAAAAATGCTAGTTTTCCTTATCGTTGTAAGGTTTTTGAGCATAATTGAAACATAGTGAATAGTACTGATTGTGTCCAGTAGGGACCATACTATTTAATAAAGCCTTATCCTTTACGTGACCATTCGTGGTCTCCGAGAGGGTAAGGCTTTTTTGTTAGGTGAGACTTATTCTTTTAATTGGTTGATTTTTCGAGTGAGGTTCAGGACGAGTTTAACATATAGAAGAACGACAAACCCTATGGCAAAAGCCACAATAAAATTAGTAAAGACAAAATCACTTGCAGTAGCTAACAGAATTAGGGGGAGCATACCAAAAGTAATCAGGAGTCCGAAGATGCCCCATTTCAAACGGATTTTTTTAAAGAGCTCAATTTTAGATGTGTTATCGGTATAGATCTCCGTATTCTCACTCTCTTTGGCTTCTTTTCTGAAGTAACACCAGTAACCGTCTAAGATTGGATAAGTGAATACAGATTCCCATCCGCTGTCTTCAAACAACTGCAGGTAATCATCGAGGTCACCATCACTGGAATTGTGATAATCAATGCGGTACTGAAAGTCTTTTGAAGCACCTTGTTGAAAGTGGTATTTGAGGTTTTCGTAGTGAGTAAAGTACCAGCCCTTTGATGCCATTTCTATTAAGAATTGTTCTTCTTTTTCAAAGTTATCGACCGTAAAGAATTTGCTTACTTTCTTTTCCATTTTTACTCAGTCCTTTCTGAATTTTTGTATAGTTCTGCGATTCTCTCTTTTTCGATGTGTAAAAGCTGCATGCCTATGTCAGTTGTTCTGTAAATTTTGCGTTTTCCTTGCTGTTTGACTATCTCAATCAGTTCGTCATTCTTCATTTTTGATAACGTCCCGTATAGTGTTCCAGGGCCAAGCGAAATTCGGCCATCCGTGATGTCTTCGACGTGCTGCATTATACTATACCCATGTCTTTCAACTTGCAAAGACAGTAATATATAAAAAGCCGTCTCAGTCATAGGACAGTATATTTTTTTCAGTTCTGCGTTGATCATTATATCGCACCTCGATGTATTTATTTAAGCTTAGTATATCGTGGCTCGATATAAAAGTCAACATAAAAGAGTAGACCTCACAGTCAGCTGCTTTGTGCCTTAAATAACGAATAAAAAAGCGACAGTGACAACTAATTGAATTACAACCTATTAACTAGACACTCAAAAAAACGGTATTATTCAGTCCATAGAAGATGATCTCGATAAGCTACAGGGGCATCTTCTTTAATTTTTTCTGAAATCGATTATGATTATAAATGGAGAAAATTGTCGAATGAAACAATCTTTGAATAAAAAAGTGACTAATTGTCTTTGACTGTTAAACAAGTCTGTTCGATTACTAAATCAATACTAAAGAAGAAATCTGCATATGACGTTGTACCCTTTGTTTTGAACTTTATTTAGTTTTTGGGTAAGCTAATTGTAAGAATACGAAAGGGTTATGATTATTATGACTGATAAGGAAAAAGTTGAACAATTAATCGACAGAATGAGTGCCGCTTATTCTGATCCAGAAGTAAAAAAAGATGGCTATATGCACCAGTTATTGTTTGACTCCGCGCAGCAACTAACTAAAGGAATAAATCACCGGCCCATCTGTGTTCGTCTAAGCAAAGAAATTGGACGCTTTTCTCTAAGAAATAACTTGAAAACCCCTCAGTCTTTGAACGATTTATACGATCTAGTAACAGATCAGGATGTGGCTTACAGAGGATCAGTCGTTAATGCAATGACTTGGGTTAGATACAGGAAATGAACAAAAATAAGAGTGTTGGCAATAAGAACGTATACTATTGAGAAAATTCTATAGGTAGTGAATAGACTAGTGAGCATTAGGGGAGTGATAAAAATGAAAAAAATGCTGATGGTAGGCGTGGCTGTATTAACTTTAGCAGCCTGTGGGACAGAAGAAGAACAAGAGCAAGGACCAGAAGAACAAGAAGGACAAGAACAAGAGGGAGAACAAGTCATGCAAGAATTGAGAATAGAAACAGGTGAGCAGGAGACGGTCAGTGTAGAGGGTGGAGAAGTTCATCTATCGTTTTCGGAGGAAGAAGCTACTTTGACAGAAGGCGATTCGCTTGAAGTTGTTCTGGAAAATGATTCGGATTTAACATTAAGTATGGGAAGGCAATATTATGTTGAGTATTCTGAAAATGGGGATAACTGGACACAGATAACCATTCCATTGTTTTTCACAGATGATATAGTCATGATCGAGGCTTTTGATGAGCATGTATTTAGTATGCTGCTTATTCCTGAAGGAGACAGCGAAGATATGGTTAGACCAGAATACGAATCAGGCCGCTACCGTCTCCGAAAAGAATTTTCTATGGGTGAAAATACAACCATAAATGAAAATGAGATCTCAGTTGAATTTGATTTAGAAGTAGAGTGAAGAGGTAACCGTTATGAAATGAGAGGGCCTAAATCTTAAAGTTCAGATTGCCCCTTTTTTATAATGATAACGGATTCAACTTTGTTGTGATATAAACTGAATAGTGATAGGATTAGGTTGCTATGATGCATTACAAGCTATAAGGTTGTGGATTTTTAATAGGAGTTAAAAGACACGGGGAGGAAATACAGAATGGACTATACTTATCTAGGACGAACAGGATTAAAAGTGAGCAGGCTTTGTTTAGGGACGATGAATTTCGGATCGTACACTAGTGAATAAGATGCCTTTGCCATAATGGACAGAGCATTGGAAGCAGGAATCAACTTCTTTGATACCGCAAATGTTTATGGGGGTTCGGGACAAAGAGGACGTACTGAAGAAATTATCGGGCGCTGGTTTGCACAAGGTGGGGGACGACGAGAGAAGGTTGTTCTGGCAACCAAAGTATATGGTGGAATGGAAGATGAAACGGATGGACCAAACCAGGATAGAGGACTTTCTGCCTATAAAATTCGTCGACATCTGGAAGAGTCATTAAAGCGTCTGCAAACAGATCATGTCGAACTTTACCAGATGCATCATATTGAACGCCACGCACCGTGGGAAGAAATATGGGGTGTGTTTGAGTCATTAGTTAATCAGGGCAAAACATACTACATTGGATCCAGTAATTTTGCTGGTTATCATCTTGCTCTTGCACAAGCTAAAGCTGAGAAGCGACATTTCCTTGGACTAGTATCTGAACAGCACAAATACAATTTGCTCTGTAGACTACCAGAATTAGAAGTGCTTCCAGCTGCAGAAGATCTAGGGATTGGTGTGATTCCATGGAGTCCATTAGGCGGCGGTTTACTCAGTGGCAAAATTCTTGATCCAGAACCCGGCTCAAGAAGTGAACAGCGTGCAGATGACCTTTCTGATGAGGAACGTAGTCAGTTAGAAGCTTATTCCAAATTATGTAAAGACCTTGGAGAAACGGAACCGAATGTCGCTTTGGCATGGTTATTGGCTAATCCAGCAGTGACGGCCCCTATTATTGGTCCAAGAACTATGGACCAATTGGAACAGGCGCTTAAAGCGGTCGAAATCAATTTGTCAGAAGACGTTTTGAAAGAACTGGACAGAATTTTCCCTGGACCAGGCGGACATGCTCCAGAAGCGTATGCTTGGTAAGGAGTATCAAGCTAGCAGCTTGTCCTTTGTATTCGATCTAAAGTTTAATTAAGGGTTCTGTTACTTAAAATTCATTAAACCTTATCTGAAACACTGAATAAAGGATGCTTGTCTTCAAAGACAGCGTCCTTTATTTAATTTATTACCACTTAAATTAACCCCTCAGAGAGAGTCTCTAGTACTAGATCAATAGAAGTTACAGAAGAATATAAAAACCGATTGAGCAATGTAACAACGGTTAAAACGGATTTAATGTTAACTCCTTACATTTGATTAGGTGTTATATCTGGTACCTATTCAAAAAAGTGTCCTGCTCAAGTGTTTGCTAGGTTAAAAATAAGTGACTTAGAATTTTCGAACTATGTTAAACTGTAGTAAAAAAGAGTGGAAAGGAATTTGTTTTGGGCACATTATTTATATTGATGCTGGAGCGTGTGGGGCTGATTATCGTTCTAGCCTATTTGTTACTCAGTATTCCATATTTCAAAACACTTTTAATGAAGAGAGAACGCTGGCAGAGTAAGATTCAGTTGATAGTTATCTTTAGTGTGTTTGCTTTTATATCGAACTTTACAGGGGTCGAAATAAGTGGAGATCAGCAGATTGTCAATCAGCTTTTTACGGCACTTGATCCGACTTCTTCATTAGCTAACACGCGTGTATTGACTATTGGGGTTTCTGGACTGATTGGTGGGACACCGGTGGGATTTGTTGTAGGTATCGTATCTGGCCTGACTCGTTATGCTCAAGGAGGGAATGATCCCCATATCTACATTATCTCATCAACACTGATTGGGTTACTGTCTGGCCTATTTGGAAATACATTTATCAGACAAAACACCTTTCCTAAGTCGTCAGATGGAATATATATGGGGGTTATAACAGAAGTAGTTCAAATGGGGCTGATATTGATTTTCAGTTCCAGTCTGGCTCAGGCATGGAATTTGGTTCAACTCATTGCATTGCCTATGGTCTTGACCAATAGTATTGGTATGGCTCTGTTTCTGTCCATAATTCAGTCGTTCAATAAGCTGGAGCAGGAAACCCGTGCTGTTCAGACACATGCAGTTTTAGAACTAGCCGAATCGTCTCTTCCTTATTTCAGGGCTGGACTAACAGAAGAAGCATCAGGCAAAGCAGCTCATATCATTCAGGAAACAATGAAAGTATCAGCAGTTAGCATTACGGATACTGAGAGAATAGTGGCGCATGTCGGAGCCGCGAGTGATCATCATAAACCACCCCATATGATTTTGACCGATTTGTCCAAAGAAGTCATAGCGACAGGGAAGGTCAAAGAGGCACATTCAAAAAGAGAAATCGGCTGCCATGTCAAGGATTGTCCGCTGCAGGCTGCGATAGTTATTCCGCTCACTGTGAGAGATGAGGTACGGGGAACATTAAAATTCTATTTCACTGACCAGCAGAAGTTGACTTATGTTGAACGACAACTGGCTGAAGGGTTAGGTAAAATATTTTCAAGCCAACTGGAATTTGGAGAAGTTGATCTGCAAAAGAGGCTTCTGCAGGATGCAGAGATAAAGTCACTGCAGGCGCAAGTTAATCCGCATTTCTTTTTCAATGCACTGAATACGATATCTGCTTTAATAAGAATAGATAGTGAGAAAGCACGGGATTTACTGTTTCAGTTGAGCGCTTTTTTCCGTTCGAACCTTCAGGGTGCTCGACAAAACCTGATTTCCATTGATAAAGAACTGGAACAGGTTGATGCCTATTTGAGCCTGGAACAAGCTCGCTTTCCAGAACGATTTTCGATTGAAAAAAATATAGAGAAATCAGTGCGTAATTACCTAGTTCCCCCTTTTATGATTCAAATACTTGTAGAGAATGCATTAAAGCACGCGTTCAAAGGCAGAAAGTCAGACAATGCGGTTATCATTGAAATAGCTGAAGATGATGATTATATCGTCATCAGTGTATCGGATAATGGGATTGGGATAAGAGAAGATATTCTGGATGATCTGGGAATGGAGATTATTGACTCAACAGAAGGTACTGGATCAGCTGTGGAGAATCTAAATAAACGCCTGATCAGTCTGTTTGGCACTGAATCCAAATTAGATATTCAGTCAAATGTAAATGGGACGAGATTAAAAAGTCGCATTCCAAAGAGGAGGAGCAGTGAATGAACATACTGCTTGTAGAAGACGAATACCTTGCCAGAGCAGAATTAAGCCATCTGTTGAAAAAAGATTCACGTGTGGAGTCTGTACACGAAGCAGATTCCATCCAAGACGCGCTTAAAACACTTCTGACCTATTCTATTGATATAGCGTACCTTGATATTCATTTAACAGACGAAAGTGGTATGGATTTGGCGGACATGATTAAGACTATTCCTGATCCGCCGGTCATCATTTTCGCAACAGCTTATGACCAGTATGCTCTAGAAGCCTTTGAAAAAAATGCCAGAGACTATATCTTAAAACCGTTTGAAGAAAAACGGGTAAGCGAGTCGCTGCAAAAAGCAATTGACCAATTGGAAAACTCATCATCTGAAAAAAGGGAAGAACTGTCTTTGGAAACTGTTTCTGTGCAGACGGATGACAAAATATATGTCATTAAAATCACTTCCATTATCATGATTGAAGCGATGCAGGGCAAAGCAGTTCTGTATACAGATCAGCGGCAATATGAGAGTAAAAGTACGTTACAGTTCTGGGAGGAGAAGTTAGTAACCTACCCGTTTATGCGCGTTCACCGGTCGTATGTTATTAATCTGGAAAAAATAAGCGAAATTGAGCCATGGTTCAATCATACTTACCAAGTCACAATGGAAACGGGTCAAAAAGTCCCGGTCAGTCGTTCTTTTATCAAAGCGTTTCGAGAAAAAGTCGATTTGTAATGTTTTTCAAAGGCGAATAAGGGCAAGTTAGTCTCAAAATAGTGCATCTCATCTTTAATTTCACTTTAAACCGGTTTCTTCCAGTAAACTAAGCTTATAAAAATAACGCTTACACATTACTGGAGGAAGATAACATGATAACGTTAATAGGTGGGATAGCTATTTTGGTATTAGGCTATTTTACGTACGGAATCTTTATAGAAAAGAATTTTTCAATTGAACCTGATCGACCAACCCCAGCTGAAACGCTGAGAGATGGGTACGATTTTGTCCCTATGCCGAAATGGAAAAATGCTATTATTCAATTATTAAACATAGCCGGGACAGGGCCGATATTTGGGCCTATTATGGGAGCGCTTTATGGTCCGGTTGCTTATATCTGGATTATTCTTGGGGCTATTTTTGCTGGGGCCGTTCACGATTATATGATCGGCATGATTTCGTTGAGAAATGGTGGGGCTCATTTACCTGAACTGGCAAGCAAATACCTTGGAAAACCAGTTAAACACGTGGTCAACATTTTTACGATGCTGCTGTTGTTATTAGTAGGGACAGTATTCGTGACGTCACCGGCCAGTCTTATCTCAAACTTCACACCGAGCTGGATGACGATCGGGATGATTACAGGGATTATATTTGTGTACTATATCATTTCAACCGTTCTCCCGATCGATAAGGCTTTAGGAAAGGTCTATCCTATCTTTGGAGCCATCTTAATTATCAGTACAATCGCAATCGGGACCAGTTTACTAGCAGGCGGGCATGCTATTCCAAATCTGACAGCCAGTTCTTTATCAAATTGGCATCCAGATGGAACGCCTATTTTCCCGATTTTATTCTTCACGATTTCGTGTGGGGCTATATCAGGCTTTCATGCAACACAGTCGCCGATGGTCTCTCGTACCAGTACCAATGAAAGAGAAGGGCGTTTTACCTTTTACGGTATGATGATTGCTGAAGGTGTCATTGCTATGATCTGGGCTGCAGCAGCTATGTCGCTCTTTGATGGGCAGACACTAAGCGAAATGATTGCCAGTGGTACGCCAAGTGTTGTAGTGAATCAGGTTTCCGTTTTGCTTCTAGGTAATATACTGGGCACAATCGCTATTTTCGGGGTCATTGTGCTGCCTTTATCATCAGGGTTGTCAGCTTTCAGAAGTCTGCGAACAATTCTAGCTGATTACTTGCACATCAAACAAGATACATTGAAAAAAATACTGTTACTCACTATTCCTTTGTATGTTATTTCTTTTGGACTGACCCAAATCGACTTTAATCTACTGTGGCGATATTTTACATGGGCAAATCAAGTCACTGCTGTTATTTCTTTATTGGTCTCAACGCGTTACTTGTACTTGAAAGGGAAAAATTACTTTGTGACCCTTATTCCTGCTACCTTCATGTTGTATGCAGTCTTTGTTTATATCGTCAGTCAGCCAATAGGATTTGGTCTCGGAATTGGCAATCTGACTTATGTTCTGTCACTTTTAGGGACACTCCTGTTATTAGGGCTTTTTTGGAAATCCGGCAAGAAACAAAAGGATGATCTGCTGCCTGATTCCTATTTACTGAATGACCATTTAAATTACGCTCAAGCTGTCACGAACGTAACAAACTGATTAACACAAAAAGAGGCATCCGAAGTCATTTGAAACATGACCTCAGGTGCCTCTTTTTAATGTGTTAGTAATTCCGTGCGTTGATTATTGATTAACAGTTACATCTTTAAGCATCAAGATACCAGTTGGGTGGTGCCACAATCCTTCTACATCATCACTAACAGCCAGTAAATACTCCTGGTGGTGAATGTAAATCATTGGTGCTTCTTCAACTAGAATTTCTTGAGCGTTAGAGTATAATTCTAGACGTTCATCTTCATCAGCGCTTTGACGAGCTTCTTCTAATAATGAATCTAACTCATCTGTTGCGAAGAATGTTCTGTTTCCTGGTTCACCAAAGTTATCAGAGTGGAATAATGGATACATTCCGTAGTCTGCATCACCTGTAACAGTCGTCCAGCCTAAGATGAACATATCATGTTCTCCGGCTGCAGTGTTCTCAAGGTAAGCACCCCATTCAACGATTTCAATCTCTACATCTACGCCAATTTCTTCAAGTTGTGCTTGTACAGCAGTAGCTGTATCGATACGGTCCTGGTTGTCGTTAGTCCACAATGTTGTAGAGAACCCATCCGGGTAGCCAGCTTCAGCAAGCAATGCTTGAGCTTCTTCTACGTCGTACTCTAAACCAGAAATGTCTTCATCATAACCAAATACATCTGGGGCAAGAGAGCTGATAGCCGGGATTCCGATTCCATCATAGATTCCGTTAATGATGTCGTCTTTATTGACGGCCATTGAGATAGCTTGTCGAACTAATGTATTGTCGAAAGGTTCTTTTTCAGCATTGAATCCAATGTAAGAAAGAGAAACTGAAGGCTGGCTGTTTACGAACATACCATCTGTTCCTTCAACACGTGCTACATCTGAAGGGCTAAGTGGATCAGAAATGTGAATCGCACCTGTTTCTAAATCTGCAAAACGTGTATTTGAGTCAGGGATGACTCGGAATGTGATAGAGTCAAGTGCTGGTGCTCCATCCCAATAATCTTCATTAGAAGTTAAAACGATCTCGTCACCTGGAGTCCAGCTTTCGAAAGCGTATGGCCCAGTACCTACTGGGTTTTCGTTAATAACACTTCCTGGCTCTTCGCCATTTTCAAGAGCTGCGTAATCTTCTTCAATGACTTCAGCTGACATCAGTCCGCCACCATTGTGTGCCAAGTGTGCTGGAAGTGGTGAAAATGGATATTCAGTCACAAATTCAACTGTATACTCATCTATTACATTAATTTCCTCAACCATTTCATATAAGAATGAACGAGGTGAAGCAATATTCTCATCTAAAATACGTTCAAAGTTTGCCTGAACAACCTCTGCGTTAAACTCTGAACCGTCATGGAAGGTAACATCTTCACGCAAAGTAAACTGCCATGTCAGGTCATCTATCGGTTCCCATTCAGTTGCCAATCCAGGTTGGAGTTCCATATTCTCATCTTGAATCAGTAAAGCTTCATAGATGTTGTATGCCACATTACTGGAAGGAGTGTCATTTGAACCATGGGGGTCTAGTGATACTGCATCTGATAATTGACCGATGACTAAATCGCCACCCTCTTGAGCGGTACCATTGTCTTCGCCGTCGCCGCTTTCTATTGGATCGCTGTCATCTGTTCCACATGCTGCTAAAAGCAATGAAACAGCTGACAGTGATGTAATAAAAAGAGACAATTTGCCTTTTTTATTCATAAATCATTCACTCCTATTTTTTTGGTTTTGTTATTACTTTGAAATATAAGTAATACTATATAATAGATAGTAAAAAAAGGCAATACCATTTCTGAGAAAAAATTAATAATCTAATCTTTAAGCCATAAATTATAACTAACAGTATAAAGAGAGTAACGGTGTTTGCTAGGAACATTATGTAAATAGAAAAGCTCAGGTTAAAGTGTTCTAATGTAAATCAGTTCAAAAAAACCCATTTAAATGTAAGCGATTTACTTTGTTTAGAGCGTGATAATTATTGGTATACATATTATTAATACATTTATTATTACTTTTATTTATATTGCAAAGAAGACTGTAATATGCCAAAATAGTAAAAAATACTTTCATTGAATTCAAACTAAATTCTCATTGAATTATTGAAAGTGTATTTGGACCAAAAATATATTGAGTAGAAAGGATAAAGTATCATGCAAGAAGAAGTAAATTTAAATTCAGGAGATCCGACCGGAAAACAGCAATTCAACCCGAATGTTGTTCGTTTCCAAGATTTTATGAAGAAGTTTTACCGTAATAAATCTGCATTAATTGGTGGTATTTTAATTCTTGCTTTAATCATTGTTGCTTTAGTGGGACCTTATTTCACACCTTATGCCCCGAATACTCAAAACTACAGCAACCTTCTTGCCCCCCCTTCCGTTGAGCACTTGTTTGGAACAGATCATCATGGACGGGACATTTTCAGCAGAATCATTCATGGAATGAGTATAACCCTAAGAGTTGGATTTACATCAGTTTTCATTGGGATGACCGTTGGCGTTACCCTGGGTGTTATTTCGGGCTATTACGGCAAATGGGTCGATACCATTATCATGCGGTTTATGGATGTTTTACTGGCTTTTCCGGGAATTTTATTAGCTCTGGCGGTTGTGGCTGTTTTAGGTGGAAGCTTGAATAACGTTATTATTTCAGTCGCTATATTTTCAGTACCAGTATTTGCCCGAATTTCAAGAGGATCGACGCTTGAGGTTCGTGAGCTGGAATACGTGGAAGCAGTCAGGTCACTCGGCGCAAGCGATTTTCGTATTATTATTCGCCATGTCTTGCCTAATATAATGTCACCTATTATTGTTCAGGCGACCCTAAATATTGCAACGTCAGTCCTGACAGCAAGCGGACTATCCTTCTTGGGAATGGGTGCGCAGCCGCCTGATCCTGAATGGGGCGCAATGTTAAACGATGGACGTAATTATATGTGGAACGCTCCTCATATCACTATGATCCCCGGGATAGCAATCGTTATCGTTGTATTGTCGTTCAATGTTTTCGGCGACGGACTGCGTGATGCACTGGATCCGAAATCTAGAAATTAGGAAAGAGGGAAATGAAGTGTTAAAATTTTTAACTAAACGTCTTATTCAAACCATTCCTGTGTTGATTGGTGTTACGATATTAACTTTTAGTATGGTCCTTCTGATTCCTGGGGATCCTGCACAAATCATGGCTGGAGAAAGTGCTTCTCCAGAACAGTTAGAACTTGTCCGCGAACGATTGGGACTAAACGATCCAATACCCGTACAGTATTTGGACTACATTGGGGGAGTTGTAAGAGGAGATTTAGGCAATTCCATCCGAAGTGGCCGGGCTGTTTCGACGGAAGTATTTGGAAGGCTGGCCCCAACAGTGGAACTCGCCTTTTACAGTACACTGCTGTCTGTGTTTATCGGGATCATTGCTGGCGTCGTGTCAGCTGTCCGGAGGTATTCAATATCAGACACGCTCATTATGTTTGCGGCACTATTCGGACTGTCTATGCCTAATTTCTGGCTGGGATTGATGCTGATTCAGTGGTTCGTTATTGGAACAGGCTGGTTCCAGGCTTCTGGTTGGGGGACACCTCAGCAGATGATTCTGCCCGTTCTTACCCTGGGAACAGCCGGGTCCGCAATCATTGCCCGTATGACCAGGTCAAGCATGCTTGAAGTTATTGACCAGGATTATATTCAAACAGCCCGTGCTAAAGGGGTCAGCGAGAGAGTCGTCATTTACCGTCACGCTCTAAAAAATGCGATGGTTCCAGTTGTAACAGTCGTTGGACTGCAGTTTGGTTCATTACTTGGAGGGGCAGTTTTGACAGAAACGGTCTTCGCCATAAATGGACTAGGTCGTTTAATCATCAATGCCATCCGTGCGAGAGATTTTCCAATTGTTCAAGGGGGCGTATTAGTCTTCGCATTTTTATTCGTCTTCGTCAATATAATAGTCGATGTATTATATCGCTTCTTGAACAAACGTATTGATTTAAATTAATTTACCTTACTAATCAATAGAACAGGTAAAAGACTCGTGAGTATGAAATAAGTGATTTTGAAAGGATGGATTGTGTTGACAGAAAAGTTACTTCAAGTGGAAAATTTAAAAATATCTTTCTCCACTGGTGATTCCCTTCTGGAAGTCGTTTCTGACGTGTCATTTGACATTGGACATGGGAAAACCGTAGGGATCGTTGGTGAGTCCGGCAGTGGGAAAAGCGTGTCTGCCAGATCTATTATGAAATTATTGGAAAATAATGCAGTAGTGGATGAAGGCAGTCGAATCCGCTTTAATGGTGAAGAATTACTGGAAAAAACAGATAGAGAAATGAGAAAAATTCGAGGGAAAGATATTGGGATGATTTTTCAGGACCCCATGAGTTCTTTGAATCCAACAATGAAGATTGGGAAACAAATTTCAGAAACGATTCAGATACATGAAAAAGCATCAAAAAAAGAAGCAGCTGCCCGTGCGAAAGAAATCATGCATTTAGTCGGCATCCCTGACGTAGACGACCGGTTCAATCAATACCCTCATGAGTTTTCGGGGGGCATGAGGCAACGAATCATTATTGCTATTGCACTTGCCTGCAGTCCCAAATTGCTGATAGCGGATGAGCCGACAACGGCTTTGGATGTAACGATACAGGCACAAATATTAGAGCTTCTGAAAGATATCCAGAAGAAAACGGGGACGTCGATCTTGCTGATTACGCATGATTTCGGTGTTGTAGCCAATATGTGTGAGGATATCGTGGTTATGAATAAAGGGAGAGTTGTTGAAAAAGGATCCACTATGGAAATATTCAATTCCCCCAAAGAAGACTATACTAAACGACTGTTAGCGGCCATTCCTAACCTGCATGCTGAGAAAAGCCAGGAATCAAAAGAAAAATTGGCAGATATTTACTCAGGGACAAGAGAAAAACTACTTGAAGTGAATACCTTAGCTAAACATTTTCCACTCGGGAGAGGGACAACGCTTAAAGCAGTCAATGATATTTCTTTTGACATATACAGAGGAGAAACGTTAGGTCTTGTAGGCGAATCCGGATCAGGAAAATCGACTACTGGACGAACGATATTACGTCTTCAGGATGCAACAAGTGGGGAAACGGTATTTGAAGGCTCAGACATCAACAAATACAAGAAGAGACAAATGAAAGATATGAGAAAACGAGTTCAGTTTGTCTTTCAGGATCCTTATTCGTCACTCAACCCAAGACAAAAAGTAAAAGATATCATTGGAGAAGCGCTTGATATTCATAAGCTGTTTCCTAATAAGAAGAAAAGAAACGACCGAGTGAAAGAACTGCTGCACTTAGTCGGATTGGATGGCTCATTCAGCGAACGGTTCCCGCATGAGTTTTCAGGTGGACAGCGTCAGAGAATTGGTATTGCTAGAGCACTCGCTGTCGAGCCTGACTTTATTGTACTGGACGAACCGTTATCCGCTTTAGATGCTTCAGTTCAGGCGACGATTGTTGAGCTGCTGGAAGACTTGCAGCGCAAACTGAATTTGACGTATCTGTTTATTGCCCATGACTTAGCTACCGTCAAGAAATTATCTGATCGTGTCGCCGTTATGTATAAAGGAAATATTGTGGAACTGACAGATTCGGAAGAATTATTTAAAAATCCGATTCACAATTATACAAAAAAATTGCTGTCGGCCATCCCAGTACCGGATCCAAACTATGCAATTACCGCTGAAAAAGTATCACCTGATGAAACCTTGGACTTCTCAACTGAAGGCCAAGTGTTTACAGAAGTTAAGCCCAATCACTGGGTTATGCAGTAATCAAGAGACGACACACTAAAAGGTCCATCACCAGACAGTCAACGTTAACTGTGTGAAGATGGACCTTTTAGTGTGCTAAAGAGTATTATCTGCATATAACAATAAGCTCAAAGGTGTGTTAGGGGTCAGTCGTTATAAAGAACAGCTCTTATTCTTCGTAGTATTCCTCCTCATAGTATTCTGCCATCATGTGCAAGTCCTCGTGAATGTCCTGCTCCAAAACTTTACGGTACTCGATTCCGTTAGAATCGCGAATAATGGTGCTGCTTAATCGAGTCAACTCCATAAGAAAGCCTTGAGCAGAGACGACGTAATTATCACCATCAACCTCTACTTCTAAATTCTGGTATGAATTGACACCATCCGCTATACCCCTGGATAACCATTCTTCAAGCACCACCTCATGTTCGTCTGGTGAGACTTGCGGATCGACAAAACTAAGCTGATACCGATTGAAGGTGACGGCACTGTTCTGATCGAATGACAAGAAGGACTCGAGTCGTTCCCTGGTTGGATCAAAGTGGACTTCCCAGCTCGTATTGTAAATATCGCTGGGACTTAAACCTTCAGCGTTCGTCTGATTATTCTGATAATCTTGATAAATATATACCAGTCCCAAAACTGTAACCACTACCAGTAAGAAGCTGAGAAGAATATTGAAGACTTTTCTTCTTTCACTCTTTTTAACTTTTAGCGTAATGTCATCGACTAATTTCGAGTCTTCTTTAACCAGGTCATCCAAGGGGACATTATATAGCTCGCTGATAGAGAGTAGAACATTTAAGTCTGGATATGTACGGCCAACCTCCCAACTTGAAATGGTTTGACGTGAAACATGTAGAATGTCGGATAGCTCTTTTTGAGTTAAGTTTGCGTCGACTCTTTTTTCTTTTAATTTTTTACCGATTTCCATGTTCTTCCCCCTTTTTTATTCTATATTCAGTTTACCGATTAATTGTTCAGCAATCCAGCTAGGATATGTAGATTGATAAAAATTCCTTTAAAAATAGGGGGCTACAGTTTGTTGCCAGTGAAAAAACAGACGATTTTTAACCAAAGACAGCTCTATATTTGACTCATGTGGTCACGAGGGTGGGAGAAGGCAAATAAAAGAATGCACACAAAAAAGCCCAGTACATTCTGTGTTTTGCACAATGTACTGAGCTTAGATTTTACTCGAATGGGAAGTGATAGCTCTCAAGATTCAATTCATTTCTTATGTCGATCAGTTCTTTTTGAACGGCCTTGTTAATGGGAACGCCGCTGTCTTTTCGTTCAAGCCACACATCATATTCTTTTTCACCTGCTGTGTAAATCCGCTCTTGTCCGGGAGCTTTCTGAGAACTTCTCAGTTCTCTTACGATATCTCCAGCTGTTTTACGAAAAGCTTCAAGCCCCATAAAGGCTTCTGTATCGATGACGATAAAGAAATGCCCTAAGTGATGAGGCTGTTTATGTCCCTCATTGTCCAGTCCCGTTAAGGCTCTTAGGAAATTACCCTGCTGTAGAGCTGCAGATAAAATTTCAACTACAGTAGCGTAGCCGTATCCTTTGTATCCAGCGAGCTCTTCTCCGATTCCTCCTAAAGGGGCAAGTGCGGCTTTTCCGGCAGTCAGATCTTTCAGTATCTGTTGTGAATCTGTCTGAGCCTTTCCGTCTCGTCCGATGACCATTCCTTCTGGCGTGTCTTTCCCCAGTCTTGCGAAGTATTCGATTTTCCCGCGTTGAGTGATGGAGGTCGCACAATCCAGTACAAATGGAAAGGGCTCATCTGTGGGTAATCCGATGGTTAGGGGATTGGTTCCCAGCATGTTTTCCACCCCGAATGTCGGTGCAATGGAGGGTCTGGCATTTGTTCCGGTCATGCCGATACAGCCAGCTTCTGTTGCCATAGTTGTGTAGTAGCCTGCAATCCCGTAATGTGTGGAATTTCTGACCGCGACCATGCCCATTCCATATTTTTTCGCCTTATCGATGGCCATTTGCATCGATTTATAGCCCACAACCTGTCCCATACCATCATGTCCGTCGACCACAGCTGTCGTTGCCGTTTCCCTTATGATCTCAAATTCTGTAACGGGACTTTGCACTTTATCTTTGATTCGGTCCAGGTAAATCGGTTTTAGACGGTTAACCCCATGGGATTCGATTCCTCTCTTATCTGATTCCAGTAACACATCTGTGCAGATTTTAGCATCCTCTTCAGGGACCCCATAGCCCATAAACGCCTCCTGCACAAAATGGGTTAAGATATCCCAGTCTACGATGTTAGTATTGTGTTTCTTTGTATCGGTCATAAACGTGCTCCTTCCACTATTTTGTTGTGTAATTATATTGATTATTAGTATTAACAACTTTCATCTATGCATAACTATTTACTTTTTGTTTAAATATTCAAAAATGAACGACCTAACTATTTTCTGAATAGGTATAGTGTCAGTATAACACGTCTGACGAGAGTTGTAAGCGCTATTTTGAAAGGGTATAAACGGCTGATTTCTGAATTACAGGTGTCTTTCAATAAGTAAGTGAATAGAAGGTGATTTGACCTGTCACGGACTAGACAATTGATGAGCATAATCTGATGTTTAGTAACAGCCTAGTTTACTTTTTCTACTATATAAGAGGTAATTAGTGTCATGTAGGCTCTGCTTGCTGTAGATTCGATAGAGGATATTTGCTAAGATAATCTAACAGGAGAGAATGTAAAAGAAAATCAGGAAATCTCTTATTTGATTGGGATTAAGGAGGATATGATGAAACGAGTGACGATTGTGGGGCCATCAGGATCAGGAAAGTCCACTTTAGCGAGGGAACTGGGAAAGGTGTGTAGTCTTCCCGTTTTTCATATGGATCAATTGTTTTTCCGACCGGGATGGGTAGAGAAATCTAGACTAGAACTATCGGAAGCAGTAGAAACGATTCTGGCAGAAAATGAGGGATGGGTGATTGAAGGAAATTACAGTCAGACCTTACCATCACGACTGGCTCAAAGTACGCACGTCTTTTTTTTGGACTACCCCAGACCTTTATACGTTTACCGGGTTGTTAAACGTCTTTTGAGCACCTATGGGAAGGTTCGAGAGGATATGGCTCCAGGGTGCCCTGAAAGAATTGATATAGCTTTTTTAAAATATGTGTGGGCATTTAAGTCCAAGCGGCGTGATAAACTGATGCAGATCGTTCAGTCTAATGTGTCCGGGAATTGTGAACTGATCATCTTCACACAACCAAAAGAGTGCGAACAATACATAACAGACTTAAAGAGAAATCTATGAGTAGTCTCTTCAGTTACGAAGACTCCTTAGAGTGACTATGGACGTATTAATCACGGATAGCTTATTTTAAGGGTATGGCGAACACCCTCTGAGATAATAGTCTCAAAGGGTGTTTTGTATGTATCAGTTAATAAAATGAGTGTGACTGACTTTCCAGTCCTCCAATTTTATACGCAACCAGAAACTGTAAATGCCCAGAGTAATAATAGTCAGTGCCCACCATTTTATCCAATTTCCAAATAAACCTATGCCACTTCCCGAGAATTTCAACCGTCTGCCGTCAATAACGGTATGATTGATACGCCACCCGTAAACTAGGCATAAACTCCAAGGATAAAGAAATCCGAGAGACATAATCGTCGCCAAGGTGCCGATTATACTCCAGCCGATCAATTGCAGAAGTCCCCCATCAAAAAAGGACTGCCTGCCTCTTTTGTGTTCAGTCGCTGCCCGTGATACTGTTTCCATTAATAGACCTCCTTATTTAATAAATGTATTATAGCTAGTATAACTCAAAACAGGGTCGCACATAACAAGTAATATATAAAGTTATACTTACTCTAGAGCTGCTATCCTATTTAATATATACTGATAGTGAGGTGATTTTAATGAACTGGCGTGTAGCTCTTGTAGATGATGAAGCAATTCAACTGAAATTGTTAAAAAAGATGCTGGTGGCATACGGTGAAACAAATGAGGTATCTTTTGATTTCTCAACCTTTGAGTCTTCAGAAGCTTTTTTATTTCATTTTGAAGAGGATAAAGCATTCGATTTGTTGGTACTGGATATTGAAATGGGCAAAATGAATGGAATGGATTTAGCCCGGTATCTGCGTGATCAAAACCATGATATCAAATTACTTTTTGTCACAGGCTACACAGATTATATCGGTCAAGGCTATGAAGTAAGTGCACTTGATTATGTATTGAAACCCGTCAAAGAGGAAAAGCTATTTCAAGTTCTTGACCGTTTCCAGAAAACGACTCCTAGAGACGATATTTATGTGTTCGTGGAGACGTCAGAAGGAATGAGTCGAATCGATCAAAACAGCATTTTCTTTCTTGAAGCGAATAAACATCAAACCATTATATCTACAGTAGAAGGTAAATTCGAAGTGACCGAGAAGTTCAGTCACTTTGAAGAGAGCCTATCATCAGATCAGTTTATTAAAACTCACCGCTCCTATCTGGTCAATATTGCGAACATTAAGTCTATTAATAAGCAGGACGTAGTGATGGACGACCAGTCAACTGTTCCGATTTCCAGAAGAAAGGTTAAAGAAGTGAACCAGGCTTTTATTGAATACTATAAAAGGGGATAAACTAATGACTGTTTATTATTATGCAGCAGGCGGAATGGTCTTATTGATTTTAATAGCTGTCATCGTGCGTAAAATGCTACGAGATTACTATGAGAAAAAGGTATTTGAAGCCAACGAAACACTGGTCAACTTCCATGTTGAAGAGGTCGAAAGTATTTATAAACAGATGCGGGGATGGCGTCACGATTATAAAAATCATATTCAGGCAATGAAAGCCTACTTAGAGTTAGATCAATTAAACGAACTGGGAAGCTACCTTGATGAGCTGGACGAAGATCTGATATCAGTCGACACGATCATTAAATCAGGAAATGTCATGGTAGATGCTGTATTGAACAGTAAACTTACTTTGGCTCAGGCCAGAGTAATTACGCTACATGCAAAGGCCCATGTACCTGAAAATATAGCCGTTCAGGATGTAGACCTGGGCATCATATTGGGGAATCTGCTTAGCAATGCGATAGAAGGGTGTCAGTCTGTCGACGATCCTGAGAAACGATTTATAAGGGTTTATATCCATGATATGAAAGGTCAGTTGTACATTAATATCACGAATACTATGGAACGGAAAATCAAGAAAACAGGTAGTGAGATTCTAACCACAAAAATGGGGAAAGACCACGGTTTTGGATTGAAACGTGTCGATAAGACAGTTGAAAAATATGGTGGCTATATTAACCGTCAGTTTGAAGAAGGAGTGTTTGCAACGGAGATTACATTGCCGCTGTAGCACTCCATTACTTTATTCAATAATTGCCTGCAGAACATCCTGTACCTCTTCCAGCAAGTCAGAGGGCAGCTTTTCTTTGAACTGAATGCCTCTTGAGATGTAATCCATTGATTTTAACTGTTCACACATAACAGATCCGCTAGTATCCGTTCTTTCGTCCAGTCGCACATGTGTGGGGTAGTGACGACTAGCATTAGTTATAGGCAGAAAAAAGGCAAGAGACGATTTCTGGCTCAATAGTTTATTACTAATAACCAGTGCGGGTCTGTTGCCTTTTTGTTCATGTCCACGTTGGGGATTTAGATTTATGTACACTATGTCCCCTTGTTCAGGTATATAGTGTGAATGACGAGAAGACTGATTCATATATATTTGACCTCCTTAAAAGATTTCCGCTCCTTGAGAATCACCTGAGTCCCATTCTTCAGGTTTGTACTCACCCTCGTAATGGGCAAAGCGTTCTTCCAGTGTCTGATGGGTGTGTTGCTTCTCGAGAATGATTCGGTTGTTTTCAACATACATATTGAGTTCTTCTTCTACAATAAAACCAGCTTTATTTAACTCGTCCTTTGATAAACGGATGGCTTGACTGTTTCCCCACTTACTTATTTTAACCGTACTATCAGGCGATTTCTTATCTGCAGTGTAAAATGGCATGGATTCATTATTCACAAGGTGTACACCCTTTCTATTATTTGCTTTAAGTATATCCCGTGTATATCCAAAGTTCAAGGGTAAGCTAATGCATAAAAGACCGTCCGTGTGTTAAATGTGACCGTTCGTTAAAAATTTTACCATACGATTTGATTTGAGTTTATGATACAGATGAGGTGATGAAAGATGGAAAAAAAATCAGAACAAACCTATTCCACAGTTAATAATATGATATTTCTGTTTAAGGAAATCTGGCAGTATGATAAAAAACTGATCCTGCATGTTGTTCTGGCAGGGGCATCAGAGATGATTTTGCCACTGGCGACGCTGGGACTGACAGCACTCGTGATTGATGCAGTAGCAGAGACTGGAAGTGCTAGCCAACTGATGCCGGTGTTTGGAGCATTGCTATTATTAGTGTTAATTTTAACGATTGTTTCAAAAACAAGTATGAATACATTGAATTATCAGGGGAACGCTTTTCGAGTAGTGGTATTAAATAAACTGGCTATGCATTTGACCTCTGTCGATTTTGAGATGTTCGACGGCAATAAAGGACAGGAAAAAATAAACAAGGCTTTTGATACAGCCAACTCTCCTCAGCAGGTCTTTCAACATAGTCTTATTGTATTTGAATCAGCAGTCAAAAACAGTTTAGGTTTTCTCGTCTACAATTACTTACTTGCAGACATTCACTGGCTGTTCATCTTATTAATTGCCCTATCGTCCATACTTAACTTTAAATACAGTATGTATGTTAATAAGAAGGAAGATGAAAATAAGGAATTTGTTTCGCCCATCACGCGAAAGCTAAACTACTTAAAAGAACGAACAGGAGACTTTAAACAGGCTAAGGATATGCGACTCTATAAAATGGAAGACTGGTTCGGTTCATTGTTTAAAGAATTGAGTGCAACTAAATACAGCTATCTGGAAAAAATCCTTCGAAAAAAATTCGGAGGCAACATTCTAAATGGTCTATCTTCTATTCTCGTTGATTTAGTTGCTTATGTTTTTCTCATTCAACTGATCATACAAGGACAGATCAGTGTAGCCAGTTTTACTATTTATTTTGGAGCTATCGCCACCCTTTCTAACTGGATCAGTGGGTTGTTGAAGAATGCAGTAGACATCAATAAGATGGGGATGGAAATAGATGACTATAAAGCATTCATGGCAATCGAAAGTGAGATGAACCAGGGAGAGGGGATAAAAATAGATGGAGCAGATTTGGGGGCCGATCCTATTGAATTTAAAAACGTTTCCTATCTTTATCCGGATGCAGAACAGGAAACGATCAAGGACTTTAATGTCTCAATTAAACCTGGAGAAAAGATTGCCTTAGTGGGTATTAATGGTGCAGGGAAATCTACACTGATCAAACTATTGACTGGATTATATCGACCGACAGAAGGAGAAATACGGGTCAATGGACATTCAGTAGATGACTATAACATTGAGGACTATTTCGATTTATTTTCAGTCGTATTCCAAGATTATTATGAATTACCGGTCACCATCGATGAGATGGTCATACAAGGCCAAGATGAAGATACGCTGAAACTAAATAAAGTAAAAAAACGAAGTGGCTTAAACAGAATAATCGAAAACTTGCCTCAGAAAAGTCAGACTAAATTAGTCAAACGTGTGTATTCGGATGCTGTTGATTTATCCGGAGGCCAAAAACAGAAACTTCAGCTGGCAAAAGCTTTGTACAAAAATGGACCGATTCTGGTTTTAGATGAACCTACGGCAGCGCTTGATTCGATTGCAGAAAGTGAGATATATAAACAGTACGAAGAACTGTCGAAAGATAAAACGTCAATTTTTATTTCACATCGTCTGGCATCCACTCGTTTCTGTGACCGTATCCTTTTTGTTGAAGATGGACAAATTATCGAAGAGGGATCACATGCTCAGTTGATGAAAAAGAAGGGTCATTACTATAAGATGTTTGAAACGCAGAGTTACTACTATAAAAATGAAGGGGGTGAAGAAGATTATGCAGTCGTTTAAGGCGAACACTCAGTTGATCTGGAGAGGATATAAAGAAGCCTATTCTTTTGAACCCAAACTGATTATTTTTAGTATACTTCAAGGTATGTTCCAAGCCGTTATGCCTTTTGTCTCTCTATTTTTCACCTCGTGGATTTTAAATATACTATTCGTGAATCCCTCTTTTGAAGAACTAACACCAGTGATTGCAATGACGCTCATCGCTTCATTTGCGTCGGCGCTTTTAGCGAACGGACTTGACCACTACAGGATAGCTTTGATCTATCAAGCGAGAGATAAAAAAGATATGAAATTGAATAATAAAGTTATTTTTATGGATTATGAATTCATTGAAAAATCAGACGTGCATGAGATGAGAAACAATCTGGATATGGCCGAACTAACCGGAGGACAAGGTATTTTTTATATTTTCTCAGAGACTAAACGTCTGGTCAGTCAGCTGTTTACTTTGCTCATCTCAATAGGGTTTGTACTCAGTCTGTTTTTTGCAGAAGTACCAGAAGAGAGCCCGCTCTCCTACCTGAATAGTCCATGGTTTCTAATCGGTACAGTCATCGGCTATGTCTTATATTATATGTATGCATCCAAACTGTATAAAAGAGTGGTCAATGCCATGTATAGTATGCTGGAAAAAGGAGCACATACTAATAACATATACGGATTCATAATGGGACAATTAATGGATTATCAGTCAGGAAAAGAAATACGGTTATACAAGCAGCAGAAACTTTATGATAAAGTGTTTGATAACATGAGTCAGATGACCTATCAATCACTGACTGATATGCAGCATGAGGAAAATAAAGGGACCATTGTACTTCAGACTTTGATACATCTGGTCTTAGGGTTAGGTTTCCTCTATTCAGCCCTTAAAGCAATAGGAGGAGCGATTCTTCCAGGTTCTATCGTCATTTATACTGGAGCCATCTCAAATTTCGTTCAAACCTTTCCAGAACTCGTATCTGAAACGTCCAGACTATATAATAATCACAAATTTCTTGGTAAGTATTTTGAATTTCTTGAGCTGAAGAGTGTGAAACATGAAGGAACACTCCCAGTCGAAAAAAGAGTGGATAATGAGTATGAACTCGAAGTGCGAAATGTTTCCTTTAAATACCCTGGAACTGAGGACTATGTTTTGAAAAATATCAACCTTAAATTAACAATTGGAGAGAAGATGGCTATAGTCGGAATGAACGGAAGTGGGAAGACAACGTTCATTAAACTTCTAACAAGATTGTACGATCCGACTGAAGGCGAGATTTTACTGAATGGTATCGACATTCGAAAATACGATTATGACGAATACCTGCAGTTGTTTTCGGTGGTCTTCCAGGATTTCGGGTTGTTTTCCTTTGATTTAGGTCAGAATGTAGCAGCATCTACAGAATATAATGAAGAAAAGGTTATATCAGCCATTAAAGATGCCGGATTCTTCTCACGCTTTGAAAAATTGCCGAATGGGTTGAATACCTTTCTTTACCAGAACTTCGAAAAGGAAGGAGTCGAGATTTCCGGTGGTGAGGCACAGAAAATCGCAATGGCCAGAGCCATTTATAAGGATGCGCCCATCGTCGTCTTAGATGAACCTACCGCTGCGCTGGATCCGATTGCCGAGTTTGAGATTTACTCTCATTTTGATAAAATCGTTGGAGATAAGACTGCTTTATTCATTTCTCACCGTTTATCGAGCTGTCGATTCTGTGACGAGATAGTAGTGTTCGATGAAGGCCGAATCGTTCAGAGAGGAACTCATAATGACTTGGTCAAACGAAGAAATGAAAAATATTATGAATTATGGAATGCACAGGCTCAGTATTATGTTGAAGATAATGAGGGGCTAATCAAAGAAGTTGCCTTAACCTAGTTAAAACAGCACACAAAGAAGCAGTCAACTCTGATCCTATTGATCAAGGTCGACTGCTTTTTCTGTTAATTAATCCATCCTCTTCAAGGGCTTAACGGCCGGGCCATTCAGCACTTCGCCGGAATAGGAGAATCGGGATCCGTGACATGGGCAGTCCCATGAGCGTTCACCGTCATTCCACTCAAGACCGCAGCCCATATGTGTGCAAGTGGTCTTGATCAAATGCAGAGCCCCCTCCTTGTCGCGGTAACCTCCAAGTTTTTTGCCGTTAACAGATACGATTCCGCCTTCATCAGTTTTTAAGTCATCTGGTGTTTTGTCCGGTCGTTTAGCTTTTGTCCAGACTAAATCTTTGCCGACAGAGACGTTTTTCTTGGTGAATTGAGTGGCATCTTTGAGGCTGAATTTGCTTCGGGTCGGATTAAACAAGTTGGTATAGGCATTCGGTTTCTCCAGGACTAAATCTGAGAGGATCTTTCCTGCAGTTGCACCCATCGCCATTCCCCATTTATTGAAACCAGTCGCGACATACACATCTTTTGAGGTTCGTGTCATTTGTCCGATATATGGTAGTTTATCCAAGGTTGTCATATCCTGAGCCGACCAGTGATTGAGCACGCTTCTCAAACTGAAATACTCTTTTCCATAGGCTTTCAGGTTATCGTAATGTTCCTGTGTCGGCACGCTGCTTTTACCCGTCTGGTGACTTTCACCTCCAATCAAGAGTAACGGCTTGCCGCTCTCGTCTTTAACGGTTCTTAAGGAACGAGTAGGGGATTCCGCACTGATATACATCTGCTCAGGAATAGTGCCGTCAACTTCAGCGACGAGGGCATATGACCGCTTGATAGTCAGTTTTGAAAAATACAGTCCTTTAAAATCATTAAAAGGGTAGTGTGTAGTCACCATAACTTTTTGACAATCAATGACTGACCCATGTTCAGTCAGCACAGCCGTCTTCTGCTTCAGTAAACTCACAGCTCTTGTATCCTGATAAATTTTCCCACCAAGCCTGGTGATTTCTTCTGCCAGTTTTGACAGGAATTTTACAGGATGAAATTGGGCCTGTTCAACCATTGTCAAAGCCGCCTCTGTCGGGAAAGGCAGGTCAGAGACTTGTCCATTTGTAAGATACCCGTTGATGCTCAATGATTCATATGCACGTGCTTCTTTTTCAATCTGTTTCTTTCCTTTTTGAGAAGTAGCGTAAACAACGGCTTCTTTTTCTTCAAAGTCACAGTCAATAGACAAAGTCTCTGCCGTTTCTTTGACAAACTGGATGCCATCCATATTGGCGTCATAATAGAGTCGGGCCTTGTCTTCATTAAAGGTTTTGATCAGTTCGCTGTATAGGAGTGAGTGCTGCGCGGATAGTTTGGCTGTCGTATTACCTGTTACACCTGAAATGAGTTTTCCGGAGTCGATCAGTGTTACATCTTTACCAGCTTTAGCAAGGCGGTAGGCTGTGATGATCCCTACGATACCTCCGCCGATTACTGCGAATTCAGTTGTCACATTATCGTTTAAAGAAGGATACTCTGGGACCGGATGTTCAAGCCAGTAGGCGCTAGGGAACTGTGTCAGCGTGGAATCAGTGTGATCGATTGACATAAGATAACCACCTTTTTTTAAGATAAATACGAGTATGTTTTCTAAAGTATAGCACTCTCTTTTTCGAAAATAAAAGGATACCCTTATGTAGGTTGTTTTATTAGTGTATAAATATACAAAGAGGCTATAAGGTAAAGGGCTTATATAAATAGTATCTGTTAACTGTTCTAGACTATTTTTGATACACTATGGGTAATAAATTGAGGATGACCCCTTACAGCTTAAACGGGGACTGGAAATTATTTTGGAGGAGGAACTATCATGTGTGGACGTTACGGCTTAACGGTATCTGAACAAGAATTGATTGACCGGTATCAGCTTGATCCCGAGGACTATTCGTTAGATGCCTATGAAATCGAAGAAAAAGAGGAAATATTTCCGACGACCGAAAATATCGTGTTACTGCCGAATCATAAATTGTATCCTGTTAAATGGGGATTCACTCCCAGTTTTGCCAAGCGACCGCTGATTAATGCCCGAAGTGAAAGTATTCAAGAAAAAAAGACATTTAAAGAACCCTTCGCCACTAAAAGATGCATTGTGCCAGCCAGTTATTTTTTTGAATGGAAAAAGAATGAAGATCAGAAGAAAGAAAAGAAACTGATCAGAGTCAAGGATCTCCCTGTTTTTTCGATGGCTGGAGTATGTGAACGGTACACGGATGACAACGGTAAAAGCTACTTAACTTACGCCATACTGACAACGGAGGCAAATGATCAAATGAAGCCAATTCATGACCGGATGCCTGTTATTTTGGATCAAAAAGACGAAGCGATGTATTTGAAGCTGGATACTGATCTGACGAAAGTGCAGACATTACTCAAGCCAACTAAGCGTGAATTAGTGATTGAATAGGGATACGGATGATTTTAAATGGATCAAAAGCATAGTGTAACGATATTACGCTTATTAAGTGTAGATAGCTTATCTGGTTACAGAAGGGTATGAGCGGTCTAGTCAGTGAAATCAGAAAATGCCTGAGTAAGGGGTATTAGGGTATAAACCGCTTCATTTGATAGTATAGGTGTCAGCTCGGAGAATAGGCCTATGCTCATTCAAAACACCTTGATGTTTTAGTTTAAATCAGCTTCCTTTTGCCTTCTTTTAATGTCTCTGGCTGGTCGTTCCACTCCAGAAACTCCATCCGGTGACCAAAGAAGCTGTAAGTATAAAAACGGCGGGCTCCAGGCATGTTTGAATCCTCTTCATATGCAATGCCGTGTTCGTCCAGGCGATCCATCAGCTCTTGAATGTTCTCAATGTCAAAAGCTGGATGTCCTCTTTTTTCGGCATGATGATCTTCATCCAGACCGATGTGCATGATGTGTTTACCCATATCGAACCAGAGGCTGTCAAAGTGGCTGAGTGAATCGGGTTTTTCGACTTCCGGACAACCCAGAACCTCGGTAAAGAAGTAGCGGGTCTCTTTCTCAGTCCCAAGTGGGGCGGTCAGTTGAAAATGGTCGAATCCGTTGAATTTAAATGGCATCGTATACACTCCTCAATTAGTTTCTGATTCAAGTTTAGCATACAGGGAAGTGTTTTCTGAACAGGAGAGCATTCTGAAAAATGAAACACCAAACTAAGATTGGTATTATTTCCCTTTAACGCTTGCATTTTTTTAGGAGTGTGCTTAAATTAAGGTAACTGAACGGATCATTTATTATATGGAGGCTGCCATGAATAAAGAAAGCAACTCAACAGAACTTAAAATCTTCGCTTTAAATTCGAATCGTCCTTTAGCAGAAGCAATAGCTGAAGAAATAGGCATCGAATTAGGAGAAGCAGACATCACCCGGTTTGAAGACGGAGAGATTCGAATCAACATTGAAGAAAGTGTTCGAGGAGATGACGTCTACATCGTCCAGTCGACGAATGATCCAAGTAATGACTATATTATGGAAGTTCTCATTATGATTGATGCTTTAAAGCGGGCGAGTGCCCGAACAATTAATGTTGTAATGCCCTATTACGGCTACGCAAGACAGGACCGCAAACCGGGTCCGAGAGAAGCCATCACAGCTAAAGTAGTGGCTAACATGCTGACGATTGCTGGAGCAACACGAATCATATCAATGGACCTGCATGCACCTCAGATTCAGGGATTCTTCGACATTCCCGTTGATCATTTGTCAGCAACTGCCATACTGGTCAATTACTTTATCGACCACAACTTCGGCGGCGATGGAACGGTCATCGTCTCGCCTGATCATGCGGGTGTTTCACGCGCACGCGAAATGGCAGAACTGCTCGATTCCCCTCTGGCAATCATCGACAAACGCTCAGCTGGTCACGAAGTAGATGAAGAACTGAATCTTGTGGGAGATGTCAAAGGATGTACCTGTATTTTATATGATGATATTATCGATACAGCTAAAAAAGTAACGAGAGCCTGTAAACTGTTGAGAGAAGCAGGTGCAAAAGATGTGTACGTCTGTGTGACGCATCCTGTCCTTTCCGATAATGCAGTTGAGCGAATCAATCATTCCGGGATCAAAAAAGTTGTCGTGACCAATACCATCGATATCAAAGAAAAAGAGACGTGTTCATTTATAGAAGTAATCAGTATTGCACCGATTATTGGAGATGCCATTTTGCGCATTCAGGGGCATAAATCCATTAAACCCCTCTTTGATAAAGATTATGTAGACCGACTGACCCATTAAATAGAAAGAAAATTATAGTTCAAAAAAATGATATAGTATTAGATTAGTATTTTGTCTAGTGTAAAAACCAGTCGGAGAATTACTACTTTTGATTAAACGATTGTATAGCCTCATAATAATTTATTGACGTTAGTAGAATTCTTAGAGTTAGCACCGAGTGTATATAATTTTGACTATGCACATGTTACTATTTAACTTGAATAATTCATAGTACCTTGTCAGAACAGGCATTTATCCCGCTTTGATAAGGTTTATCACTCTATTCCTTCTTCACCCGTTGGGTGAAGA
>NZ_PVTO01000020.1 GCF_003003275.1 Alkalibacterium olivapovliticus
AAAAAAGTAAATACCAAGACAGCCTAGGCACCCTTGGTATTTACTCTCATATTTATTGATTATTATTCTTCACCAACGTCAGTTGACGTAGAACCAAAAAAACAGTGTGGATTGACCAGACTCTCAAAAGAGGGGTTGGTTAAATTCCACACTGTTTTTTTGCGCCTGTTTCGGTATTAAGCTTCCATTCGTTTATTGAAATTCAGTTTTTTATCCAAAGACTGCATAATAGGGATACCTATACCCATTGTCAGGAACTGGCCTAAAAATACGGTAAGGTATGTTATCCAGAACACTTCTTCTGCACCTATAAGTAGAAGCATCAATGCGATCATAAAGCTGAAGACAGAAAACACCACCGTATTGACCATCATTTTTTTTACTGGAGATACTATGTGTTTAGTAACGATGAAGAATATTATAAATGAAACGATCGTGTGCCCAACTCCAAGAACCCAGTCATATACACCAAACGGCGAGAAGACTAGATTAGTCAAAACCACTCCTGCAGTTACTCCAATCGCATATTTCTTATTGAATACGGCCAGATGATTTAGCATTTCCGACAACCTGAACTGTATCGCTCCAAAACCAAATGGCGCAATTAACATCGTGATTGCAAAGTATAATGACGCTATTATTGCATTTAATACCCATTGCTTCGTTTTCATTTATATTTCCTCCTAGTTTTTATATCGTGGGTTGGCGCTTTCGAACCACGGCTGTAAAAGACAACGAGGATAAGTGTATCATGCTCCTGACCGATTTTCAATATAAAAAGACAACCTCAAGATCAGTGATCTCAAAGCTGTCTTTTACTAAGTATAGTTGGTTTAAATATGTCTGTATTTATTCGACAGACCGACACTAATAGCCAATGCATCATCAACTAAGTTCATTGTTGCTGCATTCAATTGTGTCACCTGATCCCTCAAACGCTGTTTATCTATTGTGCGGATTTGCTCCAGTAAAATAACTGAGTTTTTTTCAAGACCCTGTTTTGCACTCACCTCGACGTGAGTGGGCATTTTTCCTTTTTCTATCTTAGTGGTGATAGCCGCAACAATAACAGTAGGACTGTATTTATTCCCTACATTGTTTTGAACGATCAAGACCGGGCGCATACCTCCCTGCTCCGATCCTACCACTGGGGATAAATCTGCATAGAAAATATCTCCACGTTTAACCATAGGCTTTCCTCCTCGAAGGAGCCTTTCAGATCGGGCCATCATTTCGTCTAGAGAGCTGACGAAATGATTTTTCAGATATGAGTATGTGCTTCACTTTCGCACCCATCAAATTCAGAACAAATCTCTAAATTAATGTGCCCCATCTCTGTATAACCTTTCTTCATGGCGTCCATTTTATTCATTGTTTCACGAACAAAGCACTGAAAAATGCCAGACATCAATTCTGACTCCTCTATGTCTGCATCTACACAGTATTCTTCGATTTCGTCGTAGACTGACTGATCAAGTTCAATAACCATTCTCTTATTATTCTGCTCTTCCATGAATATGCCCTCCAAAAGATTACTGCTATTTAAAGCTAATAAATCAGCTTCCCCACCGTCAAAGCCAGAAGCTTATCTGAATAAAATAAAGACAGGAAAAAAGTTTTACTTCCTTGTCTGTTAGTTTATCATGAAAGGCAAACTAAATGAACCAATCTTTGTGACAATTCTTTGACTCGAAAAACACTTCATGCAGAACAATTGTTATTTTTCTTCTAAAATCACCTGAGCTACAGCTACCGTTTCTGTGTGAGATATTGACACCCACGCCTTACAAGGATGAGCTTTACTCGATAAAACAGGCTTTCCTAAGTTGTCTGGCAAAATCTCAACATCCAAAAAAGTCAGCTTCCCGATTCCTGTTCCAAGTGCTTTTGAATAGGCTTCTTTTGCTGAAAATCGACCAGCTAAAAATTCAATTTGTCTCGTTCCACTGAGCGCATTGAACAATTCCAACTCTTTATGTGTCAACACTCGACCAGCAAAAGATGGCCTTCTTATGTAAGCTTTGTTGATGCGTTCAATATCGACAACGTCTAAACCGATGCCAACAATCATCTCTCTACCTCAATTCTTTAACTGTTAAACTAATCATTCAGCTACGGTATAATCGTAACAGAATCGCTTAAGAAAGTCATTTAATATCTTTTACGCACAAAACAAAAAGCTGACTGAACACACCCGCCGAGTAAGTATACTTCAGCAGGAATGCCAGTCAGTTTGTTATTTAATCATATGTGAAAAGAATTAGCTGTTGCTTGAACGACGGCTGTTTGTTGAACGTTTGCCTTTGTTGTCGCCAGCGCGTCCTTTTCCTTTATAGTTACTGCTGCGGTTTCCGCCTTTACCTTTGTTTCCACCGTAATTACGATTTCCACCTTTACCACCGCCGCCACGACGTTTGTCTTTGCTTGGCAATGGACGTTGAGGTGTGATTTTAACTGGTACTTCTTCTGCGTCTTTAACGATTGTCTTGATTAAGGCAGCCGCTAAATCTTCAGCTGAATAAGAGCTTAACAGTTTCTCAGCTGCATTCTCATATTTGTCCAGTCCGTTTTCATCAACCATTTTCTGGATATCTGCCATTGCAGTCTGCAGTTGGCTTTCCAGAGCTTCATCATTGGTTGGTGGACGTAGAGACGTCATCGGCTGTTTAGTCAGGCTTTCTACTGTACGCAGGTAACCCATTTCGTGTGGCGTTACGAATGTAACAGCTACACCTTTTTCACCAGCACGACCAGTACGACCGATACGGTGAATATAGCTTTCTGGATCTTGAGGAATATCATAGTTGTAAACGTGAGATAATCCAGTCACATCTAATCCACGAGCCGCTACATCAGTCGCAACTAGAATATCAATGTTCCCTTTTTTGAAGTCTTTTAAGACACTCATACGTTTGCTCTGAGATAGGTCTCCGTGGATTCCTTCTGCCTGATATCCACGCATTTCCAAACCTTTTGCCAATTCATCTACACGACGTTTTGTACGTGCAAACAAGATAGTTGATTTAGGATTTTGTACATCCAGCAAGCGAGTCATGATATCGAATTTCTCGTTATCTCTAGCTTTTGTATAGAACTGTTCGATAGTCGATGCTGATAATGTTTTCGTTTTAATGCTGACCATTTCAGGGTTTGTCATGAAACGTTCTCCGATGCGTTTGATCGGTGCCGGCATTGTAGCTGAGAATAATAGAGTCTGACGTTCAGCTGGTACTTCTTTGATAATCGTTTCGATATCTTCAATGAATCCCATATTCAACATTTCATCTGCTTCATCTAAAACAAGTGTTTCCACTTGATTCAACCTCAACGCTTTACGGCGAATAAGGTCCAGCATACGTCCAGGTGTTCCGACAACGATCTGCGCTCCACCTTTGATTTGCTTGATTTGACGACTGATATCTGCTCCACCATACACACACGTAACTTTTACACGTTTGTCTTTACTCAAACGGAAAATTTCTTCCTGTGTCTGGATAGCTAATTCACGAGTAGGTGCAATGACCAGCCCTTGAACGTTGTGGTTTTTAACATCGATTTTTTGTAACATCGGCAAACCAAAAGCAGCTGTTTTCCCTGTTCCTGTCTGTGCTTGTCCAATAACGTCTCTTCCTTCTAATGCTAGAGGGATTGTCTGTTCCTGGATGGGTGTTGTTTCTTCAAATCCCATAGCCTGTATGGATTTGAGTAGTTCTGGTTTTAAATCTAGTTCATTAAATTTCAAAAAATGTTTCCTCCTATTATTTTCCTTAGCGTTCATTCGTTTACGAGCCAAGGTATATTTTACTCATTAAGAGAAAAACATCGAAATTAATGAACAGATTAATTTGCCTATCTGTTCAAACAAAGACCCTAGCATACGTCACTCATTTGAAGATGCGAGACACCAGGGCTGTTATTTAACTTGACTCAGTATTTAATTTTAAATTGTATACGGATAATTCGGTTTATCCCTTAAACGAACTGTTCGCTTCATTCCAAATGCAATCTTATCACATGTCTGACTTGTTTTCAACTCATTTTCATCTTGCTGAATAATGAATACGTTTTAGTCTTTTCTTTCTTCGCGTAACGCTGACACAACTTCCAGCATCCCTGTACTTAGACTTGATTTCATTAAAACCGTATCTTCAGGCTCTAGGATCTCTTTCAAGTGAGTGATCAGCGGCTGCTTATCTCCTGTAAAATGAGTCAGTGATGTGTCCGTTTTTAAATCGGCAAGTTTTTTGTATAATGCTTCCATTTCGTCGCCATACAGAACGAGTCGATCGATTTTGTTCAAGTCGATTGCTTCGCTCAGATCTTCGTGCATCTGCTTCGAATACTCTCCAAGTTCCAGAACATCTCCCAGCACTACGATTTTTCGTGAGGGCGTTTCGATTTCCTGGAAATAGCGCAGCACGGCCTTCATTGATGAGGGGCTTGCATTGTAAGCATCATTCAGCAAAGTCGTCTTATTCAATCCATCGATCCATTCCAGACGGTTTTTCGTCAATTCGAAATTCTCCAGCTGTAAATAAGCTTCAGAAATTGAAATGCCTATTTCCTCACCCACTAAGATAGCTGATAAGGCATTCTGAACATTATAAACTCCCGGCACTGGTAATGTGCAGATCAGTTCAGGTGCTTTATTGCATCTAAAAACAGTCTGTTTAAGTTTAGCTTCTATCTCAATAGGATAAATAGCCATATTCTTATTTTTGCCAAATGTCAGCGTTTTACTCACATTAGCGTCTACGTATCCGTTCATTACTTTATCATTTAGTAACGGTTCTTCTCCTGGATAAATGAGTGTCCCGTCTGTCATTCCTTTAACAATCTCAAGCTTGGCCTCTGATATAGCATCACGGGAACCCAAAAATTCAATATGTGATTCACCAATCATCGTAATCACTGCTATCGAAGGGTGAGCAAGCTCTGAAAGAACCTGTATTTCTCCTTGCTCACTCATGCCCATCTCCAGCACCAGCACATCTGTATCTTCCTCCATATTTAAAATGGTGTAAGGAAGGCCCAAATGATTATTGAAGTTACCCACGGTTTTATGTGTTTTGTATCTTGCAGAAGCAACCGCCGCGACCATATCTTTAGTGGTGGTTTTTCCATTACTTCCTGTAATGCCGATCACTTTCGGCTTTACTTTATTCATATGATACTGAGCCAGATCCTGAAAAGCTTTTTCAGTGTCGTCTACTTTAATAATCGGGAAGTTGTCTGGAGCACTTTCTACTTTATCACTCCAGAAACTAGCCACTGCACCTTTTTCGATTGCAGCACCCACAAAATCATGTCCGTTTCTCTCAGCCGTCAATGGGATGAATAAATCATTCTGCTTAAGTGAGCGTGTATCAAAGGATACACCTTCCACTACCAGGTGGTCATCGCCGACGATCAATTGACCGTTTGTTGCAGCTGCAATTTCATTAAGTGTCCAATTAGCCATTCGTTCTCTCCATTTCTATTGCTTTTAAAACTGTTCCTTATTTATTTCGTCGCGTATTTCTGACCAGCCGATCTTTATGTCGTCTTATCCCCAGCTGAATCACTTCTTCGATCAGATCTTCATAAGGTAAACCAGTTTTCGCCCATACTCTCGGATACATACTATTGTTTGTAAATCCCGGGAATGTGTTGACTTCGTTGATATATACTTTGTCGTCTTCAGTTAGGAAGAAATCGACTCTGGAAATGCCGCTTCCATCGATAGCATGGAATGCTTTAGCTGCCAGTTCTCTCAATTCTTTAGTCAGCTCATCTGATATGTCAGACGGCACTTGTCTGATGACTTCCTGATTTAAATATTTATCCTCATAATCATAAAATGGTTTATGCTTGATTAGTTCACCAGGAACAGACGTATGAATATCTTCGTTTCCTAAAACAGCTACTTCGATTTCTATCGCTTTGACGCCTTTTTCAACGACGACACGATAATCGTACTCAAACGCCATTTCGACAGCTTCTTTCAGCTTGTCTTTGTCCAGTACACGTGAGATGCCGACGCTTGAACCCAGGTTCGCTGGTTTAACGAACATCGGGAAACCCAATTCAGTTTCCAGATCATCCATGACCACACCTGAATGAACTTTCCAGTCTGTCAGTTTGACTTCCTGATATGGAAGGACAGGCAAGCCCGCATCCTTAAAGATACTCTTACTGATGATTTTGTCCATACCGACTGCACTTGATAATACCCCGGTACCTACATAAGGGATATCAAATACTTCAAACAGCCCTTGAACAGTGCCATCTTCTCCATTAGGACCGTGCAGAACCGGGAAGGCCACTGATTCACCTTCCAGCATTTCAATAAAATTGAACGCTTCTTTTGTATCTGTCTGATTCATTTCTTCAAATTCAGGTACATCTGTTAATCCTTCTACAACAGAGCCTTTTAACCAATTACCTTCTCTGCTGATGTAAACTGGGATAACGGTGTAATATTCATAGTATAACTTCTGTAAAATCGAGTGGGCAGATTTGATTGATACTTCATGCTCTGCACTTTTTCCTCCATAGATTAGATATAGCTTCATTCGTTTCCTCCTGTATTGAACTGATAGTATGAAAAGGTAAAACAAAATATAACCTTATTTTAGCATACTTTCAACCGCTCATAATACTATTCTCCACCGGACCGAAGCCAAAAAAGAGAGTCAAAGAAAAAAAGCCCTGGAAATCCAGGACTTTAATGCTGTAATGATTAGTCTTCCAATTGGTATTTCTTGTTGAAACGGTCGATACGTCCATCTGCCTGAGCAAATTTCTGACGGCCTGTATAAAACGGGTGAGAGTCAGAAGAGATCTCCATACGGATAAGCGGATACTCGTTTCCATCTTCCCATTCTACTGTTTCTTTTGATGTTTTAGTTGAACCTGACATAAATTTAAATCCTGTCGTTGTGTCCATAAACACCACTTGACGATAATCTGGATGAATTCCTTGTTTCATATCTTTTTCACTCCTTCATGCCATAAAGCCTCTGCGACTTTATAGTTATCTTAATTCTCTAGTCAATAGATAAGTGAACGCCACACTTGGTGTGAGTCTGCCTTACCTGCTTCTTTGTATATGCAACATTACATATAATAGCATAATTCATTTAATCATGCAATCATTTCTTAGAAAAAATCCAGGTGCATTTGAGCCCTTAAAGATTACTGCTTCAAGACTTTTTCAACAAAAGCGGCATTTTTTCCGTAGCGTTTGAGTGTCTTGATAAACTGATCTGTATACTCTAGGGAATCATTACGCATTCCTCTACGCAATTTGTAGACAGCTTCGTACTCTTCTTTAGATAAGAGCATTTCTTCTTTACGCGTGCTTGATTTCCTGATGTCGATAGCTGGGTAAATACGGCGTTCAGCTAACTCACGAGAAAGGTGAACTTCCATATTACCTGTTCCTTTGAACTCTTCATAAATAACGTCATCCATACGGCTTCCCGTATCCACTAGTGCTGTAGCAATAATCGTCATACTTCCGCCTTCTTCAACATTACGTGCTGAACCGAAGAAGCGTTTAGGTCTATATAAAGCTGCCGGATCGATCCCCCCACTGAGTGTACGTCCACTAGGCTGTTCCACTAAGTTAAAAGCGCGAGCCAGACGAGTGATACTGTCCATTAAGATAACGACGTCCTGTTTATCTTCAACTAGTCTTCTTGCTCTTTCTAGTACAAGCTCACTGACTTTCACGTGGTTTTGAGGCTGTTGATCGAAAGTCGAGTGCACGACTTCTCCATCAATGCTTCGCTCAAGATCCGTTACTTCTTCCGGACGTTCATCTATCAGCAGAACGATCAATTCAACATCCGGATGATTCATTTTGATGCCGTTTGCGATTTCTTTTAAAAGTGTTGTTTTACCGACTTTCGGAGGCGCAACAATGAGACCCCTCTGACCAAAGCCAATGGGAGCGATCAGATCGATTATGCGTGCTGACAATTCTTTCTCAGATGATTCAAGATTAATACGACGGTCCGGATACAAAGGCGTTAAAGCTGGGAAATGGGGGCGCTCTCTCGCTTCTTCCGGATTTTTCCCGTTGACCAGTTTCACATTCATTAATCCATTGTAACGCTCACCATCTTTAGGCGGGCGTGCTGTTCCGGTTACTTTATCTCCATTACGTAATCCGAAACGTGTCATCTGAGAAGCAGAAATATAAATATCTTCGTTACTGTGAGAGTAGTTTATCGGACGTAAAAAGCCGAAATCCTGATTGCTGATTTTATCCAGTACCCCTTCAACTTGAAAATACCCCTGCTTCTCTTCCTGCACACGGATAATGGCCATTGACAATTCTTTCTTGTTCATCTGGCTGTAGTATGGGATTTTCAGTCTTTTAGCGTGCTCGTATATATCTTTTAGCGTCATGCCTTGCAAATCATTATATGTTAAAAAGTTTGCCACTTATCATACCCCTATTCTGAATCGTCTCTCTCTTCCATGTAAATATCTGCACCGAGAGCAGTTAATTTTTCGACAATGTGGTCATATCCTCTGAGAATTTTATCCACGCCACCTATTTCTGTTTGACCTTCTGAAATCAACCCGGCTACTACTAGACAAGCCCCTGCCCGCAAATCACTAGCTACAACTTCTGCACCTTCAAGGCGAGTGCCGCCTTCAATTAAAATAACATCACTTTCTACTCTTGACTTGGCACCCATACGATTCAGTTCAGGTATATGTTTCACTCGTTTTGGATAAATAGTATCCACGATCATCGATTCTCCCTGAGCCATCATCAGTAACGGCGTGAAAGGCTGCTGCAGATCAGTAGCAAATCCTGGATACGGAAGTGTCTTGATCGATACACCTTTCAAGTGGCCTTCGGGTTTGGTAATGCGCACATAATCTTCTCCGATTTCCAGCGGAACGCCCATTTCTTCCATTTTTGCGATCATACTTTCTAAATGTTCTACAATTACGTTACGGATAATAACGTCTTTCCCTTTAGCTGCTGCCATGATCAGATACGTTCCTGCTTCAATACGGTCCGGAATAACAGTGTGACGACAGCCGTGCATTTCTTCTACACCGTCGATTCGGATCACGTCGGTTCCCGCTCCACGCACTTTCGCTCCCATATTATTGAGTAAAGTAGCGACATCAATAATTTCAGGTTCACGAGCGGCATTTTCGATAATCGTTCTGCCTTTTGCCTTCACTGCTGCCAGCATGACATTGATCGTCGCGCCGATGGACACGACATCACAGTATACGCGTGCTGCCTGCAGTCCTTCTTCACCAGTCGTCAGATACATAGCACCCATTTCGTTTTCAACCGTTGCACCAAGTGCTCGGAAGCCTTTTAAATGCTGATCGATTGGACGCGGGCCTAGGAAACAACCTCCAGGCAATCCAACGACCCCCTGGCCAAACTTTGTTAGTAAAGCTCCCATAAAGTAATAAGACGCTCTCAAGCTCTTGATTTTTCCAGTCGGCATCGGGATTGAAATCATTTCAGTTGGGTCGATCGTCAGTGTTGTGCCTTCAAAGTGCGTTTTAACATTCATGTCATTTAATATTTCAATCAGAGAATGCACATCCGCTATATTCGGTACACCTTCTAAAGTTACGGGTGAATCCGCTAGTATAGATGCCGGAATCAGTGCGACCGTACTATTTTTCGCTCCTGAAATCGTTACTTCTCCTGATAAATCATTTCCACCATTAATAATTAATTTCTGTGTCATTTTTAATCCTCACTTTTGGTCTGAATAGTCTCGGGTCAGGTTGTCTGTTTAATTGTGCTCTCAATTGTCTTTACAGCTTATCGATACGTTTCGCAAACGGCAACTTAACTAATCTGCCGTATAATCCGACCGCTAATATCATTTTCAGCATATCGATCGGTAAAAAAACGGAAAAATTAACACTCATAATGCTCATAAAAGAAATAGGTGTCTGTAAAAAATAGGTCATTATCATATACTGATAAGTCATGCCAATGACATATAATGCACCTAATCCCATACTCATTATTCCCAGTGTCTGTAGTTTGCTTCTTTGATTTAATAGTCCTCTTCCCACTATCCACGCCACAATGAGCGCGCCAATAATATAGCCGAACGACGGGGACAAAATGCTCCCGATTCCTCCACTACCTCCCGCAAATACAGGTAATCCAATCAACCCCATGATGATATACAAAATAATCGTCATTAATCCTTTTACTGGACCTAATAATGCCGGGATAAAGAGAAAGAAAAAAACTTGTAAAGTAATTGGGATAACTCCGATTGGTAAGACAACAATCGAAGCAACAGCGAGGAGTGCTGTCGACAGGGCTATTTGAGTGAGATCATAGGCAGATGGCTTCTTCAATACATCAAACCCTTTGTCAATTTGTAGTTTATCATGAACTATATTTAATATAAACAATTCATGGTCAGTTTACAATACTTTTAATTAGAACGATTATTTAAAGAGAATGCTCACGGCAATACAGAACAGCTGTTATCTCTCTGCTTATAATCATACAGTGTTTAGCAAATATTTCAATATAAAAATACAGAACACTCATAATGATAAGTGTCCTGTTAAAAAAATATTCACTTTTTAAAATCCATACTGTGCTTCTTTAGCTGCTTTCGCTTTTTGATAAGTCTCAACGAGTACCATCGTATCCTCAATTAGTCTCTCTATTCTGAATAAAGCATCTTCATTTACGATTTCTTTTCTGTAAAAATCTCTTTCTTCCATAAAAGTATATGTTTGAACGATTTGTGCTTTCATGTAAGACAGAATAGGTTTGAGCTGTGTTTCAGCAATCAGGTAATGCTTGGCAGAACCAGCGGTGACGAGAATCCCTGCCACCTTGTCCCGTAACCCATCCTGTGGAAGCAGATCGAATACATTTTTTAAAGAACCTGGAATGGAAGCCTGGAAAATAGGTGTACCTACTAAAATAACGTCTGACGCCATCAGTGTTTCTGTGACGATTTTTGTATCTCCTTTATATTCTCTAAAATCCCGTCCGTCACTGAATACTAAGTCGAAGTCTGCCAGGTCGAGCAGAGTGACTTCTTCATCTGGATAATTTTTTTCAATAAAGCTCCTGACATAAGTCATCGCTGTACGTGTTTTAGATCCGATAGTCGAACCGGATAAAACTGTAATTTTCATAAAAATCTCTCCTCCTTACTGTTTAGCAGTGTACTTCTTGACTGCCGGCAGAATCTCGTTTCCAATCAGTTCAATGTTTTTCATGATTTTATCAAACGGTACACCACCAAAATCCATTTGTGCAATGTAGCGCTGGTGATTGAATGTTTCATGCTGGTACAGTATTTTTTCAATAATTTCCTGTGGGCTCCCCACATTCATCACATCTTTCGGATTTGCCCCCTGAGCAAACTGCTGTTTAGGAAACCCTCTTCCATTCGTCACTTTCATGCCTTCATTAATATGAGGGTAATATTCTTTCAAAGCCTGCTGAGTTGTTTCTGCGGCATAAAAGAAACCGGCTGTCGCTACTGGAAAGTCTTTCGGATCATAGCCAAGACTGTCCAGTGTTTCTCTATAGGCGTCTATTGGACGCTTGAATACAGAAGCCGGACCACCTAACATAGCCTGATACATCGGGACGCCTTGATAAGCTGCTTTAACAGCACTTGCCGGTGTTCCGCCTACTGCGCGCCAGATAGGCAGCTGTCCATTTAAAGGCCTTGGTAGAATCTCAGCGTTTCTCAATGGTTTTCTGAACTCACCTTCCCAGTTGACCACCTTCTGCTGATTGATTTGAAGCAGAAGTTCAAATTTCTCTTCATATAATTCTTCATAATCTCTCAAATCATAGCCAAGCAGTTCGTACAGGCCGACGCGGGAAGCACGACCTGCAACGATTTCCGCACGTCCATCTGAGATCAGGTCGATAGTAGCAAAATCTTCAAATACTCTTACTGGATCAGACGTGCTGATAATAGTTGATGAACTGCTGACTTTGATTTTTTTAGTTGCCTGCGCAATTGCTGCCAGAACAACCGAATGCGCCTGTGTGGTGAACGAATCCTGATGGCTCTCCCCTACACTGATCATGTCGATGCCGGCTTCTTCGGCCAATGTAGACATTTCGATAATTTCCTGGAGACGTTGCTTCGCTGAAATTCTTTTCCCTGTGTGCGGATTTGCGAGGTGGTCCCCCAGTGTATATAGTCCAAATTCTAATCCTTTACTGTCGTCAATACGGTAATCTGCAAAACTCATGTTATCACTCTTTCTTCAATTGATTTCTTTATCTCTTTTAAGATTAACATTTTTTGTCAGTTAATGTGATTCAGTTTCTCAGTATACACTATCAACTAACTAATAGTAAGTCTTTTATCTCGAATTTAACATATTAGTCCGTTTTTCTTTATAAATAAGGCTTTAAAGTTGAAAAGCGGTCGATTTGACGACCGCTACATTATTGAAGTGCTTTTTTTCGAGCGTCGTACCCACTCTAAGACTATTTGATTTTTAGTGGGTACCTCGCAGCCGTTGCTTCCCCACTCGACCTTTTTTTATGCTTCAGTTAGTAGGTTGTCTCGATTACCTCACCGCTCAACTCTATTTCGTGTCTCAGTAGGGAGGTTAAACCGATTACCTCACCACTCAACTCTTTTTCGTGTCTCAGTAGGGAGGTTAAACCGATTACCTCCTCACTCAACTCTCTTGCGCATTTCAGTAGTGAGGTTAAACCGATTACCTCCTCACTCAACTCTTTTTCGTGTCTCAGTAGGGAGGTTAACCGAGTTAACTGATAGAAGTAGAGTTTTTTGTTTTATATTTAGTTGGTACTCGTCTGCTGACGAGTACACTCCTTCTTGAAAATCATTTGTAATAGGTTCCTGAAGAAGATGACATTCTTTCAAAATGCGCTACTAGTGTTCTTCGAATGCGTTTCCTGCATACGGCTCCATTGAACCAGTCCGTCATCTTTGTGACCGTTAATTTACTATCCGGGAATAATAATTGAAACGCCTTAATGTGCGTTAGTATGGCTTCCTCTGTCGATACACTTTGTTCACATTTAGAGCATCCAACTGTTCGTTGAGTCACCTTCATTTCAAAAGAGCCACAGCTTTTACAGGTCATTCCCTTTGTCAGATTGTCGTACTCATACTGGGGAAGTTGTTTTTGAAACGGCACTTCGCTAGTGTGCTCTTGAACCAGTTTTTCAGACAGCATAATCACTCTTTTAGAAAGACCGGAAGACTTGAGCTGCGATTGACTGATTTTCGAAAAGTGATGCTTGATTTGAGCTGAAAAAATAATCGGCTCCCCCGGATCTGCCTGATAGAGTATCAAAGACGGATTAATAAATACAATGGCCGCTTCAATTGTTATTTTGACATTCCAGCTCTGAAATAGTTGACGCAGTAGCGATGCGGTCCTGCTCAACTGAGTCAACGGATTGGAAATTTCATGACTGGTCAGTGTATGGATTTGTCCGGATTTCATTACATAGTCGCCTTCATAATTTTTTATTTCATATAAATAAACGACTTCTGGTGTCAGCAGCAAGGAATCGATCTGGACAGAATTCCCTTTGACCCTCAGCAGCAAGTCTTGCAGCACTACATAATCATTTTTAAGATAGTCGTTCATGAGCTGGTCAAACTGTTCTTCTCCAATGTAGCCCTTCTCCATATTTAGTTTTGCCAGCTTTTCTTCATGAGTTAATATCATTCGTTTATCCAGTATGTTTAAAACAGTCAGCAGTAAAGGCTCTACGCGCGCTTTATCGATTTGCATCCGTTCAGCTCCCCAGTAAGTATTTTCCTCTATTACTAGTTATATTGATAATTAAACTGAAATATCATCAAACTTTCTCTTTTTTAAACGAAAAAAAAGCACCACTCAAGAACTAATGTCTCAAGTGGTGCCAGTGTATTATTTTAATTATCCTTTGTTTGAAGAACCGAATTCTTTCATTTTAGCTTTAGTTGTAGCTGTGATGTCTGCTTTACCAGGTCCGATGATTTTACGAGGATCGTAAACTTTATCGTTGTTGGCAATAACTTCACGCGTACGTCTAGTCCACACTTGTTGTAATTCAGTGTTAACGTTGATTTTAGTGTGACCAAAGTTGATTGCTTTTTCGATTTGGTGAGTTGGAATTCCAGATCCACCATGTAATACAAGTGGAGCACCTGTCAATTCAGAAATTTCTTTCATTTCGTCGAATCCAAGTACAGGCTCGCCTTCGTAGTCGCCGTGAACTGACCCTAAAGCAGCTGCTAAAGCGTCAACGCCAGCTTCGTCTACCATACGTTTACATTCGTCTTTATCAGCATACATTACGCCACCGATTACGCCGTCTTCTTCTCCGCCGACAGTACCGATTTCTGCTTCTACTGATACTCCGTTAGCATGAGCATATTCAACCACTTTTTTAGTGAATGAAATGTTGTCTTCAATTGGGTCATGAGAATGGTCGATCATTACTGAAGAGAATCCAGCATCGATTGCTTCTTTACATTTGTCAAAAGAAGAACCGTGATCTAAGTGTAATGCTACAGGAACAGTAATGTCCATTTCTTCTAATAAAGCATTAACCATAGCAGAAACGACTTTAAATCCGCCCATGTATTTAGCTGCTCCTTCAGAAACACCTAAAATTACTGGAGATTTTTCTTCTTGTGCTGCTTGTAAAATGGCTTGTGTCCATTCTAAGTTGTTGATGTTGAATTGCCCAACTGCATACTTTTCAGCTAAAGCTTTGTTCAACATATCTGTCATACTTACTAAACGAGTCATACATATAGCCTCCTAAGATTTTTGCGCACTTTTTAAACCGATATACGCACTCGGTCTCATCTATAATTATATACAAAACTTCACAATAAAACTAGTCATATTCATTATCTTTATCTCTATTTTCAAAAATTTTCATAGTGTGTATTAGTTTCAGCTTACTTAGTCTTATTTTCCAGTGATTTTTCTATGAATGACTTAAATAGTGGCTGCGGGCGATTCGGTCTGGAAATGAACTCAGGGTGGAACTGACACCCTACGAAAAACGGATGATCGTTTACTTCTATAATTTCTACTAAACGATTATCTGGAGAGACACCTGAGAAAACCAATCCTTTTTCTTCTAATAACTCACGGTAATTATTATTGAATTCATAACGGTGACGGTGACGTTCCTGAACAACCTCCTGGTTACTGTAGGCTTCTGCTGTAACTGTTCCTGTCTGTAACTGACACGGGTAAAGGCCTAATCTCAATGTTCCACCCATCTCTGTGACATTTTTCTGATCAGGCATCAAGTCAATGATGTTATGTTCAATGTCCGGATTCACTTCTGCAGAGCCTGCATCTTTAAGATGAGCAACGTTTCGCGCAAATTCAACAGCAGCCAGCTGCATGCCTAAACAAATACCGAAGAACGGCACTTTATTTTCTCTGGCATATTGTATAGCCAGCATTTTGCCTTCCAGTCCGCGTTCGCCAAATCCACCTGGGACTAAAATACCATCTGCATCAGCTAATTCTCTGACCACTTCTTCGGGAGAGAGTCTTTCTGCATTGACCCATTTAATGTCGATTTCCGAGTCAGCAGCGTAACCAGCATGTTTCAGTGCTTCAACAACGGATAAGTAAGCATCCGGCAGTTCAACATATTTCCCAACGATGGCAATACGTGTTGTTTCTTTCAGATTGAGTACTTTTTCTTCCAGTGCTTTCCATTCGGTCATGTCCGCTTCCGGTACATCCAGTTTCAGATGATCAACGACGATCTGATCGAGTCCCTGTTTCTGAAGGTTTAAGGGAATAGTGTAAAGTGTGTCTACATCTAGTGATTCGATGACTGCTTTTGAATCGACATCAGTAAAGGATGCCAGTTTATCTTTAGTGTGCTGCTCTACTGGATACTCAGACCTGACGATCAGTACGTTCGGCTGAATCCCTAAGCTGCGTAGTTCTTTGACACTATGCTGGGTGGGTTTAGTTTTCATTTCCCCTGCTGCCTTTAAATAAGGAATAAGTGTGGTGTGCAGGTACATGACATTGTCAGAGCCGACATCGCTTTTCATTTGACGCAACGCTTCTAAAAATGGCAGTGATTCAATGTCGCCAACTGTTCCCCCAACTTCAGTAATGATGATATCTGAATCAGTTGTCTGAGCTGCACGCATGATTTGTTTCTTTATTTCGTCAGTGATATGAGGGATGACTTGTACAGTTGCTCCGAGATAATCCCCACGGCGTTCTTTATTGATGACTTCAGAGTACACTTTCCCTGTCGTCACGTTCGAATACTGATTTAAGTTAATGTCGATAAATCGCTCATAATGCCCTAGATCCAGATCCGTTTCCGCTCCATCGTCCGTAACGAATACTTCGCCGTGCTGATATGGACTCATTGTGCCTGGATCCACGTTGATGTAGGGATCGAACTTTTGAATCGTCACTTTCAGTCCTCTGTTTTTCAAAAGTCTTCCAAGAGAAGCAGCTGCGATCCCTTTTCCGATTGACGAGACGACTCCGCCTGTTACAAATATATATTTTGTCATGTTTGTTCCCTCCACTTTTTGTTATCCGGTAAGGCAGAATATCCCATAAAACAGAAAACTCCCTATTCCATTTAATAATAGAATAGGGAGCGATGAATAGTTTTACATTCCGTCCTGCTGACCCTACTCTACATCAAAAATAGACGTAGGGTGCCCAATAAATAGTTTAACTACCTCTGACGTCTAAGTCAAGGGGGAGTTTTATAGATTTTTCTCAATCATACGTACTACCCTTTTTCTTAAAGGGTTTTCGACCTCAAAAAAATAGCGCCAGTACACGATCTGTACGGGACACTATTTCAAACGGACAAGTCGTTTTCAACTAGTCACTTTTTTTATTCTTCTTCGTCGTCTTCAGAATCATCAAGTACTTCTTCGTCATCAACGATATTCAAGCCTTTTAACTCTTCACTGTCTTCTTCATCTTCATCACCCAGGTCAGCCAAGTCAGCCTTGTATTCCCCTAAGTCTTCCTCATCTTCATCATCTACCATGACGCCATGTTCATCTACCTCAACAGCCGCACCGTATTTAACAACAGCTTCTTCGTCGTCATCTTCTATTTCTTCCTCATCAGCTTCTTCGTCCTCATATGCATCAAAGCCTTTATGTTTCTTACGACGCGGTTTTTCGTCTTCTTCATCGTTATCATGTGTAATCTCTTCATCGATCGAGTCGATTGGGTACCATGCACGAAGACCCCAGCGGTTATCTCCCAGTGAAATATAACGGCCGTCTACATTTAAATCTGTATAGAACTGGATCATTTCCTGTTCCAATACACTATCATCTAATTCTAAATAATCTGCTACTTCTGCCAGTAAGTCATTAAAATCCGAGACTTCCCCTGTTGTTTCAAGTATTGCATGGGCAACGTCTACCATAGCTAGTTCGTTTTTTGATTGACCTTTAAATTGACTTAATTCCACGACTGTAACGCCCTTTCTATCTTCGTTTTCACCTTACTCTTACCTCAACTAATTTATACTACACGATTACGTCGTGAAACGCAATCTAAATTGATATTCTCCCAGCTTCTGTTCATTGGCATGGAGCTCATAATCGACCCATACTCGTCCGGAAAATGGACGATCGTAGTAGCTGACTCTTAAATCGCCTGTTGTCACATCAAGCGGAATAATGCCTGCGGGAGACTTGTAGTTTGTCTGCGTTCTTTCCTTACTGTTGAATTTCAGGCGCATTGTCTGATCGCCATTTCTTATCAGATGAACGACACCATCCGGATTGATTTTGACTGTCACCGGAACAGTGGTCTCTTCATGTGTCTCTTCAAAACGAATATAGTAGCTGTTATTCATATAGACGACTCGTCCTTTTTCTTCAAACGAATGCTGATGGGTCTCGCCATTCTGTATATAAGATGTTTCCATTGTCACTTCGGCAGGTAGGCCGTTTTTTAGCTCTTTTGAAGGCAAAATCGCTACTCCTTCCTCTATATTACTTTAAAATTGTCTGTCTACTATAGTTTATCACAAATTATCAGACACGTCTCATTCTATATGTGATATCCCGGCCCCAAAAACTGTTATTTTTGGTATACTGAATAAAATAACGATTAGATCGAACAAAGGACGGATATTCATGACTGTGGAACTTTCTTTTTTATCGCAATACCGGCATCCTTTTTTATTATTCGATGAGTTGCCTGACGCCTATACTGAGCACCCGTTCGCTCCTTTTGCACTGACTGATGCTTTTATAAAGGAAGCTGGTGAAACTGCCCAGCCCATTCTACACTTCTGGCAGACAAGTCCGTTGATTATTTTGGGAATGATGGATACCAAACTCCCTTATCTGTCGGATGCACTTCCTTCTTTTAGTCGCCACGGTTATCCCTATATCGTTCGAAATTCAGGCGGACTGGCTGTGGTGGGCGATAAAGGCGTACTGAATTTTTCAATGATTTTTCCGGAAGAAGACGAGCGCCTCCCTATCGATGATGCTTATGCGCGCATGCATCACGTTATCCAGGCGGCTTTTGCCTCTTTCGGTAAATCCATTGAGGCGTATGAAATCAAAGATTCGTATTGCCCCGGCGACTTTGACTTAAGTATTGCAGGCAGAAAAATCGCAGGCATTTCTCAACGCCGCATCAGAGGGGGGATTGCCATCATGATTTATCTCAGCGTGTCAGGAGATCAGCATACACGCGCCCAAATGGTCCGTGAGTTTTATGACAAGGGATTGAAAGGCACCAAAACTAAATGGAATTTTCCTGCAGTCGATCCGAACGTGATGACGACTCTGGAAGAAGCCTTTGACACCCCTATGACGATAGACGACGCGAAACGGCTTCTGTTAGCTGCATTTGAGCCGGTTTCTCTTCAAAAGGGTGAGCTCTCCTCAACCATCCGGGGATCGTATTCTGAAGGCTTTGAAAAAATGACTGTTCGAAACGACAAATTATTACCTTAATTAATCCTCAGTGCTTGAGGTTCAGGAGAGGAGTTTTTTTACTTCGCAGAGCACCTTCTTAGGTTCATTAACATAAGAAGATAGAGTAAAAAAGAATCACTATGTGTATTGAAACATTCGAAAAATCAGATCGTCTCCCTATCGAAAAAGTGTTTAAAGATCCGGTGCATGACTATATCCACGTCCGCCACCGCCTGATCCTGGACTTGATCGATACTAAAGAATTTCAGCGTCTGCGCCGAATCAAACAACTAGGCACGTCTCATTTCACCTTTCACGGAGCGGAACACTCCCGTTTCTCCCATTCTCTGGGTGTTTATGAACTGACCCGCCGTATCGTTGATATGTTCGAGCGGAATTATCCCGATGACTGGGACTGCAACATGCGCTTAGTGACGTTATGTGCAGCCTTGCTGCATGATGTTGGACATGGTCCATTTTCTCATACATTTGAAAAAATATTTAATACCGATCATGAGTCCTTGACAACCGAAATTATTCTATCTGATGAGACAGAAGTCAACACGGTTTTAAGACGCGTGTCCCATGATTTCCCAAATCAGGTCGCCAGCGTCATTACGAAACAGCACCCAAATCCGCAAGTAATTCAGCTGATTTCCAGTCAAATCGATGCTGACCGGATGGATTATCTGCAAAGAGATGCTTTTTTTACAGGCGCTACTTATGGTGCTTTCGATCTGTCCAGGATCTTGCGTGTGATCCGTCCTTATAAAGACGGCATAGCGTTTCAGTATCAGGGCATGCATGCCGTTGAAGATTATATTGTCAGCCGCTTCCAGATGTATATGCAGGTCTACTTCCATCCGGCTTCGCGGGGAATGGAAGTCACACTGGACCGTCTACTTTACCGTGCAAAACAATTATACAAAGAAGACACTTTATACCCTGCCTTCGAGCTGCTGGATCCATTTTTCGAGGAAAAACCGACTCTAAACGATTACCTGAAACTTGATGACGGTATTTTACAGACGGCGATTACCTTATGGACTGAAAGCGAAGATGCTTATCTGAGTGAGTTATCGAAAATGTTTCTGCACCGAAAACCGCTCAAATCCGTCACTTATATCGATGGAAAAGACGATGCCATAGTAGAAATTCTGCGCGACATCGTAGGCAGCTTGACATATGACAAAAACCTGTATACCATGACCAATAGCAGTTCAGACCTGCCTTATGATTACAAATTGAAAAGTAAAACACCGATCCGTCTGATGCAGTCTGACGGCACACTTGTCGAATTGAGCAAAGTCAGTCCAATCGTCAAGACACTGAGCGGTAATCTACATGGCGATCACCGATTATATGTACCAAAAGAATTTCTGGAAGAAAAGAGTGCTAATATCAATATGTTTCAGGAAGAATACGATGCTTTCCAGCGCTACATTGTGAATGGGGCTATAATACATCCTGACGAAACAAAGAATGGAGAAAATGCATGACAATCGAACTAGTTGCTATTGATTTAGATGGAACATTATTAAATGAGGAACACAAAATAAACCCCGAAGTAAAAAAAGCCATTCAGTCTGCCAAGCAGTCTGGTGTTAAAATCGTCATCTGTACAGGTCGACCGTTTCCTGGAGCGACTGCATTCTTAGACGAATTGGATTTGAAAGGCGATGACGATTATGTCATCACTTATAATGGCGGACTGGTCCAGGAAGTGAAATCTGGAAAAGCAGTGGTCAAGCATATGATGGATCACCAGGATTACGTTACGTTACAGGAAGCGGCTTTAAATGCCGGCTCCCACTTCCATGCGATTCATAACGAAGGAATTTTCACCCCGAATAGTGATATCAGTGAATATTCTGTCCGTGAAGCATACATGATCGGTCTCCCACTGTTTCACCGCAAACCGGATGAAATGGACCCGGCTGTCATTTACAATAGAATGATGATGATCGACGAAGAATCTATTTTAGAAAAAGCGATTTCCCGCTTACCTAAATCCTTGTGGGAGAAGTATACTATCTTACGCAGCGAACCATTCTTTCTGGAATTGCTGAATAAAAAAGCAAGCAAAGGAACCGCTGTGAAAGAACTAGCTGAACTCCTGTCTATTCCTCAAGAGTCTGTCATGGCAATCGGCGACGGTGGAAACGACCTTGATATGATCGAGTGGGCCGGTGTCGGTGTAGCGATGGAAAATGCACGCGATGAAGTGAAAGCAGTAGCCGATCACATCACGGTTTCCAATAAAGAAAATGGCGTCGCTAAAGCAATTGAGAAGTTTGTATTGTCCTGATATTTCCCCTTTAATAGAACAATTTGAAGGAAAGGCTTTTGTTTAGCCTTTCTTTTTTTTAGTGCTATACTGATAATAGACTAAAGAAAAGGAGCGCGATCAGTATGCCAGATAAAGTTGTTTATACGACGTCCGCAGTCAATATAGGAGCTAGAGATGGTGGGAACAGTCATACACCTGACCATTCATATGAAGTAAAAATAGCTCCCCCTAAAAAAATGGGTGGAGATGGAGAAGGAACAAACCCGGAACAACTCTTTGCTCTAGGTTACAGTGCCTGCTTCCATTCAGCCTTGAACCATTATAAAAAAGAAGAGAACATCGAGAATAACTCTCAGGTGACATTGACAGTACACTTGCTGAAAGATCCTGAAGATGGTGGATTTAAATTGAGTGTGGAAATCGAAGTCGGTGTAGAAGACATGTCCGAAGAACAGGCTCAAAAACTGGCAGAGAAAGCTCACGCATTCTGCCCTTACTCAAAAGCGACAAAAGGAAACATCGAATCAACAGTTAAAGCTGTACCTTACGTCGAAGGAAAATAACTGTTACGATTCAATCAGTCAGTCGATGCTTATTCGTCGCTGATCCAAAAGGGAATCCCATCGAGACTGATGGTGGTTCTCTTTTTTTGTCCGTTTGGTGAAAAGTGGTTGGGGTGCTTTGGCGCACCCCTTCCTTCTTATCGTTTGAGTCTGCCGAAAATCCTTCACTTGAGCAGACTCTCTTCCAGTACACTTTTGAGTCTGCTGAAGTAGCATTCCCTTAAGCAAACTCTACGGTACAGTTAAGTTCACTTAACGCAAGCAGTCAGGACTTTAGCACACTCAAGTCCTACTGCCCCAGACTTTACCAAATTCTGTCTGACTTCGGCAATCTGCCTGCTTAGTTCACTCCCACTTTGTCGAACCCCCTCGCTCTTCAGCAGACTCTACATTTTTCTTCACTTTAGTTTACCGAACGTGCACCATCTTCAGCGTTCTCAAAACTCTTTTCACTTCCACTTTGCCGAACCCCATTTTCTTCTTTTATTTTTCCCTGCCTTCTCTTTAATTTAAGAGCAACTATGCCTTGTTGTTTCACCTTTTCATTACGTTTTCAGCCTGTTATGCTGCAGTCATTCTGTAGAACTGCCTCAAGTTTCCGGACGCGTTCCCCTTGACGAACCGAATATATGTTCCTATAATTAAAACAAACATACATTCCCGTAAAGGAGGAGCTGTTATGTTACAAATTATGGATTACTCTAACGAGCCCTGCAGAGATATTCTATGTATCGATGTGAAGTCTTTTTTTGCCTCAGTAGAAGCTGTCGAAAGAAAGGAGCACCCCCTTAAGGCAAAAGTGGCAGTCGTGAGTAAACCAGATAATAACGGCGGATTAGTACTGGCTTCCTCTCCTATGGTCAAAAAATTATACGGAATCAAAACTGGGACACGCGTGTATGAAATTCCAAAAGATGCCGCCATTGATGTCGTTGAACCGCGCATGGCTTTATACTTAGAGAAAAATATAGAGATCGTCAACATATTCAAACGCTTTGTGGCCGAAGAAGACCTTCATGTCTATAGCATCGATGAATCCTTTCTGGATGTCACCCATTCTCATCGTCTGTTTGGCAGCACAGAAGACATAGCAAAAGAGATTCAGTACCTTATCTGGAAAGAAATGAAGCTGGTCGTAACTATTGGCATCGGGGATAATCCGCTCCTTGCCAAGCTGGCACTGGATCATTCAGCCAAACATGACCGAAGCAGCAATTTTATAGCGACCTGGCACTATCAGGATGTCCAGGACACTGTGTGGGAAATTGCTCCCCTGAGAGATTTTTGGGGAATTGGATCCAGGACAGAACAGCATCTGCAGCGTATCGGAATCCATTCCATTTACGAGTTGTCCCAAGCTGATGTGAGGAAACTGAAAAAACGATTTGGTGTGATAGGTGAGCAGCTCTTTTTTCATGCACATGGCATAGACCGAACCCTGTTATCTGAAACATTTACGCCGAAAGCAACCTCTTTCAGTAAAAATCAGATTCTTAACAGAGATTATGTTGAAAAGCATGAAGTGGAGATTGTGATTCGTGAAATGGCAGAAGAAAATGCGACACGACTACGCAGGCATCATCTGACGACCGGCGTGGTCAAACTAAGTATCGGTTTTTCAAAAGATATAGATGACCGCGGATTCAGTCATCAGCTGCCTATTGAAAAGACGGATTCGTCTAAAAAAATTATCGAAGGGCTGCTCATCCTGTTCAATCGCTATTATAAACGTGTGCCTGTGCGGGTCGTCAATGTTACTTTCGGAAAAATCGAACCTAAGTCCGCCCTGCAACTCTCACTGTTTGATTCCGCGGAAAAACTGATCAATCAGGAAGATCTGGATCAGACAATCGACTCGATCAGACATAAATACGGCTACACCTCACTCCTCCATGCCAGTAGCCTGTCCAATGGAGGTACGGCACTCTACCGCTCCAAATTACTAGGAGGACACCGATCGGGTAAAGAAAGATGACCTATCTGGTGCAGTCGCTGCGTGTTACTTATTTTTATTATAACTATTATCAAGGAGGAGGCTGGTTGAAATGGCACAAGACATCATCAAACTCTCCCCAGACGCTTTAGGCTATAAAGACAGGGGGAAAATGAAATGGATGGGCATGATGTTATCTGATCATGCTGAAGCATTAAAAAAACAAAAGAAAGACACTCAGTCCGCAATCATCGTTCCTAAAGAGAAATTATCTCTTGAAGAACTCAGTACATTACTGTATAAAAGTTACACGCTCCAGAAACCGCTCGCCATTCAGCTGAACATTGTCAAGGATGGGGGTTATCTGCCTGATATAGAAGGTGTAGCAAAAGGATTTAAGGATGATCAGGTCTATATAAAACTGCGTGACCACAGGACCAGACAAATCCCCTTGGACGATATCCGTCATATCCACTGGATCGATTCGGCTCAATGGTTTGAAAAATACCAGCGTCAATCTGTTTCCGTTTAGTCTTCCCGGCACGTTTCTCAACATGATAAAACACCCTGCAAAATGTAGAAGACAAGTGGTCTTCACTCTTTTGCAGGGCGTTTTTCTTAAGATACTAGTTACGTTCGTGCGGTTGAATATTTCAGATAGACTCTTCTCAACTGCTTGTTGTTTGCTATAAATTGAACAGTAAATACACGCACAACTATCATGATGGCATTTTGAATCAGTCTTGGCGGCAGGAGCACAACGATCGGGTTTTGCGTTAAAATACGCAGCCAGATAGTGTTCAACGTCAGATTGATGAACAGCGCTATGAACACCTCTGCCATTATAACGCGTTTAGTTGATACCTCACGCTTATGCAGAAACAAGCCATATGCCATACCTGTCAGAAAAGCCGAGAGTGTAAATCCGGGGAAAAACCCTCCCACACCTCCCCCAATAATAAATCCCAGCAGATCGGCTAAAACGGCAGCTACCCCTCCGACCCATGGACCAAAAAGCATCCCTATCAAAGCGGTCGGCAGGAAAGCAAAGGTTATCCGAACAACCGGCGTCGTGATCCCGATCCGCCCGAGTGTTATGTTCATCGCCACAAGCAATCCGATGATCGCTATGCCTTTTGTCCGATTACCCAGACGCCACTGTGATAAGCGGACGGCACGGTAAATCAGCAGCCACACATAAAACAAAAAGGCAATGCCGTAAATCACACCGCTTCCTTCATAAACCACGTTTATGTGAAGAATCTCCCGCTGAAGGAACAAGACATAAGCCGCTCCCGTTATAAGGTTCCCGAGCAGCAGACTGATCAGGATGCTTTCTTCCTGCAGTTTTCTTGTGACATACAGTCCCAGAGAAAAAAGGACACCTGTAAAGGCAAACAAGACGATGCTATCCGTTAATACCATCTGCCAGTTACCTGTCTGGCCCAGGACATAAGCCGCAGCGTCTGTTCCGATCTGCATCCTCAGGTAGGGAATCACAAACGAAATAAAGAGAGGGGCCAGGACCCCTATAAAAATATACTGTAAAAAAACATTCTGACGGTCGTCAGTACGTGGTGTTGCTGTCATAATCGAAGATCTCCTTTAATTTTAATTCTTAACCAGTGTTTGCACTGGTCAAGTGCATTAAACTGAGTACGGTAGCCTCAGAAAAATTAAAGAGTCCTCGCCAAAAAACTAGCTAGTTTTCAAGCGGATGCAGAGAGAAATCGCAAAACCACCGTTTTTTCGTCTGGAGGCAACATCCCATCCACCCAGCACTTAACGTTTCTCTCTTACTCTTTTTTCCTTCTTTATTATATGTTAGTCGGTTCTCTTACTCAATAGGGCAAGGTAACTTAATTGACCAGAGTTGCTTTTTGAATCCCTTCTTCTGTAATCAGAAACCCTACAGGAACGTCATGAGGTTCTATGGGAAATGAGTCGACCAGCTGATTGGAATGAAGGAGGGACACGGTTGGGCCTTTGAAATCAGACAGGAAACGGTCAAAATACCCGCCTCCATAGCCAATACGGTAGCCAGCCGGTGTGAAAATCAGTCCGGGAACGATCAGTAGTTTAATTTCTTCAGGGTTCAGGCGCTTCGTCTTCTCCGGCAGTGGTTCCTCAATCCCAAAGTATCCTTTTTCAAGCTGATTAAAAGATGTCAGCTCATAAAAATCTAAGCCTTTCGTCTGATGGTCAGATTTAGGGACACAGACGCGTTTCCCTTCTTCCCATGCTTTTTCGATAATGGTACGGGTATCCCACTCTCGTTCGCTGGATACGGTCACCCCAATACAATCGGCTTCATTCCACAGCAAAGAATCAAATAAATGATCCTGCAAATCGTTTTCTGTCTGATTTCGTTTGATCCATCCAATTTCTTCCAGTGAAAGCAGCATACCTTTTCTTAATTCTTCTTTCCCCATCATCTCTTCCCCCTTTAGTTAGAGCGCTGATTCCATGCGGCCTGAGCCACCTGTTCAGCCAAAATTGCTGTAGTGATCGACCCGACTCCCCCAGGGACGGGGGTAACAGCGGATGCTTTTGCAAAGACTTCGTCGTATTTGACATCTCCGACTGGTTTGCCGTCTTTGTATCCAAATCCGACATCCACTACGACAGCCCCTTCTTTAATGTAGTCAGCCGTGACCAGTTCGACAGCCCCCGTTGCTGAAATGACGATATCAGCCTGACGCGTGTACTGTTTAACATCTTTCGTTTTAATGTGCACATTCGCAACACTTGCTTCCCGGTTCAACAGCATGATTGTCAATGGTTTCCCCACCACAGGACTACTGCCGATTACACACACATCTTTTCCTTCTACTTCTATATCATAAAAATCAAGGAGAGCCATGACGGCTTTAGGTGTACTCGGAAAAAGAGCGATCGGATCATTCTCAACTAACCGTCCCAGATTTTCAGGTGTCAGCCCGTCAATATCCTTGTTTGAGTCTAAACAGCGGGCAACGTCATTACGTGAAAGAGTCCCCGGAAGAGGCTGCATCACTAACACCCCATGAATATCAGTATTCTTGTTTAATGAGTCGAGAGCCTGAAGAATTTCTTCAGAGCTTGTTTCCTCTTTAAAGATAACGGGTTCTACTGCTATTCCCGCACGCTGCATCGTTTTGATCGCTGCGTTCTCATAGGAAACAGAGGATTCGTCATCCCCCACTCTTACAATAGCCAGAGTCGGGTAACAGTCAATCTTTTTCAAATCCTCAATCGTCTTTTCTGTCTGCTGAAGTAATGCTTTTGCTACAGGTTTGCCTCGTAATTCCTTAGTCATAAAGTCCCTCCATCTTAAGTAACTGATCGATTAACAAATGAGCAGTACTTATTCACCCTAAGTACTGCTCATCTTTAAAAACTATAGTGAATCCGGCCACTCATTTTTCTCAAGAAAATAATTGATTGTTTCACGCAGCTCCTGCACTTTCTTTTTCCCGCTGGCGACGCGCTCAAAAGCTTTATCTTCTATAACGACTCGTTCGGCTTCATCGGATAATAGCTTTGTGTTAATTGTAACGTTTAATACAGCCGTTTCCAATACCGTTTCGATAAATAAAGCAGCAACCATTAAATCGTTGATGATTGTTCCGCTCATTTTCATTCGTGTCAGCTGTTCAAGCAAACCAATTAGTTCGTGGCTTTTATCCAGCATCGTGAGAGGCGGCTGAGCTGCTCCCCGGATCGCTTTTTCAACTGCTTCCTGTCTAATTTCTTTTTCTCCAGGTGTTTCTTTGGGCAATTTATAGGCCATCAGCACCGGTTCGAAGGCAACGGCATCATCTTTTGCCAGTTGTTCAAAAAACGATCGCGCGCTCTGTGCCTGATCCAGTACCTGTTTTATGTCATCAGCGTGCTCTGTGTATTTCTTTTTATCTTTTTGAATATCAGCGACCATTCGGATAAGAGCAGCACTCATAGAACCAATGTAAGCTGCTGCGCTTCCTCCACCTGGTGTGCCCTCTTTTTTTCCTAATTCCGTTAAATAATGCTCGATCGTCAATTCGTTCATATTCTTTCCCCCTTTAAAACAATCCGGAGATTTTACCTTCATCATTTACATCCACCTGGACAGCAGACGGCACTTTAGGTAAACCCGGCATCCGCATGATGTTGCCTGTGAGTACAACAATAAAGCCCGCACCGGCTGAGACAGTCAGATCTCTTATATTAACTTTGAATCCAGTCGGCCGTCCAAGAGCCGTTGCATTGTCTGACAATGAATACTGAGTTTTAGCCATACAGATCGGCAAGTCGCCATAACCTAATTTTTCCAGTCGTCTGGCCATTGTTCTTGCTTTTTTAGTCCATTCTGTTCCTTCACCACCATAGACGGACTGGACGATTTTTTCTACTTTTTCTTCTATTGGATCACTTAATTCATACGCATAACTCAGCGTTGATTCGCTTTCAGTCAATTTAACGACTTCTTCAGCTAATTCAATACCGCCTTCTCCACCTTCTGCCCAGACATTTGACTGGACCACTTTGCTGCCGGTGTCTTCGATGGCTTTTTTCAGTACATCCAATTCTTCCTGTGTATCACCAGGGAATGCATTGATTGCTACGATAGCCGGTAAAGAGAAAGTGCCCTGGATGTTTTCAATGTGTTTCAACAGGTTAGGCATTCCTTTTCTAAGGGCTTCAGTGTTTTCTTCAGCCAAATCAGTCTTTTTAACCCCACCATGCATTTTAAGCGCACGAATCGTTGCAACAATAACGACGGCATCCGGTTTGATGCCACCCATACGGCATTTGATATCGATAAATTTTTCGGCACCCAGATCGGCTCCGAATCCAGCCTCAGTGACCACATAATCCGCGTGCGCCAAAGCCATTTTAGTCGCCAGCAGACTATTACATCCGTGAGCGATATTGGCGAATGGTCCGCCATGGATAAATACAGGCGTATGTTCAAGCGTTTGAACCAAATTCGGTTTAAGAGCGTCTTTCAGTAAAGCGGCAACTGCGCCTTGAGCATTCAGCTCACCTAGTCTGACAGGTTCATTGTCAAACGTATAGCCGATCAGGCAGTCTTTCAACTTCCCTTTCATTTCAGCCATTGAGCTGGACAGGCAGAGGACGGCCATTATTTCTGATGCAACTGTAATGTCGAATCCATCTTCTCTAGGCATCCCATTTGTGCGAGCACCGATTCCACTGATGATCGAGCGCAGCTGACGGTCATTCATATCGATTGCACGTCTCCATGTGACTCGACGCGGATCGATATTCAGCTCGTTTCCTTGATAAATATGGTTATCGATCATGGCCGCTACTAAATTATTGGCGGCTCCAATGGCATGAATATCGCCCGTGAAGTGCAGATTAATATCCTCCATTGGAATAACCTGCGCATACCCGCCTCCAGCTGCGCCCCCTTTTATGCCAAAAACTGGTCCAAGTGACGGTTCACGTAATGCAATAGCTGTTTTTTTACCTATTTTCTGGAGGGCATCTCCCAAACCAACAGAAGTCGTGGTTTTACCTTCTCCAGCAGGAGTAGGATTGATAGCTGTAACAAGAATCAGCTTTCCGTCTTTTCCTGTAGTATTATGTAGTGCGCTGTAATCAACTGTTGCTTTATATTTCCCATAATGCTCTAAGGCATCCTCTTCGATCCCTAACCTCTGCGCGATTTCTCCAATTTGGAAAATGTCTGTTGCCTGAGCTATTTCAATGTCACTTTTTACCATTCTTACCCCTCCTGTATAATATAATAGACTAGTCCCTTTAAGGACAACCACCCTTTTGTAAATGGTTACATACTGAATTCATTTTTACTTTTTCAGTATAACATAGAGTTAACCCTTGCCCAGTCAATTTTCTTTTTTCTATTCGTTTTCACCTTTTCATAAATAATCTCCAGCACTTGATGAGAAACAATCGACTTTTATTCATAAATTTCGTATCATAAGGATATAAGAACATAGAGGAGGACCTAGTTTGAAAATAATTGACCGCGCGGCGTTGACCATTCTCATTATCGGTGGGATCCATTTATTACTTATCGGTTTAATTGGTTTTAATGTAGTAGAAACAGCATTTGGCGATCCAGAGCAGTGGGGTGTTCGCATTGTTTATATCCTTATCGGCTTAAGTGCGTTATGGTGCTTTAAATATTATTCATTTACCCCAAGAGGCGGGAGTCGTTTGAAAGACCGTTAATTGACTACAGTAAAAAAGCTCATCCCCGCGGATGAGCTTTTTATGTGGAAGGGGCGAAACAGAATCACCCAATCGTTCTATTCCGTTTATCTATCTATGATCAATTAAGCAATGTCCCTAACTCAACGTAGTCATAGTTCAACTCGTTTGCCACAGCTTCATTGGTTATTTTCCCTTTATAGCTATTGATACCTGTCGCAAGTACCGGATTTTTAGTTACGGCCTTTTCGACGCCCAAATCGGCGAGCTGGAGTGCGTAGAGGATCGTATCGTTTGTCAGTGCGATAGTCGACGTCTTGGGTACAGCACCAGGGATATTAGCAACTGCATAATGAAGGACTCCGTGCTTTTCGACGGTTGGCTGATCATGTGTAGTCGGCTCATCCATCGTCTCAAAATTCCCACCCTGATCGATTGCTATATCCACAACAACTGTTCCTTTTTTCATTGACTTGATCATCTCTTCAGTCACCAGTTTAGGTGCTTTCCGTCCTGGTATCAGCACAGCACCAATAACTAAATCAGAGTTTTTAACCGCTTTTGCGATATTAGAGGGTGTAGAAGCAAGTGTTTGTATGTCTCTGCCGAACAAGCGAGTCAATTCTCTCATCCGTTCCGGATTCAATTCGATAATGTTGACTTTTGCCCGCATACCGATTGCCATTCGAGCAGCATTTTCACCGGCAACGCCTCCACCTAAAATCGTGACTGTCCCACTTTCGACACCTGGCACACCGCCTAAAAGCATGCCGATACCACCCGCATGTTTTTCCAGATAGTGCGCCCCTATTTGAACAGACATTCTGCCTGCAACTTCACTCATCGGTGTCAACAATGGCAGCTTGCCATTCTTCTCAACTGTCTCGTATCCGATGGCTGTCACTTCGTTCTCGACTAAAGCCTTCGCCAGTTCCGGAGCAGCTGACAGATGCAGGTACGTGAATAGGATAAGGCCTTTTCTAAAATACGTATACTCTTCTTTTAACGGCTCTTTGACCTTCATGATCATATCTGACTGATTCCATACCGCGCTGGCTGACTCAGACAGTTCTGCTCCACTATTAGTGTAAAGGTCATCTTCAAATCCACTGCCGACTCCGGCATTTTTTTCAATAAGTACACGATGACCATTATCGATCAGTCGTTTAACATTAAAAGGTGTAAGTGCAACACGGAATTCATTATTTTTAATTTCTTTTGGAACGCCAATTATCATAGGGACAATCCTTTCATAAATAAGTTATATAATAAAGTATGTCAAACACAGTAAGAGCCCCATGATGATAAACAGTAACCCGCCTACCTTATGAAGCTTTGGAAACCACTCAGGGAATTGACTATCTGTTCCTGCCCGGTGATGACCGGTTTTCTTTTTATCTGAGTACTTAAATGAAATATAGCCGTAAACGATCAGAGCCAATCCAACTAATAACAGCATATTACCGCCCCTTTAAAAATGTAGAGAATCACGGTCTTGTCCTCTGGAAACGTCACGCCAGTCATAAAATCCAGCGTCCAGTCCTCTAAGCAGGACTTCTGCCGATCCCATATTCGTTGCCAGTGGAATTTCATACACATCGCATAGACGTAAAAGTGCTGAAATGTCCGGTTCATGCGCTTGTGAGGTCAATGGGTCACGGATAAAAATCACCAGATCCATTTTATTATCAGATATATAAGCACCGATCTGCTGATCACCACCAAGTGGACCTGATTTGAACCGGTGTATATCCAACCCGGTTTCTTCTGCAATACGAGAACCTGTCGTGCCCGTTGCAAACAAGTTGTGTTTCTCAAGAATGAGCTTGTACGCCTCTGTGATTTTCACTATATCGTCTTTCTTCTTATCATGTGCAATCAACGCAATATTCATTTACTGTTTTCCTCCTTTAAAAAGGATCTATTTTTCACATCATAACATAAACTGAAGAGTTTTATCGTACAAAAAAGTTGACTGAACAAGGGGCTTCAAATCGTTTCACTTGCCCGAATAATTTTGAGTCGATACACTATAAATAGATCAAACAAGGAGGAATTTGAATATGAGCAAAAAAGTAGCTGTCGTTATAACTAAGTTATTTGAAGATGTGGAATTCACTTCGCCTAAAGAAGAATTGGAAGGTGGCGGACACACGATCACCACTATCGGTTTCGAGGCTGGTGAAACAGTAGAAGGTAAAAAAGGGGAAGCATCAGTGACCATCGATAAAGGGATTGATGACGTTTCTCCAGAAGACTTTGATGCTTTACTGATTCCAGGTGGCTTTTCACCCGATCAGTTGCGTAAAGATGACCGTTTCCTGGCATTTACCAAAGCATTCTCCGATGACAGAAAGCCCATCTTCTCAATCTGTCACGGCCCTCAATTACTGATTAATGCGGAAGTTGTAAAAGGCAAAGATATTACTGCCGTTAAACAAGTAGCGGTTGATTTAAAAAATGCCGGCGCAAACTTTTATGACAAGGAAGTCGTTATTGATGAGTCCGGACTGATCTCAAGTCGTACACCAGATGATTTACCTGCATTCAATAAAGCTATGATCGATGCACTTAGTGAGTAAATTATTATTTTCAAGGGCTAAATGCTTAGACAATTTTAAGGATTTAACTTGACCAATTTGATACACTATCAATGTGGAAATAAAGTACACCTTTCTTTTCTCCCCAAAAGAAGTTTAACTGGATCCCCCGAAACAGTTAAGCAGTCTTTGAAAAGAAAACTCATTTGATACCACAATTCTTTCTCCCCGGATTGAATAGTTTATACTCAAATGAAATAGAGACTTTACGTCTTATCCCCAACCGTCTTTTCTAGAGGAAAAGGCGGTTATTTTATTTGCCGTAGTGCTTCGCATCTGCTAGAACATAAACCTATGATTTATCATGAATTGGTCATAATTAATTCAAATTTTAATACTATACTTTACTCATACCCACAACAACCAACTTATTTTTTGGTAACAACACTCCTCCAAGTGTTTGTTACCACTCCTTTTTTACCACTTGTCGATTTGTCGGCAGGTGGTTTTTTCTGTCTAAAATTCCCTTTAAAAACAATATTGTTTATAATAATCTTTTATAGCACCCTCTTATCCCATTGCCCAAAACAGGCTGTTCTTCTTATTCTAACAGTCTTCAGAGACCTTTTGTGTTTTTTCAGCGTACTCAATTTAATAATGACCGGGTATTCATTAAAAGGAATAAGCTCTGTTTTTATTGCTTACCTTTTATTTACTCCCTATAATTAGCTGTGTTGTTTAAACAGCGACGTGCTAAAAGGAGGTCTATAGACACTTTGATCAAACTCCAACACATCGAAAAAACTTTTTATAGTAAACAAACTGAATTCACAGCTTTGAGTAATATAAACTTATCGATTGAAAGCGGGGAATCTTTCGGGGTCATTGGAGAAAGTGGTGCAGGAAAGTCTACTTTACTTCGAATGATCAATGCACTTGAATCTCCAGATAAAGGATCGGTAAGTGTGGATGATGTCAATTTGACTCAGCTGTCAAAGAAAAAACTCAGACTGCAGCAGAAACAGATCGGTATGATTTTTCAGCAGTTCAATCTGCTTAACAATAAAACAGTAGCCGACAATGTACGCTTGCCACTTACCCTGCATAAGTACCCTAATGCTTTAACAGTTGATGAGGTGCTGGACTTTGTTGGATTAGCCGACAAGAAAAACAATTACCCTCAGGAACTAAGCGGTGGTCAGAAACAGCGAGTAGGTATTGCCAGGGCACTTATCACACGTCCAAAATTATTATTATGTGATGAACCCACTTCTGCCCTTGATCAGAATACGACTGAAGAAATTGTCGAGGTGCTTAAAAAGGCTCATGAGGAATTTAAAATGACGATCGTAGTCGTGACACATGAACTACTTGTCATTAAAGCTTTGTGTCAGCGTGCCGCCTTGATGGAGCAAGGTCAAATCAGGCAGATCGTACAGGTCAACCGTTGTGAGAGCAAAGAAATCGTTGTTCCCTATCTGGAACGGGCAATCGAGGTGCTGACACATGACTGAGTCCATTTCGCTATACATTGAACGTGTCATTGAATTTTCGCCACGGTTGATTGAAAGTTTATGGGAAACAGGAATCATGCTGTTTTTTGCCATGATTGCTGCCATACTGCTTGGGATTCCTGTGGGAACACTGCTTTATCTGACAGCCGACACCCGACCGATGGCCAATCGTTTCCTGAATCGCCTACTAAATATACTGGTCAATATTATTCGTTCATTCCCGTTTCTTCTATTAGTGGTCGCCATGCAGCCCTTTATCAGGCAAGTGTATGGTCGAGCAACAGGAGACCCTATTGCCGCATCATTTCCAATGGTTGTTATTGCTATTGCTCTGTATGCCCGTTTTGTTGAACAATCTCTGATGGAAGTACCACGGGGCATTACAGAGACCGCACAATCAATGGGCGCGACGAACTGGCAGCTAGTCTGGAAATTCCTGTACGTCGAAGCAAGGAGCAGCCTGGTTATCGGCTTTACCACTGCCGTCATCAGTTTTGTCTCCTACTCCACTATCATGGGTGTGGTCGGAGGCGGCGGAATCGGGGACTTCGCTATACGGTACGGTTACCAGCGTTACGAAACAGATATTATGTACACCGCTATTGTGCTGATTATCATATTAGTTGAGATCTTCCAGTGGCTGGGATTGAAATTGGCAAAAAGAATAGATAAAAGATAGTAAATATAAAGGAGAAAAAAGATGATGATTAGAAAAAGTTTATTACTAGGAAGTACTGCCCTACTGCTGGCAGCCTGTGGAGATGCAGCAGATGATACCGCTGAAGAAAACACTGGAAATGAAGTGGAAGACACTACTGAAGAAACGGCAGAAGATACGGGTGAAGACGTTGTTATCGAAGTGGCCTCACACTTGCCTCCAATGACTGACATCGTCGAAATCGCTGGAGAAGTGATTGCAGACGGTTATCGTGTTGAATTAGTCGAAGTCTCTGACAACATTCAATTCAACGAAGCGTTACTCAATGAAGAAGTAGATGCAAGTTTTGCCCAGCACGAACCCTTTATGAAAATGTTCAACAGCGAGCGTGATGGAAATCTGGTAGCGATGCAGCCTATTTACAATGCCATCGTTGGTTTTTATTCTCCTGTTTATGATTCGATCGATGATATTGAAGAAGGGGCTGAAGTCGCACTGCCAAGTGACCCGTCAAACGAAGCACGTGCCCTGATGATTTTAGATCACTATGAGTTGATTACATTAAGTGAGGATGTCACATTTGATGCGACTGTTGATGACATTGAAGACAATCCGTATGACTTTACCTTTACAAGCATCGACTTGCTCAACTTGTCTTCCGCTTATCAGGATGGCGTAGAACTTGTTTTCAACTATCCGACTTACATTGAATCAGTGGACTTAACACCAGAAGATGCTTTATTCCTTGAAGAGGATGATGACTTTACCTTCTCTATTCAATTAGTTGCCCGAGAAGATAACCAGGATTCAGATGCGATTCAGGCCCTACACGACGCATTCACCAGTCAGGAAGTCTACGATTTCCTAGACGACCTTGCAGATAATGGTCATTTAGAACCTGCCTTTGAAGTAAATGAGTAACTGAATAAGTAACGGATCAAGGGTCAGACTGCTTAGCAACTTAAGCAGTCTTTTTTTATACACGATACTCCCTATGGTCATTCGTAAACTCTACCACTCGTTTCCCCGGCAGCAATATAATGATCCTTCAGAATTTTTCTTATCTTTCTAAAATGAACAACTTCACCACACCAGTTGTTTACATTTGTCGTAGTCAATTTAAGTTCTGGAAACAGGAACTGCATTTCTTCAATATTATTAAGAATCACTTCTCCTACAGAACTTTTAAAGAAACAGGATTTACAGTAACAAGATCTTTGAGTAATCAGCAATTCAAAAGAACCACAATTCTTACACGAGAGCCCTTTTTTCAATTCTTCATAATTGTAGTAAGGGAGCTGCTTCTGCATTGGCATTCCACTGTTTTCAAGTTTTCTGAACCTGTTGGCGAGGTAATGTTGCTCTTTCGTGAGCATTCTACTTCTGCTGTTGATCTTTAGAAGGTACTCCTCGATTTGATTCGGCATTAAAATAGGATCATCGATTTTAGCATTATACAAGCTGAATAGTGGGTTGACGAACACCACATTGGCTTCCACTTTGCTCGTGCTGTTCCACTCTTTCAGCAGCTGATTGATAAACGACTCCATTCTGCTCAGCTGAATCATTGGATTCGCCACATCCTGTCCTTGAATAGTGCTTAATCCATCTGAGTTCCTAATGTATTTCCCAGAATAATTTTTGATCTCAAAAAGATAGAGTGTGTTTGACGTGATGATGATTGAATCCACCTGAAATGTTGTACCGTTACTGACCAGCAGCAGATCATTTAATACAATCATCTCTTTATCAAGTATGGTCTTAACAAGGTCATCAAAACAGCGTTCGCCTTTGAATCCTTTTTGCAGGTTAACAAGGTATCGTTTATCGGTTTCATTCAGATCAATGCGTTTATCTAAATAAATCAAGCCCTTCAGCAGATGAGATTGTTCTCTTTCCTTCAAAATTTCCATTGTCATCCCTCCTTGTTATAAATATTGTCTATTTAATCAAAAACTGATTTTTTTCATACCCTTTTTTTCCTTTTTTCTTTATTTGTGTGTGACTTAAGTATACTCTGGGAAAGCTTCATTTCAGTGAACCGAACTAAGCAGTGGTATGGCTAACTAGAACGTGCCTCTTACTGGAGTTGATCGAATTTGCTGTCTGCTGAGTAAACTCCACTAACTTAAATCCCCCACTTTGCTTAACTAAGTTCAACTTGGGTTTGCTCAATCCAAAATTTTCTCCACTTTACCTAACTAATAACCTCTTCGACAAACCTGTCAAAAAGATGACCTCCACTTAGCTAAAAGGAACTCCACTTCGGTCTACTCTCCTCAGGATTATCTTTGAGTGTCCTGAACTTGATTACGACTCAGTTCACCCAGTGTGAAACCAAGTTGGAGTAAGCCTAAGACAGGTTAATCATTCTTTGAAATACCGCCTATCAAGTTCGAACTGAAGTGAAGCAAGTACTCACAATTTTTTAATGCAGTACATACTCGTCAGCTGACGAGTATGCTCCTCTCAAAACGCTCTATATAGTGAACAGACTCGTTCAGGAAACGAGTCTGGACCTTCCTGAAAGGCAAAAAAAATCAGCCGGATCATCCGGCTGATTTCCTTATTTCACTTTACTTAGTCAAGTGGTTCTTTTCGATTTTTCCGTCTTTGATAACGAGCTGAATCGTGTCGTTAGTTGATAAGCTGGCAATGTCTTCCAGCGGGTTGCCTTTAACAACAACGATATCTGCCAATTTCCCTTTTTCCAAAGTCCCCACTTTATCCTGCCAGCCTAAACATTCAGCAGCTGTTTTTGTAGTGGCCACGATTGCTTCCATCGGGCTCAAACCGACTTCAGTCATCAATTCCAGCTCGCGAAGATTAAGTCCATGTGGCATAACACCGGCATCAGTTCCCATTGCAATTTTAACGCCCGCTTTGTGAGCTTTAGCCACACTTTCCTTGTGCGCTTCGATAGCATCTCTAGCTTTTTCAACAGCTGAATCGGGCATACCTGACTCTTTTGCCAGTTCCAGTACAGAAACAGGTGCAAGCAACGTCGGCACCAGAAATGTTCCATGTTCTTTCATTAAATCTATCGCTTCGTCGTCAAGGAAAATACCGTGCTCAATCGAGTGAATGCCTGCTCTGACGGCCTGCTTAATGCCTTCTGCACCCTGCGCATGTGCCATGACCCGAATCTCTTTTCTAAAACGGGCTTCTTCAACGATAACTTTTAGTTCGTCTAAGGTAAACTGAGTGAATTCTGGGTGATCCGTTGGACTTAGTACACCACCCGTTGCGTGTACTTTAATGACTTCAGCTCCTGCACGAAGCATTTCACGCACCTTTTTGCGGACTTCTTCTACTCCATCTGCTCGCCCATCCGGCATGCCAGGGTAATTAGCCTGCAGCAGTTCTACAGTTTGTCCTGAAGTCGTGTACCCATCTCCATGTCCGCCGGTAATCGTCAAAGCATTGATACTTAACTGCAGACGTGGTCCGGAAATCAGGCCCTCTTCAACTGCTTTTTTGACTCCCAGATCTGCCCCCAAAGCATCTCTGACAGAAGTGATGCCGGCATCAAGTGTTTTTTGCATATAGTGTGCAGCCTGGTAAAATCTGAAAGAAAATGGCGTCTCCAGTCGTTTCTGAACGGCTTCATATTCCATCATAACGTGCACATGCGTATCAATAAAGCCCGGCAAAATCGATCCACCCTGTGCGTCAATGACCTGTTCCTCACCGGATAGCGAGTAATCACTTTCTTCTCCTACAAAGATCAGTGTATTTCCTTCAAATACAACGATGCCTTTGTCAAGTGGCTGATTTCCATGACCATCAATAAGACGTCCGTTTTTGACAACTGTTTTTCCCATACTATCTCCCCTAGCTCTGACTATTTTCTTTATTGTAACGGAAGAATAGGATGAATACTATAAAAAGATTAAGAATAAATGGCATTATTCTAATTATTTAATCAGTTGTTCTACTGCATAAGCGATCTCCAGCAGCTCAACATCTTTGCCGCTCTTTCCAATAACTGTCACACCGATCGGTTCACCCGTCAATCGAGTATAGCCCGGTATAGTGACAGCTGGATAACCTGATGCGGAATACAAGACTGTCCCGTAATTACTTAAGGTAATCAAAACATTCACTGTTTCAAATGCTTTATCTAAGGCTTTACGTGACAGGCTCTGATTAGACGAGATCATCTCATTGATGTCTTTACTTCCCAGGCCATTCTCTGCCGACTGTTTTAACAGTTCCTGATTGTAGGGTGCCCTATTCTCCAAGTCTTCTTCATTGAATGACATGATTGTTTCCAGAGTCAACTTATTCTGAGAATCAGCAAAAAACGCACGAATACCTTCATTCATTTCGAATTTAAAAACAGGTAGATAATCAATATTAAAGGCTGCATCGTCCACTATTACTTCTACACATTCTGCTCCAGCTTTTTTCAGTTTCTCCTGGACGGACTGCATGATGGTCTCATCTTCATCACGGTAGACCATTTTGGCTCCATCGTTATCTAAGATCCCTGCTTTTATATCTTTCAACTGGACATGCCATGTTGCTTCCTCTTTTACAGGTGACATCCCTTTGAACAGGCTGTATGTATCCTGAACCGTTCTAGCAATCGGTCCGGCCGTATCGTGAGTTTTAGATATAGGAATAATGCCGTCCTGCGATACTAAACCAAGTGTGGGCTTCAGACCGACTACTCCATTTTGACTTGCCGGATAGATGATGGATCCGGACGTTTCACTTCCAACTGTCAAAGGAGCGAGTCCCAAAGCGGCTGCAACAGCACTTCCCGCACTTGACCCTCCCACATCAAACTGTCCAAACGCATTTTTCGTCTGTCCGCCAATCGCTGAGTATCCGTTTGAGCTTTCTGTAGACATAAAATTTGCCCACTCAGATAAATTAGTTTTGCCTAAAATCAGAGCCCCTTTTTCTTTGAGTCGTGTAATCAATTCCGCATCGGCATCAGCCATATGCTCTTTCAAAACGGCAGCACCTGCTGTTGTCGGCAGTCCGGTCATGTTGACATTGTCTTTAACCAGAACAGGTAAGCCGTAAAGCAGATCATGTGTTTCATCATAGCTCATTTTCTCAGCCTGTTCGATTGCCTCTGGATTTAACGAAATAACAGCATTATACTCTTTCATCCTGACGACTTGATTCCAGAAACACTTCACTAGTTCAGAATAGGTCAGCTCATTGTCTCGAACCATTTTCTGCAGTGACTGGACATCACTTTGAATCACTTTCTCCATTAAGGTTTCATCTATATCATACTCCTTGTAGGTGTCGACCTTTTTGTATGATGATTCTTTTGGGTGTATGTACTGCTTGTTGATTTGTCCCTTGATGTAGTCGTCATTATTGAACCCCATTAAAAATCTCCCCTTGTATTCAATTTAATATATAGCTCACTCTTTTTATTATACACAAAAACTGAGTTGTCTCTCCTGATCATGTTTCAGGAAAGGCACTTCAGTCTCTGTAAACTATCCATTACCTCTTCTTAGATGTCCCCCCAAAAACCCTTAAATGCCTGGCGACACCTGCTCTTCTTCAAAAAGAACGAAGAGATCTTCCAAAGTCAGTTTTGCTTTTTCTTCTTTGTTAAGATCCAGTTTAATTTTCCCGTTTTCCATAACAATGAGTCGGTTGCCGTAAACCAGCGCATCTTCCATCCGGTGAGTGATCATCAGACAGGTCAACTGGTTTTCTTCGATCACCTGATCTGTCAGTGCCATCAGTTTTTTAGATGTTTTTGGATCCAAGGCAGCCGTGTGCTCATCAAGAAGCAGCAGATCGGGCTGTGTCAAAGTCGCCATCAGCAAACTAAGCGACTGTCTCTGCCCACCTGACAAGTGTCCAGTAGGGGTGTCCAAATGTTTTTCCAGTCCGTTTCCGATCGATTCGCATATCTTTTCAAATCGCGTTCTTTGTTCTTTCAATTTTCGTGGAAGAATGTACCGTTTTTTCCCTCTCTTCAATGCCAGCAGCAGATTTTCTGCGACAGTCATCCGTGGAGCAGTGCCCATTTTTGGATCCTGAAAAACACGAGATATATACTTGGCTCTTTTTTCTTCCTGCCAGTTGGTTACCTCCTGCCCACTTAATGTCACTGTTCCACTGGTCAACAGACTTGTCCCTGTAATACTGTTGAATAGAGTGGATTTACCGGCTCCATTTCCGCCGAGTACTGTTACAAAATCTCCTTTGCGTATCGTCAAGTCTAAGTGATCTAAAATCGTATTGTCTAGATCTGACTCATTTGGGATGGTTTTCGTTGCCTGATGCAGTTTTAGTAATGTATCCATGTCACGCCTCTTTTCCTATCAGTGTTCCAAGTCTTAATCCTTTTCTCAATTGAGGAATCATCAAACAAATCGCCAGGATCGATGCACTGTAGATGCGAATATATGTTGTGTCGAATCCCAGACGGATCACGCCCAGAAGCAGCAGCTGGTAGGCTATGCTTCCGATAACAACGGACAGCAGCCGTTCACCTAACGTGACATCTTTGAAGACAACTTCTCCAATAATCAGTGATGCCAGCCCAATAACGATAACGCCTGCTCCGCCATTCACATCAGCATAGCCATTGTTTTGAGCAATCAAAGCACCTGCCAGCGCAATGATTCCATTTGAAAAAATGAGTCCAATGATTTTCATGCGATCAGTCTTGATCCCGAATGAACGAGCCATTGTCTCATTATCACCCGTTGCGATATAAGCCTGCCCCAAACTGGTATAGAAGAAGAACAGGAGCAGACTGATGACAGCGATCAGAACGATCACTCCAACAACCACTCTGTCGAAATAAGCCGGGAGGAAATCAAACACGTCGTATACACGCGGGAAATTAAGCAAGCTTAAATTGGGACGCTGCATCACGTAAAGAATGACTGAATGCAGGCCGGTCATCACCAGTATCCCTGATAGTATGACTGGGACCTTTCCTTTTGTATAGAGGAGACCCGTTATAAGCCCCGCCCCCATCCCGGCCAGAAAAGCCAGCACCATTGCCAGTAGCGGGTGTAACCCATTGACAATTGCAGTCACCGCTACAGCAGCGCCGAGCGGGAAAGACCCTTCTGCAGTCAGATCCGGAAAGTTTAAAATCCGGTATGTTGTGAATATACCAATACCTAATACAGCCCATAACAGCCCTTGTGCAATTGCGGATATCAACATGTCTCAAATTCCTCTCTTATTCTCTAACCTCTATAATAGTCGCTTGTTCTAATATCGATTCTGGAATAGTAATATTTAGTCGATCTGCTTTTTCCTGATTGACTAAGATGTCTCCTTCACTTAACACAAAGACTGGGAACTCGCTTGGATCCTGACCGTCCAGTACTTCAGCAGCCATTCGTCCGGCTTCCTCGCCCATCTCCGTCTGATTGATTCCCACTGTGATCAGTCCACCTTGAGCAATCATCAGATCGACTGTTGGGATCAGCGGCATATCATACAGGTCAGCCTCGCTGACGACTGTGTCAAAGGCACTTGCGATAGTGTTGTCTGTTGGAAGGTAAATCGCGTCAACTTCCTGTGACATGGATGCGACCATCTGCTGGATTTCGTTTGTGCTTGAAACAGTATAGGTCACTGCTTCCAGTCCCATTTCTTCCAGTACTTCTGCTGCGCGTTCTCCTTCAGCTCTGGAATTATCTTCCCCTGAGCTGTAAAGCAGTCCGACTGTTTCAGCTTCCGGTAGAACCTCGACCATCAAATCAAGCTGGGCTTCGACCGGAGCCTGGTTTTTAACGCCCGTGACATTAGTTCCCGGCACTTCTTCCGATTCCACAAGTCCAGCACCGACAGGATCTGAGACTGCACCCATGATGATTGGAATATCAGTGGTTGCATTCGCAAAGGCCTGACTGGCTGGTGTGCCGATCCCAATCAGCAGGTCTGCTCCTTCTTCAACTAATGACTGAGCCATTGTATTCATCAGGTTCTGATCTCCCTGAGCATTCTGGAAAACGACTTCAATGTTTTCGCCATCAACGTATCCGTGTTCCGCTAATCCTTCGATAGAGCCGGCAGTGATTTCATCAAGTGACGGGTGACTGGTGGTTTGTAAGATACCCACCTTGATCATACCCTCTCCAGTAGTATCCCCATTCGGTTGTGCTGTCTCATTCTCTGTTCCAACATTATCTGCGTTAGTCAATGACGAAACAAAAACCCCAATCAATATAACTAAAATAATGCCTATTGTGATAATCATGCCTTTTCTTTTCATTTTTAATTTTCCTCTCTGATTTTAAGTAATTGATTTGTTTGTTCTTACCCTATTCCCTTGCCAGTCCCAGTCAGATTGCATCTGCATCCACCCCTTTTATGTAAGCTTAATTGTCGACTCGAGAATGTATTGTTTACTGTCTGACCTGTTAGCCAATACGCTTTATGATTTCAGATAAAACAAAAAGGCAACTCCCACGATTGTAACTTAGTCGTGGAAATTGCCTTATAAACAGCAAAAACCACATAGATGGGTTAATCATCTATGTGGCATTAACTGAAAAATTCTCGTTAAAATAAGCCGGCATAGATACAAAGTTTAGTTTGTCCTAAACGTTGTATCCATGAAAGAAAGTCTTCATCAATACAACGATTTGCGCCAGCTGTTCCAAGCAGTATTCAGTTGGTTAAGTTGGTCAAATCGTTTCATCATGCTGAGCTCTCCTTCATGTCTTTTAATGTGATTTTTATATTACACCTCTTGTTTTGATCCGTCAACCGTTAAGTTTTTTTGATTGCTTGATTTTATTACTTTAATTAGGTGAAGATTCTCTCACAGCTTTATTTATCTGCCAATCTGTAATAAAATCATTGACAAATTTGAAAATAAGTAAAGGAAATATTAAAGACAATATATTGTTTGAATAAAACAGCCCATCGCTACGGAGACTGATCGTCACGAAAAAATAGATCAAAACAGCAAATATATACACTAAATCAAGTATGCTATTGATTATGATCGCTTTTTTGACTTTATCTGTTTTGATTTCTTTTTCTTTTAATAGTGCACTCACGTTAAACCCACGAAACATAGTAATATAAATTGAACTATATTCTTTCTGAGTAGCTTTGTAAATAGCTACCCCTTTCAAAACAGCTAAGACAATCGATACACCAACTATAATACTATACATGATTATCATAAGATTGCTCCTTTATATTTGTTGCTGTAAGCATACATATAAAGGCGATTCATTACAAGAAGTGTTCCGCCAAAGTCTCAAGCGGATAATTATCTCATAAAAAGATAGAAAGATTCCAAATCACACTGACAGTCATGTTACACTAATTAAGAACTCGAACAAGAAAGGTATGACTACACATGACTAAAAAAGTTGCAATTATAGGAGCAGGCGTTATCGGAGCTTCTACTGCCTACTTTTTAAGCAAAGAGGAATCGATCAATCTGACCATTTACGATGAAGGAACTGGTCAAGGGACATCGGCAGCTGCCGGTATCATCAGCCCCTGGTTATCCAGAAGGCGGAATAAAAAATGGTATCACATGGTCAAGGAAGGCGCCGCTTTTTATCCGACTTTTCTTTCTGAAGTAATGGAAGGTGAAGAAATTCCTTCATCCGTTTATAAACAAGTGGGAACCCTGCTTTTTAAAAAGAAAGAAGAGTATATACATGAAATGTTCACCATTGGAAAAAAAAGGAAAGTAGATGCGCCTGAAATAGGAGATCTGGCAATTTTATCTCCTGAAGAAATCAGAGAGAAAATGCCTCTTTATACTGGAGCCAATTCCGCGGTCTGGGCATCCGGAGGCGCACGAGTGGATGGTGGACGTTTAGTAGATCTGCTGTTGTCCAAAGCTCAAGCAAACGGTGCTCACGTGGTTAGACAGCACGTGACGTTTGAAAAAAATACAGATTCTAATGATTCAACCTATATTGTCAAAACGAAACAGTCCTCTAAACAATTTGACTCAGTTATTTTATCCGCCTCGGCTTGGCTTCCGGATCTGCTGATGCCGATGAATTACGCTGTCGATATCCGCCCGCAAAAAGGCCAGCTCGTAGAACTGCAGTTGACTAATTGGGTTACAGATGACTGGCCCGTCATTATGCCTGAGGGAGAATCGGATATTATCCCATTTGAGAATGGAAAGATCATTATTGGAGCCACTCATGAGAATGAGAAAGGATTCAATCTCACTATTGATAAAGATATGCTGAATAACATGGTTCTAGAGGGCACCACACAGTTCTCCAATGAGCTGCACCAGGCTGAAATATCTACTTACCGTTCAGGTACCCGGGCATACACCTCCGATTTCGCACCGTTTTTCGGTGAAGTACCTGACCTCCCGAATGTATTTGCTGCAAGTGGCTTTGGATCGACTGGATTAACAGCAGGACCACTTGTAGGCCAGTGTCTGGCTCAGATGGTAACAAGTGAACCGACCACTCTCCCTGTAGAGGATTACCCTATCGAAGACTACATTAAAAAGGTGAATTAGATAATTGTTTAGCTTCCCAATGTAAGGTATACTTTTAAAATAACAGAGTGATGGTGAGACAAGGAGAGTAGAGTATGGGATCAGATAGAGTTGGTAAATTAATCGGATGGGTCGCAATGGCCTTAGCACTAATAGGATTTTTCCTCTGGAATATTCCTCTGGGATTAGCTGCTATCGCCTTAGGTGGTATTGGCCTAGCCAGTCCTGAAAAAGGATTGAACTGGACAGCTATCGCATTTGGCGCAATTGCTATGATCATAGGTATCATATAAAAAACAGCAAATGAAAAGGACAGCAGAGTCTAATGACTCACCGCTGTCCTTTTTTGTATCCTTTGTCTTTAAGTGACACACTGTATAACCCTATACTTAATGATAACATTGCTAGACCGAGTGAGTACCCGCCGATGACATCAGATGGGTAGTGTACACCGAGATAAATGCGACTCATCCCTATTAAAGCAATCAAGGGAAGCAATGTGACCGATCCGATCAGAACGGGGAGCCACGTTTTGCTGGCTCTGATAATCAGAAATAATAAAGCCCCATACGTAATAATCGACCCCATTGCATGACCACTCGGGAAAGAATAACCGCCCTGAACAATCAGATGTTCAACATGAGTGGGTCTTGGTCGTCTGAATAAAATTTTAACTAGCTGATTCACTCCACCGGCCCCTACACTGACCGTCAGGAAGTACCAGACTGCCAGCCGGGTATTTTTACGGAACCGCCAGATATAAAGTGACAATACAATAGTGAATAAGGCAATAAACCAGCCATCACCTAATCTCGTGATAAATATGAAGGCCCAAGTCAGTAACGAGCCTCTTTCTTCATAAAATTCATTCCCTATGAGTTCATCAAGAAGCCCGATGAATCCCCAGTCATAAAAACTCATCCAGACCAGAAACAGGAATGGGATCGTCAGTATCATCGCTAGTATGAATAAATTTTTGGGTCGACCAAACTTGTCTACAATATAATCTTTTACTTCTTCCATGTTAAAACCCTTTCGTCTTTTGATAGCCCTCAATTGACCATTTTAGCTTAAACCTGCAAGTCTTTCAACATTATTTGCTTTGTTGGAAATCAGACATATCTGATCCTCTATTTGCTTTGACATCGAGCGCATCTTTCGGTAAAGTAGTTTAGGGAAACTCGATTGTAAATGCACGATTTTCTCCCCAAAATATGTCTTAACAGACGGCAAAAAGAGGAGTACACCATGAAAGTTTTTGATTATGAAGATATACAATTGATTCCGGCAAAATCAATCGTCAAAAGTCGTTCTGAATGTGATACATCAGTGACTTTAGGCAACCGCAGATTTGCTTTGCCAGTCGTTCCTGCAAATATGCAGACCGTCGTTGATGAAGAATTATCCGTATGGCTTGCTGAAAACGATTATTTTTACGTTATGCACCGCTTCGAAGAAGAGGCACGTAAAGCGTTTGTTAAAATGATGCACGAGCGTGATTTGTATGCTTCAATCAGTCTTGGCGTTAAAACAGATGAGTATACGTTTGTAGAAAAACTCGCACAGGAAAATCTGGTGCCTGAATATATCACGATAGATGTGGCACATGGCCATTCCGAACAGGTTATTGATATGATCAAACAGGTCAAGACATTTTTACCTGAAACCTTCCTCATTGCAGGGAATGTCGGGACACCTGAAGCTGTGCGTGAACTTGAAAACGCAGGTGCTGATGCTACTAAAGTGGGTATTGGTCCAGGTAAAGTCTGTACCACTAAACTGAAGACCGGTTTTGGTACTGGCGGATGGCAGCTGGCTGCTTTATCTCACTGTTCAAAAGCGGCACGTAAACCATTAATTGCTGATGGCGGCATTCGTACACATGGCGATATTGCCAAATCGATTCGCTTTGGCGCAACAATTGTCATGATCGGTTCACTTTTTGCCGGACATGATCAGTCACCCGGTAAAATGGTCAGAATCAATGACAAGCCTTATAAAGAGTATTTCGGCAGTGCCTCTTCACATCAAAAAGGTGAGCGTAAAAATGTTGAAGGCAAAAAAATGCTGACGCCTTATAAAGGTGATATTGCAGATACTCTGCTTGAAATGAAACAGGATTTACAATCTTCTATCTCATATGCAGGTGGAAATGATATCGGATCCTTACGTAAAGTCGATTATGTTATTGTTAAAAATTCCATCATGAATGGTGAAAACTATAATGCGAGCGGCATCGATGTACCGGATAGTTACGCATCCAGCAACTTTACAGTCTAAATAATCAGACAAACAAGACACAAACCCTAACAGATAAACGGTAGGCTGAATACCATCAGCTTACCGTCTTTTTTTGTGAGTGTGCCTTTATTTTTTCAGTTCGATAATAATAATGACAACAATGTACAGAAAAACAAGGAACAGTACCAGAAACAGCGTCCAGAACGGCAAGTCAAAAAACAGACTTAATATAAAGTATATCAGTAATGTATAAAGGGGATACCATACAATCGTTTTTGGATCAATCTCCATAACTACGCCTCTTTTTTGGATGCAGCAGTTTCAGCTCTGACTACCTCCAGAATTTTAGTAACGGTTTCTTCAACTGATCTGTTCTCCAGTATCAGATCTGCCTCCGGAATGGGCTTTAACTCATCTGTTTCTTCACTGAAGGCCACTCGTTCTGAAATTTTCTGTTGAGAATCGCCACGCCGATTCATCCGTTTCTTCATTTCCTCAGTCGATACATAAATGAAGACGACCAGGGTTTCTTCAGGATACACTTTCTTCATAGCCTTTGCCCCATTTTTATCGAGCGACACATGAACTAAAGGGTGTTTATCTAAAGCCTGAGAGACTTCCGCCTTTGTCAGCCCATAGAGTTTCTGATTATAGATTGTCTGCTCAATAAAATCATCTGGGTCTAACTCTTCCACTTTTTTGAAATAGTAATCCACTTCGTCTTGTTCACCCTCGCGCGGAAGCCGCGTGGTCGTCGTGATTAATTTAGGAATACCCTTCTGGCTCAAGAGTTCACCTATCGTTGTCTTTCCACTGCCACTTGGACCCACTAAGACAATGATACGTTTGTTACCCATTCATCTACCTACTTTCTCCTTTTTAAGTGAAAAGAGACTAAACAGATCGTTTTCTGCTTACCCTCTCCTTTTACCCATTAACCGCCTAATGTAACATCTGTTTCCTGATACCACTCGAGCGCTTCGTGCAGGTGTTCGTCTTTATAATTTGGCCAGTACTCGTCGATGACATATATGTCAGAATAGATAGACTGGATCGGTAAAAAGCCGCTTAGACGACGGCGTCCACCCCATCTTAACACCATATCCATTCTCGAAATATCTTTAGATGCAATATAGTCAATCAGATTTTTATTGTCCACTACCTGATCATTTTCCAGTGCATGATTCAGATCCCAGTTCCATCCATAATTCACCAGGAAATTGACTTTCATTTTTCCTTCTCCAAATTTAGTTCGCTTCATAGCGTAAGGCAATAATTCTTTAGGAAAAACTTTAGAGTCCGTATTCCCAATAACCAGTAAATCAGCATCCCGTTTTTTCAGTTCATTCACTGAATCAACACAGGCTTTCTGAAAAGCTTTTGTCTGAAGAGAGGGGCGTTTAACATTATCCATGGTAAATCCATAGTACGTCATCTCTTCGATGCCAAGTTCAAGACACGCTTCATATAATTTTAGTCCAGGACCTATTCCATGATTATATCCTTCTTGTTTATTGAGTCCTGCATTGACAGCCCATCTTCTATTGCCGTCGGGAATCACTCCAATATGCTTTGGTAACCGTTTATACTTTTTCATTTATCTAACATTCCCCTTAATTCGTTTTGCACAACACTCCAGTATTATGGATAAATGCTTAAGTCTATCATACCGTTTTTATAGGACCTTCATCAACTAAGAGAGTGAAAATCAGGAAAAATAATCTCTTTGTAATATTAGCTGAAACTTATAAATCTGTTTAGTCTTTATCAGTAAATCAAAATTCACAATTCATTAATAATTTTTCACCTCTAAATCAACAGATAAGAACTCACCTCTGCTATATTGTGATTAAAAGAACAAGTAAGAGTCTTCAGACTATATGTATCAAAAAATAATCGAGTAGGAGATAAATGATTAATTCATTTATCGTCCTCTCACACCACCGTACGTACGGTTCCGTATACGGCGGTTCAATATCTTAAGTAAGC
>NZ_PVTO01000021.1 GCF_003003275.1 Alkalibacterium olivapovliticus
TAAGAAGGTAACGATAGCGGTCACACTTACTCCTTCTTCTTTTTTGATATTGGACCGATTTAACAGGGTTCCGACTGTAAATTGTTTGATAAAGTAATCAATACTCGAATAAAACTCGTTTTTTTCTGAATTATTTGGTAAAATGTTAGCCATAAGACATCTCTCCTTGGAATGTTGGTAGTGGTACTCACATTTTACCAAAGAGAGCTGTCTTTTTCTTTACTTTTAAGCTGATTAATCTAAATAATCCTTATGATGTAAAGGATAGAACGGAGTTCTTAAGGGTGCGAAACTTGAGTTATATAGAATAAAAAATGGAGGGATATTTTGATGAGATCATATATTCAATTATCATCTGAAGGTGCTCAAATAGTGGAAAGCAAAAGAACAATAAGGGATAAAAAAGGAGATAGTCTATTAGAACTACCAAATAGTTTTACAATAATTGATATTGAGACTACAGGTCTAGATCCTAGATTTGATGAAATTATTGAGTTATCGGCTATAAGTAGTGACCAAAGAACAGAAGTAGTGAAACAGTCGGACACTATTCAATATCTAATATATACTGAAACGGTATGCAGGCTACAAGCCACTGCATACCGTTTTTCTTTTTACGAGGGAAAAATTAATTGTGTACACACCATATCTTTATTCATCCTTCGAATTAATTAAAACTATAACATAACTTAATTGACGTTTAATTGCTCTCTATCTGCTGTTGCAACCAATCATTGATGTAAGAAAAAATTTCCTGGTTGTTTAGTTCATTTACCAATTCATGCCGGGCATCTTTAAATAACTTAAGTGTTACATTTTCCAAATCTAATTGAACATACTGCTCATATAATGCTTGAACCGCTGTACCATACTTACCAACAGGATCCATATCACCAGAAACAATTAAAAGAGGCAAATCCTTTTCAATTTTTTCTAGTCGTTTAGTTTGATATAGCGATTTAAAAGCATGGAAAAGTTCATAGTAAAAGTTTATCGAAGAAACGAAACCAGACAATTCGTCTTTCTCATATTGTTCCACAACTTTAGCATCTCTTGTGATCCAACTAGATGTCGGTTGCTGCTTTTTAAATTTCTTATTAAATGACCCAAAAGATAATTTATCAATCAATTTAGCTTCTTTTTTATTATCGAATACAATATTTTGGAAGGTAGCGAATATTCTTCCCATTTTTACGTCCAGTCCATTTTGTTTGGCTGAACCAGAAAGAATGATCCCATCTATTTTTTCAGAATTTTGAATGATATACTCCTGCCCGATAAATGAACCAAAACTATGAGCAAAAATAAATAAAGGCAGTTGAGGATATTTCTTTTTTATCAACTCAGAAATTAGTTGTTCATCTTTAACAATTTTTTGAAAACCATTCTCACCAATATACCCAAAAACTTCTTCTTCTGTTAAAGAATGCCCATGACCGCGATGATCATCCGCATAAACAATATAACCTTTCTTATTCAAAAAATATGCAAAAGTTTCATATCGTGCAGAATGTTCGGCCATTCCATGAATAATTTGAACGATTCCTTTTGGTTTTTCTACTTGATCCCATATACGTAAAAATATCTTTTGGCCATCATGGGAAGAAGTATATATAGTTGTATGTTCCATTTTCCTGCTCCTATCAAATTTAATTTTATTTAGTATAATACAAAACAAATTATAAAAAATTATAGTTCCTTAAACGTGTATTTTGTCAGGAGATTACTTATTCATTCCACATATTGGGTTAGATTCTACTCTAGAAGTCATAAAAACTGGTGATACAAAGAATCGTGTAAACTAATTCAAAATCGGAAAATTTAATATTCTTAACATCAAAGACTATGGAATCTTTTTAACGTAATTCCGAAAGAAGTCTCCCACTTCTAAACGTATGGGTACGAAGCACCAGTGAAAGTGGGAGATGAATGTCGGCCAAGCGATAGCTTGAAGTTATTTCTCAAGACCTTTTCTTATTAGTTCAAGGATAGCTGCCGTTCGTGTAGGCAGTCCATTTTCTTTTTGGTATGCGTCTACTTTTTCTAGAATAACTTTTGGCATACGTATTTCTACGCGTTCTTTGTCAGACATATACTCACCTCCGACTTGATTATACGGTGTTTTTACGGTATAATCAAGTAACAAAGCGTACGAGGAGGTGAAGAATATGTTAAAAGCTTATAAGTATCGACTCTACCCAAATGAAGAACAAAAAAACTATTTTGCGAACTGTTTTGGTTGTGCCCGCTTCATTTATAACCAAATGCTTAGCGACAAGATCGACCACTATAAAGAGACGAAACAAATGCTCAACAATACGCCCGCTCAGTACAAAGAAGCGTTTCCTTTTATGAAAGCGGTTGATAGTCTGGCTTTGGCGAACGCTCAGCAGAATTTGGAACGAGCCTACAAAAATTTCTTCCGGGATAAATCCATTGGATTTCCAAAATTCAAATCCAAACACCGTTCAAAAGCGAGTTATACCACCAACAATCAAGGGGGAAATATCCGAATTGAAGATGGTAAGATCAAACTGCCTAAAATCGGATGTGTAAAGCTTGTCCAGCATCGTACTTTTCAAGGCAAGATTAAATCATGTACGATATCAATGAATAAATCGGGAAATTATTTTATATCCATTCTTGTGGAATCAGCGGACGAAACGCCCCAATTAGTTGAACGGAAGATTGGGATTGATTTGGGTATTTCGGATTTTGCGATCACCACCAATGATTTAGGGGAAACTGAGAAGCACAAAAATCCAAAACCGCTGTACAAGTCCGAAAAGAAGCTGAAGAAGGCGCAACGGTCGTTATCCCTCAAACAAAAAGGCGGTAAGAACCGCAATAAAGCACGCTTAAAGGTAGCCAAAAAGCACGAAAAGATTGCCAATCAGCGCAAAGATTTCTTGCACAAACTATCCAAAAAGATTACAGACGAAAACCAAGTCATTGTAATCGAAACTCTGTCCAGTAAGAACCTGATGAAAAATCATAAACTGGCAAAAAGCATTGGTGATGCAGGATGGTATGAATTCGTCCGCCAATTAGAATATAAATCCAAGCAAAAAGGACGGACACTTATCAAAGCAGACCGATTCTATCCGTCTAGTCAGGTTTGTTCGAGTTGCGGACACCGAGACGGCAAGAAGCCGCTCAATATCCGGGAGTGGGACTGCCCGACATGCGGGGAATACCTTGACAGAGATATCAATGCCAGCAAAAACCTCTTGGCATTGGCCAAGTAAAAGAAAATCAATGAGGCAGGGACTGCCTTTTGAGCCTACCCCTATCCGATTCCTCTGTCTGTATGAAGTCTGTGCAGACAAGAATGGAGTTCGTAGGAAGCACCCACTTCAAAATCCAAAGGATTTAAGTGGTGGGTAGTTCACAATCCATAGTCTTTTTATAAAGACTTACTACAGGATAGTCAAAATGAGTAGATGAGTAAAATCTTTCTCTTGGCTAGATTATAAATAGTTATATGTTCTTGGTGAACTCCTACTATATTTTCACGAATTATCTAGTAAAGATTGGAAAACTAGTCAAGATTTAACTGGGAATAATATCGAACAGTTTTAAGTGCGTTATGCCAGCTTTTTAATTTTGTCATTCGTTCTATTTGGGTCATATTTGGTTGGAAAATTTCGCTCTCAGACACTAAAGCTTTTAATTCATTTAAATCTTTCCAATAATCAACAGCTAATCCAGCGAGATAGGCAGCACCTAAACCTGTTGTTTCTAGACGTTCAACACGACTTACCGTTTTATTAAGGATATCAGCTTGAAATTGGATAAGAAAATTATTTTGAGCAACCCCGCCATCAACATGTAAAACATCAAGCTCAATTTCTGTTTCTGATTCCATTAAATCAATAATATCATTGACCTGGTAAGCTAAAGATTCAAATGTAGCAAGAACAAGTTCTCTTTTTCCAGTATGTTCATCCATTCCTAGAACAGCTCCTCTGACATCAGGTTCCCAATAAGGAGCTCCCATTCCTCGAAAAGTTGGAACAACATAGACAGGTGATTCTTCATTTGCTTGAAGCGCTAAAGTCTCAGAATCTTCAATGTTCTCAAATAATTCTAAGCCATCTTTCAGCCATTCAATTGCACTTCCAGAAATCAAAGCAGAACCTTCCAGAGCATAGTTAATTTGGTTGTCTATTGAATAAGCAATCGTTGTCAGCAAACGATTATTTGATGATTTTGCTTCGGAGCCAGTATTCATAACAATAAATGTCCCTTGACCATAAGTGCTTTTAACTTGTCCAGATTGGAAAGCAAGTTGACCAAATAATGAAGCTTGCTGATTCCCAGCAACCCCACTAATGGGTATTTTTACTCCATTAAAAATACTTGAATCCGTTTCTCCATAATAAAATGAACTTGGATAAACATTCGGGAGCATGGCTCTTGGAATATTAAAGAGTTCGAGCAAGTGATTATCCCATTCTAAATGGTGAATATTAAAAAGCATCGTTCTAGATGCATTGGTATGATCAGTAGCATGCAACTTCCCTTTGGTTAGTTTCCAGATAATCCAACTGTCAATTGTTCCAAAAAGTAAATTTCCCTTTTCAGCTTCTGCTTGCGCACTTTCGTTCTGATCTAGAATCCAACGAACTTTACTTGCTGAAAAATAAGGATCCATAACAAGTCCAGTATTTTTATTAATATATTCTTCGTTTGTTACAGATTTCAATTGATTAATAATATTCAAAGATTGGTTAGAATTCCAAACAATTGCATTGTAAATAGGTTCACCTGTTATTTTATCCCAGACAACGGTCGTTTCACGCTGGTTACTTATTCCAAGTGCTTTTATTTGAGAATAACTAATTCCTGATTTTTGGGTAACTTCTTCTATTACATTACAAACAGATTGCCAAATGACATTCGGGTCATGTTCTACCCAGCCAGGATTTGGAATAATTTGTTGGAATTTTTGACTAGCTGTTCCTATGTAATTTCCTTTCCGGTCAATAATAAAAGCACGAGTCGTAGTTGTTCCTTGATCAATAGAAAGTATATATTCTGCCATCATTTATCACTCCATTTATTCTATAAAAATAATAAATTGTTAATCAATTTGCAATTGGTATTTTACAAGTTTGACAAGCATTGCATGGTACTTCTGACTGTTTGGTTCGCAATTCTCTAATACCCAATGATAAAGGCTTTCAGATAAACCATAGCTATAAAAATCAGTTGCTGTTTGGATTAATTGTTTTTCATCTCGCGAAAGAGTCTGATCTTTAAAGTAGTCATTTGTTAACTCATTAACTAGATTTTTAATTGAGTAAATAAAGTACTGTTTAAAAGAATCTAGTTTGATATTCAAAAAAATCTTCTTGTAATAAATTTTATTTGATTCGAGATAAGTTAATAGATGATCCAAAATATCCTCCCAATTTTCCCAAGTCTTAATCGGATAAGTAGATTCATATAACTCCCAATAGAAAATCCAAGTAACTAAATCATATCTATCGTCAAAATAATCATAAAAAGTTTGGCGACGGAAACCAGCTTGCTTCATAATATCAGTGATTGAGATTTTCTCGATTGTTTTTTTAGTTGTTAATTCTTGAAAGGCTAAAGCAATAATTTTTTTCGTGTTAGTTTTTTGTTCCATCTATTTAGACTCCTTTTACTCAAGAGTGGCAAGTAATTTATAAAGGCGTTAGTGAGAAAACTCCTGGTTTTAACCAGGGGATGAATCACGTCTCGAACGGCCCGCATTGAATTTTTTTAACTGGTCTTGTACATATTGCATGACCACTTCTTTAGAAACATTACCTACCGTACTGACGAAATAGCTTCCTGACCACAAAGAGCCCTTCCAAAGCTCTTTTTTTGTTTCTGGAAACTGTTGAAACCACTCTCGTGCAGAAGCACCTTTCAGTGCCTTCATCACTGTACTGATCGATTTGTTTGGCGGAAAGGAAACCACTAAATGGATATGATCCTCCATCACTTCACTTTCGAGAATGGTAATGTCATTATTCTCCGCAATCAAACTAAGCATTTCCATCATCGCTTCTCGGCGATTAAGTGTAGTGAATATTACCTTTCGATACTTTGTTACCCAAACTAAATGATAGGTTGTTCGGTATAGATTGGTGCGCGTTTTTGTATACATATGTAAGACCTCCAAATGTTATCTTTAAGCCGGTTAACATTTTTCTGTTCATGTCATCTGTGTTATAATAAGTATACCATACAAAGAGGAGGCAAGGACATATGTTATACGGAATTAAAGGGCAATTAACTCTGAAGCCAACACAACAAGCACAAGTATTACAAAATATTGGCAATGCGCGCTTTGTATGGAATCAATTTTTAAACATGTGGAACCAACGTTATGGAAATAATCCTTCATTGCCTACGTTAGGGGAGTATGATTTAAATAAACTGTTGCCAACATTGAAGAAAGAGTACGCATTTTTAAAATTGTCGGACTCTACCAGTCTTCAACAGGTTTCATCAGAACTGGCAGGCGCCTTTAAACAATTCTTTACGAATAAAGGACATTTTAAACACCCTCGCTTTAAAGGAAAATACCATGCTCGACAATCCTATACGTCGAAAAATGTGAATAACGCTATTCGCTATGAGAATGGCTACCTTCGGTTGCCCAAAATTGGTTTTGTACGTTTCCGTTGTGGTCAAACCATCAAAGGTAACATAAAAAGAGCCACTATTTGTCTCACACCTTCAGGAATATTTGAGTGTAGTTTACTTGTAGAAGACGAAAGCCAAGTCATCACTACAAAGACAAATCAATCCGTGGGAATCGATATGGGCGTTGCAGACTTAATGGTTTTGTCTACAGGCGACAAAATGCCTACGATTCGTTACGACAAACTATTGTCGGGCAAGCGATTGTATTGGGAGAAACGTGTCGCACGACGTGCCCGTTTAGCCAAGGCAAAAGATATTCCATTATCTGAAGCAAAGAACTATCAAAAGGCTAAACAACAACGAGCAAAAGTGTTTCAAAAAGAAAAAAACCAACGCATGGATCGTCTACATAAATTGACGACTACGTTGGTTAAAGAGTTTGATGTCATTGTCTTGGAAGACTTAAATACAAGTAAGATGATGAAAAACAGCCAATTAGCACGTAGTATTGCGGCTCAATCTTGGCGCGAGATTCGCACAATGTTGGCGTACAAATGCGTGAAATATGGTAAAGAACTCATTGTGGTCAATCCATATAAAACGTCACAAATCTGTTCGTCCTGCGGACATGACGGTGGCAAACAAGAGCTATCCATTCGTGAATGGCTGTGCACCTCTTGTCATGACCACCATGATCGGGATATCAATGCCGCAAAAAATATTCTATCTATTGGCTTGGGACAAGCCTTGGTCAACCAGCCTAAACCGCTGCCTGTCTACCCATAAGTGGCACAGGTAAGTTAAGGGTGTTCCCAGAAGCTCGGTACTTTAGTGCCGATGTAGTTCACTATCTAAAGTATACGTTACAAAAAATAGAAAGCCAATCGGACAAAGTAAAGTTTTTGTCTGTTGTGATGATAACGCTTACTTGTTAATGTTTATTTAGCAGTAAAGAAAGCACTTAAATTATACGAGGAGGAATGACAATGAGAAAAGCATTTATTAGTCCAAGTAAGTACGTTCAAGGTGAAGACGAATTATTAAACTTAGGGTTCTATATTCAATCTTTAGGAGAATCAGCCCTTGTTATCGGAAATAAGGAAGATATCGATCGAGTACAAGATAAATTAGATAAGACGGCAGAGAAATTTAATGTTAAGCTGTATCGCGCAGAGTTTGGTGGAGAAGCTACACGCGATGAAGTTGAGCGCTTGAAAAAAATAGCAGAAGAAAAAGGGACAGATGTCATAGTAGGTTTAGGTGGAGGAAAAGCGATTGATACATCTAAAGTGGTTGCAAATGGGCACAATGTGATTGTTTGTCCTACGATTGCCGCTCAGGATGCACCAACGAGCCACTCCGCTGTACTGTATACAGCCGATCATCAATTTGATGACTATGCTTATTTTATTAAAAACCCAGATGTTGTTCTAATGGATACAACAGTTATTGCACAAGCCCCAAGCCGATTCTTAGTTGCGGGAATGGGAGATACCCTAGCCACTTATTACGAAGCGAGAGCCACTCGTCAATCAAACTCTAATGTAAATGCTGGTTTACCAAATGGTTATCATACAGGGGCAACAGGGCCAGCTAAAGGAACCATTGCAGCCATGACATTAGCCGAAAAAAGTTTGGAAATCATTCTTGAAAAAGGTTATGATGCAAAGATTGCGGCAGATAATAATATTGTCACTCCAGCCTTGGAAGACATTGTGGAAGCGAATACTTTATTATCTGGTTTAGGCTTTGAATCAGCAGGATTAGCAGCATCCCATGCGATTTATAATGGGTTAACTGTTCTAGACGGTCCAGGAAATTACTACCATGGTGAGCAAGTTGCTTTTACAACATTTGTACAGTTAGTCCTTGAAAATGCACCAAAATCAGAAATTAACGAACTGTTAGATTTTAGTATCTCTGTTGGATTACCAGTATGTCTAGCTGATTTGGATGTTGAAGAAGTGAAATATGATGAAATTTTAGAAGTAGCTAAAAAAGCATGTATCCCAGAAGAATCGATCCACTCAATGCCGTTTGAAATAACAGTTGAAGCTGTTGCACAGGCAATTATTGCAGCTGATGCGATTGGTCGAGACTATAAAGAAAAAAATAAATAAACTGAAAAGCTAAGATAGGGGTAGACATAGACGTGATTAAGAAAATTTTAAATAATCCAGATTACATTGTTGATGAGATGATTGATGGAATGGTGCTAAGCCATCCAGAATTAATTAAAAGAGTTCCTGAAACAGGAATCATACAACGAACCCACGATAAAAAGGGAAAAGTGGCTATTGTTTCAGGCGGTGGAAGCGGTCATGAACCTGCGCACGCTGGGTTTGTCGGAGCAGGAATGCTGTCAGCAGCTGTCTGTGGAGCCGTTTTTACTTCTCCAACGCCCGATCAAATTTTAGAAGCTATTAAAGTAGCGGACGAGGGTAAAGGTGTATTTTTAGTCATCAAGAACTATTCAGGAGATATTATGAACTTTGAGATGGCTCAGGAACTCGCAGAGATGGAAGGAATTAAAGTAGATAGTATTGTAGTTGATGATGATATCGCTGTCGAAGACAGCCTCTACACACAAGGAAAACGCGGTGTAGCAGGTACGATATTTGTCCATAAAATATTAGGCTATGCAGCTGAAAAAGGCCAGTCAATTGAAGAAATTAAAGAATTAGCTGAAAATTTAATTCCCAATATGAAAACTGTTGGATTAGCTTTAACGGGAGTGACTACGCCAGGAAGTAGTACACCAAGTTTTGCATTAGCGGATGACGAAATTGAGTACGGAGTGGGGATTCATGGCGAGCCTGGATACCGGCGAGAAAAGCTACAAACTTCAAAAGATTTAGTTGATGAATTACTTACAAAATTACTAGAAGAATTTGAAGCAAACTCAAACAATCGCTTTGCAATTATCGTGAATGGTTTAGGTGGAACACCTCTAATGGAGCAATATGTATTTGCAAATGATGTTCACAAACAAATGAAAGATAATAAGTTGGAGATTGAATTTTCAAAAGTAGGAAATCTGATGACATCATTAGAGATGCAAGGTTTATCTTTAACTCTACTTCGTCTAGAAGATGACTTCTTTCTGGAAGCCTTAAAAGCAACTGTTGATACTATTAATTGGTAAATTTTTTTAAAACTGAAAGGAAATGTATTTTAATGAATATAGAGATGGGAATTCGTTGGATGGAATTATTCAATGAAGAAATTCAAAATGAAAAAAACTATTTAACCCAATTAGACACACCTATTGGAGATAGCGATCATGGAAATAACATGTCTCGCGGGATGGCACATGTGGTTAAGGCAATTGAAGAACAAAAACCAGAGACTTTAAATGAGTTACTAAAATTAATTACAACAAATTTATTAAGTAAAGTAGGTGGGGCATCTGGGCCACTTTATGGATCGGCATTTATGGGAATGATGAAAGCTGAAACAGCTGGTGAAGAATGGGCCAAGATTTTAAAAACAGGCTTAGAAAACATTCAAAAGCGTGGAAAAGCAGAACAAGGTGATAAAACGATGGTAGATGTATGGATAGCTGTTGTAGAAGCTGTTGAAAATGGTGAATTAACGCATGAATTGATTGACGAAGCTGTTGAAGCCACTAAGCCATTGAAAGCGAAAAAAGGTCGCGCATCTTATGTTGGTGATCGCTCCATCGGCCATATCGATCCAGGTGCTTATTCTTCAGGATTATTATTTCACACGATGTTAAGAGCGGAGACAGAATAATGGAAAAAACAGGGATTATTATTGTTTCTCATGTCTATGAAATAGCTGAAGGAATTCATCGTCTAATTAAAGAGGTTGCAGCAGATGTTGATGTTCAAGTAGTTGGCGGAGTCGATATTAAAGAAATAGGAACAAGTTTTGATACAGCCTTAGCAGCGATTAATAATAGCTCAGCTAAAAACTTATTAGCTTTCTATGACTTAGGTAGTGCTAAAATGAACCTGGAAATGGCAATGGAAATGAGCGATAAAACCGTTAAAATATATGATGTACCAGTTGTTGAAGGGTCATATACCGCCGCAGCTTTATTACAAGCCGGTGTTAATCAAGAGAATATTGAAGAGCAGTTAGAAGAAATGCATAACGTAAAGTAAAAGATAAAATAGCATCATGAAAACAAACTAAACTTTACAAAATATAGACTATTCGTATAGACATTTATCATAATCGTTACCTACATGCGTATTTCTAATAACGGTGTGGAAATCTCGAATAATGACTTTAAAATTTCAAAGATTAATAAAGATTTTTGATACAGTATAGTAATAATATGCGGGTATTGATGCCCAGCGAGTGTACGAAAAATTGCTAGTAAAAAATTCAATGTGTTTCATAAAACATAGGCATATGCGCGAATATTTAGTCTAAACCATTACCAAAACCATTACTATATAACTCTAAACCTTGATTCGAAGGGGTTCGACTCCCCTCAACTCCATAGCAAGACGAAAACCTCACTAGGGAACAGTTTATTCCTGAGTGAGGCTTTTTTATGCTTAAAACTAAGTTTTACTAAACATAGCGAAGAGTTTTCCAACGCTTTTACGAAAGCTCTTTTGCATTTAATACTTTGTTAGCAAATACTTAGTACATTAATTTAGCTTTGAAGAATGCTCGAATTCGTGATTAAATAGATAGTTATTATTAAGCAAACAAGGACGAGAGCAATGAAAACAACATTCTCGTCCTTTGCTATCTATTGTTTTATCTTATACTTAACACCTGATAGTATTATAAGTTATTTCTTTAACACACGCATGGCGTTCAATACAGCAACAACTGTTACGCCAACATCTGCAAAAACAGCTTCCCACATCGAAGCAACACCAAGGGCACCTAAAACCAAAAATACCCCTTTGATGGCTAGTGCGAGAATGATATTTTGCCAGACAATTTGGCGAGTATCTTTGGCCACTTGCATGGCCGTTCCAATTTTAGACGGCTTGTCGTCCATAATCACGATATCCGCCGCTTCAATGGCTGCGTCTGAGCCTAAGCCACCCATCGCAATCCCGATATCTGAACGGGCCAATACAGGCGTATCGTTGATCCCGTCGCCCACAAAAGCAACTTTTTCTTTTTTGTTTTTGCGCACCATAATTTCTTCCATTTTCTCCACTTTGTCTTGTGGAAGAAGTTCCGAGTGGATTTCATCGATGCCTAATTTACTTCCAACAGCCTCAGCGACCGCTTTTGAATCGCCCGTAAGCATAATGATATGTTCGACGCCTTTTTCTTTCATTAAGGCTATACCTTCTGCAGCGTCCTCTTTAATCGTATCGGCAATTAGAAGGTAACCAGCATAGGCTCCCTCAATCGCTAAATAGACAACCGTTCCGACTTCTTCTACTTCTTTAAAAGGAATACCATATTTAGCCATTAATTTAGCATTTCCGGCTAATATCTCTTTGCCATCAACAACCGCTTGAACACCATGGCCTGAGAGATCATTGTATTCATCAATTCGTCGTTCATCAATCTCTTTCCCGTAATGTTCTTTGATAGAAACCGCAATCGGGTGTGAAGAATGGGTTTCCGCATAAGCGGCTAGTTCTAAGAGTTCTTCATTATTGAATTCTGGTGTCGATTGAATATCGGTTATTTCAAATTCCCCTTTGGTTAAGGTTCCCGTCTTATCCATAATGACATATTTAACATCGTTTAAGCCTTCTAAGAAGTTGCCGCCTTTCACTAAGATACCTTTACGTGAAGAAGCACCAATTCCACCAAAGAAACCGACAGGAATTGAAACAACTAAGGCACAAGGACAAGAAATAACGAGGAAAATGGCTGCCCGGTAGATTCCATCATTAAAGGTCATTTCAGGAACAATCAATGGTAAAAGAACAGCTAATAAGACAGCTAAAATGACCACGATCGGAGTGTAGTATCGAGCAAACTTCGTGATGAATTGTTCTGTCGGTGCTTTACGACTGCTCGCATTCTCAACGAGCTCAAGAATTTTTGTCACGGTTGACTCTGAGAAGGGCTTTTCAACCACGACTTCTAGCAAGCCGATTTTGTTGATAAAACCACTTAAAACGTCGTCACCTTCTTTAACACTTCGGGGCATTGACTCACCGGTTAAAGCAGACGTATCCATAGCGGATGAACCGACGACCACTTTCCCGTCTAAGGGCACTTTTTCGCCTGGACGTACGAGAATGGTATCGCCGACTTTAATCGATTCTGGTGAAACTTGGCGTGTACTGCCATCGGCTAACTTTATATTGGCGTAATCCGGACGAATATCCATCAAGTCTGCGATAGAGCGACGTGATTTGTTTACGGCCACATCTTGAAAAACTTCGCCCACTTGATAGAAAAGCATAACGGCTACTGCTTCGGGATATTCTTGCACATAGAAGGCAGCAAGTGTCGCAATCGTCATCAAAAAGTTTTCATCAAAGACTTGGCCATTAAAGATATTTCGAACGGCTCGCCAAATCACATCATAACCGGCCACAAGGTAAGCGACCACAAACAAACCAAAGGAAAGGGAAGGGGTAATGGGGGCAAAACTTGCCAGTAAAAGCACTGAAACGGCAAGGATTAAGCGACCGATGGTTAAATTAATTCCCCAATTTTCTGGTCTTTTGTGATTCTGTTTCTGACCCGATTTTTCTGACTGGAGACCCCTGTCTTCTCCAACTTCCTGACCTGTAGCTTTTATAAGAGGGATGATATCAGGTTCTAGTTTTTTAATTTTAGTTTTAACCGAAGAAAGAGTTTTAGCGTCATTTTCTGCCACAAGATCAAAGCTTAATGTCTGGGTCATGTAATTCACGTTACTATTCATGACACCATCTATTTCAGACACGTCATTCTCAATCTTGGCGGCACAATTGGCGCAATCAATTCCCTCTAATAGCCATTCATGATGGGTTTGTTCATCTTCTTTAGATTTGCTATCCAAAGCTATAGACGAATTTATATTTATTAATTGCCCATCTGCTTTGTTTTTTAAAGTCACGTCGGGTTCCAACTTGTTAATTTTTTCTTGTATATTGACTAAGATTAAGTTTTCTTGATCATCAGCAACCTCAAACCTCAAGGTTTCTGTCATGAAATTCACATTGCTTTCAGTGACGCCAGGAATGGAAGCCACCCCTCGCTCCACTTTAGCAGCACAATTGGCGCAGTCAATTCCTTCCAGGAGCCACTGATGCGATTTCTTCTTTTCGCTCATCGTTTTCTTCCTTTCACATACGAGCCTTATAAACCGAATAGTGTTTGAATGGTCCCGTTTTCTAGCATAATAAAGATTCCTAAACCGATAAAGACAATCGGTACAATAATTCGTTCATACTTTTCCAATGTTTCAGAGACAAACGAAATTTTTGCCAATCGATAACTGATATAGCAAAGCACCGCAATCGATAGAGCAAAAACGACTATAGCAATGACTATTTCAGAAACAGATAGAGAGGTAAAATAAGGAATATAAATCCCTAAATTATCTCCACCGGAAGCGATCGTAATTAAAGCAACAGCCCAAAACAAACGGTTGGACCCTCTGGACTCTAACTTCTCCACGACTTCCTTTTCTGCTTCTTCTTCTTCGCCTCCCATAGCAACTCGGATACCTAAATAAATAGGAATGAGTCCCAAAAGTCCGATAATCCAATCTTGGGGGATAAAATTCAGCACATAAGCAGCAAATAAACTAACGGCTACTAAAATGCCGGTTCCAAGATATTGACCTAAATAAATCTGACGAAGTCCTTTTTGTGTATAGGCTTGCGAGAAAATAATCAGTAAGATAAATAAATAATCGATGCTAGTCGAAATATACACAGCAATCGCTGAAAAAATAGTTTGTAACAAAATGTTTTCCTCCAAACTAAGACGTCAAAGATAAGCTGTTGGGCATGTCCAATACCAGTCGAATAGTCGAAAGAATTTCTTCATTCGCTAACGAGTAGTAGGCTTCTTTTCCATCTTTACGTGATTTCGCCACGCCATGCTTTTTTAAATAGCGCAAATGGTGTGACGTTGTAGCAATACTAGCGTCTAAAATCTCCGCTAAATCGCAGACACACATTTCTTTGAAGGTTTCTAAAGCATAGAATATTTTAATCCTTGAAGGATCGCTAAAGCATTTTCCTAGTAAAAGCAAATCCGACAAGTCTTTATTTTCTAGTTTATTTTTCACCACATCTACTTTTTCAGGATGTATAATGGTTGTTTGGCAAACTTCAGTCACTTGTTTCCCCTCTCATTCAAACGTTCATTTGATTATGATATAGATATTATAATTCTCCTCGAGAAGATAGTCAAACAATTGTTTGATTATATTTCATTCATTTTTCTAGTCATGTAAGAGTTTTTATCTATGACATTATTTATAAACCCAGAGTAGAGATCCTTACCAATATGTAGTTCAGAAGAGCTCTTAAGAGTTTAAAGTAAATGAGCAGTGTAAAGAAAAGTGCCTTTTCTAATGAGCGTTTATAACAAAGTAAATGGACAACTACCTTGCTTTTGATTTTAAATGTGCTCTAAATACTCTCCACAATATTCTTTATAAAGTAAATAATTTTCAAAAAATAATATTAGAGAGTGAGAGATTTATTATGAAAAGAACCGAAAGTATTCAAGTAAGATTACCAGATGGCGGTAGATTACATTTAAGAGTTTCACCAGAAGAAAAAGAAATGATTAAATTAAAAGCTGAAGCAGAAAAAATGTCAATGAGCTCATTAATTTTAAATAGTATTGATAAAATTGATAATCCGATCACTGTTAATTTAGATGATTCAGATCTTCGAGATTTATTAATACAGGTTAGACGAATTAATGTAAATGTAAGAACATTTTTAAAACAAGTCGGAACTGGTGAACATTTTTCAATTGAGGATAGGCAAGAAATGGAACAACAACTTGTATCGAATGAAAAGTTTGTCTTAGATGAATATAAAAGAGTTAGGAAGTTAGTGTCAAGAATAGAAAGCATGAATACAGAAGAAGCAATAGAATTTACTGAGAAGGTAATAAATAATAATTTAGAGAGTGTAAATGATATCAAGGGACATTATGAATAAAATACTAAGAAATAATTAAATAATCTCTACGAGACCGGAAAAAAATATTCAAACTATTTCAGTAAAATTAAGAATTGAGTTTAGATTCCCTACGATAGAACTATTATAAGATAAAGACCTTGAATTATATGAAGTTAGAAGTTTTAATAAGGGTGCGAAATACGTTGAATTCAAACGAGCGACACAAAAGCCTCACCTATGTCCGTAGGTGGGACTTTTTTTAATCTTAAAAATAATATGATATTATTAATGATAGTATTAAGATAGCTATTAACAATCATTGAGATAGTTATCCTTTAACTTCAACTAAATATATACAATAAGGTGGGCAAAATGGATTATAATAAGCTGGAATCTATTTTATATAATGGAGAGAATGATAAAGTTGATTTCAAGAAAGAATGGTATGACAAAACGAAAAAAATAGATTTGGTAATAGATATTGTCAATTTTGTCAATACTGTTCATCATGATGATTGCTACATAATAATAGGTATAGAAGATATTACTAATAAAGTAGTTGGTATTGATATTAATGATACACATAGGCTAAATACTGAAAAAATTACAGATCTGATTCGGAATTTGCCTATCGCGAACCAATACATCCCAAAAATTGAAGTAACTGAATTTGTTTTTAATGACAAAACATTAGATATTATAACAATCTTTAATACAACAGATACACCAGTATATTTAACTACTGATTATAGAAAAAATGGTAAAACTATTGGAGCAGGACAAATAATTTCAAGGAACCAAGGAACTAATACGCCGATAAATAAAACTGCACCAAGTAACATTACTGAAAAATTATGGAAAAAAAGATTCAAAATGGATCAAAATATAAATGTTCAATATAATGAATTATTAAAAGATTTTGACAATTGGTCTTTCATTGATGTTTCTAACGGAAATCCAGCAAGATTTATATATAATCTAAATTCTAATTTCTATATTGAGTTTATTGAAGATGATATGCCTAGGGAAAATTGTGTCGCGCTTAGTTTAAATGCAACAAGATTGGATGTGAATTGGCAAATCGCATCCTTAAAATATAACCATTTAGAAATAGACTCTTTTTTAATATATATTTTAGACGGTGCGCGATTTTATCAAGTATGTCCGAGGACTGGTACAGTTAATAGCTCTGATAAAACATATAGAAGGCCTGTTGGATATGATTACTATATTTATGATAGCTTACAATATAATTTAAATAGGATGCTATGGCATAATCCGCATTCTATAAATAGTCATTATTATCATGAAAAAGACTCAATGATGAGCGGAGTTGTAATTTATAAAGATGATAGTGAAAGATTACAAATTCAAGAAGAAATTTCGAAAAGTTATATATTACCCGAAGAAATAAATCCAAGTGAAGAAGACGTCGATTTAGTAAAAAGCAGAATTCAAATGGATTTGTATGAATACACTCATGAAATCAATAGTGCAGAGTTTTACCTATTAAATTTAAATCTTGGAATATTAATTAACAAACATATGAATTTTAATAGTACTGATTGAAAGGGGTTTGCTATGTCTAAAGGTTTATTATTCACTAGAGATAAAAAAAAGCTTGAAAAACTGCAATATGAAATGGATATAAGAAACATCGAAGCAAATTATTTAATAGAAATACCTAAAAAAGTTTATAAGTATACTAATGTCCAAAGATATGTAATTGAAAACTTAAATAATAATTATGTTTCTGCATCACTTGCGAAAAAATTCAATGACATTAAAGATTCAATCATGATGACTAATAACAGGGAAAATATAATAAGAGAATATGATGAAAGTGTAAATATTGCTAAGAAGGCTGGTTATGAGTGGCCAGTTTCCAAAGATATTCATATTAATAATTCTCTTCAGAGAATGAACCATATGAAAGGTTACCTTAGAGAAACTACATATGTTTTGTGCCTAACTTCAAATTATCCAAGTGAATATATGTCTGGTATGTATAGTAATAATGAAGGTATTGTAATTGAGTATGACACTACAAATCAAATTTTCCAAAATATTTATCCTGTAGTTTACGGTATAGAACCTTTGGAAGTTCAATCGTTAGTCGATTTAGGAACTGATGAGAGTTTAGAAATTGCGATGCTATTATCAGCAACTTATAAAAATCTATCATGGCAGCATGAAGAAGAATGGCGTTATTTATTGAAGCTTAGTTATCCCAATAAAAAATTAGGTGACTATATTCCTCTAATAACGGATACTCCTTCTAGTATTTATTTAGGATTAAATTACTTTGATCTTTTTAAGAATAATCATACGATTAATGAAGCAATGAAAAATAAAGTTGAACTTTTAACAGTATGTTATGAGAAAGCTATTTCAGTTAAGTATGAAAAATTGTTTATTGATGAAATAAGTACTTTTTCATTTGATGTAGAATTATTTTATGATTATGGATTGAAATATTTAGAGGGGGATTTAAGTAACTCTCAATTAATGAATATCATTGAAAACATACAAAAAATAACATATAAAGTTACTGATATTTAGTTTGTTTGAAGCTGTGTTATTTAAAAGAGCTAATGGATACCAGATTAATAATCAAGGGTATAATTTATTTGATTTTTAAGTTCGGTGTCATAACTTCAGAATTTTGGTCCGATTTTGAAACTTAATTAAATCAAGTTTAGGTAGGGGTCATAATTTAGGTTCATAAACTACAACTAGGTTTGCTATTTATACCGCACTTCAATTTTCATAAATACAGTGTATTAGACAACGAGTTACAGGACTTCTAACTGACATTGCCTTACCTTTCCTTTGTAAACAGCTCTAAATGCCCGTCACAATAAGATATAAAACGATATTAGCTTTGAAGAAAGACACTATCTTCTTCAAAGCTTTTTTTTACATCCCAAAAAGTTAATAGTTTAATATTCATATCTAAAGTATAATAAAAGTAAGAATTTAATAAAGCAGAGGTGATTCTGTGAAAGTGAAGAAGTTTTACCGTACCCAACGGGAAGTTGCAGCTATAATTAATGAAATAGTCGATGAATATTGGGTAGATAATCTAACAGATGAAGAGTTAGAAGAAAATATAATTATGATTTATAAAAATAACCAACGTAAAATAATAAAAAACAATGATTTTACTACAATACTTAAACAACAATGTGGTAAAAATCGTTTAACAGTCGTAGCAAATATAATAACGAATTGAAAAGTTAAGGAGGTGGCTTTTTGAAAGAAAATAATAACTTGTCGCTCCCAGATTTAAGTGATTCAGCTATTTTAAGAGAAAATGAATCACTGTTAAGCTTACTACTTAAAGATCACACAACGGGTAAGAATATAAAATGGGGGACAGATAGCTATATTAACCATGGTTATTCATTCCGAGATGACCAAGAAATTAAAATAAATCTCATTACAGGCTGGTATGAAGGCTTTATTCGACCAAGAATAGATAAAGATATAGATATCCAACTAGAACGGCAACGTAATAAAGCAGAGGTGTTCACACCCTCATGGGTAATTAAATTACAAGTAGATGCAGCTCTAGAGGATATGGAAGAATTATCATTGGTTGATTTTATCAAAACAAAATGGCTTGAAATTACATGTGGAGAGGCTCCATACATGGTAAACCGCTATGATATGGAAACGGGAGAAGTAATACCTTTAAAAGAACGTTCAGGATTCATTGATGTTAAATTTAAAAAGCTGAATCAAGAAATAGAGTCAGAAGAAGAATGGATGAAATTAGCTTTTGAAATTTATAAAGCCAGTTATGGTTATGAATATCAAGGGGACTCACTTCTACTAGCTCGTGAAAATTTAATTTTAACATTTATTGATAACTATTTTTACATGTTTGGAGCTTTTCCTAAAGAAAAATTACTATTAGAAATCACTAAAATAACTAGTCTTAACGTATTTCAAATGGACGGTTTAACATATGAAGTACCATTTTCAGATGGTGGAACGGGAGGTTTGGGCACTCAATTAAGTTTATTTGAAGAGATAGAGGCTGAAGAGAATACAACACCTAAACTAGCTAACATTAAGTTGTGGGAAATAGACAAGACAATCGAATTCAAACTGCTTTCGGAAAGGAATGACACAGAAATGAAATTTGATGTTGTGATAGGTAACCCACCATATCAGAAACATGTAGAAGATGAGAATAAAGAATTTGCACCTCCAATCTATCATTTTTTTATAGATGCAGCCCAAAGTATTGCTGATAGAGCTATTCTGATACATCCTGCTAGATTTTTGTTCAATGCAGGTAGTACACCAAAATCTTGGAATGAAAAGATTTTAAATAGTTCAAATTTTCAAGTTCTAAAGTTTGAACAGAAGAGTAATGAAATTTTTCCAAATACTGATATTAAAGGTGGAGTAGCAATAACATATTATGACTCCTTAAAAATAATGGATCCAATTAAAGTATTTACTCCATATGACGAATTGCGAACAATTATGAAAAAAGTTAATTCTGGTGGAGAAAACTTATCTAATATAATCTATACACAAAATAGATTTGATTTAGTGCAGTTGTACAAGGATTATCCAGAAATCAAAAATAACATTGGGAGCAATGGCAAAGATAAACGTTTTAGAAATAATATCTTTACCAAAATTTCTGTTTTTTCTGAAGAAAGAAAACATGACTCAGATATTCCAGTAATTGGATTAATTAAAAATAAACGAGTTTGGAGATATATAGCTAAAGAATATATAGATCAACAACATGAAAACTTAAATAAATATAAAGTCTTAGTTCCAAGTGCGAATGGAACAGGGATATTAGGTGAGACTTTATCAACCCCCTTAGTAGCCGAACCATATGAAGGTTATACCCAAACTTTTATAGGAATCGGAGTTTTTGATACAAAAACTGAAGCTGAAGCTGCTTTAAAATATATTAAAACAAAATTTGCTCGAGTAATGCTTGGGATTTTGAAAATCACTCAACACAATGATAGAGATAAATGGCTAGAAGTTCCTCTTCAAGACTTCACGAGTAACTCAGATATTAACTGGAATAAAGATATTATTGAAATAGATCAAGAACTCTATAAAAAATATAATTTATCCCAAGAGGAAATAGATTTTATTGAAGCAAATATGAAGGAGATGGAATAATATGCATACACCGAATATTAATACCAAGACACGTATTATTCCAAAAATCTATGCGTATCGAACACCAAGCAACCTAGAGAAACAAGGCTGGTTTAAAATTGGTTATACAGAAAGAGACGTAGATAGGCGGATTCGTGAACAAACGCATACGGCCGGAATCACACCTGAAAAATTATGGGACTATGTCGCTCGTTTTAATGATGGGTATTACTTCAATGATCATGATTTTCATGCTTACTTAGTACGTAAAGGTATCCCAAGGGAAAGAGGCACAGAATGGTTTGATTTTAAAGACGATAAAAGTAAATCAATACGAATGGTCTCAGCCTTTATGTTAAAAGAAGACATTCATGAGTTAGAAGGCTCTGTAAAATCTGAGAGTTACGTTCTAAGACAAGAACAAGCCGAAGCTGTTGAAATGACTGCTGAATATTTCAAGAGTCGTGAGTCAGGAGAGTTTTTATGGAATGCTAAACCACGCTTTGGAAAGACATTGACAACCTATGATCTAATTAAGGAGATGGACTTTCAAAATGTATTAATCTTAACCAATCGTCCGGCAGTGGGAAATTCTTGGGTTGACGACTATGAAAAGTTTATTAAGTATGACAAAGATGCTAATTACCATTTTGTAAGTGATAGTCTTGCAATTGCAAATAGAGATATCACCCCACGAACTGTCTTTGAAAAAAAGATTATTGAGAATTGGGACTTAAAACAAATCGCTTTTGTGAGTTTACAAGACTTGAAAGGATCTGCTCACTTTGGAGGAGATTATCCAAAATTACATTGGGTTAGAGAAGTAGAATGGGATTTAGTGGTTATCGATGAGGCACATGAGGCTGTTGATACGAATAAAACTGAGTTTGCCTTAGATAAAATTCAAACTGACTATATTCTGCATCTTTCGGGAACACCATTTAAACAAATTGCTGGTGACAAATTTGAATCGAATCAAATATTTAACTGGTCGTATATGGATGAACAAGAAGCCAAAGCTAACTGGGATGAAAGTGCAACAGATGAACACAATCCTTATGAAGAATTACCTACTTTAAATATGTATACATACCAAATGTCAAACATGATCGTTGAACAAATTAAAAAAGGTGCAGATTTAGATGAAGAGACGAATTTGGATTATGCTTTTGATCTAAATGAGTTTTTTGCTACTGATGATAAGGGTAATTTAATCTACGAAGCAGATGTAATAAAATGGCTAGACTCTTTAACTAGGAATCGAAAATATCCATTTTCTACTCCTGAATTAAGAAATGAATTAAAACATACTTTATGGTTATTGAATAGGGTAGATAGTGCCAAAGCACTCGCTAATGTTTTACGGAATCATCCTGTATTTGAAAACTATGAAATTGTCTCTGTAGCTGGAGATGGAAAACTCGAGCAAATTAATGGAGAAGAAATAGAAGTCGATGAAGAGAATGTTGACGGTCGCAATAGTGCATTGGAACGAGTAAAAAATGCAATAGTTAATAATGACAAAACTATTACTCTAACAGTTGGTCAACTGACAACAGGTGTAACAGTCCCTGAATGGTCAGGTGTTCTGATGTTGAGCAATGTGAAATCTCCAGCTCTTTATATGCAAGCAGGCTTTCGTGCTCAAAATCCTCATAAATGGCCGGATAGAGATGTTGATGGTAATCCGGTGACCTATCGAAAACAAAATGCTTACATTTTTGATTTTGCACCTGAAAGAACTTTGGATATTATTGATGAATTTGCGAATAATTTAAACAGTTCAACCTCAGGCGGAAGTGGAACAATGGAAGAACGTGAAGATAATATAAAGCGTTTGCTAAATTTCTTTCCAGTCATTGGTGAAGATACTGACGGTCAGATGACTGAGTTAGATGCAAAACAAGTCCTGACTTTACCAAAAAGAATAAAATCCCGAGAGGTTGTTCGTCGTGGATTCATGAGTAACCTATTATTTAATAATATTGCGGGTATTTTCCGATCTAAAAAGGCCTTAGATATTATCAATAAGTTTGAAAAAACAGAGCAGGGTAAATTAACGACAGATAAAGATAAAGTAGATTCGAAAGATGTAGAAGATTTAAACGTAGATGAAGAAGGAAATGCATTTGTAGAAGGTGAAGTTGTCGAAGAGAAAAGAGACAGACTTTTTGGTGACAAGATTTACGAGAGAAAAGAAATCGAGGAGATTCTTCAACCTACAGATATAGGTCTTACAGCCAATATTCAAGTTCGAGAAAAGTTAAGTGATGCCCTAAGCAAAGAATTAGAGCTAAGCTTTGATAAAATGCGTACGGAGTATGGGCTAACTATTAACCAACGGAAGCAAAAGGAACGTGCTGCTAAAGAAAAGATCGATAAAGCAACCGAAACACTCGAAGCAGAGTTAAAAGTACGTCAAGCAGACCGTAAAGCCCAATTAGAAGATGTTGGTGCATTAGAAGATCCTAAAAAAATCGAGGAAGAGAATAAAACCTTTATTGAAGAAACTTATAGTGATTTGAAAGATAAAATAGATGAAATAGTTTTAGAAACGACTACTGAAATTATAGAAGAACATGAAGTCAAACAAGAAGAGAAGAAAAAGAATACCGTTGAAGATGATATTCGATCTAATTTACGTGGTTTTTCTAGAGCAATACCTAGTTTTATCATGGCATATGGGAATGAAGATTTAAATTTAATGAACTTTGATGAGTATGTTAGTGATGAAGTATTTTATGATGTTACAGGTGTTACATTAGAAGAGCTCATTTTCTTACGAGATGGTGGTACGTATGTTGATGATGAAGGTGAAGAACAACAATTTAATGGTAACTTGTTTAAGGAAGTAGTATTTAATGAATCTATACTTGAATTTTTACGAAAGAAATCTGAGTTATCAAATTACTTTGAAGAGACCGAAGAGAATATTTATGACTATATTCCACCTCAAAATACCAATCAAATTTATACGCCTAAATGGGTTGTACAAAAGATGGTACAACAATTAGAAGATGAAAATCCAGGTATTTACGATGATTCTTCTAAGACCTTTATTGATTTGTATATGAAGTCAGGTTTATACATCACAGAAGTTGTTAAAAGGTTGTATAACAGTGAAGTAATCAAGTCAGAATTCCCTGATGATTATGACCGTCTAAAACATATACTAGAGAATCAGGTGTATGGGTTAGCACCAACAGAGATTATTTATAGAATCGCGACAAGTTTTATCTTTAGCGAATTGACTGAGGGAATTAGTCAAAAGAACTTTGCACAATTAGATGCTTATCCATACGCAGAAGCAGGAACATTAGAAGAAAAATTAGATGAAGTATTTGAGTAATACTGTATAACTAACCCCCATACCCACCAATGAAGGATATGGGGTTTTCTTAAGAAATTGCAGTATGAGAGTAGGGAGTATATATATGACAATTGGAAAATTAATTGAAGTAGATATTAGAAATCTTTGGGAACACGAACAGTATGATTTTTCTAACTGGCTCGCAAAACCAGAAAATATAGAAGAACTAAATAATATTATTGGACTAACTCTTACTGATATTGAAAAAGAAGCTTATGTTGGAGCATATCGTTGTGATTTAGTAGCAATTGATGAGCCAACAGATACAAAAGTTATTATTGAGAATCAACTAGAGGACTCAAATCATGATCACTTAGGTAAGATAATTACCTATGCTTCTGGTTTAGATGCGGAAGTTATTATTTGGATAGTCAAGAATGCTAGAGAAGAACATAGAAGTGCGATTGAATGGTTAAATAATAATATGGTAAAGGATATAAATTTTTTCTTAATTGAACTTCGCGCATACAGAATAGGAGATTCTTTACCCGCACCAAAATTTGAAATAGTAGAACAACCTAATGATTTCATTAAGAGTACAAAGTCTACAAAATCTGACAGTGACATGAATCGTTCACAGTCAGAAAGATTAAATTTTTGGACAATATTTAATGAAGTAGTTGTTAATAAAGGACATCCATTTAATGCTAGGAAGCCTTCTACCGATCATTGGTATAATATATCAATTGGCACCAGTGAGGCAAGCATTAGTATTTCATTAGTTAATCAAAGTGGATATATAGGTGTTGAACTGTATATTAGAGACAATAAGGAAATGTATGATGAACTGTACCTTGAAAAAGATAACATAGAGAGTCTACTTTCTTTTCCTTTAGAATGGCAGAGATTGAATAATAGAAAAGCTAGTAGAATCATTACGAAAATTGAAGATTTAGATTTTGATAATCATTCAAATTATTATGAGTTAATGGACGATGTAATTTCAAAAGTAATTGCAATGAGAAAAGTTTTTAAAGAATATTTGAACATTTAAATAAACTTCAATGATTGACTTAATAGAATAACCTAAACTTTAGTAATAAATTGAAAAGAGGCGAGTTAATTAGTGGATTATGGTACTTTAAACTTTATTCTTGAGAACATTGCTATTGTAATCGAGTTTCTTTCTTTTGTTTCATTAATAGTGTTTATTTTAATTTTTGTTGGATTTTTCGTTGGATTTATACAAAAATATATCAGATATAATGATTATGTAGAAGCGGAAGGGAAAGAAGGAAAGAAAGGTCCCTTAATTGAAACGATAGTTTACGTAGTAATGCTGATTGGATTAATTTTTTTATTGTTTAATGGTTTTACGAGAATACCAAATTTTGGAAATGATTCTCCTATTTTTATATTTTTTATATTTGTACACTTTTATTATCAAAGTATATATAGGCTATTGAGGTATTGAAGAAATTGAAAAGTACTGATGAGAGGGTGACGAGCTCGTCAATATTAGAAGATTGCGTTGAATTCATGATAAGTCTAGCATTAAAGTGTGAATTAGTAGTATGGACAAAAGCTTTAGTAAATAGGGTAATCAATTTAACGTATAGGACGCTGACTCACTAAATATATAGGAGATATAAAACAATGTGTCTGCTCTCTTCGATTTATAAGGAATCAGACGGGGAAAATTATTATTTAAAAATATATTCGATAGGGGACATTAATATGCCAGCAATTATAGTCGAAAGCTTTAACAAGAATGATCTCAGAACAGACGGTGAAAGTAGATTTCTAAATTTATTCAAGAACAATGAACGTTTTGATGGATGGACGGTATTCGAACAGCCACATATAAATGGAAAAAAACCTGATTTCGTTTTAACACATCAAAGAAAAGGTGTAGTGATTGTTGAAGTTAAAGATTGGAACTTAGAATCAGCAAATTATAAAGATTTGCACTTTAGAGGGACAGATCATAGACTCCATGAAAAAAATCCTATTAGTCAGGTTGAAGGTTATAAAAATACTATTTTAGATTTAGAACTTCAAACAATATCCAACTTATCAAATGAGTTTCCAAATCAATACTATTCTGCAATCGAAACTGTTGTTTTTTTTCATGGTGTTGATAAAAAGACAGCCTTGAAATTCTGTAATTATCCAAAGAAAACAAAAATTTGGACAGAATCTAACCTTGAAGTGTTAGAATCTAACAACTATGAACTAGATGCAAAAGAATACACTTTCGCTATAACTAGAAATAGCCATTCAATTTTTAATGAAAATGAAGCACTTAGCCAAGTAGTGGATGAGCTGGACCACCATTTAAATTACTCCGATTATAACCAAGAACGTAGAGTTCCGCTTACGTTAACTTCTAGTCAAAGACAACCTCTAAAGTTTATAAAAGGCTCTATAAGAAGATGGGGAGGAGTTGCCGGTTCAGGAAAATCAATTATATTAGCTGAAAAGGCTGTGCAAGCATTAAAAGATACTGAAGATTTTAAAAGCAACCGAGTATTGTTATTGAGTTTCAATTTAACATTGAGACATTATTTAAGAGATCTTTGCAGTCAGCAATTTGGGACTGAAAGATTTGTTGGGGATCGCAAAAGACTAAAACACTCTATGAGTATAGAATATTTTCATGAACTATTAATGCGTATTATGAATGATTATGGAATAAATCGTGAAGGTAACAGTGACGACTTCACTGAGATTTGGATTAAAAGTATTGAATATTATCTCTCTGAAAAAACATTAAGAGAAGAGTATGGATATGATTATATTTTCATAGATGAAGGGCAAGACTTCAAACCATCTTGGATTAAATTCTTACAGAAGCTCTATACTAGAGATGGTGAGTTTTTTATAGTCTATGATAGAAATCAGGATATTTATAAACGTTTTAGTGAGGGGATATGGATAGAGGATTCAGATCAAGTTAGAGGGCTAGGTTTCCGCGGAAGTGCGGGATATCTTAAAGTGTCTGAGAGGATTCCAGAGAAGATTATAAATATGATAAATAAGCTTAGTGATGAAGTATTTATAGGATATGATAAAATCAGTGTATCTACTAGAAATTCAAATAAAAATGAACAAACAAACTTATTACAGACTGTAAAATGGCTAAATCTAGAAGCAAATACTGTGGACCAGAAAGTAAATCAAGTGAATGCGTTAGTTCACTTTTTATTAAAGGAGAACCAATACGAAGATATAACTATTATTACCACTAATGAATTTACTGGTGTTTCTTTAGTAAAACACTTTCATGATCGAGTTAATGTATCTCATGTATACGATTTAGACTTAAATGAAGATAAAGAAATTAGAGATAATAATAGACGCTCTCAAAAAAAACGATTCCACGGTGGAACAGGCAATCTGAAAATAAGTTCATATCAAAGTTATAAAGGATGGCAAACACCTAATGTGATTTTGGTAATGGATCATACTACGACAAAGTACGATGTTAATGATCCAAATAGAGGACTTCATCATTCTCATCTTGATAAAGAGGCACTCGTTGATGCGCTATTTATAAGTATGACTCGATTAAAAGAAAGGACAGACACGAGCGGATTTTCTTTCTGGTGCTTAAATTATATTCCAGAGTTTAATGATATTGAAGATTACTTTGATCAAATATAAATAATAAAAGGTGGAATCTTTAACTTAAAGTATTATATTCAAGGAGGAAGATAATGAATAATATAGTTCAAAGTCAAATGATTGACAAAGCTGTCAATCATAAAAGACAAGGAGAATATTCGCAAGCTCTTAGTATTTATAATTCAATTTTAAGTGAATCGAATGACTTTCATGCTTATTACGCCAGAGGTAAATTGCACTTTATATTAGAGGACTATGAGAAATCATTACAAGATTACTTGAACTCTATATATTCTTTAATTGAGTCAAATGGAGTAATCAACATGATTAATCAAAAAGACAAGAATCTAGAAGCAAAAAGGGAATTAAATCGTATAATAGCATGGATAAAAGACGGTCATTTTAAACATATCGGTGCTGCTTATAGATGTCATTATCGCGATTTAAGGTTGAGCGATTATGAAACTAAGAGTTTTCTAGTTTTTATAAAATGTGATTACAGAAGAACTATAGACCCATACTTTTCACAGTCTAATAAACCAATTGTAAAAAAGAATATGATGCCCACACTAAATGAATTGTTAGTGGATGCCGGGAGATACTACTGTGAGAGATTTAAGACTAACAGAGACTTTGCTTTACTTATGAAAGAGATTGAAAATAGTCTTGTTGTGATAAATGACATGCCTACTAAAGAATTTAGTTACTCAAATTCTAATGCTGAAGATATATTGAATGATGAGGTGAAAACTTCATCATTTATTAAAAAAAGTTTCGAAATGATAAACAGCGGAAATAGGAAGAAGATTTTAGAGGCAGGAAACCTTTTAATATCATTGTATGCAGGCATGGAGTATTCAACTTATCAGGGGAAAATGGAGTACTATCATGGTTTATTTAATTTACTTAACCTAATGGAAAAAAACAAGTTGGAAAAAGGTCACTTTAAATCAATTAGTAAAAAAGAACTACTTAAGAAAGCTCTTATAGAAGGAACTAAGTCAGCCAGTCCCTATGTAAATGAAGTTGCGGAAAGTGCGCTCCATTTCTACGTCGAGCATAAAGATTATACTTCAGCTCTAAGAATTTTAGATTTTGAGACCAATGTTTTTATGGAAGATAAAATTATATCGTATCTACAGAGGGTAATAGTTAGCCCGGAGATTTATAATAACAGAGAAGAAACACAAGATCTTATTTCAATGTTGGACTATTATACTCAGAAGGCAAAAATCGAAACTGAAGATGTAGAGTTATCTGTGGTTCCTGAAATATTATATTATATTAAATTATCTACCTTAACGGGTCAAGCTCATTTATTTCTTAATAATGAAATTCAACAATATGCAAATAGGCTTCTTCAATCTTTAAAGTATATTAAAATTATTTTAGACGCTTCTCCAAAGTCATTTCAATTTTCGAAAATGTATATTGAAATTATAACAAGTTTATTAAGCGTTTGCTGGGAGACACTTTCTACAGAAGAAATAACTTATATTATGAATGAAGGTGTTTATTGGAGCAGGATGTTAAAAATGCAGAAAGAAGTAAATGCCTCAAAAATTGTTGAACAATTTATTATTCAGAGAGCATTAGTAATTGCAAAGAAATACAATGAAATAAGGGAAGCACGAGAAATTTTAACAAGTGAAATTACTGTAGATGAGAATCCGGCGGTTATAAATGCGTTAGGAGAAATATCAATGTTAGAGGGTAATTATCCTAATGCAATCTGGTTTTTTGAGCGCTCTTCATTAAATGAACAGGACTATAATACATTATATTTAATGTCGCAAGCATTCTTGCATTTGGAAAGATATACAGACTCAGAAAGATACATTCTTATGGCAAGATCAATGCTAAATGAAGATTTTAAGAAATTAATACTGGATTTTTCTATCCAAAATGATGTTGTTAGCAATGGATATATTCAGCAAGCCCTATGGCTTAAAAAAAAGGAAATCAGTATTAACAGTATTAGTATATTGCGCGACAATCAAAAATATGAAACAGCAGAGAGTATCTTTCATGAAGAGATAAAATATTTTTCAAATGATCCTTATTTTCAATTCTTAAACACTTCTCTAAAACGTACTAAAAAAAGAAATGAGGAAATGACCAATCACTTAGAAAGAGTAATGAAAGAAGCGAAAGAAAATACTATAAAGTTAAAAAAATATCAAGATAAATACAAAGAGATAATCAAATCGATACTTCACTTGAAACAAGAAGACTATAATTTTGATGATAGTAATGAAATTGAGAAAATAGAAAATGAATACCATAAACTAGCTATTGATTTTATGAATAAAACGTTCGAAGATAAAAATAACAGAAAATCTTACAATAATATTCAAAACAAGATAAATAAAAACTTTGTGAACTTAAGTGATAAATCAAAAAAATTCTTACTGACAGCTGAGTATCTTTATGAAAACCACAGAGACATGACTTTTGATTTTAGCCCGATTATGATTGAATATGGAAAGATATTAGAAGAAGAACTGACGATACTTTTAAGAGGAAAGAGACTTATTAATAATCAAGAAAGTGCAAGGCTATATGATTTGATAAATAAAGTTTCTCAGTACACTAATCATAAATTACCGTATTTAAAAGGGTTCGATAAACCAGCAAATACAGTGAGAATAAATCGGAATACCGCTGCTCATCCTAAATTGTGTAATAAAAAACATATCCAAGAAACTAGAAAAATCTTATTAAACGATCAGTGGTTAAAAAGGATAATAGACTCAAAATGAAATTTAAGTTTAGAATACAAAAAATGTAATCATAAATATCTAAGTCTTAGTATTTTAAATTTATTTTAATATGATATGCGAGTAGATATGTATTTAAGAATCTATATTGACTGTCAAAAATAAAAAGCTTTCTATCTTAATGATTTATCGATAGAAAGCTTTTTATTTTTGAATTTATTGGTTAATGAAGTAAGAAGATTTTTAAGTGATAATGTGTTCAAAAAAGACCTATCTATTAAGTAAAAGATAGGCCTGTCCCTTTTTCTAAGCTTTTTAATACTCCAATGGATAAGTCCTTTGAACCATGGCATGGTACATTGGCAGTGAAATCTACACCTGCTTTTTTAAATTGCACGTGTGAGCCATTTGTGCGCACGTGAACCCACCCATTCTTCTTAAGTATTTTTTTCGCTTCTCTAAATGTCATTTACTTTCCCCTCCAGACAATAAAATTATGAGCTATCCTGATCAATATTTTTATTGTGCTTGTAGGGTATCATTAGGTGCAGAAGCTTTAAAACCTTACCCAATAGCATATCCATAAAATGAATATTTAGTTTAATTTAAACAGTCTATTCAGTTTTAAATTACAATCAACTTCTTAATTAAGAATTATTGTCTGTTATTGAAAGTACTGTCCATGACATATAAAAGGGATGTACTTATATTACTATAAGTTAATTAATTATTCAATTGTTTAGTTGACACGTACTGAGTACGTGTTATAATTTAGGTAAAGTTTAAAAGGATTGAGGGAAAATCATGAAAGAAAACTTCACTTACCCAGTTATAATAAAAAAATCCGAAGAGTATATTGATATAATATTTCCCGATTTCAAGAATACTGTGACGAGTGTTATGAATGAAGATGATTATATTACTGCTTCTCAAGAATTGTTAGCGTTACTCATTAAAGATTATTTAGACGAAGATAAGTTATTACCTGAGCCTTCAATGATTGAAGATATCGAGTTAATTGAAGATCAATACATTATATTTATTAACGTATGGATGCCATATCACCAATCAACAATTAAAGAAACCTATGTAAAAAAAACTTTAACGATACCTTCTTGGCTTAATATACTAGCTAAAAATAGCAATATAAACTTCTCTCAGCTATTAGTTAAGGCTTTAAAAGATGAATTAAACTTAAAATAATATTTCTCTAATCGATCAATATATATGTTATGAAGAATGTACTAGAGGTTTATTATAGCCACTTTTTCAAGATGTTTTTCACATCATTTTTGCGATTATTAAATTATATAATGAGGTCATGTTGATTTGAGAACTGATAAGCTAGATACATCCACTTATCAGTACTCAAGTCATGTCGCAAGAGCTCGTTGTCAAACTCTCGTGGGTTTATTAGAATGATGTTCTTATTATGAAAACGTGTCTATTATTTTACACTTACATCAGTCGATATAAATTAGTTACAATCTAAATAACCTAAAGCAACTATTCTAAGTCTTCACGCTGAATCAAAACTATAATGAAATTTTTAAATAAAAACGGAGTAAGACCGATAATTAATTGAACTATTCAAAATATATTTTAGTGAATTATAATTTGGAAATTTGGTTAAATTATTTAACAAGTACTGCAACAGTGATGTTGATATACCTGACTTTACTTAGGAATAAATTCAGTATTGACAAATAATTATATGTGGAGGTAATTTATAAAATGGCTACAAAAGATGGTTTATTGATTGAAGAAGGAAGAGTCTTTCGTTTAACCCGTAAAGTGACTGGGGAAAATGCAGAAGGACTTCCTACTGTTATACACGGAGTCAAGGGTGCCCCGGTCATTGCCACTGGAGAGCATGTTTTTCAAAATGCTTTTGAAGTAATGGAGATGAGGTACTTTAGAACGGAAAATAATTTTTACAGTCCATTTATAGTGACATTGGATGATGTGGTTTCAGTAACAGATGATGATGCTGATATTGACTATCAGACTGGTGAAAAAGTATTAGAAAAGTATCTAGAAACAATTAGAGCTGAAAGAGACAAGATATTTAGTGACATAGAAGGAGAGATTTTTGAAGATCTTAATGGTGCTAACCATGAGCATGCCAGTGAACAAATAAAATCTTTTCTGGATAATCTGGTTACTAAAAAAGGTGGCTATTATGCATTTGGTTACGTGGAAGAAGAAAAATAAATAAGATACTGGACGGTATATAAAGATTTAATAGCTTTAATGGAACCGTCCTTTTTAATAAATAGTGATGTTAAGTAATCATGCAATATTACTCCAAGATTTTTGAATAAAATCTATGGATGGTAATGTGAATTTTCTATTATGGGATAATCAAATGACATATACGGACTGAACATTGACTAAGTTAGATATATTCAAAAAATTGTTTTAAAGGATTTATTAAATATTTATGAAAGTGAAGGGTTTAATTGAAATAAATAAGTAGACAATATACTTTATGAGAATTGCATGTTTATCGATATTACTTAAAATGCTGTTGATAGAGCAAGAGAGAATTGAATCTACTGTAATAGATACCTTGGGTTTAATGTGAATATAGATATCTATACTGAGTTTATCATCGAATTACCAGTTGAATCTCAATATTTGGTTCATCGATTAGTTTCAAATGATACGATTATCATTTAAGATATTTTAATGTATCTTTTTAAGGATATTAACTAAATGATTATTAGCTGGTATTGTCATTTACTAAGCTTTTATGCGTATTATAAAACTATGTTACTAATAGGGAGGAGTTAAATGAATTACATCATAATCATATATGGCCTTTACCTGGGGGGGATGGGATTGTCTAGGCTGATTAAAAGCAACAAAGAAAATGTCTACGCGACATCAGAGGCTCCAAATCTAAAGGCTAGGTATAAAGATTCTTGGAAGAAAGTAATAATATTCGCTGCTTTTTTGACAGAGTTTCTAAACTTACTATTTTTAATTCCTGCAGCACGTTTGGTCGATCACAGAGCTATTAAGATGCTGGCGTATACTTTAGCGCTAATATTAATACTTCGAGCTCTCATTGTTACGGTTAATGTAGTGAGATGTCCTTCGTTGGACTACTATAGTAAAGTGGAAACGTCTTTTTATAGTGTGAAAGGGAAGAAGTTCAATCGACTATTTGACTGGATCTGTGTGGGTACCACAGGGATAATTATAGGTGCTCTATTACAAAGTTAATGTGGAGGTCAAGTAATGGAAAAGTTTAAGCAGTACAGCAAAGAATTTATTCGGTTTAAGTATATGGCTCTTAATTATAAGCGTGAAGGAAATTATGAATTAGCTCTTACTTTCATTAATAAAGCATTGAATATTCAACCGGAAGTTATTGATTTACTAGCAGACAAAGCTGAGGTACTATACAAGATAACATCATATAATCAATCAATGGAAATATTTAAAGAGCTTATAGCTATTGATAATGGACGGTTTACTTACCTTCATGGTTATTATAAATGTCTCTATAGGCTCGATCATCATATTACTGTCAGTGACATAGAAAATTTAATTTATTTAAAAGAGGAAGACAGTCTATATTTCTTTGAAAAGAAACTTTTGAGTGATCAGAAGGATAATTTGCTATTTAAAGAAACGTTATTTAATTATTTTCCTGAGTTTGCGTTGCCTGAATCAGTGCTCCATTTGCCTATGAAAGAAGCCAGGAAAATTATAGCTAGAGCATATGAAAAATTGAATAAAAGGAAAAGAATGCTGGCTAGGGTTTATTACCTAAAGGGACTATATAAAAGCTTGTTTAGTTATCTCTCTAAAGAAATAAAAAAAACGCCTAATAGATGGATCAATTACGAGATTTATAGTGAATATAAAAGTTTGCTTGACGAGACAGAGAAGGCTATAGATATGATTCGGCAGTTTGAAGTTCAAAATCCTGAACAGATATTGGTTTCGGCAGTCCAACATGTCACTCTTCTTAAAGAGAGTAACAGATTAGAAAGTGCAAAAAAATTGTTTCTAATGCGCAAGAGTTCATTTCTATAAAAGAAAATTCTGGTATAAAAGTTGAAGACCATGATTATAAGAGGCTGAAAAAAATCAAAGAAATTATTGGTGAGATTTAGTTTGGAGAGGAGAAATCAATGGATTCTATCTATTCATTTATCAAATCTTATATTCCAAATAGCAATAGAGATCCGAAAGAGGATTTTCTTACACAGATACTAGCATGGACTTTAATGAATGTACCAAAATTTAGACAAGAATATATTCGTTTCCTAGTCAGTCAAATAAATTCTCCTAATTTTTTTGAGTTGCCTGAAGAAAAAACAATAATCAAAACACAGTATGCAAACAAAAACGGCTACATCGATATGTTCATAAGGGGAGAGAGTAATGGGTTTATTGTTGAACACAAGATAGATAGTGCGATTTCGACAGACCAGATCGATAAATATAAAAGAGCAATTAGTGGAGATTTCAAAGGGACATTCTATACAGTGCTTATAACGACTACTCATATACAACATACGCAACAAGCTGATGTGAAGTTGATTTGGGCAGATGTTTATGATTTTTTACTGAGCATTATTGACGAATTCGATAGTCAAGAGAAGTTCTTACTTCAACAGTTAACTGGTTATTTGAAACAGCAAGGGCTTGGAAGAATGGATCCCGTTAATATGGACAACATTTTAGGATACTTCCCAGGTATACAACTTGAAAGTAAATTAGATGTACTTTTTGGACGTATAGTTGGAACGGATTGGAAAACACATTGTCAAAATCTTGGAACTGTGCCAAATTCTACCTATAACCCAACCTTCCATAATAAGCGGTGGGGTAGGAAGGGGATAGAATTCTTTAGCACTTGGGAACCGGGCATATTTGCTGGTGTTATAATGGATGGACAAGATCATAAGCTGGAACCATTAGACGAAGAAAACGGACCTGATTTTGTAGTAATTCTTGAATACGACTTTAATAAAAACGATAACCAATTGATGGCTAAAAGAAATCAGTATATCGGTTCCTCTAATTTCCTCGAACTAAAAAGACGGATCGAGGCAGATCCTAAAGGGTTTGATTATATAGACGGATTGGATAAAAGTCCATGGCGAGTAATAGTATTACGTAAACCATTAATGGAAATATTCGCTGGAACGGAATCTACCGAAGAACAGGTTAATGCTTTAAGAGATTCTATTTTCGAAGGAATCGAGTTATTAACTCAAGGCTAGTCATTTTATTTCGTTTTATAGATATAACCATTGGATAGGTCAATCTGACAAACCTATATTTACAATGGGGATACATTATATGTCCCAAAATTAAATCTTGAAAAATTACTAAGTGATTATAAACTTCAGAATAAGTTTAAAATAGGAGACTGGTAGTATGTGGATTAGTATAATAATTTCATTCATTTTGATTATGCTCGTATTCTTCACCTATTACAGAGTCAGTAAAGCAAAATGGTATGCTTCTGAACATCATAATTACGATTTAGCCAAACTCAGCAAGATTTTATCAAATTTCTCAAAGTTATTCTCTTATAACGGAGAACAACTACCCTATGGTAGAGCACATGGGTTCTTTAAAAGCTTTGTTTCAGAAGACAGACGAGTAGATTATTATGGTTATGAGCCTGTTCGAAGTAAGGCTTTGGAGGAATTTAAGGAATATGGTGTGTTGCTAACTTCAGACGGTGTGCTTTTAAAAAAGCAAAAACATGAAAGGGAAAATGGTCAGGAGTTATTTGTCTCCTTTAAAGGTATATGGAAAGTTAAGCATTATCTGTCCAACTTAGTGATTTATTATTACGACACATCGCATATAAATTTTAATTTAAAGGGATTTGTATCTGAAGAAAACAAGGCACTCAATGCAAAGAATATGCAACAGTTTTTACAAGAATTGATCGATTGTGGTTATACACGTGATTTATACAAAGAAGACAACTACTTAGAAGAACTTTATTCTTTAATTAATAAAAGTAAACCTGAATAATTCATAGCTATCTGTGGATAACTATTTCACTGACTATTTTCGTTCATTTGAGTATTTTTGTTGTCTTGACTGGCTCGAATAAAGTCGGTTCAGGCAGAGTTTGATAGGTCCGCCCAAAAAAAGGGTATACCACCCCCTTGGTTTTACACTACTTAAAAAAAGGCGTCTGACTCATTCAAAAAGCTAATGCAAGAGGACAAGCGATTGAATATTCTCAAGCACTTCCCAAAAGAGGGAATCAAATACGTGAGATGATGCCAAACGAACTCTTAGTTGCCTGGCATGACTCGTTAGCCTTCCTGCAATATGAAAGAGTTTGAAACGAATTGTTGAAATGGTCGACCGTTTCATTTCCTTTGGAAAGGTCGCTTCTTTCATGAGATGGACCAAATTGTAGGCGATACAACTCATCATCATTCGAGCTTGATTCGCCACATAAGTTGAGCTGTCGGTCTTATCAAAGGAAAACCCATTCTTGATTTCTTTGATACAATTTTCCATCGTACCACGCTTTTGATACAGCTTAAATACAGTTTCGGCAGAGAGTCCATGAAAGTTAGTGACAATAAACTCATACTTAGTAAACAGAAGGTCTCCAGCTTCACGAGTCGCTTTTACAGCGACTTCTCGGGAAATATCCCAACTACCTGCTTGATAGTCCATAATAAAATATTGGTGTTCGTCCTTAGTGAAGTCCGTGGTTTCTCCATAATGCACGCGGTGATGTGCGAGATCTTTCAGTTTATGATTCACTTTCAACCGAATCACATACTTGACTTGTTCTTCTTCACAAAGGGAATAGATCTCTGGTTTGGCAAAGCCACTGTCTCCACGAACAGTCAGAAACATCTCACAAGAATGTTTCTTGTGCTGACGGATAATAGCGGCTAAAAAGTCTTCTGCCGCATTGGACGTATAGACATTTCCAGGACGAAGTCGGGCATCTAAAAACAATCCAGTTAATCCGTCAAAAGCGACTAAAGGATGGTACCCATTGGTACCGTAATGCGTGTTGAAATCTGTGTGTTCTTGATGGCCAAAGGTATCCGAGTGCGTAGAATCGATATCAATCACCATGTGTTGTGTGTTCGTATGGTGGATCCAATCATCTGCCAAGCCTTTGGCGATTTGTTGGAATTGAGCCACATTTTCTTCAGTCAGTTCATGAATAAAGCGAGAAATCATGGATTGAGAAGCGAGCTGATCTTTTCCAAGCCCTTGCTTTAGAATAGGATCTAGGCGTAGACGGTTCGCAGCGGAATCTTGTGGATAACCGGCGATGAGTTGTACGATTAGTTGCTTCAATATTTCTTCGTACTCATGAATACAATAGGCACGAGAATCATTTAAATGAAAGAACTCCTTAAGCATCTCATCAAACTTAATCTTGTGTAAAAACTCAAAAAGTAAAAGAAGTCCGGCATCATTGGACAATTGTCCTCCATCGTTTGAAACAATCATATTTGAGTTGAATTTCAGCGATTTTTCTTGTAAAGTTTCCATATAAGAGCACACCTCTTTTTGGTATTTGGGTTTTGGATGACTTTACAATATCACAGAGTGTGCTTTTTTTGTATCTTTTTTACTTCACCCAACGGGTGAACAATGATTAGAGTGGTAAACGGTATTAATACGGGATAAATGCTAGTTCTGACAAATAAGTATGAATAATTCAGGGTAAAAAAAACTCTTATATTCACATCGATCCAGATGAATGGTTTGCATTAAAAAAGAGAACTAAGTTTCGAACTGACTTTAGCTCATTGGATGAAGAGGTTGAAGAGACAGTAAAATCTGGTAGATTAAAAGATGGCCTTTCAACGGCTGTTGTAGCTGCTAACAGTATGAGATTAGCTCTCTCATCTAAAGCCAGCAATCTAATCAGTCAAGTGAGAAATTCAACAGGTGGAAGTGGATACGCAGCAGAAGCTTATAATACTGTCGAAGACAAACTAAGATTTAATAAAGCAGAAGTTATAGGTGGAAATAATGCGAAAAATAGTGCAGATAGAATTGTTAATGGAACTGAGGTTCAAACAAAGTATTATAATAATTCCAGGGCTACAGTAAATGCAGCCTTTGATGAATCGGGGTACAGATATATTAGCAAAAATGGTAGTCCTATGCAACTTGAAGTACCTGCAGATCAATATGTTCAATCAATTGAATTTATGAGGAAAAAAATTTTACGTGGAGATATTCCAGGAGTTAAAGATCCGAACGAAGCCTTTCGTATTATTAGAAAAGGACATGCTACTTATGAACAGGCCCAACTAATCACACAGGCGTTTAACGTTACGTCGATTACGCATGACTTGAAAAGTGGATTGATCCAGTCGACATCACCAGCAGGTATCTCAGTGCTAATTGTTTTCGCCCATGCTAAATGGTCTGGAGCAACTACGGAAGAAGCCTTTAAACTTGCCGCTAAGACTGGTATTGTACACCTAGTTATCGGCACCGTCATGCATGCAACAACAGCTCAGTTGACAAAGGCTGCACTCAATTCTCAAATCAATACTCTATTAAACGGAAGTCTGAATAAAACAATTGTAAATGGCGTCCCAGTAGTTGTTACCTCTATCGTCTTGTATGGATGGGATACTTTGAATTATTCGTCAGGTAAAATTTCAAAGAATCAATTCAAGAAAAATACAATAGTAAAAACAGGTGGCGTAGGTGGAGCAATGATTGGAGCCTCTTTACCTTTCTTTGGTCCAACTGTTGGAGCAGTGGGCTTTGGTACTGTTACTTATATTGCATTACAGAAAGTTATGGATAAAATATACAAAGATGATCGTGTAATACACTACCCGGTCCTTAAAGAGGAATTTATGGATTTAATGTATTCAGTTAAATTAGCAGATCATGAAATCGATGAAATAAAACAAATGATATTTATAAAAAAACTAAATCGTCATGTCAAAAATATGCAGAAGCAATTATCCAATCAATTAAATACAAGAGATTTTGCCAGAAATCAGATAATCATACCAGAAATTTCTAAAGTGATCGGTAAACGGAAAGTCATAACGGATAAAGAAATCAACTTGCTAGATGAATACTTTAATAGTTGTTACTATTAATAATTACAAACCAATCAGAAACTCACGAAAATAGTTAAAATAATTTTTGAGCAGGAAGATTTTGGTAGCTCATCTGTCAAAATTACCAACTTTATTCTTGGGAAGTGTTATTTAGCACAAGTGTACTATTAAATAGGGACTCACTTGTACTGAATGCGAGGTTTCGGTACAAGTCGCCAAAAAGATTCAATTTTACTTGTTCTGCAATTGTTTATACGGAACAAGCAGGCTGTTAATTTTAGAATCACTTGTACCTGTGAGCACTTAAAGAGTAGCAGCATTATTTTAATGAAATGTTGCAATTAACCAATTGTTTTATAGGATGTTGTTCAGTATAATTAGTGATGAGGAGTGATTGATATGTCAACAACTAAATTGCGCAGACAGGGAAGCTCCATCGTTGTGACTATACCTGCTTCGGAAGCAAAAGATTTGGACCTAAACACTGAATATATTGTGAAAACGGATGAACATGGAAATATCTCTTTGATTCCTAAGCTGGACAATCCATTCAAAAATGCTAAACCTGGTGAATATAATGAAGAGGATGTATGGGCAGATATGAAACCTGCTGGAAAAGAGGTATGGTAGATGTCAGCTGATAAGTATGTCCCACATAAAGGTGATATTATCTGGATTGATTTTGATCCTTCAGCTGCGAAAGAAATTCAGAAAAGAAGACCTGGATTAGTTGTCTCTTCATATCCGTTCAATCAAAGCACACAGTTTGCAGTCATCTGTCCCATTACGTCTACGAAGAAGAATTTGCCGACTCGGTTCAGCTTAAACAGTACGTCAAAGGTAGAGGGACAAGTACTCGTTTCTCAATTGAAATCACTAGACTATAACAAGAGAAACAGTGAGTTCATAGAAAAGGTATCCAGCAATGAATTAGAACAGATCGATCAACTCGTATCGTTTGTATTTGCTGATTAGTCTGCTCATCACTGTGTCGGCATTTATAGGGAAATCATCCGGTATGTGATACTCAATGAGTTAAGAAGGCAATTTAGCGGAGCACCTTTCATGAGTATCGAGCTTCCGATACTGGCTAAGAAAGTTAAGAAGTTCGTATAATTTTTAAGCGGTTTTGATGAATTTAAATACTTTATTACTAAAGATTAATAGAAATACGTTTAGCCTACCAACTATGGTGGGCTTTTTGACACGGTTAAATATTTGAAATGAGATTTTTTCGCCCGGATAAAAATTACTATATATTAACTTCTTAACTTGCCTTCTACACTTCAAACTGATATATTACTTAGTTAAATACACTTTAATAGTGTATCGGGGGAAGAAACTAAGCAATGAAGGGGAGAAATGGTATGACTAACGAGGAAATAATCTACAACGCACCAACAGAAGTGAAAGACATTGAAGTGATCAATACATACGACTTGGAGGAGCAGGCGAGCAAACTTCTTCCAATAGGCGGGTTCGGCTACATCGCTGGGGGAGCGGGAGACGAATACACGCTGAAGCAGAATATCGATGCCTTCAACCAAAAAAGGATCCTGCCGCGCGTTTTGGCCGATGTCGAGCATCCGGAAACGACTACTGAGGTACTGGGTCACGAGCTACCGTCACCGATCTGACTACTGCCACACATTTGTACCACTAATGCCAACTTTCTTACCACTGTTTGCCAAAGAATGTACCACCCTTTGCCAGCTTGATGTACCACTAAAGAAATATCCCATAACCACTGTGATTTAAGTTAGTTATGGGATTCCTTTACATAATCCATAGGATTATATTAGTTTTTTATAGTAATATCCTAGAAGTTATTCGATAAACCCAGTCGTTCACGCATAGATGTTTCACCATCGATAGTGATGGTGTAGGAATTATGGACGATCCGATCAATAACTGCTTCGCCTGTTGGTCCACCTCCCAACTTAGAATGCCATCCGGCAGTGTTGAACTGGGTACAGAAGATCGTAGATGTTGTCTTTTCTCGTTTTTCTATGATTTCCATGGTCAAGTATAGTTCTTCTTCTCTTAGATCATGGAGAAGCCACTCATCAATAATGAGTAGTTCTTTCTTCGTATACTTACGCATTAATTTCTTATAGCTGTCATCTGGCTGATTTTTTGCTATTTTAAACTCATCTAGGAGTTCAGGTAGGCGAACATACTGTACTTTATAAAATTGACGACAAGCAGCTATACCAAAGGCACAGGCTAAGTAGGTTTTCCCAGCTCCAGTTGCTCCCATCAGAATGATATTATTCTTATTTTCTAAATACAAACCAGAAGCTAAGCGCAAAATCTCTTCTTTTGGTAATCGTCGGTCTTCGAAATATTGAATTTCCTCAATTGAGGCTGAAGGAACTTCGAATGCGGCTTGACTTATTAAGCGTTGGAGCTTATTACTTTTGCGACGAGAATGTTCGCTGTCTACTAAAAGCTTAAAGCGATCTTCGAAGTCCAGGCCGTTATATTGCTTGTTTTGTGCCTGTTGCTTATAGGCATCTGCCATGCCACTCATTTTCATTTCAATCAACTTTGTTATCGTATCTTCATTCATCATTCAAACGTCCTCCATAATAGTTAGCTCCACGGGTGAATCCATGGTTCTGAGTTAATTTATCTACTGCTTTCTCCATTTGTTCTTCTTTTTTCTGCTTCTGATTATTTTTAAGGGCTGTTTTAACGAGAGAGACCGTCGGTCTTTTTGTGACGTCCAGTACCGTCTGGCAGGCTTTTTCTAATTCATACTTTGTGTGTTTGCGTAACACTTTCTTAAGAGTGAAAATGGATTGAACACCTTGCCGTTCAACGGCAGCGTTTTTTAAAATTAATTCGACGACTTGTAAGGTTGATCGTCCAATGCCTTTTGCCCATGCAATGGCATTTTGTGGGGTTTGATCCGTATATAATTTATGGTTCTCTGGCATATGATCTCGGCTAGTGGACTGCCTGCCATATTTCCCATATAATCGTGAATGAGAAGCGATTCTCATATGATTGTAGAATACTTCAATAAGATGATCTGTAACTCTCACATCTACCTGTTGACTGATATATTCATAAGGAACAGAATAAAACTGACTTTTAACAGAGATATGATAGTCTGGTTGAACTTTGGCGGTTAACCATTCAGACATCTGATAAGGTGTTGGAGGGAGAGGAGAAAGATACGATTTCTCTTCTTCTAAAAATGCTGACCATCTGGAACCTTCACGCTTCGTAAAATCACGATGATTGAACTCTTCTAATTTTTCTTTGGCAACGTCATTCCATTCCTTTAAAGTGAAGCATTGAGTATGCCTCATGGCAGCGATAATCCAAGTCGAGATTGTTCGTACAGACCCTTCTACTGACGCTTTGTCTTTAGGATATTTTACTCGAGCTGGCATCACGAATGTGCCGTAATGATTCGCCATATCTTTGTAAGTAGGATTTAGTACTAATTGCTTTCGCGTATTTTCCTGAACCCCTGTTTTTAAGTTGTCAGGGACTAGAACTTCACTCACACCCCCAAAATAGTGGTAAGCATTTCTATGGGCTGTGATCCACGACGTTAAATTCATTGATAAAAAACCTTCAACGTAGGACAATTGACTACTAGGAAATGTCGCTACGAATACATAGACTTTCACCTTCTCACCAGTATCTCGGTCAATTAAAGAGCCGGTGGATCCAGCCCAGTCGACTTCTAAAATTTCTCCAGGCTTCCGTTTGATTCGCATCGTTGCCTTATGTTTTTCTGCATATTTTCTATAATGACGAATGAAACTGCGATAGGCATAGGGAATAGCGTTTTCTGCTCGACACTGCGCTTCATATTCATGATGAAGCAGTGTTAAAGTGACATTCTTCTTTCCCAACTCTTTGTGAATGTATTCAAAGTCAATAGGTCGGTAACCTGATCCTTCCATCGTCTTTTCAGGATACAAAAACTCTTCTAGCCATTTATCTGTCATCTCATCTGTTAACGGCGGTGTCACTTCCTTTTTTTCCGCAAGTCGAATGACTTCCGTTATTTTTTGTCTTGAGTGACCAGTAGCTGCACGAATACTTCGAAGCGAAAAGCCATCAGACCTCATCTCCAATACTTTCCTATATTGGAACATAAAAAAACCTCCATATAATAAATGTCATGCTTTAGGCTTAAATGCCGTAGGCATGCACATTAATTATACAGAAGTTAATAAGTGGTAAACAGGTTGGCAATGACTGGTATATTTCATGGCAAAGGGTGGTACAAAACTTGGCAACGCGGGGGTGCGGATGTTTTCTTGGACTTTTTTAAGCAACTAAACCTAGATTCTTTCTGTATTCAATCGGACTGAGTCCTCCAAGGGATATCTTGATT
>NZ_PVTO01000022.1 GCF_003003275.1 Alkalibacterium olivapovliticus
TTAAAGAAGATGACCCCAGTAGCTTATCGGGATCACCTTCTATGGACTGCATAATATTGTTTTTTTAATGTGTCTAGTTTATAGGTAGAGATTCAGTTATTATGGATCAGTTTAAACTAGGAAGTAGGATTTATCAGGCAATCGTTGATGGGACTCAGAATGGTTACTTAGAGTACTTACACGAGCGGCGACTTAAAAAAGATGAGATGCGCGTAAGTGGCGCATATGCTTGGACTAAAGGGAATCACATCGATGATCAGGTAGCCAGGGCAGTCGAATCATTAGGTCTGAACTACCAAATGGAAAAAGCTGGTTATACATGGGAATACTTGCAGTTTACATTGAATGAAGACGCTGAAAAACATTTAATTATTATTAAAAACTCAAGAAGAACAAGTGATTTTTTCGATGGAAAAATTAACAGTAAAAAACGAAAAAATTACTTAACACCATTATCTGATATTAATTCTGCACAGCTAAAAGCTTCCGGCATTTCATTCTCAGAGATTAATGAACAAATCGAACTAGAATTAGGCAATCCTGCTGAAATTCAAGCAGTAATGAATCATACCCAGTTATCTGCTGGTGGTGAATATTCTCGATTCTACATCGTAACTTATGAAATAAATGAAGTAACTAAAATGATTGATTCTATAAAACTTACGATGCCTAATAGTGAAACGATGACACTTGTGGAAGTAGATGACTTGACTCCTTTTATTGAAAGTAGTCGAGTGGATATCACAATGGAAGATATTGCTCCTATCAAGTCTGAAATAAGTACAGAACATACTGTATATTCAGGTGATGATAATGCATTTGGGTACTCTATACCCGCTGAAGAAGAAAGCGAATCAGAAGGATAACTACTTAATTATATAAGGAAGTGTTTAACATGTTCTACGGAGAGAAATTAAAAGATCTAAGAGAATTACATGGTCTCTCCAGAAAAGAACTTGCTCATAAAATTAACGTTTCTGAGCAAGCTCTTTGGCAGTATGAAAATCAGTACACAGTACCAAAATTTGAAATTATAAACGAGTTTAAAAAAATATTTTTTGTAAAACCCCAGTTCTTTTATACTGATCCTTTTATTAAGCCTGTAGTTGATATTGAATGTATTGCTTATAGAGCTGACGACAGAGATTCAAGAAAAAAAGCAAAAATGGAGATTACTTATATTAATTTTATTAATTATTTCATTTCTACTTTTGAAAAGGTACTAACTTCGCCTGATCATTCATTACACTCTCTGAGAAAAACTATAGAAACTCATATTTATCAAAACCAACTTGAAACAACTGATTTCAAGATGACTATTAAACAAGCTGCTTCATTGGCTAGAAGACACCTTGCTATTACAGAAAATAAAGAATTGCTCTATAAGTTAGAGTTATCTGGCATTTATATATTAGAAAAAAATATGGGCTTGACTATTGATGCCTATAGTACTTGGACAAAGAACAATATCCCCTTTATAATACTTGGCACTACGAAAAAATCCTCTGTACGTCGAAATTTTGATTTCGCTCACGAACTTGGACATTTGCTGCTGCATCGACATATTGATATGGATAGTTTAGACAACGAAGAACACCGGCGCATCGAAAAAGAAGCAAATGATTTCGCTTCTTTTTTCCTGCTCCCAGAAGATGACTTCATTCAAGATTTTAATTTGATTTCTAAAAAATCAAATCCCGACTCCTATATTGAGCTGAAGATGAAATATCATGTTTCTATTGCGGCTTTAGAAAATCGAGCTTATAAACTTAAGCTTTTAACCTATGAAGAGAATCGATATTTTTATTCTGCTCTTAACCGTATGAAATACAGGGTAGTTGAACCTCTAGATGCGGATATCCCCATCGTAAAACCTGGTAAGATACGTGCAATGCTCACTATCATCTTGGATAATCATTTACTGATATTGGACAATCTGCTGGAAGACTATTCTATTGAACTCCCTTTCCTTGAATCTCTAATTGGGATCGACGACGATATACTCAAAAAATATATAGGTCAAACCAGAACTGATTATTTTGCTGATAATATTGTGAATTTATTTTAGAAAAGATAAAAATAATTAGATTATACAAAAGAGCACAATCCCTGTCACTGTAATTTGTTTATGATGACTAAAACAGGTATTGTGCTTTTTTATAGTTCATTAGTTATCTTCTTATCTCGTCAGACTTTCAGCTGCTTTTTGTATCGACCGGCCTTCAAATGATGCCAGTTTATGAGCTTTTTCCATTAGACCGGCAAATTCATCTGGTGTTAAGCATTGTTCACCGTCGCTCCAAGCATTTTCTGGGTCATTGTGCACTTCGATCATCAGCCCGTCCGCTCCAGCAACGATGCCTGATTTTGCGCCAGCTTCGACAAGGTAGGATTCTCCTCCGGCATGACTAGGATCAATGATAATAGGTAAATGAGATAGTTTCTTGATTACAGGGACTGCCTGAATATCCAGTGTATTGCGTGTTTCCGGTTCAAAGGTACGGATACCACGTTCACACAAGATCACGTTCTCGTTTCCTTCCGACATAATGTACTCCGCAGACATCAACCATTCTTTGTAAGTAGCTGACAGTCCACGTTTGAGCAGGACTGGTGTCTTCGTTTTGCCCACTTCTTTCAGCAAGTCGAAGTTCTGCATGTTTCGTGCACCGATTTGAATCACATCAACAGACTCCTCAAATTCATCTATCCATTTAACAGACATCAATTCGGTGACGATCGGCAGTCCGGTTTCTTTTTTGGCAGCCTGAAGCATGCGCAGGCCTTCAAGTTCTAATCCCTGAAAACTGTAAGGTGATGTGCGGGGTTTGAATGCCCCCCCACGTAAAAAGTTAGCTCCGGCCTTTTTGACTCTTTTGGCTATGCCAATAATCTGTTCTTCACTTTCCACTGAACAGGGGCCCGCTATAATGCCCAGTCGTTCGCCTCCGATGGTTTCATCTCCAATCGTTATGATACTATTCTCAGGATGAAACTTACGGTTCGCCCGTTTGAAGGGTTCTTCCACCCGTATGATCTGTTCGACCTCGTGGTGTGCTCTAATCTGATCTGTATTGATGACACTTGTATCTCCGATCAAGCCGAGAAAATCACGTTTGACATCTGAAAAGTGACTCACATCGACTCCTTGAGACTCCAGGCTCTTCATCAGATTCTTAATTTTATCTGCCTTTGTTCCTGCTTTTAACACAATAATCATACTGTTATCTCCTCCGTCAGTCCTACTCGGTTTTTTGTTTATATTTATTCATGTGGGTCTATCTTAAATTTATATTTGCTTTGAGCGTTTAGATGCCTGAATGAGTTCTACGATTTTATCTCTCTTATCTTCATGGAAGCAGGTAATGATCTCACTTCCGACGACTACCCCATCACCAAATGCGCTGAGTTGTCTGACCTGTTCCGGTGTAGACACACCAAATCCAGCAAGGACCGGTTTAGACGTTAGTGCTTTGACTCTTTTGATGTAGTCTCCTACTGTGCTCTCGAATTCAACTTGCGCACCCGTTGTGCCTTTCACTGTGACCGCATATAAAAACCCTTCTGTTTTTTCAGCAATCTGCTCCAGTCGTTCATCTGGACTGGTCAAAGCCGCTAGTCGAATCAAGGCGACTTCGTTCTCTGTCAGATAACTGGTGATATGATTTTCTTCTTCCATCGGCAGATCGGGAATAATCAGTCCATCCACTCCGGAATCGATACAGTCTTTGGCAAACGCTTCAATGTTGTAAGCAAAAATCGGATTCATATAGGTCATTAGGATAATGGGGATTTTTCGGTCCTGTTTGGTGTCTTTCAACTTGCCTAATACATCTCTCAACGACACATTTTTCTCCAGCGCTCGTAAGCCTGCAGCCTGAACAGTCGGCCCATCAGCTACTGGGTCAGAAAAAGGAATGCCCAGTTCCAAAGCAGTCGCGCCCGATTCTTCCAGAAACTGGATACGCTCAGCTAAGCCATCCAGTCCGCCATCTCCAGCCATGATATAAGGAACAAATATCTTGTCCCCTCCTGTCAGAGTATCCTCGAAGGCTTGTTGTAACGTTGTTTTACTCATTGACCTGTCCTCCCAATCTTTCTTTCACTGTTTCAACATCCTTGTCTCCTCTTCCAGACAAGCAGATAATCAGGCTTTGATCCGGATTCATCTGTTTGGCAATTTTCTGTGCATAGGAAATCGCGTGAGCTGTTTCAAGCGCAGTAATGATGCCTTCTTTGCGAGACAGGAGCTGCAGTCCATCCAATGCTTCCTGATCAGTAATGCCTTCATAGGTCACCCGTTTGGTTTCCTTGAGGTAACTATGCTCTGGGCCAATACCTGGGTAGTCCAGTCCCGCTGAAATAGAGAATGGTTCTGTGATCTGACCGGCTTCGTCTTGAAGCAGATAAGACAACATACCATGCAGAACGCCCACTTTACCGGCAGTCAGCGTTGCCGCATGCTGTCCTGTTTCGATCCCTTTCCCGGCAGCTTCTGCTCCATATAACTTGACCGATTCCTCATTTACGAATGGGGTAAACATGCCTATCGCATTACTTCCCCCTCCGACACACGCAACGATCGCATCAGGCAATTTGTGCTCCAGTTCGTCAAATTGTTCTTTGGTTTCATCTCCGATCACACTCTGGAAATCACGGACCATTTTTGGAAAAGGATGTGGGCCGACTACTGATCCGATAATATAATGAGTGTCTTCCACATTCGCAACCCAGTAGCGGAGTGCTTCATTAACTGCGTCTTTAAGCGTGCCTTCCCCCTGATCAACACTGACGACTTCGGCTCCTAATAGCTCCATACGAAAGACATTTAATTTCTGACGTCTCACATCTTCTTTCCCCATAAAGATGATGCATTCAAGGTCCAGCAGCGCACAGACTGTAGCTGTAGCAACCCCATGCTGCCCGGCGCCTGTCTCCGCAACGACTTTCCGTTTCCCCATTCTCTGAGTGAGCAGGGCTTGCCCTAAAGCATTATTGATTTTGTGTGCTCCTGTGTGATTCAGGTCCTCCCGTTTCAAGTAAATCTTCGGCCCGCCAAATTCTTCCGTCAAACGTTTGGCAAACGTTAAAGGGGTTTCCCGACCGACGTAATCTTTTAAGTATCCTTTCATTTCCTTATTGAATGCCGGATCGTTTTTTGCCTCTTCATATGCTTCTTCCAGTTCTATAATGGCCGGCATCAATGTTTCGGGTACAAATCGTCCACCGAACTGTCCAAAATGTCCCTGTTTATCTGGTAAACCTTCTTTAATCATTGTTATCGTTTCTCCTCTCGCTTATCGTTTCCTTTATCTGCTTTGCCTGGTGAGTAAACTGTCGAATCTTCTCATTGTCTTTCTGTCCGTTTGTTTCTACGCCACTGGATACATCTACCCCTATTGGCTTTACCTGCTGAATCGCTTCTTTTACATTCTCAGGAGATAAGCCCCCAGCTAGAAAGAAAGGAATCATCAGCTCTTCATTTTTAAATGCGGACCAGTCAAACGGTTCTCCGCTTCCCGGTTTCGGGCTGTCAATCAGTATATACTCGGCTACGTCCTGGTAAAGGATTGCCTGACTGATTTTATTAAAAGACAAGGCCTTGATAAGGGGCGTATTCAGCTGTCTGCATTCTTCTAACGTTTCATCTCCGTGCAGCTGCACATAATCCAGTCTAACGGCCTGACTGATCTGATTCACTTCTGCTAATGGCTGATGCCGAAAGACGCCTACCACTTTAACTGCCGAGTCTGACAAACTTTCTTTAATGTCTCTTGCCTGCTCGATCGACACTTTACGTTTACTTTCTGCAAATACGAGTCCAATATAGTCCGCACTTGCTTCTACAGCTGCTTGTGCCGAATCTATAGTCTGAATACCACATATTTTAACCAGCATAGCTGCTTGCTCCCTTTTTGAAGGACTGAATCAGTGCTTGAGGGTCTTTTGATTTCATAAGTGTTTCTCCCACCAGTATGGCTCGTGCACCTGCATCAAACGCTCGCTTGATGTCTTGAGGAGTCTTCATACCGCTCTCACTCACTAAAACTTGGTTGTCTGTATTGATTTTTTTTGCCAGGCGTTCTGTTGTCTCAACTGACACGTCAAAAGTGTTTAAATTCCGATTATTCACACCTATCAGTTTCGGCTGAATGACTTGGGCCCGTTCGAGTTCTTCTTCATTATGCACTTCAACCAGTACTTCAAGTCCCAAATTTACAGCATGATTATTCAAGCTGTTTAACTGGTCATCCGACAAAGCAGCCACAATCAGCAATATCACATCTGCTCCGTAAGCATAAGCCCGGTCGATTTGAATAGGATCAATAATGAAATCTTTGTTTAAAATCGGGAGATCCACTGCTTCTCTGACTGCAGCCAAGTCTCCCATTGTTCCTTTGAAAAACGGTTCATCTGTCAGGACAGAAATCATGGATGCACCTGCTTCTTCATAAAGCTTCGCCTGCTTTTCCGGCTGTATTCCGTGATTGATTTCTCCTTTGGATGGAGAAGAGCGTTTAAACTCTGCGATGACCTGTATGTCGCTTGCTTCTTTGCATCTGTCATAAAAAGAGCGGACAGGACCTGTTCTTTTACGCGTGTCACTTTTGACTGAATTTTTCAGTTCACTGACTTCTTTCTGCTTTTCATTTAAAATTTTTGTTAGAATCGTCTCCATTCACGCACTCTCCTTCCTGTAAGCGACCAAGTAATTCAGTCGCTCTAAAGCTGCTCCGGAATCAATGCTTTCTTCTGCCAGCCGAACCCCTTCTTCTGGTGTCTGGGCTTTTCCGCTGGCGAGTAAGCCTAAGCCGGCATTTAGAAGGACAACGTCTCGATGAGGTCCTTTTCCTCCCTCTAATACTGAGCGCAATATAACTGCATTCTCTCTGGCATTTCCGCCTTTGAGTGCACTATTGTCGACTGTTTCCAGCCCCACATCTTCCGGAGAAAGGTCGAAAGCTGTCAATCCCTCTTCGGTGACCAAGATACAGTGATTGGTGCCGGCTAAGGACGCTTCATCCAATCCGCCGGCTCCATGAACAACGACTGCTCTTTTTCTACCCAGTTTATGGAGAACGTTTCCGACATCCATCAGAACATCTTCACGGTACACGCCTATCAACTGAGTGGTCAATGCTGCCGGATTCGTGAGAGGCCCGATCAGATTAAAAATAGTCGGAATCCCCAAGGCTTTTCTCACAGGCATCACATGCTTCATAGCTGGATGCACATTGGGTGCGAATAAAAAGGCGATTCTATTCTTTTCAAGCAGGTCTGACATGCCTTCAGGCGTCGCACTTAGATGAACGCCCAGTTCTTCCAGCACATCGGCACTCCCTGTCTGACTGGAAATACTGCGGTTCCCATGCTTGGCTACAGTCATGCCTGCTCCAGCTAAAACAAATGCGCTGGTGGTACTGATATTAAAGCTCTGAGAGCCATCTCCACCTGTCCCGCAGTTATCCATTACATCAGGCAAATTTCTGGGCAGTTTCACCGCGACTTCCCGCATCACTTTTGCCAGTCCCGTCAGTTCACTCACTGCCTCTCCTTTAGAACGCAGCGCAGTCAGAAAAGCTGCCTTCTGCCGTTCATCAGTTGTGTCACTGAATAACAAACGGCTTGCCTCTTCCATCTCATCCGTTGTGAGGTCTTTGTGCATCAGTACTCTCTCAATATAGGTCTTCATCTGGCGTCCACCTCTTCTCTGCTGATGGTGTCTAAAAAGTTCTGAATCATCTGTCTGCCGTCCTGTGTTCCGATCGATTCAGGATGAAACTGTACCCCATATATAGGGAAAAAGTTATGTTTCACTGCCATGATTTCCCCATCAGTGATTGACGTGGCTGTCACCGTCAGACACTCCGGCAGCGTCTCTTTCAAAATAACCAGCGAATGGTATCGCATGACTTCGATCTCTTCTTTCAATCCTTTGAACAGGTCTGCCTGATGATGCAGGACTTGTGCAGTCTTTCCGTGCTTCACTACATCCGCATGACTCACCGTGCCGCCAAATGCTTCTCCGATGGCTTGATGTCCCAGACAAATACCTAAAATAGGAAACTCTGCCTGCAACTCTTTAACGATGTCTATACAAATGCCTGCTTCGCCTGGCGTTCCTGGTCCTGGTGATAAGACGATTGCCTCAGGATTAAGTACGCGTATCTCGTCTACGGTTATTGCGTCATTTCGTACGACGGTCACGTCTTCTCCACACTCTCCTAAATATTGATACAAGTTATAGGTAAATGAATCATAGTTATCAATCAGTAAAATCATTTTTGTCCAACCTCCAGTAGGGATTTCGCTTTGTTTAACGTTTCCTGGTATTCCGTTGCAGGGTCAGAATCATACACGATTCCCGCACCCGCCTGTACATAAGCCATTTTGTCTTTCACCACCATTGTCCGGATCGCTAGTGCCAGATCCAGATCGCCATTCAGATTAATGTAGCCGATCGAACCAGAATACACACCGCGCAAACTGTCTTCCATCTCATTGACAATTTGCATCGCCCGAATTTTAGGGGCACCTGATACGGTCCCTGCAGGCAAGGTAGTCGTCAATGCGTCCAGTCCTGTTAGTCCTTCTGCCAATGTCCCGCTGACTTCCGAGACGATATGCATCACATGTTGGAACCGTTCGATCGTCATGAATGTATCGATTGAGATCGATCCGATTTTTGATACGCGGCCTAAATCATTTCGACTCAAGTCAACGAGCATCTTATGTTCTGCGGATTCTTTTTCATCTGATAGCAGATCTTCTGCATACGCCTCATCTTCTTCTGCTGTTTTTCCTCTCGGTCTCGTACCTGCAATCGGATTAGTAACGACTTTATCGCCCGTTACCTTGATCAGACTTTCCGGAGAAGCTCCCAGCACGATGTACTCTTCAAAATCTACGAAAAACATATAGGGAGAAGGGTTGGCTACTCTCAGTTTCCGGTAGAATGTAAAAGGATCTACTTCAAACGCTGCTTTCATTCGCTGAGACAAGACGACTTGGAAAATGTCCCCGTCAACGATCCGTTCCTTCGCCTTTGTCACCAGCTTCATAAAACTGTCTTTGTCATGAGAAGTTGAAAACTCTAGCGGAGTCAGCTCACTCATTTGTTCGTCTACCGGTTGCTGGATCATGTTTTCAATGGAATATATTTGCTGATCCAAGTCCATATTGCCATCAATGTCCAGTGCAACAATAGTTACTTCCTGTTTTTTATGATCAAACACCACTAGCTCCTGATAAAACATCAGATGAATATCCGGCATGTTGATTTCGTCTGTTAACCGCTCTCCAATGTGTTCATATTCGCGAATCGCATCATACCCAATGTAGCCGATCGCTCCTCCATAGAATGGAAAAGGCAGGTCTAAAGAGATATTCGGGATATGTTCTTTCACGACATCCAGAGGCCTTTTATGAATTGTTTTTTCCCTGCTGCCTTCTATCACAGTAACGACTCGTTCGTTTCCGATGATTTCCTTATAAGGGTCCATCCCGATAAAGGAATATCGTCCCTTTTCACCGTGACCGCTTGAACTTTCTAATATAAATTTCTTTCTCCCAGTCAATCGCTGAAACACTGAAATCGGCGTCAGCATATCTCCATTTATTTCTTTCGTTTTGTATTGAATACTCATTGTTTTCTCCCCTTTAAATTGATTGTTTGGCTTTAATTTGAGTACAAAAAAAGCCCCTCACTAGCTATTACACTAATAAGGGACGATAAAATTACCGCGGTACCACCACAATTCAGGAGACTGAACCCCTGCACTTTCATCCGTTAACGAAGATGACGCGACCTGTCCTACTGTTATTCAGACAGATACTCATAAGTCCATTCCATCCAAATCCCATACCTGCTTCTCAGTGCCGCAGGTTCTCTGTGAAGGGAGTTTGAATATACTACTCTTACTCATTGATTATTTATATAAAAAAAGACAGAAACCCATTGATTCAATGAGTTTCTGCCTATGCAGATGACAGATAGCCATACAAACTAAGCTAATGGGATGCCCTACTGTTTACAAAGAGTCCTCACCTAAACTTAGGTACACAACTAGCCATATATTTATTGAAGAATCACTCATCACGATTCACTCATTCAATTTTTGCGCAACGCCAATAACCAGCGCGTGTGTTAACGCTCCAGCTTTGCCAAGAATATTGCACAGTCAATTGGATGAATGATCCGTTTGTCATAATTGAGTGATCCTCCTTTCTTTTTGTTAGTATTTCTAATTGTTTCTCATTATATTGAGTCTGTTATTTAAAGTCAAGGAATAAAATCCAGATAGTATTTAATTTTACATTTATCAACTTATAAAACAGCACTAATATATTGCATTCATACCCATTTAGCAGTACTATGTGAGTATATTGAATACGATTAATGGAGGCTTAACTATGAGCGTCAAAGAAAAAAAACGTGTCCAAGTTCAAATTGATAAAGAACTCGCTGAAGAAGCTGAACTTATTTTCAATGAATTAGGTTTAAATCAAACTGCCGTTTTAAACGCTTTTTATAAACGAGTTGTAGCTGACGGTGGCTTGCCTTTCGAATTAAAACTTTCAGAAGATCAAAAAGCTTTTTTACATTTATTAAATGCAACTAAAGATTTACCCGTTGAAAAATTATCATCTAAAGAGCAAGTGGACGCGTGGTTCAAAGATGAAGAACAAGACTATTAAATCTCATGACGTAGTAGGCATTTACGTTTCTTATTTGGATAGTGCTGGGCGTGAGAGACGCCCTGTTCTCATTATCAAAAACCAAAAAGGAGATGTTAGTTTTTTTCGCATGACAAGTCAATATCATAATAAATCTTTAAACATCAAGAAAAACTATTATCCAATCAAGTATTGGAAAGAAGCTGGTTTAAAAAAACAGTCATGGATAGATACAGGCAAAATCTTAATGGTTGATCTCGCATCTTTAGACAGTGTGACAAAAATTGGCACTCTGAAAACTGAGGATATCAAGGGATTAACTCAATTCATCATTAATTCCCATTAATCTAACACCTAGCCGCAGATATTGTAAAGACGACACTAGATTATTCCAGTGTCGTCTTTACTTATCCAAAAACATTTATAGTTAGTCCATTTATTTTCTCTATTAAAATCTAGTACAGTACCTCACTTTAACAATCATAAAATTCGATTGAAATAACTAACCTTTAATCCTGATCTTAGAATGTCTAATCGTCTCAAATAATAATGGATTCCAACCTTTTATCTTTCACCTTCCACACTTCGTCAGCCAATCTGTTCATAAAATAGTGATCATGAGAAGTGAGAAGAACTGTTCCTTTGTAGGCTTTTATTAAATTCTCCAACGCTTCTATCGTTTTAAGGTCAATAAAATTAGTCGGTTCATCTAAAATCAATACATTGCTCGGGTCAGTGAATAGTTTGGCAATGGTCAGACGTGTCGCTTCTCCACCGCTCAAGTTTGTAATGGGTCGTCTAATGTCATTTTGAGAAAAACCCAGGTTATTCAGTACTGCTCTTATGATAGGTTCCGGATAGTCAGAATCATGCAGTAGATACTCTTTCAAACTGACCTCTTTTGTCAGCTTATAGTCCATCTGCTTATAGACAGCAAACGATACTTTTGGTGAGAGTGTTATCCCCTCTTTATTTCCAACGATATGTTCTAGAAGACTCGTTTTACCAGATCCGTTGGGTCCACTCAATCCAATGACCTTTCCTAATTGAAACTGAAAACTGACGTCATTTAAAAGTATCCTGTCTCCTCTTGTGACAGTGACTCTATCCCCCATTATAGGGTATGGATTATGCATGCTGATAGTCCCCGAATCTGGAAAAGCAATCTTTTGGGGTTCAGGTATCAAGTTGACATCCGGAATGTGTTCGATTCTCTTTTCAATTGCTTTAGCAGTTTTATGTGCTGCTTTCTGAACTGTATCTTTTTGTTTTGTAGAAGATAGTCGACTTGGTTTGATGTTCCTGTTTTTCTGCTTCTGGCTTACCTTACTCATTTTTTGAGCCTGCCTTTGTTTACTATCTGCGGCTTTTCTCAGACGGTTTTTTTCTTTTTGTGATGTCTGATACGCCTGCTCATTTTCACGTTTCAACTGTTCTTTCTGCTCAATATAGCAACTGTAATTGCCTGGAAAAACAGTAACAGTCCCATTTTTAACCTCCCAGATGGTATCGACCACTTTATCGAGAAAAAAGCGATCATGACTGACAACAAGAAGCGTTCCATAGTAGTGCATTAATTCCTTAATAAGAAATTCAACCCCTTCTGCATCAAGATGGGTTGTGGGCTCATCCATCAGCATACCCATGGTATAACCAGACAACACCTCTGATAGTCTCACTCGCGCTTCTTCGCCACCGCTAAAGTGCCGACTGCTGTGCTCTGGAACATGCAGCCTGGAGATCACTTCAGGATCCATGGTTTCGTATTTAATGTCACTGATATTTCCCATTTGTTTGTAATACTGAAAATCAACTAGCTTCTTCACATGTCCTTTGTCAGGCTGAATTGTCTCCATAATAAGATTTAACAAAGTGCTTTTCCCTTGTCCATTTTCTCCGATAATACCAATTTTCTCATTTTGATACACACTGAGGTGATCGATAGACAGTATAGTTTTTCCGTTGTAACTTTTTTCTATATTATTTAGTTCTAATGCTAATGTCTGCATAGATGAACACTCCTTTTATAGAGGCCGTGTTCTATACGTCAGGGGAGCATTTCCCATTAATTTTGCGCAACAAAAAAAGAGATAGACCTGCTATCTCTTTTGACACATATACATCTCAGATGAGAAATGAAAAATGGATAAACTGCTCCCTTGTATCTGTCATATAAACAGGACCTTGAATGGTTTATTTAATTACCGATTCAAAGCCACAAGTCGCAATCTCATTTTTCATTCCTCCTTATAATTAATGATTTAATAGTAGCATTTATTAAAATAATTCACAATGTAATTAACTCTTTCTCTGTTTAGTGAAACTATGAGGAGATGAGGCCTCATTCATATGTTTTTATTTATTTCTAAAAACTCTTTCAAATTGGGAGAGTGATTGTACTTAATGGCAGCTATCTTATCCTTTTCTATGATTGCTTTCGATAAATCGATATTGTTTAAGCTGGCAATAGCAACTGCATAATGAAGTACATCAGCGAGTTCCGCTTCTAAAGACATTTGATTGTTCTTTGTTTTTCTTCCTTCCAGCTGGTTAATAACTTCTGCTACCTCACCTATTTCCTCTACCAGTTTCATAAATAATCCAGAGGATGTATGTCCCTCTTTATATTTCACAGTCAAATATTTTTGAAATTCTTCCAATTTTAATCCGTCCATAGTTCATCTCCACTTTCTTCGATAATTTTTTTCTACTTTCTATATTGATTTATAACTTCTGAGTTCATATTTTTTGAATCAGTTACTTAATTTCGACTTATGATATTCATCGATTTGATACGGAATAGGTATCATAAGCTTCTTTCATCACATACCCCAAACGTTCAGCCAACTTTACGGACTCGCTGTTTGCTGCGTCCCAGTTTGGATAGATATCATTATCCAGACAGTCTAGTATCAGCGCAGCTGAGGTAATCGCCGCTAATCCTTTTCTTCTATAGTCTGGATGTGTGCCTACTTCTATTTCAATGCCTTGATTGTAGATACTAAAACTGGAGGCGGCACTAACGACTATACCATTATGTATAACTGCATATCCCATTCCCCTTTTAAGATAGTCTTCAACTGAATCAAAATTTCCAGTGAAATCTTCAGAAAGAGAATGAAGGGATGGCATCTTAATAACCGTTTCATCGATTTTTTGTAACGTGAACTCATCGGGCAAATCAGCTATCAGACTTTTCAAGTGTTGAAGGTCAAAGTCTCTGCCATTATTGTAGAATCTGAATCTTGAGAATTTTTCAAAGGCTCCTGCGTGAACCTCTTCGAGTCTTCTCTTCCATCCGTCTGCTTCGACAATGATCAGGACATCCTCTGGTAGATTCCGTAAAAGCTCTTCAGCGGCAGGTGAATCATGGTCTCCTGCATAGAATGTGAAGACACTGACAGTTACCTGTGCAGCAGTCGGGTGAGTTAAATCATCTACCCACGCTTCACCCATGTGTCCTTCGAAATAAGAACGGAGCAGTGTATCATCGAATTGCTCAAAAAATGGTTCGATTAAACTCTTTGCATGCGAATCAGCTTTAATAATCATATATTCCTTCTTTCGTTTCACATTAGATTAAATCTGTACTTTTTACTTTTTAGATTCATACTCTTTTATATACGTTGTCTCCTTGTACACCGTCTCAACATCAAATAAGTCTATATTTTCTTTTTGAGAAACGATATAAGTACCTTCTCTTAGGTAGTAAGGCAGTTCTTTCTTTGTTTGGCTGTCTGTAAATTTAAGCCGCTTATTTTCAGCATCAAACCCAAATCTGAAATCTGGTAGATCTTTAGGTGTGCCCACTACCAGATAATCAGTTGACACTATTTCAGCTCCCCATTTCTTGTACAAATAATTAGCCGCATCTCCGTCTCTAGTGAAAATAGCCAATGCGTTGACACCTTGATCATGTAACCGCTGTTCAGCTTCTTTAAATAACTTGGAGGCTATTCCTTTATTTTGATGATCCGGATGAACAGCCAGGTTACTAAAATATGCAACTTTGTCTGCCGGGTGATAGGTATACTGCTCACTTATATCCTTTGTGTACACCCCAATATCAAGCAGTCCAATGATCTTCCCCTCTTCAACTGCGACTAATTCAATAGTCGACTGGTATATGTCTTCGTCAAACGTATCTTTCTCGCGACTCATATCGTCGAAAAATGGAGAGAATAGATAACTAAGGGCTTTTGTATATACCCATTCTTTTTCATCTTTTGGTTCGTAGTTTCTTATCATCATACAATCGTCTCCTCATTTTTTACCGTCATTTCCCTATTATTAAAGCTATTACTTGTTAACTTTTCGAATCGATCCATTTTCTTTTTCCAACAAAGATTCCAGGAATTTATCTAATCTTCCTACATCTTTTAAATTTTCAGGAAAGTCTATTTCAATTATTACTCTCTCCCCTGAAGCTATTTCTTCTCCAGTTTCAGTATCATAGAATGTTTTCATCTTATATCCTCCCTCAGATAAATGGTTTTATTCCTATAGATTAGACCCAACATAGTCTAAATAATTATTCAAACACTTTACTTCTATATGACCGCTTATGTCATTTGATACACAGATCCAGCGCCATCTTCTGAAAAGGATTCGTTTGAATCATCTCCGTGGACCGTGGACCTCCTGATTCATTTGAACGATTATAGAGCCAATGGCTAAAAGCTTACAAAAAACATGTGAAAAACCCCAAATTATTATAATCTTGGGGTTTCGCTACACCTATTAGCTTAGCTCTACCGTTTGACGACCTGTGAACCTGCAATAAAATCTGCCAGGTGTCTGCTGTCTTTTCTAAAGAATGCCATTACAATATAACTGACTGCTAAAGATAAGGACAGAACTAAACAGATTAGTGGGAACAAAGAGTCATACCCGTTATATATTCCGTAAATGGTGCTCATATGACCCAGCTGCCAGGGAAGAAACTTCAATCCGTTTCTGATCAGACTTCCTTTCACAGGATGAGATTTATACGTTACCACTAGTTGTTTCTTTTTCTTGCCCCATGAGGCATAAGACCCTCTTCCTTCCATTATGGAAAAGATGATAATAATCGGAAGAATAGTTGTGAAAGCCGAAATCAGCTGCGACTGTAACTGAGACAACTCCGGAATACCTCCAAGAATAACGATATATATAATCATCATAACTACAAACAGTACGAATAAATACAGACAGATAAAGAGCCAATCAAACAGAAGTGCTTTTAATCTAATGGTGACTCCTACAGGCTTCTGTTGTATATTTTTTTTACCCATCTCTACTCCTTCTCCCTTTTCCATGCATCTATTACTATCTGACGATCAAACATTCCGTTTGTTCATACTTTTTTATGTGATATAAATAAGATAATTCAATGGGTTCTTCCCTCTTACATATGATTTTTTTATTCAATAAGCCAGTAGTCTATGACGTATTTACTATGTGGCAAGTAGCTTAGTCTATATCGCTTCCCTTCTTCAGGTTTAAACTGCCAGGGGTTTCTTCTATATTCAGTCCCCTCTATAGTAAACCCATTATCTCCTCCAGGAAAATAAACCGTTTCGATTACCCCTTCAGTCGTTACAGTATCCTCCCTTAATGCATTGGGAAGGTCTCTAAACAGAGGAAACGCACTATTGTGAAAAGAAATGATTAGAAATGTCATGAGTGTAATAAGGTATACCCACCATTTTTTCTTTTCCTGTCCCCTTAAAAGTCTTAAAAGTAATCTTCCCGTTACTGGGACAATCACTAGTATAAACAGGCATATAAATGCTAGTGTTCCATAATAATAACCCACCCGGAAACGACTCCTCTAAATATAGCGTTTTTTCATTCTCTCACTATTAGACCTTCTCGAAATTGTTCATTCATATTATCAGCCTTACTTTAATCTAATTAGCGTTATTAACCAAGTCCTATAATGATGATAAAAGATACCCACATAAATCCGGTTATCAGCAAAAATCCAGATAATACGTAACCTATCATATAAACGGTATTTATTTGAATTTTTCTAATTGCCATTATTAAAAACACCATTCCTAAGAACCACACTGAATAGGTTATAAGAACACCAACCCAGAACCAAAATAAACCTTGTCCCCAATAAGCCATTCTTTGAAATAACATACTAAACAAGTAAACATTAACGACACTCAGAAGAGATAGTGGTAGATAATGCTCCTCTTTTAAACGTTTAATCATTTTTAAGTCCACCTCATTTCTGATACTAACCATAAGCAAAAATACCCGCCACGGCGTGACGGGTATGATGCTGCTTGTCTAAGCTGTTACTCGCTTGGTGTTTCTGATGGAGCAGCCTCTTTATTTACTGAATCTTTTAAGGTACTGTTTAAATCTCTTACTTGTCCCCCAACATTTTTTGTGCCGGCATAGGATTCAATCAAGCTCTTGAGGTCTAATCCGACAGCATCTTTGAAGGCTTCCTGTGAAGACGCCAATGTGTTCAAGGCGGTATTTGTCAGAGATGATGCCCCTTGACCGTTACCACTGTCAACGATAGTTATTTTGTCGATATTACCCAATGGTTCAGACACGGCACGAATCATTTCAGGATACGCTTCGATCATCAAAGTAGCGATGGCTTCTTGTCCGTATTCTTTCAAGGCTTTAGCCAGAGCGGTTTTACTTTCAGCTTCTGCTTTACCGATTTCACGGATACTTTCAGCTTTCGCCTTACCGTTCAATTCGATTTCTTTCGCACGTGCTTGAGATTCCGCGATGGCTTTAGATTTATTTGCTTCAGATTCTTGTTCAATAGCATAACGTTCAGCCTCAGCTTTTTTACGAACAGAAGCGTCATATTCACGTTCGATTCTGATGGTTTCTTTTTCTTGTAATTCAATTTGTTTTTCACGCTCGATGATTTGAGAGTTCCCTTGTTCGATAATAACTTGCTTTTTGAGTTTCGCTTTTTCTAACTCATACGCACTCTCAGCTTGTGCTGTCGCCACATTTTCTTGTCTTTTATATTCTGCGACACGTAAGCTTTTTTCTTTCTCTGATTCTGCTGTTTCTGTCTGGCGCTGCAATTCAGCTTTTTTCGATTGCTGTTCAGCTAAGGCACGTTCAATACGTGTTTCTTTGTCGGCTCTGGCTGATTGAATGTCAGCGTCACGTCTAACTTCGGCAATACGTCCTTGACCAAGAGAGTCCAGATAGCCGTTTTTATCAGTTACTTCTTTCAAAGTAAAGGAAACGATCGTTAAGCCCATTTTAGCCAGATCGACTGAAGCGACCTTTTGTACATCCTGGCTGAAGCGATCTCTGTTTTGGTAAATTTCTTCAACGGTCAATGAGCCTAAAATCGAACGCAGATGACCTTCTAATACTTCGCGCGCTTCGTTTTCCAGGTCTTCAGTGGCTTTGCCTAAGTACTGTTCGGCAGCGGTCGCGATATCTTCAGTGGTTGATCCGACTTTAATAATGACTGTTCCGTCAGCTGTAACCGGTACACCTTCTTTAGTATAGACATCCGGCGTACTGACTTTCAATTTAGAAGACAATAGTGATAATGTTTTAGCTGATTGAATAACTGGCAGGATGAACGAGCCACCCCCACTGACAATTTTCATTTTGTTGTTTGTATGTGGATCTGTGTAGACATTTTTGTTCCCGAGTGCCGTTCCGCTGATAATGAGTGCAATATCCGGTGAGGCAATGCGGTAACGACTAACCAGCAAAATGATAATGAGGAGCGCGATGGTAATGATTCCGATGAGTCCAAAAAGATATGTATCCATGAATGAGTTCCTGCTTTCGTTTTCTATTTTTTTTGTTTGGCATTCCACGTTGGATCTTGCTTGTTTGTTGCCTGAATTGAATTGGTATACGGTATGACGTACAAAATAGAATCTTTGACATCCATGATCAAGACATTCGTTCCTTGTTCGATAAACGCAATAGTCTCATTACCGCTTTCGTAAATCTTTGCCATTTTATTGATTTTTGTAAAGCCTGTGTAGACAAGCACTTCACCCACACCGTCAGCTGTGATTGAAATCGACACCGTCCCTTCTTTTCCTTCGAGTTGCCTTATTGACGTGGCACTTGAGTTTTCTGAACGGCTTCGAAAAGGGATAATGACGAAGATGTTAAGTAGGACAACACCTGTCACAACCGTTATGACGACAAGCATAAATAGTCCGACTGAGAGATAGTTGTCGCCTGGCATGCCTTCATTGATCATAAAGCCAATAAAGACAGATATCATTAAACTGACGAATAGGTCACTAATATCAAAAAAACCGATAGAGATAATGTCCCGCAGGGGTAACGTGAGCAAGGCTAGGATCAGACAGCTTACAAAAGCGAGTTGCATGTATGTTTGGTTGGATAAGATCACATTAATCAAATAAGGTTCACCCCCTTTCTGTTTATTTCTCACCATGCATCCCAATCAGTTATAATCGGAGCATTTAAAATTAATTTTATTCGTTTTTTAACTAGCCAAAGTAAATCCAACGTAAATGTAATCTAATCCTGAAAAAATTTATAACAGAGGATCCTTTATATAGAAACAAGAAAATAAAAGGCTTCCAGATTAGCCACTTACTCAACTTCCTACTCGATTGACCTGCTCTTCTTTATTTCTTTAATTAAGTTTACTATCTGCAATCCATCGCTTTTCACCCCATTAGAATAGTTGACTGGCAGCATGGTGATAAACACCATATAGGCAGTTGAAATGTTAAATTGAATCAGTTCCTGTAACGAGTACCGTGAAAAAGCTAGGTTTACAGCTGCACAGATTAGCAGAAGAAATATATTTCCTCCTGAAAAGACAAACAGCCTGTTCCAAGAAGTCCTGTCATAGTCAGAGTATACTTTTCCAGTAGGAATGAATACCCATCTATTGATTTTTAAAACATAAAAATCAAACCATTTTTCACCTTCACCAAAATGTATTTCCTGTATGGTTCCTTTTATCAGTTTTGTAGCAACCACATGTCCAAGCTCGTGTATAATCAAAACTAAATAATACATAAGAAAAAACATAACATTCAAGTTAACGGATATATCGTTTAGTGTCCAAGTCATTTTGACCTCCTCTAGTCAGAACTTTCGACTTCTTCCGTAGCTTCATCACGCCACTGTTCTTTCAGTTCTTCGGGAACATAATAAGAAGGCATCAGCATTTCTCCACTGTCGTCCCTCAGTCGTCTGACAGAGTCTTGGAACATGTGGAGTTTGAACGTGTATTCCTCTGCAGTCACGGTATACGTCCCGTCTTCAAACTCTATATCGTCTACTACCAGAGATTCCTGGATTTCATCCCATGAGATATATCCATCTTCCCCTTCTTCATATAATTCTACATCTAACTGAATCTGATCCCCTTCTTCATAAAAATAATAGAAGAACGGCATATTGGCTACCCTAAGCCCGGAAGTAATACTTAAAACCACATCTGTTAACTCATCCGGATCCCCACTAAAGGTGATTTCACCAAATTCCGAGCTATACTCTTCTCTTTTTTCCTCTACGCGCCTGTCGATTTCTGCCCATTGGTCACGTGATTCTCTGATTTCTTCATACGCATTCTGAGGCCCACTTCTTGCGCATCCAGACGCAGGTAGTCCCATCAGAACGACTAGTCCTATATATTTCATTACAGTACCCTCCCTAAAAATTAATTGATCTAGATTGATTAATTTTCAGATTCTCCTGAACACTCTAAACCGGGTGGTCAGATAAATCAGAATCTCAATGACAAGGATGGTAATGCCCAGAGAGATAACTCCATTCATAAAATGAATATCCCCGGAATTATATAAAAAGTTGTGATAGCCCATCATAACAGATCCGACAGACAAAAATGTAGGCGGCAGCAATCCAATGTTACTGAAAAACCCGATTCCCCTGGAATAATAAAGCGATTCAGCAAACAAGACCGATACACCTGCGACTAAATTAAACAGTTCCTGTTTAATCAGTATACTGAACCATAAAATTAATCGTACAAGCCCCAACCCGCTCATCACCAGCAAGACAATTGCCTGTAGAAGCCAGCTTCCTATAGAGATTCGCTCAAATTCCCCACCATAAATGGTAAATTCGAAAACAGGAATGGGAATAGAAAACGAGCCGAGCCCATATCTTGGACCGATAGTGATTAAGAGCGCAATAAATCCGGTAAGCAGTATGAGTATAAATCCGATCATGACGACAAGTGTTTTGATCCACAATACCTTCCCGAAAGACAATGGCTTACTGTTAAATACTGTCGTGTGTCCTTTGTCCCTGGTGTATATATCTATTGTAAGCAGCACGAGCAGGATAAGCAGGATAACAGGTAAATTGTCCTGCAGGAGCCGCTGGATGGTTTGCAGGACCGTTCGTTCTTCCACTAATGAAGGGGTGATGTCTTCTAACCCTTCCTCCCAGTAGCCGGTATATCTCACATTTGTATAGCCCCTCCAAAAAGCAGCTGCTTGTCCAGGGTAAGGTTCATTTATGTCAAAAAAGCGGGGATCGACAGAATAGCCATAACGTGCCAGATGGATTTCATTATTCACCTGCTGTGTAGACTGGAAATAGGTTTCCCAATCCTCCTCTATCAGCGCCTCCCGTTGTATTTCACTTTGCTCAATGATATTATAGGCACTTTCTACTGTATACGGGCGCTCCGGATAGATTTCAAGCAGGTACTGCTGATCATCAATGCGTTCGGAAATAGTATCTTCGTCAGCAAAGGAATAAAGTGGCTGGAAATCAGGAGCAATCACTAGTCCGTAATACACAGCCGCAATTAGAAAAATAATAAAAATCAGGCGGTTTTTGATGTTTCGTGTGAAAAGCAGCCATTCAAATGTAAACTGTGCGACCATGATTGTCTCCTTCTCATTTATTGTTATAAAGTTCGCTGTACCACTCGCTTGACCCAATTTCGCCAATAGTGGTATCTCTATAGCCTTTTTTATAGAGAAAACTGACCCAGTCTCCGACCTGATCAGGCTGCATCCCATTTAAGGGAATACATAACAGCCTATGAGACATATATCTGCTTCCTTCTGGAAAAGGTTTTTCAGTTTTTAACTGTTCAATAGCATGGGAAGGAACGGTAACTTTGATATAAGAATCGCACTCTTGTGACTCATGCACAGATTCCAGTACCACTCGTCCATCTTTTAGAAACAGCACTCTGTCAGAATAGAGATCCAGATTATTAAGTAAATGAGAGGCAATCATAATTATTTTCCCACGCTCTTTCAAATTGATCAGTTCAGCTGTCAGTAAATCGACATTATCCGGATCCAATCCGTTCATGACCTCATCCATAAGCATTACCTCTGTATCGGCCGCCAGCATCATCGCAAAGCAAAGCCTTTGGCGCATACCTAAAGAATACGTTTTGACGGGATTTTTTACATAGTGGGTCATGTGAAGTCGCTCTATGATCTGCTCCACTTCTCTGGTTGTCTGCTGCCATAATCGACCATAATAGTTTATGTGTTCAAGACCCGTGAGTTCCTGGTAAAGATCATCGATTTCCGGAAGAAAAGACAAGTGCCTCCGCATTTGAATTTCTTTTCTCTTCGAAGAATAATCCATCTTTTGTTTGTAAGTGATCTTCCCCTCATCAGGCTTTAAAAAGTTCATAACAATATTAAGTAAAGTTGTTTTTCCAGTTCCATTGGGTGCGACCAGACCAACGATTTCTCCCCCTCTGATTGTCAGATTGATATCATCGAGAACCGTGTGATCTCCAAAGGATTGACTGACGCCTTTTATCTCTAACATTTTTTCCTCCTTAACCTGAGTACCTTGCCAGATTTCTCGAGTCATTATCGTTATCTATACTAACTAGTTGTCCATAAAGATAAATGATTGCTGCAAAGACAGCACTCCATAAAAGTAACACTACAATGCCATATCCGTATGCCATTTGTGACTGTCCTGTCAGATAAGCAGATTCACCTGACAGCACACTGGACACCTGATAGTAGTGTAGGGGGATCCATCTCCATAAGGGATTTTCAACCTGCACTAGAAAAGGTATGACAAACAGTATCAGACCAGAAAATAAAGTAGCATACATATTTTTGGTCAGTGTATTGAGCAGCGCACTTAGTGTACTGACATGCATGGCCAAAACCAGTATGTAGAAACCGTACCTTAGGGTATAGGATGAAAGCGGCACAGCCCTGTACTGATTGGTTTGATACATGACCATAGGATAATCTAAGGGCCCTGCCCCAGATATTACCCCAATGATTCCTGTAAACGATACAGTTAGAAGAACCATAGTCACAAAACATGCAATTGTATAAATCATGACTTTACTAGCCGTTTTTTGTTCGTACGATAAGGGGTAGCCCTCAACCATCGATTTGTGAACCCGGTCAGTACTGAGGATGCTGCAGGTGAACAGCAGCAGAAAGACAAACGAAGATACACCAAAAGAATCAAAAAAAGTAATGAGAAAGCCCGCTGCATGTTCCCTATTTCTAAGCAATGGAAAGGACTCTTCATCCATGTAAGCCAAAAAAGCCTGATTAGTTTCCGCCTGATGCAAGGAAGGGACGATCACTCTCAACTCATCATCCAAATTGTCCAGACCATTAGAATTATGCATGTCTATTTGAAGTTGCGCTAAATCCAAGCCTGAATCGACAAACCAGCTGTCTTCCTCAAATCGGATAGCGACATCCTGACTGGCTACCAGCTGCTGCTGATCATAAAGTTTTCCATACAGTTCTGACTGTTCAGGATTATCTCCTATGTTCTCAGATATAGTACTGATGGCGATCCGGTTAAGATTCATTTGTCTGTATTGGGTATGCTCGATATTGCCAGTATCTCTAAAAAATATAAAAAACCCGATGATCAGCAAAAATGTGGATAACATCAAGAACATAAGTTTATTTTTGGGATTTTTTATAAATAGATTTAATTCATAGAGTATGTAGGCCTTCATTATGCTCCTCCTTGATAATCAAGTTCATTGATTCGTTATTTATGCAAGTTGTCCAGGAATTTTCATTATTAGAGCCTTTTAAATTTAAGATGGCATTGATTATTAAGTTAATAGAATTAACGATTAATCGTATGTTAATGATTAAAATACAACAAGTTAATATTAATCATTAATATATCATTAATAAATTGTTATTGTAATAACTGTTCGAAAATTAATCACATTTTTGCACAAAAAAAGAAGCATGTATGTCTTATACAAGCTTCTCTTAATATTAAAAATTATTTTGATCAAGTCTTATCCTTCATTATATACAAAAGATTTATCTCTGCTTTTTTCTTTGTTAGATGCTTTGTCGGCACTGTATTCTCCGATTGGAAGAATGGTTTTGCCGTAGACTTCATTTAAGACCTGAGCCATAGCTGCGTACATAGCTGATAAGCCGCAGAAGATTCCTTCATATCCTGCAATAGTTAAAATCAGTGCAGAACCTGTGAAGTTACCAACAGCTAACAGGAAAAACAATATTGTTAATGAGCCGAATACTACCTGCAAGGCTCTGTTGATGCGTAAAGTCCCTACGAACATGAATAGTGTAAACAGTCCCCACATGAACAGGAAAGCTGCCATTGATAATGCATTAGGTGCTTCGCCTAGTCCCATAAGAGGTAACATGTTCAAACCAACCAGCGAGAGCCAGAAGAAGCCATAAGACGTAAAGGCTGTCGTTCCGAAAGTATTGTTTTTCTTGAATTCCATTATTCCCGCGATAACTTGAGCTGATCCACCGAAGAAAATCCCCATTGCTAAAATCATTGCATCGAGTCCGAAGAAACCAGCATTATGAATATTCAAAAGGACTGTTGTCATCCCAAAAGCTATCAATCCAAGGGGAGCTGGATTAGCTGTTATTTCTTTATATGATATTACTTGTTCTTTTTCCAAATTTAACACTCCTAATTAATCTCTCTAGCGCACAAGAGAAAAGTATACAGAGGATAGAAGGCATATGCAACAGTCTTTTAGTATTATTTTAATGTTAACGTTCTCTTTAAGAGTTAAATTGGAATTCACTAATTTTGAACCGTTTACATGAGAAAAACAGTTTGTTATCTCTTTTTGAAACCAAAAAAAGAGGATCTCCTGTAAAGAGATCCCCGTTAAGATAATTCTATTTGGCTTTACTTTTCCTTCTGATAAATCCCATCTTTTCCAAAGTAATTCTTTGTCAGTCTGACAACGACTGGACTTAGAATCAATAGTCCGATCAAGTTGGGAATAGCCATCAATCCATTCAGCGTATCAGCTAATGCCCAAATCGCACGAAGTCCTCCGACTGCTCCCACTACGATTAGTGGAATGAACAGTAAGCGATAAAAAATGATCGATTTTGGTCCAAACAGGTATTCCATACATCGCTCACCATAATAGGACCAGCCCAGAAGTGTTGAGAAGGCAAAGAAAACTAATCCAAAGGTGACGATATATCCACCAAAAGCCATGCCTTCATCAAAGGCAACGGTCGTTAATGCAGCTCCATCAAGACCCGTGTCCCATGCGCCTGTCATAACAATGACTAAAGCTGTGATCGTACATAAAACGAGTGTGTCTGCGAACACTTCAAATATTCCCCATAGTCCTTGACGTACCGGGTGATCTGTAGTGGCTGCAGCATGGGCAATGGGTGCACTCCCAAGACCCGCTTCATTTGTGAAAACTCCTCTGGCGATACCGAACCGAATTGCCATGGTAAAGGTCGATCCTACAAATCCACCGACTGCGGCTGTTCCTGTGAACGCATTACGGAAAATGATTCCGAATGCGGCCGGTACCAGCTCGATATTGAGGATGATGATCGCCATTCCCCCAACAATATAAACGGCTGCCATGAAAGGAACCAGATATGATGTGACTTTTCCGATTTTTTTAATGCCGCCAAGTGTCACCAGTCCAACGGCAACAGCGAGCACGACACCTGTTATCCACGGTTCAATATTAAAGGTCGTTTCCAGCGAATCTGCGACTGAATTCGACTGCACCATGTTCCCGATCCCAAAGGTTGCCGTGGTGCCAAAAACAGCGAATAATATAGCCAGCCACTTCTTATTGGCTCCTTTATCCAGATAATACATCGGTCCTCCAACATAACGGCCGTCTTCTGTTTTTTCACGGTATTCAATAGATAACACGACTTCCGCGTATTTAGTCGCCATTCCAACGAGTGCAGCAAGCCACATCCAAAATACAGCTCCTGGCCCTCCAATGGCAATTGCTGTTCCGACTCCGGCAATATTTCCTGTCCCGACTGCGGCAGCTAAAGCCGTTGATACTGCTTCAAAAGCAGAGACTTCTCCTTCTCCAACCTGTTCTTTAGAAAACATTTTGAAGAATGTCTGTTTCATCGTATAACCGAATTTTGCAAATGACAGGAAATTAGTCTTAACTGTTAAATATAATCCTGTTCCAACAATCAATATCAGGAGCGGCCATCCCCATACTAGTTCATTCACCACATCATTGATTGCCATAAATTGTTCCATAAAACTGTCTAAAAACGAACGCATATAGTCTCCCCTTAACGATTCTCATTATAATCTAATAATACTATACCGTGCTAAAACAGGGAGTTACAAGGGTAAATTTGAAACTTAAGTCTCCCATCTAGCTCTTTATAAGTATCCGAACTAGCTCATGGATTCGTAAGCGTTTAATAGTCTAATTATTTTTTCATATTTATTTTTCCTCAATAAAGACTGTTCTTGTCTTAGCCCTCTAAGGTTATTTACACACCAAAAACCACTGCCCCAGAACAAATTGTTTACAGGCAGTGGTTTTCTGACTTTATTATTCTATTCGCTGATACGTAGAGGTCTCAAGGCAGTCCCCCATTGAATGACCTGATCCAGCATGCCATTGACATTGACTAGATGCAGTTCAGCTGGTTTAAAGGTCGTGAAGTTCTCAAAATCAGTGAATAAAGAAAAGGTCGGGTGTATGCGTACATCGGCTATCTTAAGTTCCGCTAAGACTCCACGGAGGTGTTCAGCTGCCCGTGCCCCACCAGTTGATCCATAGCTGACGATCCCGGCGGCCTTGTCATGCCATGCTTCCCGCAGGTGGTCGATCGCATTTTTCAGAGCTCCCGTCATGCTGTGATTATATTCTTGAGCGATAAACACAAATCCGTCCAGCTCATTGATTTTGTCATTCCAGGCAACGATTCCCGGATCCGTTCCGTCGGTCGTGCCGACGAAAGGTAAGTTATACTCTGAAATGTCCACGATTTCATACCGAGCATCTCCACGTTCGTCTGCTACCGTTTTGATCCATTCGCCTACCTGAGGACTGACTCGTCCATCTCGTGTACTGCCTAAAATAATTCCTATTTTTAATTGAGTATTTGTCATCATTCATTCTCCTGTTCTATTTATTATATTAGTCTATTGGGGTTAACTGATATTCAATTTCATCACGTCTGTGTTCCAGAAACGGAGGCAACGCAAGTGTTTCACCTAAATGATCTGGGTCCTGATCTGCTGTAAAGCCTGGGCCGTCTGTTGCCACTTCAAATAAAATGCCATTTGATTCACGGAAATACAGGCTCTGGAAGTAATAACGGTCAACGACCCCCGATGTACTGAATCTGTTCTCACTCGCCACATTATTCCAGTGTTCAAGCTCCGATGCATCCTCAACTCTTATAGCCAAGTGATGGACACTTCCTCTGCCTGGTTTTTCGTCCGGTCCATCCAGTTGCTTGACCAGAATCTCCCCAAAGCTGTCTTTCTTTTCCGTCTGAAATAGACTCATCTCATGATCAGTGTAGACTTGTGTGTAATGAAGGAGTTCAGTCAGTGTCTTCTTGAAATCATCACTGTCTCGTACGGTTATTTCGATTGGTCCCATTGCGAGTATCTGATGCTCTAAAGGCACGTCAGACTGCTCGTAACTCTCCCATTTCTCTGGTCTTTCACCTTCTGAAGCCAGCAGCACAAGTTGAAGCCCATCAGAATCCTCAAACTTCAAAGCCTGTCTGTTTGCATAAGTCGTCAGGCTGCCATGATAGACACCCTTCTCTTCAAATCGTGTTTTCCAGTAATATAAACTCTCTTCCGTTGGTACCATCAACCCGATACGAGTGATGGCGTTAGTGCCTTTATGGGTCCGTCCAATACTGGGCATTTCAAAAAATGTCAGTCCCGTTCCCGGACTCCCTGTTTTATCTCCATAAAACAAGTGATACATTGAGGGGTCATCCTGATTCACTGTCTTTTTAACACGACGCAGCCCCAGAACCTCTGTATAAAAACGATTAGTTTCTTTTGCATTTTTCACCAGCATGGAGCTGTGGTGGTGGCCTAATATAGTTGACATTTAATAGCCTCCTTCAATTCTTTCGATTGATTAGTCAAGTGATACAATAAAAAAATTCATTAATTATTTAACTGCTTTTCTGTTTGTTTTTGTACTTTAGTCATTAGACGGTAAAGTGATTTTTGTTCTTCTTTCGATAAACAGGATTCAATCAGCGAGGTTTGAAATTGTAATTGGTGTTCAAACACTTCGTCAAGTTTGGTTCTACCCTTTTCAGTAAGGCTGATCCATTTTACCTTCCACTCTATGCTGCGCGCAATGTATCCTTCCCGTTCCAGTCGACTGAGCATTCGGGAGATTCCACCGGCAGAGATTGTCACTCTTTCAGCCAGTTCGCTTTGCGAGATCGGCTGGTATGTCCCAATCTGATTCAACACGTCGAATTGGGCGGCTGTAATATCATATTGTTTTAAAAAGTCATTTGATAATACCGTACTTTGATGGGTGAAACGTATCATGCGTACCCAAATGAGTGAGGCTAATGTATTTTTCTTCAAAGCAACCATCCCTTTCACTATTATCACTTTACATGTAAAGCGATGGAAATGCAAGTCTTTTATTTTATTTTTTATTTAATGGTTAACTGCCATTCTTGACACGATAAAACAGAAGAACTGTCTGAATAAAGGGACAGTTCTTCCTATAATCGCACATAAAATACCCAGTAAACCGTTTTTCAGTCTGAACCGAACTTGTCCTGCACCGCTTTGATCAGAGAGTGGTTAAACTGTTTTTGAAAGGGGGTAATATCGACCCGGTCGTTAATAATAAGACTAATGTAGAATTTCGGCGGGTTTTTGAGAGGAATTTTGACCAGACCTCTTCTATCTGAAACAAGCAGATCAATCATAAGCCCAGCCGTCATCCCAGAAGCAATCATTGAATTAGCTGTCTGAATTTCGTTGGTGTAATGAATACCTGATACATCTATCGCATGATCATCTGCCCATTTCTCAAATATCCGTTGATGTGTATACCCTTTTGCCAGTGTCACAAAACTGGTTCTTTCAAGCATGGCTGGCTTAACTTGCTTGTATTTAGCCAATGGATGTTGAGGTGATACCCACACATGCATATCTCTTTCAGCAATTGGGATTTGGATCAGCCATTTCTCACTCACATGAGGCACGTCGCTCCCAACAATAGCCGCTGAAACCTGACCGGATTTGACTAATTCCAACATAGCATCTGAACTTTCTTCTTCTATAAAGCGAAGGGCTCCAATGTAAGCGGTTAGTTCCGTGAACAGTTCCGGCAGAAAGTGACCCCCGATCGTCGGTAAGAAACCGAGATACACATCTTTCGTTTCGCTATTATGAATATCTTTTTTAGTCTGATCGACCAATTTTAATATATCAATGGCATTTTTATATAATAATTCTCCCGATTTAGTCAATTCAACACTTTTTGACGAACGATCACGAGTGATCAATCTTGTGTTAAATTCACTTTCCAGACGTTTTAGTGCAATTGAAATAGACGGCTGAGAAATATAAAAAGCTTCAGCTGTTTCTGTAAAACTGCGTGTCTCTGCAAGTTGTTTAAAATAAACCAGATCCTGTAATTTCATAGTGCCTCTATTCTCCTAACTAGTGAGTAAAATCACAACATTTGAGCTTATAAATATCATTTATAATACCATAAACAATCTGTATTTCATAACTTGGAAGCGGTTGCTATAGTTATAGACATGAAGTAGCCGCTTACATTTATACGTGCTAGATAGTTGTCCCATCTAAATGTAGTGTCGACTCAATCAATACGTAATTAAAGAAAGAGAGGATATAAAATGAACATAATCAAACAGTTATCCTGGATATTCCTGTTCTCCTTTTTAGGAGAAGTCATCTCCTATTTCAGTCCAGTTGCTGTCCCCGGCAGCGTGATCGGTATGGTGCTGCTTTTTCTGGCACTGCAGTTCAACTGGGTCAAGATGGAACAGGTCGAAGAAGTCGGTGAATGGTTGACTAGTAATATGGCTATCCTATTCATTCCAGCTGGTGTCGGCTTGATGACGAACTTTGGTATCATCAGTTCAGTCTGGTGGCAACTACTGCTCGTAATCTTTATTTCAACGACACTCATGATCGGACTGGTCGGTCTGATCGTGCAGTTCATTATTCAAAGATCCAAGGTTGGCCGTAAAGCGCCTGGTCTATCCACCATTGAATTGAAAGGAGAGCGTATCAGTGATTAGAGAATTAACCAGTAGTCCATTTTTTGGAATCGTTTTATCGGTAGCTCTATATCTTTTAGGGCAGAAGCTTCACCGGAAATGGCCGATACCTATTTTTACTCCCCTTGTATTTGCCATAGTCATGACGATTGTCCTGCTCCTTCTAATGGATATATCTTACGAGACCTACTTTATTGGAGGGCAGTACATCAACATATGGGTCACACCCGCAACGGTAGCACTAGCGATCAAGCTTAAGAAGAATATCGAACACCTACGTGCGAACGTAGTAGCTATATTGTCGGGTATCGGCATTGGCGTGGTCTTTCATACGCTTCTGATCGTAGCCTTGAGTCTGATTTTCCAATTTAACGAAGAACTGGCAGCTACGCTTTTTCCTAAATCAGTCACCACCGCCATTGCATTAGGCGTGTCTGAATCACTAGGCGGAATTGCGTCACTCACTGTAGCCGTTGTCGTCTTCACTGGTGTCTTAGGCGCTGTAGTTGGACCATCGATTTTCAAATGGTTGAAGATTACTGATCCAGTTGCACAAGGCGTTGCGATGGGCTCTGGTTCTCACGCTATGGGTACTACAAAAGCAATTGAAATGGGTGAAGTGCAGGGTGCTATGTCCGGACTCTCAATTGTCCTGACAGGGATCGCAGTCGTCATTCTGGCACCATTTGGCTTGTTTCTCATACAGCTTCTCTTTTAACCGATTCACTTTTTGAGCTTATCTAAACTTGCGTTCGACTAACATAAAAAAACTAAACTAATGGAGGAATTACAATGCAACAAACTAAAACTATGGACTACAATGCACCATCTGAAGTAAAGGAAATCGAAGTCGTCAATACTCTTGAGCTCGAAGAAAGAGCAGGTCAAATCGTTCCGCACGGTGGCTTTCACTATATGTCGGGTGGATCCGGTGATGAGTTCACCTTACGAAAAAATATCGAATCGTTCAATTACAAAGGCATCCTACCACGCGTGCTGGCCGACGTCGAACACCCGGATTCCTCTACGTCAATACTTGGCCACGACATCAGAGCACCGTTCATAATGGCTCCTATCGCTGCCCATGGACTGGCTCATCAGAGTAAAGAAGCCGGAACAGCCAGAGGAGTAGCTGAATTTGGAACCATCATGTCCATCAGCGCATACTCCGGTGCGAAATTTGAAGAAATCGAAGAAGGCTTAAATGGATCGCCACGCTGGTTCCAGATCTATATGAGTAAAGACGATGAAATCAACAAAGCGATTGTTGACGAGGCAAAAGCAGACGGTGCTACAGCTATCATCCTGACTGCAGATTCGACACTTTCCGGTAATCGTGAAAAAGACATCCGCAACAAGTTTGTTTACCCGTTCGGTATGCCGATCGTGTCACGTTACCTGACTGGTACCGGCGAAAAAATGTCGTTAAATAACATCTATGCTCAATCAAAACAAAAAATCAGTCCGCAAGATGTGACTTTCCTGTCTGACTATTCTGGTCTGCCTATTTTTGTCAAAGGCATTCAGGCACCAGAAGATGCGATCATTGCAATCGAAGCAGGGGCGTCCGGCATCTGGGTATCCAATCATGGAGGCCGTCAACTTGATGGTGCGCCGGGTTCATTCGAAACATTAGAAGTAATTGCCGAAGCCGTACAAGGTCGCGTACCAATCGTATTTGATTCCGGTATCCGCCGCGGTGAACACATCTTTAAAGCTCTTGCAAGTGGCGCTGATGTTGTTGCTATTGGACGCCCGGCCCTTTATGGTCTTGCACTGGGTGGATGGAAAGGTGTCAAGAGCGTCTTCGATTACTTCGACAAAGATTTGAAACGAGTCATGCAGCTGGCTGGCACACAGACCGTCGAGGATATCAAAAACACAACATTATTCAAAAATAATTAATTTAGACTAAAAGCTGGCATAGTCCTATCCAGCAGAAAGCACGCTCCTCAATTTAACGGGTGATTAACCTGTTGAATGGGAAGCGTGCTTTTTTATTCGAGAATTTTTAACTGAATAGGTGAGATTTTTGTTAAAAATCTCTTCTGTCCTTTCAGTTGTCTCTGTTCATTAGGGTTTGAGGTTTTGAGCAGCTGATTGTTTTCTTTGAGACTAGTTCATTTCTCAAAGGTTAGTAAACTAGTCACTATAGTGGTTTTGTGACTAGTTAATCAGTTGTGGCATAGAGAAGTGGTCACAAAACGGGTTTGGTGACTAGTTTATTCTATATAGCCTCACCAACTGGTCTCAATAGTCTTTTTAGAACCAGTTCTCGCTTCATATTGTCAGCAACTAGTCTCAATAACTATTTTGAGACTAGTTCTTCAGCCATTGTCACACCAACTAGTCTCAATAGCACTTTTGAGACTAGTTAAGAAACTACTTTCAATTAAACTAGCTCCAAACGCATATTTTCAGGATGTTATTATGTCCTCTGCTGCCAGTTGACACTATAGAGATACAATCGATCCGTCTTTTACATGACTAAACGTTCTTTCAAGTTTCGCATGTACTTCATTCCCATTGTCCAAAGGATATAGTCTTTTAGTCGGGAAGAAATATAATCATCTATGACCTGCTTGATTTTCCATTCCACAAAATCGTATTCCGGAAGAAAGATATCTGACGTTGGAAGCCCAACATCATAGTTTAACAAGACTTCATTAATGCGTTGTTTCGTATTTTTCCGCTCTCTTTCCTCACCGTAACAGACCACCAAAGCGCTCTTATTCAGCAGTTCAGCGGACATGCTTTGGAAAAACTCACAGTAATCATCCGGCACATCACCCGAAAATGTAGGCACTACAAATATAAACCCGTCCTTCTCATCAAGCTTACGGCGTCCCTCATCAGTTAACTCTTCGTCTCTTTCCCCCGCCTTTGTATACTCTACTGTTCTCATGAGTTCAAACTCTGTTCCTCGTGCTCTGCGTCCTGCCTTTTTAAAATAGGGATAGACTTTCCTGGCAATTGACATACTTTCTTTTTCTTTCCCTCTATCGAGCAAGACGATGCCAATCTTTAGCATTTCTTATTCTCCTCTCGTATCCTCACTGATCTGATCAGAACTATTGACTACTCTTAGTATAAAGTATACAGTAACTGTAAAGTCAAGGAAGGAAGATGAAGATGAAGACTAAACGGTTTCTTAAAACGTCTGAGCTCGCTGCTCTAGTATCCATCAACAAGCGGACACTTCATTATTATGATGATATAGGACTGTTTTCCCCTGAGCGGAGAGAGTCAAACGGGTACAGGTATTACGCCCTTTCACAGATCATGGACCTGAGCATCATCTTATCTCTCAGAGAGCTGGATATGCCTTTAAGTGATATCAAAGCCATCCTCACAGGCAGCTTCAACGATTATACGCTGTCTCTAAAAAATAAAAAACAAGAAGTCGACACTAAGATTATTGAACTGCACAATATTAGAGATATCATCTCTCGAAAACTCGCCTATATCGAAACGGCTGAGCGGTCTCATATGACCATCAATGATATTTTCCTCGAGAACAGTTACCTTATTCTCAGTGAGCCTATAAAAGATCAGTCTTTATTAAATCTAATTGATAAAGCACATAAACTTGTTGACGAGCAGAGCAGCTATACTCTTCCAAATAACGAATACGGGTCAATGATCCACACCGATAAGAAAATCGAGGACCCGCTCAGTGAAGAGTATGACTTCCTATATACTGATGCACCTGTATCAGATGAAAGTGGGCACCTTAAACCTGCTGGCCGGTATTTGAGCCTGGTCTATCAGGGAACAGAAGAGTCTCTTTTTCTTCCATATGAAAAACTGCTGCAGTATAGCAGGGAGAATGGGTTACAGTTGGAGGGGTTCTTCTACGAAAAAGTCCTTCTGGATTCGATTCAAAAAAATCAGGACAATACCGTTATCGAAATACAGGTGAAAGTAAAGTGACTTATAACCCCTTAGTTTTACTCCGATCGACAAAAACCACCGAACCTCATAAGGGCTGGTGGTTTAATCTTTACTACTTACGTGTTTCTCTTTCATAAATGCCGTTATTACCGAAATAATTGCGGGTTGACTTCACAATGACCGGACTTAGTATTAACAGTCCAATCAAGTTAGGTAGTGCCATCAGTCCATTCAGCGTATCCGCTAATGCCCAGATCGCTCTTAATCCTCCGATAGCGCCCACTACGACGAGTGGAATAAAAAGTAAACGGTAGAACACAATCGATTTAGGTCCGAACAAGTACTCCATACACCGTTCCCCGTAATAAGACCATCCAAGCAAGGTCGAAAAAGCAAAGAAAACTAAACCGAATGTAACGATGTATCCACCGAATGGGATCCCTTCATTGAAAGCTGACGTCGTTAATGCTGCGCCGTCCAGGCCAGTATCCACTGCACCCGTCATTACGATGACTAAAGCTGTAATCGTACATAAGACGATTGTGTCCGCAAAGACTTCGAAAACTCCCCAGAAGCCTTGTCTAACAGGATGATCAGTTGTCGCTGCTGCATGAGCGATCGGCGCACTCCCGAGCCCTGCTTCATTGGTAAACACCCCTCTAGCCACACCATAACGAACACCCAGCGCCAGTGTAGATCCGACAAATCCGCCGGCAGCTGCTGAACCCGTGAAGGCATCTCTGAAAATGATTCCGAAAGCTTGAGGTACCAGCTGAATATTGGCAATGATAATAATCAGCCCACCCACAATATAGATAATAGCCATGAATGGCACGATAATTTCTGTTACTTTTCCTATTTTTTTGATTCCGCCCACAATAACTAATGCCACTAATGCCGCTAATACGACTCCAGTGATCCATGGTTCGATGCCAAATGTTGTATTTAATGAATCGGCCACAGAATTCGACTGGACCATATTCCCGATACCAAAAGTCGCTGCTGCACCAAAAATCGCAAACAAGACAGCAAGCCACTTCATTTTGGCGCCTTTTTCAAGGTAGTACATCGGTCCCCCGACATACCGACCGTCATCTGTTTTTTCTCTGTACTCTATGGCTAGTACAACTTCCCCATATTTAGTCGCCATTCCAAACAAGGCAGCGATCCACATCCAGAACACAGCACCCGGTCCCCCAATAGCTATGGCAGTTCCGACACCCGCAATATTACCCGTTCCAACGGTTGCAGCAAGTGCAGTAGACACAGCCTGAAAAGCGGTGATTTCCCCTTCCCCCACCTGTTCTTTAACAAAAATTTTCAAAAATGTATTTTTAATTATGTAACCAAATTTCGTAAACGGTATGAACTGTGTTCTAAACGTCAGATAGACACCTGTTCCGACTATCAATATTAGAAAAGGCCATCCCCAAACGAGGTCGTTTACAAAATCGTTTGCATCCAGTAACCACTCCATTATCGTTTCCACTTCTTTTCTCCTCCGTTAATCAAATTCTAATACTTTTATAATAATAGCATATTTCTTCTGATCACTGAACATTTTTTTAAACTGTTCAGTCAATAGGTTTACTAACAGCTACCCTCGTCCATTTCAGGTAAACTGTTTTCTACATTGGTTATGACGTTGAAGGCCTAATCTCCCCTATATTCCTATCCCTGAATGATTATGCTACACTCAGTGTATCTATTAGAACAGCACGGCAGCTGACGAGGAGAGAGCGTTTGAAAACACTGACTATTTATCACTATGATGCATTTACCCGAGAACCCAACAAAGGTAATCCAGCGGGTATCATTCTTAACGGCAATGATTTCACAGAAGATGAAATGCAGACTATCGCATTTAAAGTTGGGTTTAACGAAGTTGCTTTCCTTCTCAAATCAGATACCGCTGATTTGAAAATCCGCTATTTTTCACCTAAACGTGAAATGGATTTGTGCGGTCATGCAACAATATCGGCTCTATATGCTTTGAAAACTAGAGGCCTTTTAGATAAAAAGGAACTAGTGACCATCGAAACAAAAGCCGGTATCCTTTCTGTTTCACTCAATTCTTCGGGCACGGATACACTGGTCACAATGAGTCAGGCCACACCCCGATTTAAACCGTTCAAGGGCTCATTAAAAACGCTGACTCATACAATGGGCATTAAGGAATCTGATATAGACCACACTCTTCCGATTTTGTATGGAAGTACGGGGACCTGGACCTTGCTGGTGCCCATTAATGGACTGGGTGCCTTTAAAAAGATGAAGCCGGTTAATAAAGATTTTCCAGCTCTACTGTCAGACTACCCTGACGCCTCTGTTCATCCCTTCTGTTTAGAGACCGTTCATTCATCAAGTGATATGCATGGACGGCACTTTTCTTCACCCGGTACAGGTTCTGTTGAAGATTCAGTGACCGGAACGGCATCAGGAGTGATGGGAGCCTACTATGCACAATTCATTAGTGAAAACTTTGAGAATACAAAAAGGATTATAGTTGAACAGGGGCAGGAAATGGGTAAAGATGGCCGAGTCTATGTAGGCGTTTCAAAAAACAATGAGCACATCGCTGTCAGCATATCAGGTCATGCAGTGTATGTTAAATCATTTGAAGTGACCGTAGATAAAAATTAAGTCGGTAATTATATGAGATTCATGCTAAAATCAAACAGAAACGACAAACAAATTGCTTTAAAAGTGAGGACTAAACAATGATTGCTAAAACTGAAGACGATTTTAAGGGCTTAATAGAAATTGGTAAGATCTGCGGTGCGATTCGAGATGAGTTAGTTGAAAAAACCGAACCAGGACTGACGACAAAAGACTTGGATGAACTGGCTGGCGAGTTATTTGATCAGGCCGGCGCGGTATCTGCTCCTAAGAGTGTCTACGATTTTCCTGGCCACACCTGTATCAGCATCAACGAAGAGGCTGCCCATGGCATCCCAAGTGACCGTGTGATAGAAGAAGGCGACTTAATCAATATCGACGTATCGGCCTCTAAAAATGGGTATTTCGCTGACACTGGCATTTCATTTGTGGTGGATAAAGGAAATCCCGTTTTAAAAACGGTGTGTGACGTGGTCAAAGAAGCATTTGAGGCTGGTCTTGAGAACGTTAAGCCAGGTAACTATACCAGTGCACTTGGAAAAGCCGTTCACGATGTAGCGAAAGAAAACGGGTTAACCGTCATCAAAAACTTGACCGGTCACGGTATCGGACGGTCGATCCATGAAAAACCGGATCATATTTTTAACTATTTCTCTAAGTGGGATGATGTTCAGATGAAAGAAGGAATGGTCATTGCGTTTGAACCCTTTATCTCGACACTTGAACAAGAAGTGTTCCAGTCTGATGATGGCTGGACTCTCCTGACGGATGAAAGCTATGTTGCTCAGTATGAACACACCATTATTGTCACAAAAGATGGGCCCCTCATCATCACAGCCTAGTATTTTATCGGAAAAATAAAGCAGCGAAAAAGCACAGACAATAGCCTGTGCTTTTTCGTTTATTAAAGTGTACAAATCAGCGCCAAAAAAAGATGCTGGATACTATAAATAAACATACGTATTTTGATTTAAAGTTGTTGTTATTCTTATAAAACCATTTATTTCTTGACCAATTTGTGTTAACTTCTAAGTATATTCAATACCGTAGCACAGTTGATTTTACGCAATAGATTCTCAACATTCCCGCTAATCTCGATAAAAGAGATATCTGCGATTTGCCATTTCTTTAAATCTTCAGCATCTATTTTGTTTTTTCTTAGTATCATATCTAAAGGACAGTCGATTTCCCCATCAGCGTTACTAAAAATACAATCATCTTCTATAGATAGACTTACTGTCGTTTCTTTTCCTTCCAAGACATATTTATATAATGTCTGAGTATCATCTGTTGGTCTTAGTATAGTACTTTTCTCCATATCATCCACTCCATTATATGATCAATGCCTTTATCAACTGCCTAATCTTTCTAAGCACTAAATACATATTACCAAAGAATTTTAACAGTCTTAACATATGTTCATATCTTAACCAAATTCATTCAAGGAGGGTTCGAAATGGCTGAAAATTATTATCAGTTAGGTCACACTTTAAAAAAAATACGGGAAAACAAACACTATACTCAACAAGAAGTGGCCGACAGTACCATGTCAAGATCAAACTACACCAAACTGGAACACGATGAAATCAACCCGAATATCGTTAAGTTTTTTGCAATTCTTGATTATATGGATCTGGATGCAAATGAATTCTCATTTTTCTTAAATGACTATAGTCTGACCCCTAAAGAGACAGTCTTCTATCTGTTTAAAGAAATGGAGCAACGGCCTACCCTTTCTTATCTGCAGAATCTGATAGAGGCTTCTGAGGCGTTACTAGAGGAAAGAGAAGATCATATCACTAGGGATATACTCAATATCGTTCTGGCATATAAAGCTTTATTGGAGCATAAGGACATCAAGAAAGCTAAAACTTTCGCGGATAAAGCGTGGTCCCGTTTAAAGAAATTAGATAAATTTTATTTGTCCGAACTTTATTTACTTAATCGCATTATATTTTTATTTGATATCGAAACAGCCATCTCACTGGTGGATATGGCTTTAAAAGAACTAGAAAATTATTATTGTTTTAGGGAAGCCAAACAACTCAGACTATCCTTTTTATCTAATCTATCGTGTTTGCTTATCGAATATGAGATGTACAGCAAAGCGATGGAGTACATTGATATTTTGATAGCTGAAAGCAAAAAAGAGTACGATACTATAATGCTGGGGGCTGCTATAGTACGCAAAGGCTTATGTAAAAGCGCTGAAGGACAGGAAGATGAACCCGAGTCCGATTTTAACCTGGCAGTCGAAATGTTTGAAATGATAGATAGACATGACTTGATTGAAGAAATTAAAACTAATCCAAGAATCGTTTCGAATCCTTACGGGTACATCGATTTTTAGATTTTATGGTACTCATCCTGCTTCCATAATTATCTTGTTTAAAGACCATACACCAATAGCCCACTACTATGATATCTTCGTAGTAGTGGGCTATTGGTGTGTTTACTTATAAAATTCAAAATCGATATTTTTTCATTATGCTTTATTGATGCCGTTAAGTTGCTTCCTCTAATTTTACATCTATCTTTTCTTTGCTTAATCCACTGAGTACACCTAATATGTACACCCTAGGAATAAGTGTTGAAATTAGACCGAAAAATAACAGCGTCTCATCATTTACCACTAAAGCAGCAGTCAGAAGTATCATTGAGAGACCCATCAATACAAGATACAGTCTGTCTTTTCTATTGAATTTAAAACTATTTGAAACTTGATTATGTACTTTAAAGCGATCTGCTGATGCCTCTATTATTTTATGAAAGGCAGTCAATTCGATTATCGACATCATAACCGGGTAAAATAGAAACGCTGTACCGGTTAGCCAGGAGGGGTCTTGAGAAAAAGATAAGACCCCTTCAACAAGTGATAATAAAATAAGCGCTATTACACTGCAGGAAGCTGTAAAAAACTGCTTATCTGAAAATTCGTCTATCAAACCTGATAACCCGCTTAATACAATAATCCAGCCTACAAATGTAGGGAATATCGTTATTATTCCAAAATTAATACTGAACGTTGCAATAATCAGTCCCCAGAACATTTTCCTGAATGCTATTTCCATCTAAATCTCACCCCTTGCTCTTAGATACCTGTAGATAGTGTTGAAACTGTAGCGAGGGTCATGCCTATTAATATGCGGCAATCTAGGGTTTATCTCATCCCCGTCAGTGGTTGTTAGTGTGAGTTTAGGAAAGTAATTAGACACCTTAAAGTCTTCAATACTATCGCCTGACGGTTCACCTGTTGTACTGATGCTCACTATATCATTTTTATCAAGTCTTAACTCATCTGCATCGCTGTAGTCTACTTCGTTTATTTTGATTTGAGTAGTCGAATCTGAAAAAGCATGGTCCTGTTCTAGAGACGACAGTAGTAGGTCCTCATAAATTCTATAGGTTGCTTCTATCCTACCGTCAGTGGACCTGTCTCCATATAGCTGCTCTATCAGTTGATCATCTTCCTCTTCAGTGTACAATCTAACCTCTCCAACATCCACAGTCATTTCCGTAGAATCGTTGAAATAAAGTGTGACCTTCGTTAAAGAAAAATCATTTACATCATCGACACCCTCCAGGTCCAGCATATTCACATAAATGGTTCTTAAGGTGTAGCGTCCATATGCTGTCCCAACTCCATCGTCAAAAGGCTGGTCCCAGTAAAAGCCGTCTGGTCTGGTGAAATGACTTTCCGAAGCCTGAACAAATAAGTCCGGATATTCCGGGAACATGATCCCGATGACTACTCGTTCCTCATCTGAATTGGTTATATAATTTAGATTGAATGGAATTTCATTATGATCATCCTCTTCAGTTAACTGCAGCTCATAATCATGCTGTAGAAACACTGGTTCATCAAGGTGGAAATAATAAACCAGTCCATATCCTATTAAAACCAGACTTCCGATACCTATCAAAATTCTTTTGAACAACTTATCATTCATATATGTAGTCCTTTCTGATTAGACTTGTCTTTTTTTTAATACTATGTACTTTTATCAGTTTAACAAAGTTCGTAAATTTCAAGTTTAAGTTAGCCACTTAGTTAACAAATTTTTCTAGGTTAATAATCACTTGTTTAATTGGTAGTGGAACACATTCATCATCA
>NZ_PVTO01000023.1 GCF_003003275.1 Alkalibacterium olivapovliticus
CTATTGAGAGTTAGTGGTAACTTCAATATAACATGAAATTCACATGGCGTTTTTTTATGTTAGCCTAGGTGGCTAACTTCATTATAAAATCCAGCTAATAAAAGTCGTTGAAAAAATGATACAATTGTATTAATAAAAACAAAGAGGTGATTAGTATGAAATTACCAAATCTTTTCAAAAATAATAAGAAAGAAACAATAATACGTTTAGAAAATGAACTAAACAGTCTGAAAAATGATCTTACAGATATAAATAAGTTGACTTTATTAGAAATACAAGTAAAAATAGCAACAGGAAAAGAAAAGCTTACTGAACTCAGAACAAGAGAAAACGAATTAGACCAATCAATTAATGATAAGAAAAAAAATATACGGGAGCTCGATTCCAAGCTAGTGTCAATATCAGATGAGCTAGAGATGGAACAATTTAGTTTATACAGGCCAAAATATACTTTTTCAACTGCAATTGGATATAAAGATAGGTTAATAGATATAAGAAATAATCAAAAACAAATGATAAAATCAAAAACTGCTGTTAATTATTTTGATAATTGGACAGTAGATGGTTCAAAATCAAAAGGAAAGAAAATGACTAATGATAATATTAGACTGATAATAAGATCATTTAACAACGAATGCGAAGCTGCAATTAACAAAGTGAAATTTAGTAATATTGAGTCCATTGAAAAGAGAATCATCAATTCTTACGAGCAATTAAATAAGTTGAATTCTTCGAGCAAAGTAAGTTTATCGAAAAGTTTTTTACAGTTAAAGAAAGACGAATTGTATCTAGCTTTTGAATATGAAAGAAAGAAACAGGAAGAGAAGGAAGAATTAAGAGAACAACGCGAACGTGATAGAGAAGAAAAGAAACTTCAACAAGAGATTGAATCTAAGAAAAAATTCCTTAATAAAGATATTAGCCACTATAGTCAAATGGTTGAAGAACTTTTAAGGAAAATTAATTCAGGAGAAAATGAAGACCAAAGAGATTCTTTAAATAAAGAAATTATGGATTTGCAGAAAAAAATCAAAGAAAAAGAAGCTGAAAAAACAGAACTCGATTATAGAGAAGCCCATTCTTCTGCTGGATATGTTTATATAATAAGTAATATTGGTGCTTTCGGAGAAGATACAGTGAAAATTGGAGTTACTAGAAGATTAAATCCATATGAAAGAATAGCAGAATTAAGTAGTGCTTCAGTCCCATTTCCGTTTGATATTCATGCTATAATATTTAGTTACGAGGCCTACCAGTTAGAGAATACTCTTCATAAGAGATTTGATAGTCAACGAATAAATAAGATTAATTCTCGTAAAGAGTTTTTTAAAGTAACTATTGATGAAATTAAAGATACTTTAGAAGAATACAAAGATTTAACTATTGATTTTACAGAACTTCCAGACGCTGAAGAATACAGAGAAACAAAAAAACTAGATATCTCTCATACAGATTGAAAGTTAATGTAAATGTTTAAACATAGGCTAAAATACTTAATAAACTCGAACCCTTGTAATTTTCATAGAGAAAAACCTTGTCAAATAGCATATACTACTTGACAAGGTTTTTCTCTACAGATTTTTAGTTTTATCCCACTGATCCTTCCATCTCGAAACTAATGAGACGGTTCAGTTCAACGGCGTATTCCATTGGTAACTCTTTAGTGAAGGGTTCTACGAATCCCATGACAATCATTTCTGTCGCGGTTTCTTCGCTTAGTCCTCTACTCATCAAGTAGTACAGTTGTTCTTCAGAAATTTTAGATACTTTTGCTTCGTGTTCCAGAGCCACGTTTGAGTTATGGATTTCATTGAATGGAATCGTGTCTGATTTAGACAGGTCATCCATCAAAATCGTATCACACTCGATGTGAGAAATAGAACCAGCTGAGTCTTTACCAAAGGTGACTTGACCACGGTAGTTGACTTCTCCGCCGTCTTTTGCGATTGATTTAGAGACAATTGAGCTGGACGTATTCGGTGCGTTGTGGATCATTTTAGCACCTGTATCTTGTACTTGTCCGGCTCCAGCCATTGCGATAGACATGGTCGTACCCCGTGCGCCGCGTCCGTTTAAGTGGATACTTGGGTATTTCATAGTCGTTTTAGCGCCTAAGTTCCCATCGATCCATTCAACAGTCGCACCTTCTGCAGCTGTGGCACGTTTTGTTACCAGGTTATACACGTTATCTGACCAGTTTTGTATAGTCGTGTAACGGCAGTAAGCATCTTTTTTAACGATGATTTCTACAACGGCAGCATGTAATGAGCTGGTTGAGAAAGTTGGTGCTGTACAGCCTTCAACATAATGGACACTTGCGCCTTCGTCTACAACGATTAATGTACGTTCAAATTGACCCATCATTTCGTTGTTAATACGGAAGTACATTTGTAGAGGAACGTCACATCTAACGCCTTTAGGGACGTAAATGAATGTTCCACCAGACCATACAGAGGCATTCAATGCCGCCAGTTTGTTGTCTGTTGGTGGGACAACTGTACCAAAGTGTTCTTTAAAGATTTCAGGATACTCTTTTAAAGCTGTATCTGTATCTGTAAAGACGATGCCTAGTTTTTCAAATTCTTCTTTCATATTGTGGTAAACCACTTCTGATTCATACTGAGCTCCAGAACCTGCCAGGAATTGACGTTCTGCTTCTGGTACACCTAGACGGTCAAAGGTTTCTTTGATTTTGTCCGGCACATCATCCCAGCTTCTTTCAGATTTCTCGCTTGCTTTACGGTAGTAAGTGTAGTTATCAAAATCAACATCTGATAAGTCTGCTCCCCACTGAGGCATTGGACGAGATCTGTAGTGCTCATATGATTTCAGACGGTAGTCAAGCATCCACTCCGGTTCGTTCTTACGAGCGGAAATGTCACGGATAATACTTTCATTTAACCCTTTACCCGTATCATAAATCGATTCGACATCATCGTGGAATCCGTATTTGTATTCGTTCTTTTCTGGTACTTGAACCATGTAAATTTCCCCTTCCCTCACTTCAAGAAAAGCAGATAAAGCCGCTCTGACACCCTTGAAAAATAGGGAAACTACCCCGAATGAGCATACTGCGCAATTGCCAAGAGACTTTTCGCTTCAGCGAATTAGTCGAATGGTATGCGCTAGCTCGGTAATTTCATCTTTTTTCATGCGGTGTCAGGCTTTAACTGCTAGACAATGGTCATGTTTCTTCATTCAGTATACATCTAATCGTGTTTTAACTGTCCGTCTACGCCTGTGCCGTCTGCTTCGAGGGCTTTTTCAAGTGCTTTCCACGACAGTGTCGCACATTTGATACGAGCCGGAAACTTGGATACACCTGATAACATCATGGCGTCCCCTAGTTCGTGTTTGTGTTCAGCTTCTTCTCCCTGAACGACACCAGAAAATTCATCTGCAAGCATCAAGGCGTCTTCTATCGACTTCCCTAATATTGCGTCTGTCATCATACTGGCACTGGACATCGATATCGTGCAGCCACTGCCTTCGAAACGGACATCTGTTATAATATTCTCTTCAATTGCCATCTGAACCTGGATTACGTCCCCACAGGTCGGGTTTTTCAACTCGATCTGGGTCGTCGCTTTATCCAGCACCCCTCGTCTTCTCGGGTTCTTTGAATGATCCAGTATCACTGCTCGGTATAATTGGTCTAATTTAGTCAAGGCCATCTAAGAAAAACTCCTTCGTGGCTTTCAGTGCCTCTACGAATTTGTCTGCATCAGCAATGGTGTTGTACAGGTAAAAGCTTGCACGTGCTGTAGCAGGCTGGTTGAGATAAGTCATTAACGGTTGTGCACAGTGGTGACCCGCTCTGACAGCGACCCCTTCCATATCCATTGCAGTTGCAACGTCATGAGGGTGAACACCATCGATATTAAATGCGATCACGCCTGTGCGGTCTGAGGCTTTTTTCGGTCCGAAAAGAGTCAGTCCATCAATTTCTTCCAGCTTCGGCATCAAGTAGGCCACCAGATTTTGTTCATGGTCCATTATCCCACTCATGCCGACATTTTCCAAGTAGTCAATTGCAGCACCTAAACCGATCGCTCCGGCAATATTAGGCGTTCCTGCTTCGAATTTCCATGGAAGTTCTTTCCATGTACTGTCCTGCAGTTCTACAAAGTCGATCATCTCTCCGCCAAACTCCAAAGGCTCCATTTGCTCGAGCCATTTGCGTTTACCGTGCAGAACGCCGATACCCGTCGGTGCCATCATTTTATGTCCACTAAAAGCATAAAAATCAGCATCCAACGCTTGAACATCAACTGGCATGTGCGGCACAGCTTGTGCACCGTCCACTACCATGATGCCGCCTTTTTCATGTACATAGTCTGTGATCTCCCTGATCGGGTTCACAACACCGAGTACATTAGAGACATGCGTCAAAGAGACGATCTTTGTATTTTCGGTTATCTTCTTTTTCAAATCAGCCATGTCCAGCATGCCTTCATCTGTCAGTTCGATATACTTCAGATTCGCCCCTTTACGCTTCGCAAGCTGCTGCCAGGGGATGATATTGGAGTGATGTTCCATATAGGAAATCACGATATCATCGCCCCGTTCAACAATTTCATCACCTAAACTTCTAGCCACCCAGTTCAAGCTGGTCGTTGTTCCTCTAGTGAACAAGACTTCAGATGTATCAGGTGCATTGATGAAGCGGCGGACCTTTTCACGTGACCCTTCGTATTGTACTGTTGCACGTTCAGCCAGTGTATGCACGCCTCTGTGCACATTGGCATTCGAGGTATGGTAATAGTCTTCAACGGTCTTGAGTACGGCTTCAGGTTTTTGTGAGGTTGCGGCGTTATCTAAATAAACAAGCGGCTCATCGTTGACATGCTGATCCAGAATTTTAAAATCCTTTCGCAGCTCTTCGTATGGCACGGTCATCTAGAAGTCAACTTCCTTTCGATTGTTTGAACCAGATCATCTCGCATGCTTCTCAGTGGAATAGCTTGAATCACTTTTCCTAAGAATCCGCGGATAACTAAACGTTCGGCTTCTGTTTTTTCGATTCCTCTACTCATCAGGTAATACATTTCTTCCGGGTCCACGCGTCCAACACTGGCTGCGTGACCGGCAGTAACATCATTTTCTTCAATCAGTAAAATCGGATTGGCATCGCCACGGGCTTTATCAGACAGCATCAGTACGCGGGATTCTTGCTGCGCATCTGAGCCTTTTGCTCCGTTTAAGATATGTCCGATTCCGTTAAACGTCAATGTTGCACGGTCTAAAATAACGCCATGCTGGAAAATATTCCCAGTTGTGTTTCTACCGATGTTCACGACATTTGAATCAATGACTTGCGTCTGACGGCCACTGCTGACTCCGACGGCTTTCAAGTCTGTTGATGATCCTTCTCCAACGAGGTCGGTGTCGAAATCACAGATGACATTCCCGGTATTCATAGCCCCGATTGCCCAGTCAATAGATGAATCTCTAGATGTGTGCCCTTTACGGTTAAAGTAAATAGTCGAGTTTTCACCCAGCTGATCGACGGCACTGAACTTAACTTGTGCGCCGGCTTTAGTCACCACTTCGACGACGATATTCCCAGCATTTTTTTTGTTTCCTTTAGTCAGGAACTTTTCAACGTAGTTAAAGCTTGAGTTTGTATCTGCATAAATCAATACGTGTTTAATGTAAGCATCTTCTACTAAGCTGTTTTGAATGAAGATAGCTTCTAGAGGCTCTTCGATCACCACATTTTTCGGTACATATAAGAAAAGTCCAGAATTCATGAAGGCTGCATGGAAAGCCGTTATTTTATTCGTATCAGGCTTAACAGCTTTAGACATATACGCTTCTTTAACTAATTCAGGGTGCTCTCTTAAAGCAGTGTGCATATCAGTAAAGATAACGCCTTTATCCTTTAATGACTCCGGCAGTGTTTCAATGACTGTGTCGTTTCCTGTTTGGATTACGCGTGCAGCGTCCGCTTTGTCTTCGATAAATTCAAACGGATCAACTGTTTTTGATGCAGGTGCGCCTGTCAGGTCAGGAACCTGAAACAGGGGCCAGCGGTTGTATCTTAACCGTTCGATGACGGGTAAGTTCAAGTCTTCAATGTTTTCAAGTGCGTCAAGGCGCATCTGAAGCATCCACTCAGGTTCTTGTAGTCCTCTGGAGAAGGCTTGTAATGCGTCTGAATAACTCACATACTCTTTCGTTTTTAGTTCCATAAGTCAGGGCCTCCTTTAAAATTAGTCTTCTATAAGTTCGATGTCTAATCCTAATTCTTCCATTAGACCTTTGTATCCTTCTGCTTCAAGTTGTTTAGATAGATCTGCTCCACCTGTTTTAACAACGCGTCCGTCCATCATGATGTGAACAACGTCTGGTGTAATGTAGTTCAGTAAACGCTGATAGTGGGTAATGATCAATGATCCGAATCCTTCACCACGCATCGCATTCACCCCTTTTGATACAACTTGCAGGGCATCAATATCGAGTCCTGAATCGATTTCGTCTAAAATAGCGAAAGTCGGTTCGATCATCATTAGCTGCAATATTTCGTTACGTTTTTTCTCTCCACCTGAAAATCCTTCATTCAAGTAACGTTCAGCCATTTCTTCCGGCATATCCAGAACAGCCATTTTTTCATCCAGTTTCGTAATGAAGTCCATAACGCCCATTTTATCGTCGTCTTCACGTCGTGAGTTGATTGCTGCACGCATGAATTCAGCGTTAGTGATTCCAGCAATTTCACTTGGGTATTGAACAGCTAAAAATAGTCCAGCACGGGCACGTTCGTCAACTTCCATTTCCAGAACGTTTTCTCCGTCTAAAAGAACTTCTCCTTCAGTCACTTCGTAGCTTGGGTGTCCCATTATTGCAGCAGAAAGTGTTGATTTCCCTGTTCCGTTTGGTCCCATGATTGCGTGGATTTCCCCTGTCTGCATCTTCAGGTTCACGCCTTTAAGAATTTCTTTGTCCTCAATGGATACATGTAGGTTCTTGATTTCTAATACGGCCATTATGTACCTTCCTTTTCTACTTGTATTTTTTTGAGCAAAAATAGCTAAATCTTCAGTGATTTAGTTTCCTGCTTACAATCCCTAATTTTAGTCTAATTGAGAATCAGAATCAAGGTTTCTTTCGTTAAAAACGTGTGACATCTCATTCTAAGTTGATATAACAGGCTTTCCAGATTGTAAAAGTTATCATCTGAGAGTATTTAAAAAGTCATCAGACACTGATAAGCGCTGATGACTTTTGACTGTATTCAATTAAAGGAGACTTTCCAGTGCCCATGCGATTGGACGCATAGCTGGAATCAGCAATCTCTGCCACCAGATAACGTCATTTTCGTCTGTTTTTTCTCCTGGGATAACCGTGCCGTCTTGTTCGAACAACACACTTTTTTTCAGATAGCTCTCCTCAGCTTCCGTCATAATTTGTTCAGCCAGTTCTTCACTGTCCAGCACAATCATGGACTCTGTGCTCAAGTAGGTACTTCTGGCATCAAAATTGAATGCCCCTACTACACTGATTCGGTCATCTACGACCATTGACTTCATATGAAGAGACGCTTCTTTCGGCTGGTACTCATAATAGTCCAGAAATGAGTCGACAAAGTACTGTCTGCGATTTTCTGTGCCGCTTTGAGCGACCATATTTGAATTGGTTGACATCCCATTGGTTAACAAAATACCTTCATCAATTGTAATATCGGCTTCTTCAATGTGTCTGCGCATGTGACGGTCTGGAATTGTCCAGGATGACTGAATGAAAATCGATTCTTCCGCCTGACTGGCCAGTGTCAGCATATCACTCCAAATATAGGGCTGTTTAAAGTTACGTTCTATACTGTTATGAGTGAAGAACCCACTGTTGATTTCAACAGACCGTTCCACCCAGTTATCTATTTCGCTGACATTGTCACGTTCTTCTAGTTCAATTTTATGTTCTTCATATGTTTCAGTTAAGGCTGCTATTTTTTCATCGGCCAGATTCTGTTCCCATTGGAATAAATTCCGATTATCCTCTGTTTTTGCATACTCACTTTCAAATAAATCAGTATAGTAAGCTCGCATATCTGAAACCAGACTTTCTTCAGCCTGATCAGCATTGATGATCAGGACATCACGGTCATAGGAATACCCCACATCTTCAGCGCTTCTTTCGTAATACAAATCACCCACATTTCGTCCACCGATAATAGCGTACTGATTATCAACAAGCAGCAGCTTATCATGCAGACGATTATTCAAACGCCAGGGAGCCAGCACGATTGAAACGATCGGTTCGTACAGTTTGAGCTCAATATTCGGGTGCGCATTGAATGCTCTCAACACATCCCGGTCATCTCCACGTACCCCGTGAAAAATCCCATCCAGTATGTACCGGACTTCGACTCCTCTGTCCGCAGCTGCCAATATGTAGGCATAAAATAGCTGGACACTTTCGCCGTCTTCCATGTAGAAGTAAGACACGTCGATCGATTCTTCAGCCTGGTCGATAATGTCCATTCGGGCACCAAAAGCATCTAAACCGTACTCCAGCAACGTGACTGTTTCGTCCGTTTCTTTGAACTCGATTACTCTCTCCACAACCCCAGGCGGTGTTCTCAAAGCCACTAAAATGAGCGCTGTGAATATAAAATAAATAACGTACAGGCCGATAATTCCTCCAATTATCTTCCCAACTGTCTTAGCTTTTCTTTTATTCATCCCTTTTCCCCACAATCTAAAACTAACAATACCACTATATTACAGTATTTTTATTAAAATAACACCTTATACTGATCGTTTCATCTCTAACGAGGGTGTTTGATCAGACATTTCTTTCTCTTCAACCTGCATATAAAAACAGCACAGAGAACGATTCCTCTGCGCTATTTCAATGCATGATAAATGCCTATTAATTTTTAAGTTTTTCCGCTATGACAGCTGCTGCTTTTTTGGGCATCACTCTGTACATACGGTCCATCATTTTTGCATCGTTACCGACCATAACACGATACGCATTGTCTTCAATCGCATCGATCATCATCTTAGCTGCATCATCGGCCAAGGTCAACTTATGCTCTCTTCCACTTGTATCAGTAGTCGTTTTACGTTCAACTTGAGAGTTTTTCATTATATTGGTTTTGATGGCACCAGGAAATGCGACAGTTACCCCTACTTTCGTATCCAGAAGTTCAGATCGTAAGCCTTCAGTCATCAGTTTGACGGCTGCTTTAGACGCCCCGTAGATTGATTGGCCCGGTACCGGTAAAAATCCGCCCATACTGGAAATGTTCAAGATATGCCCTTCAGGTCGTTTAAGCAGTTCCGGCAAAAAGCTTTTTACCATATAGAGAGTGCCGTAAAAGTTGACGTTCATAACCTGCTCTATTTTTTCGTAACTTAAATCATTGACGTCTATGAAGGGTTGGATGATACCTGCATTATTTATAATACCGTCGACTGTCCCATGGTGCTCAATTACTTCGTCAACTAAGCGTTCGACCATAGCTCTATCTGTAATGTTGGCCACGTGTGTTGATATTTTGTCCTTTGCATCCGGTGCCAGACGCGTTGTTTCGAGGACCGCGTCTTCATTCATATCCAACGCTGCCACTCGTGCCCCCCTGGTAAGCAGCTCTAATGCAAGCTCTCTTCCCATTCCGGATCCTGCTCCTGTCACGACAATCGTTTTACCTTTTACCTTCATAGCTATCCCTCCTGTTTATGTATTCGCTTTCATTATACATTATATACATAGAAAAAGTATGACTTGTTCACTTTTCACGACAAAGTCACACTTTTTTCTGATTTATTCAGCTTTTGGGCTTTTTTAGCTGGCTAACAGTCTGACTTATTTGTTCTGATCGAGAAATAGCCGAGACAACTGCCACTCCTTCTACGCCTGTTCTCCAAACTTTACCCGCATTTGTTTCATCTATGCCGCCAATTGCTACGGCAGGTAGTCGATTCATTACAGTCATTGCTTCAGTTATTCCGTCAAGCCCGATGATCTCTTCATGGTCTGATTTGGACCTCGGCTTGAATGCCGGTCCAATGCCAGCGTAATCTACCCCTTCTATAGTCGCCGCCTGTTTGAACTGAGTTACATTGTTGGTAGAGAGCCCAATAATGGGATCAGTCCCCAGGCGATCTATGACAGACTGAACAGGATCGTCACCCTGTCCTATATGCACACCGTCTGCATTCAGCACGTCTGCCATCTCAACATTGTCGTTGACGATGAAGGGCACACCATACTGTCTGCATAAAACCTGACATTCTTGAGCTAATGCCAGCGCAGCAACGGAATCCTCTTCCAAACTACCAGGTCCCTTTTCTCTAAACTGAAAACACGTGATACCGGCTTTCAGTGCCTCTTCCAGCACCTCTGTCAGTGACCTTGTTCCACAATCCTGAGAGCCCGCAATATAATAAACTTCCAGTATAGCGTTTATATCTCTTTTCATGAGTGATCCTTTCTATAAGCCCAATGATTTGTGGGTCCGTGACCATGACCAATGTGCAGTTCATTTCGAATAGCAGCCAGTATAAAAGCCTTAGCCGTTCTGACCGCTCCTTCAACGGTATTTCCTTTACCCAGTTCCGCGGCAATACACGCTGCAAAGGTACAACCTGTTCCATGCGTTTCTTTAGTATTGACCCTTGGCGCGTTCAACCAGATTTGCCTGCCATCTTCCAGTACGACCAAATCATCTGCATGCTCTTCATCCAGGGCATGACCGCCTTTAATCACCACATTCCTGCTTCCCTTTTCTCTCAGGATATATGCTGCTTTAAGCATGTCATCTTTGGACACGATTTCGACATCCGTCAACGCTTCTGCCTCAGGGATATTAGGGGTAATGACTGTCGCTAGAGGCGCCAGTACATCTCTCATAACTGTAATTGCTTCTTTTTCCATTAACGAATGGCCGCCTTTAGCAATCATGACCGGATCGATGACTAATGGGACTGTCCTGTAGTCACGGTATGCGTCTGCAATAACGGTCATATAATCTCCGTTGACCAGCATACCTGTCTTCATTGCAGAAACGGTGAAGTCAGAAAAAATCGACTCCCACTGTGCTTTTACCATTTCAACTGGAACAGGGTGAACACTTTGAACGCCCATTGTATTTTGTGCTGTGATTGCTGTAATAACAGACATGCCGAATACATCGCGTTCCTGGAACGTTTTCAGATCCGCCTGAATCCCTGCGCCACCGCCACTGTCACTTCCTGCTATAGTCAATACTTGAGGTACTTTAATCATACGTTTATCTTCTCCATTCTATGATTGTGAGTCAACTCGTCATCAGTCAAATCTGCTAATGCATCGATCAGGCCAGCTCGAAAGGTTCCTGGACCAGACACACCACTCGCGACTGCCTTTTCAGCTGCAATGCCAAAGGCACAGTGCGCTTTGACTGTAGCAGTCAGCCAGTCTGTTGACGCCATATTCGATAAAAAGGCCCCAATAATACCACTCAGCATACAGCCGCTGCCTGTAATCCGTCCTAATAACGAGTCCCCATTATGAATGGAATAGGTTGCGTGACCATCGCTGACGATATCGACCACTCCTGAAATAGCAACTATGCAGTTTAAATCTCGGGCACATCGTTCTGCTATATCAACCGGCAACTCTTCACTGTCTAAAGCATCTACCCCTTTTGATTGGCGATGCACTCCGATTAGCGACGCAATTTCAGCTGTGTTTCCGCGTATAACTGAGAAATCAACTGATTCAAGGAGCTGTTGAGCAGCTGTCTGTCTGAAGTGAGTAGCACCTACTCCAACAGGATCAAAGATAACAGGTACGTTGAGATCATTGGCTTTTTTTCCAGCAGCAAGCAGACTGTCTATTCTCTGAGGTGTCGGTGTCCCCAGGTTCAATACTACTGCATCTGCCAATGTCACGACCTCTTCAACTTCTTCGACAGCAAGTGCCATAATAGGTGATGCACCGATAGCCAGCAGGGTATTCGCTACATCATTGGCTACGACCAGATTGGTAATGTTATGGATTAACGGGTTCATTTTACGTATGTTTTGAATGGGATGATTTAAATCCACTTTTATCCTCCTCAGTTTGTGCTGATTAAACAAAAAAAACTTCCACTAGAAAAGTGGAAGAGATGAATGTAAAAATAAGCACACCGACTGATCGTCTTGTCCTATTCATCTTCCCTTCGCTAGCATTATCTAGATTGGGTCAAGGGTCAGGTCTTACCTTTCTCAGCTGCTTAGCTCCCCTGATGACGTCGCATATATTTCCTTTCAGTTTATCACAGTTTATATGCGTGTACTAGTCTCACGACACAGAAAAATGCAGAGCGTTTAAGCCCTGCATTCAGTCTGTTATTACCCGTGGTATTCGCCTTTAGTCGCAATATTTTCTTTACTGATTTCGTTTATAATTACAGTCACCGCTTCTTTAGACGCACCAGTGTGAGTTTCCACTGCTTTAACGACATCCTTGATCAACCCTTCTTTCTGGTCTTTCGAACGCCCTTCTATCATTTCTACGTGTACTATTGGCATACTATTTCTCCTCTCGCTCTCAATATTTTATTTTAAAAATGCTTCCGTATTTAATTGATTAAAATCAGTCTCAGCTAAGTCTGTCACGACCAGAATCCAGTTTTCTTCTTTTTCAGAAGCATTCAGCAGTTCCGGTTCATCTTCTAATTCCTGATGGACTGATTTCACTGTCACATCAAAAGGAATAGTGAACTCTGTAACAGCCTTAGCGCCCTCAACGTTCAGAATGGGGTCCCCTTTTTTCATGGCCCCTTCTTTTGTGCTCAATTCAGCAAACATGACTTCTCCAACGTCGTCCTGCCCTTTTTCAGACAAGCCCACACGATAATCCGTTTCATCTACTTTTTCAACCCATAATCCGTTCGGATGGTATTTGATTGTCATAATCTTATTCTCCTTTTTTCCACACGTTTTCATACTCTTCTACTTTAAATCCTGACGTGCAGGTGGATCCTTCTACAGCAAAAGGTCGTTTGACCAGCATTCCATTTTCAGAAAGCCGGCGAGCCGCTTCTGCTACAGACATGTCAGGTAGGGTCTCTTTTAAATTCTGCTCTCTATAGGCATTTCCACTTGTATTGAAAAACGATTTGATTGAGCGGTCTGCATTTGTTAAAAACGACTCCCACTCTTCTTTAGACGGAGATTCCTCTAACAGACTGATCGTCTCGTATTCTACCGCGTGCTCATCCAGCCATTTCACAGCTTTCTTACACGTTGAGCAGCGTGGGTGACAATAAAATTTCATTAAACCCCTCCTAATATCTCTTATCTATTATAGACCACTTCACACAAAAAATAAAAGGAAGAGTTATGAAAAGCATTTGTCTTTAAGAGAGTTTACAGGTTGAAAAATGATAAGTCGCTACCATTTTTATTGAAAGATGTGCAGTTACCGTGTTTTATGCTTTGAAGTGAAGGAACAGTGGGAAGTCTGAACCCAACATATCCCCTAGCTTGCCCACTCAAATTTACTTCCGATTTTAGTGGGAAGGTAAACCCGCTAACTTACCCACCCAAATCCATTCTCGCTGCGACTGGGAGCGTAAACCCGTTAACTTACCCTCCCAAATCAACTCTCGCTGCCAGTGGGAAGGTAAACCCGTTAACTTACCAACTCGACTAATATCGCCTGATGAGCTGACAGGTAAAACTGATCGAAAGAAAAAAGGAAGAATCATCGAAATGATTCTCCCCTTTCACTCTTTTTCACTTTAGCGAGTTAGATATCTTTCATATTTTTTTCTGTGTCTTCACGTTCTTCTATTTCTTCTTCTTTCAGCTTGTTGACTTTAAATAATCGTCTCTTCATTATGACAGTCTCAGATTCGTCTGGATACCCTGTCCAGTTGGAATCTTCCATTTTTTTCTCATTACGTTTAACAGCTTCATATTCCGGAACGGACATATGATTTTTCCATTCGAATATGATAGCATTCAGGAGTGCTCCCAGTAGTATGACAATACTCGTGAAATAAAGGAACAGCATTAATGCCAGGAACCCACCGAAAGTCGCGTTAGTTAGAGCATCGTCACTCGCTACCGCTAAATAAATGGAAAACCCTTGAGTCAGCAGCATCCAGGCAATTGTTGCAAATATCGCTCCCTGGTAAGAGTACTTGAATGAAAGATGATGATTTGGAACAAACCTGTAAACGATCAACAATACGGCAAAGAGAATGACTATAAGGATAACCCATCTGAGTAACAGGAACTCCTGAACAAACGGTATATCAAAACCAATGGTGTTCTGCACAAATTCTAATATTTGTTCTCCAAATACAAATATGAAAAGAGCGGCACCAATAACGAACAGTATGCCAATCATGACAAATAGAGATAAAATACGCCCGATGACAAAATTCTTCTTCTGCACTGAGCCATACACATCATCCAGCACTCGTCTTAAAATCGTAATAACTTTACTGGCTGACCATATTGCCGTCAATAACCCGAATGAAATGAATCCTCCACTGGCGCTTTCAAGGTACCCTTCAAGAATCGGTTCAATAATATTAAAAATATCCTGAGGCACAAAATCGGCTACAATAGCTAGCATTTCATTTGTTTCGATTGGCAGCAGCGGAATAACGTTGGCTATAAGCAATAAGAGCGGGAAAAGAGAGAGTAGGACAAAATAGGCCATTTCAGCCCCACTCTGATTTACAGTTGCTCGTTCCCAATTGGATTGGAAAATTTGAATCAACCTCAGCAGTTTATCTTTGCGCGGTATTTTTTCTTCTAATTTTTCTACTTTCTGCACAATTTCACTTCCTTTCTTCAACATTTACTTTTTTTAATCTTACCATAAGAAGCTTTACAACCACTATTCATAAGCTTTCGTAAAAAAAATAAGCAAAGCAGTCTCAGCTGCTTTGCTTCATTATTTCTTTATTCATCATGTAAGTTATATTCTTCGATTACCAGCTGAACGCCTTCATCAACTGAACGGGCCGTTCTTTTTTTACCTGTTTTAAATTCCACTGACACCGGGCCATCTTCTTTCTGCATGATTTTACCGATAACTTTTTTGCGGACGACTAATTCCAGTTCAGTATAGTTGCCTTTACTGTTCTCCGTTTCGTTTATTTCAACTTCAATGTTTTTATTCCGTTTACTCATATGTTATTTTCCTCCAGTTCGATCTCTAACTACCGTCTTTTCAGTTTACTAAAAAAGCCGCATAAGAGCAAGTATATAAACTGATTCTGCTTAATCAAGTACAATCGTTATTTTTGTTATCTCTTTCTATTTCTCATATAATCTAGATAGCATAAAAAAAGGAGAAATGAACATGAAACTTGTACGCTATAGCCATAATAAGGTTCCAGGTGAATTTTTAGGTGTACAGACAGAAGACGGAATCCTGGCTATACAGAGATTAGCAGACCATCTCAATGCAACGATTCCCTTAAGTATGACTGATTTACTGAAGAGCGTAGATGATGGACTCGATCTAATCAGACAGGTTATCGATCAGGCAGGCGATCTGCATTTTTCACTGGATAATTACTTATTGGCTGAGTCAGACATTCATTATCTGCCAGTCATCAATCAGCCGGAGAAAATTCTTTGTGTGGGAATGAATTATGTGGACCATGTCAAAGCCACCGGCGGAGAAGTGCCTGTTAGTCCTGTCTTCTTTAATAAATTTCCAAATGCACTGGCAGCACATAAGCAGACGATACCTCTGCCTTCTATTACTCAGAAGGTTGATTATGAAGCCGAACTTGTGATTATCATTGGAAAACGCGTTAACAGCGTGTGCGAGAAAGCAGCCAAAGATGCTATTTTCGGTTACACTATCGGAAACGATTTAAGTGACCGTGCATTACAGTTTCAGTCATCTCAGTGGATGATCGGTAAAACACTTGATTACTTTGCACCAGTTGGCCCTTCCATTGTGACAAAAGATGAGCTACCTAATGTAGAGAACTTGGCCATTCAGACAAAATTAAATGGTAAGATCGTTCAGGACAGTTCCACTTCAGAAATGATTTTCTCAGTGTCAAAAATCGTAAGCCAGGCCAGTCAGTATATGACATTAAACCCTGGAGACATGATATTTACAGGGACCCCAAGCGGTGTAATACTTGAACAATCCAATCCAGACTGGCTTAAAGCCAAGGACAGACTGGACATTACGATTGATAAAATCGGCACCTTAACAAATCATCTTGTATAATGTGTTGAGCCATTAATTAAGGAAAGACCCCAGGGATCAGATTTTAATGCTGATCTCTGGGGTCTTTGATTAGTAATCTATCAGGTATTGCTGATTTCCACGCCTTCGGTAACCTCTTTTGGCTGCCCGTGTCTCGGTGTACGAGACTGATGCTGGAATGGATAGCGGATACCAAGTGAATGTTTCGCAATTTTTGCTGAGTGATCAGACATACGTTCCAGGTTAGAAACGATATCTACAAACAAAATTCCGTCAGATGGCAGGCCGACTCCTGAGTTTAGTCGTTCAATGTATTTGATTCTGATTTCATTTTCCAGGCGGTTTACTTCTTTTTCACGCTTGATGACGCCACCGGCTAATGAGTAACTGTCTTCTGTGAAGGACTTGACCGCGTCCTGAATATTTTGTTCTACTAAATGGAACAAGGCAATCAAATCTTCATCATAGAAGATTTTCTCCGGTTGCTTGCCATTCTTATTTTTAGCATGTTTCTTATTTGCTCTGACCGCTTCTTTGATATTATTTAAGATGTTTTCACTGTGATCCCCAATACGTTCGAGGTACTTCGTGATATCCATCATCTGTGCGTGCTCCGTTGAGCTCTTGAGCGGCAGATCCTCTACCGATATCAGCATGAGGTACTCTGTTAAATGCGTGTCGATCTTGTTTACGACATCTTCCATCTGCAGAGTGTTTGCCAGGCTGACTTCATCCTGATTTTTATAGTACTTGAACATTTCGCGATACTCTTCAAGGACGAATTCACCCATCTGATGTATTTCACGTTTTGCCTGGTTCAAGGCGACTGATGGCGCAGTGGTGATCAATGAATAATCAAGATGTGATGCATCGTATTCAATGAGGGCATCATCACCCGGTACTATTTTGGACACTATGGCTGCCAGTTGACTGATGAACCACATTTGGATCAGTACGTTGACGACGTTGAACATACCATGACCGAATGCAATCTGCATAGCGGGGTTAAGGTTCAACGCACCTGAAATGGCGATCAGTAAATTAGTAAAAGGTGTCAGCACGATTAGGACCAGTGCTGTTCCGACAAGGTTGAATATAACATGAGAAGCAGATGAGCGTTTAGCTGCTACACTAGCTCCTACAGCGGCAATAATGGCTGTAAAGGTCGTTCCGATATTACTACCGAATAAAATAGGTAAAGCCGCAGTCAGTTCCATGCTGCCTTGACCATACAACTCTTGAATAATTCCGATTGTTGCAGTTGAGCTTTGTAAGACAAAGGTCAACAGTGTTCCGCCAACAACGCCCAGGAATGGATTATCAGATAAGGTAACCATCAGTTCCCTGAACATTTCCAAATCCCTCAGCGGCCTCATCGCATCCCCCATGAGCGTCAGCCCGTAGAAAATAGTTCCGATACCGAAGAAGACTTGTCCGATATTATTGATGATCGGACGTTTAAAGAAGAACAGCATGGCTGATCCGATTGCAATGATCGGCAGCGCATAAGCTCCAATGTTAAACCCGATGATAAAAGCAGTAGCTGTTGTTCCAATATTGGCTCCCATAATGACACCAATCGCTTGTTTCAGCTTCATAAATCCGGCACTGACTAATCCAACCGTCAGGACGGTCGTCCCTGTACTCGTTTGAAACAGAATGGTTACAAATATACCGGCTAAAATAGCTCGAAGTGGTGTGGATGTAAATTTATTGAGAATTTCTCGTAAACTATCCCCTGCACTTTTCTGTAATCCATCTCCCATATATTTCAGTCCGAACAGGAAAATCCCCAGTCCTCCGAAAAACATGAATGCTATCTGTTGTGTGTCCAAACAAAACCCTCCATCTTAATAGTTATCTAGTTTTAGAACTCCAAAAAGACTGTCTGAATGAAACAGTTCTTCCTTATTGCCATTTTGGTCATTCTATCTCTTATCTTAAAACTAAATTTACTGAAAAAATACATTAATCTGCTTTATTAGAAAAATTTAATATAAATAGACTAATTTTAACTGATCAGTTTTCCGCTAAGTAATCGCTATCATTTTTATTAGCGCTCCTGTATCCTTATTTCCGTATGAATAGGTATTTATAAAATCAATTATTCGGTTTTGTGATTCTGAAAATAATACTAATGCGTTTACATTCTCTCTCGTTTTCTTATCTCACCGTATCCTGTCTTGACACCATTTTCATCTAAAGTTCACATTTTAGTAACAAAAGAGGATTTCTCATTTTTTAAAAAAAGAAGAGACGCAAAAAAACAGAGAAAAATCTCTGTTTTAAGCGTCTTTAAATTTTTTCAGGAACTCTACCATATGATGCGTTCCCTGTTCAAAATCAGTCAAGCGGATAGACTCATTAGGTGCATGGGCTTTTCCTTCGGCATGACCGCAGCCACTGCTGGCTACTGGAATCCCGAGGTGCTCTCCGAAGCTGAACATTGGACCAGTACCAGGATTTGTCGGCGACAGTACAACTTCGCTGCTTGTGCCATAGACTTCTTCAGCAGATTCTTTCACTGTCTGAACGAATGGATGATCGATATCTGAACGGAATGCTTTTGACCCTTTCAGTAAATCAAGTTTGACATCCGCAAATCCGTTTTTATCCAAGTGCTGTCTAAGTAACTGTTCAATTTTTAAAGGATCCTGACCTGGAACTAAACGGCAGTCCAGTTTAGCAGAAGCCTTTCTAGGCAGAACGGTCTTAGTTCCCTCATCAGTATAGCCTGAAAGCAGACCACAAATCGTCATGGTTGGGTAAAATGCCAACGCTTCTTCAGCAGTCCAGTCCAGCTGTTCAGTAATAAACGGGTGTTTTAACCCATATATGGCGGCAATCTTGTCCTGACTGACTTTTTTCTCTTTTACTGCCTGCTGTGCAGAAGCTGAGGGCTGTTCAATATCATCATAAAAACCATCTACCAAAACATGATTATGTTTATCTCTCAATGAAGCCAATGCATGAGTCAGACGCCAGGCTGCATTGTCCACTACTGCTCCAAGGGACGAATGAATATCGACGTCTGCACTTTCTACAAACACATCAAAGTAAGCCATTCCTTTAACGCCAGTTTCAATGACAAATTGTTCTTTCTCATTTTTCCCGCCGAACTCCCAGATGCAGCCATCACTTTTGAATAAATCTGCGTATTTTTTAAGGTAGGCATCCAGATTGGGACTACCGTTTTCTTCTTCCCCTTCAACAAGAAACTTCACATTGCAGGGCAAACCTTCCTCACTTTGCATTAAGTACTCGATAGCATATAAACGCAGAATGAAATTTGCTTTATTGTCTGTCACTCCACGACAAAATAGTTTGCCGTCAATGACAGTGGGGTCAAACGGATCCGTTTCCCACTCGTCCAATGGGTCCTCAGGCTGAACATCGTAGTGATTGTAAAATAAAACAGTCTTATCAGCATTCCCTTTAGGCCCTGCCTTGAAAAAGCCGTAGACGACCGGATTCCCGCCCAGGTCATCGAGCACTTGAAAATCGCCGCCCGTTGAGCTGATCAATTCCGTGACGTACTTAACGGTCGGCTCAATCGACCGATTTTGAGTTGAAACGGAATCCAATCTCAGATAATCGAAAAATTCCTTTTTACGCTTGTCGATAATAGTTTTCACACTATTGCTGCTCGTCTGCATTCTTTTTCCTCCAATTTAGTGCAAAAAGACAAAGATAAGACAGTCGTTAACGGACTTCTCATCGATGTCTTTTTACCTCAGGCATATTGTTTTGCTTTTTTTAACAGTTTTTCTCGTTTTTTTCTATACAGTGCCACTTCGTCTTTGTGGCAATAGATATAATGTTCAGGAGCGATTTCGTGCAGTCTGACATTATCAAGATCATCGTAATGATGGTAAGCAGGATCATATTCCGTTCGCACACGGCTTCTTTCTGTTTCCGGATCCGGTGTCGGAATAGCTGATAACAGTGACTCTGTATAGGGATGAAGCGGCGCGATGTATAATTCATCTGCTTCACACACTTCAAGAATTCGGCCATTATTCATGACGCCAATACGGTCACTGATATATTTCACCATAGAGAGGTCATGAGCAATAAACAGATACGTCAGGTTATTGCTTTCTTTCAGTTCGATCAGAAGATTGATAACCTGCGCTTGAATGGATACATCCAGAGCAGAAATAGCTTCGTCACAGATGATAAAGTCTGGTTCAACAGCTAATGCTCTAGCAATACCGACACGCTGGCATTGTCCTCCTGAAAACTCTTTAGGGTAACGATTGGCAAACTGCCTGTTCAGCCCGACAGATTCCAAAAGCTCATAGACTCTTTCTGTTCGTTCCTTGCTGTTTTCACTCATTCCATGCACTTTCAAAGCGCCACCTATAATTTCTTTAACGGTTAATCTCGGATTCAAAGAGGCATAGGGATCCTGAAAAATCATCTGCATGGATTTACGGAATTTCAGCAGATCTTTTCGTCTCTTGATCCCTGAAATATCTTGTCCTTTATAGGTGATCTGACCACCAGTCAAGTCCCCCAGTTTAATGAGTGCACGACCCGTCGTCGACTTTCCGCTTCCGGATTCGCCCACTAATCCAAAGGTCTCGCCTTCATAAATAGAGAAGCTGACATCTTTGACAGCACGAACTTCACTTTTCTTGCCTGCATTAAAATACTGTTTGAACTCTTTTATTTCAACGATCGGCTTTCTTTTTTTAGGTTCTGCTGCCAATGGCTTCGCCTCCTACTCTAATCGCCTGACTCTTTCCCGACTGTAACGACTCATATTTTTCCTTGCGTCTGACCACCTCGTTAGGCGGAGTAACTGACGGGGCACTTGGGTGAAGCAGCCATGTTTTTGCAAAGTGCGTATCTGTAATTTTAAATAAGTCTGGTTCTTTGTGAAAATCGATTTCCAAGGCGTATTCATTACGTGCTGCGAAGGCATCTCCCTCTGGTGGATTCAATAAGTTAGGAGGTGATCCTGGGATGGTATACAAATCCGTCTGTCCAACATCGAGTGTCGGCATGGAAGCCAAAAGCCCCCAGGTGTAAGGATGCATAGGGTTATAGAAAATTTCATCCGCTGTTCCTATTTCCACGATTTGCCCTGCATACATAACAGCCACACGGTCAGCCATCTGTGCAACGACACCTAGGTCGTGTGTAATGAAAATGATAGAGGTATCCAGCTCTTTTTTCAGTTTGTTCATCAAATCAAGGATCTGAGCCTGAATGGTTACATCCAGGGCAGTCGTCGGCTCATCAGCTATAAGGATTTTAGGCTCACAGGCCAATGCGATAGCGATCATAACCCTTTGTCTCATTCCGCCTGAAAACTGGTGTGGGTAATGTTTATATTTTTTAGTCGGTTCTTTAATGCCAACCAGATCCATCAGTTCAAGCGCACGCTGTTTTGCTTTTTCTTTACTGACCCCTTTGTGTTTCATAACCGGTTCAGCAATCTGTTTGCCTACCTGCATAGTCGGATTGAGTGAGGTCATGGGATCCTGGAAAATCATAGCAATATCATTTCCGCGGACCTTCTGCATTTCCTTTTCTGAAACAGTTAACAGGTCCCGACCTTCAAAAAGAATCTCACCACTTTCGATAATGGTGTTCTTTTTAGGTAGCAGTCGATTGATTGCTTTAGTGGAAACAGATTTCCCGCTTCCGGATTCTCCTACGATTGCCAGCGTTTCTCCTTTTTTCAGAGAAAAATTAACGCCTCGAACAGCCTGTACAACTCCTTCAAAGGTCTGGAAAGAAATTGCCAAATCATTAACTTCCAAAATTGTTCTATCTTCCATTTCTTTCACCTCGTTCTTTCTAAGCTTATGTCAGTCTCACTAATTGAAAAAGAGACACCCATTAAACGTTATATATATGAGTGTCTCTTTCCATCAGCTTTCGCCTGTATTTGATAGGGTTACTTTAGTCCTGTGAATCCAATGTCCATTCGTGCAGGTCGTGTAGAGAGCCTGCCCAGTACTCTTTGATTCCACCATTTAATGCTTCAGATCTTACAGCGAACTGTGAGTCTGAGTAAAGCGGTACGATTGGCATTTCATCTTGAAGGTACTGCTGCAGTTCAGCATAGATTGGGAAACGTTCGTCATAATCTGTTCCAGCCATTCCCTGTTCAAGCAGACCATCGATTGTTGAATCTTCAATACCCATGTTATTGGATGCGCCACCTGTTTGAACATAAGACGCAATGTTAGGGTCTACTGTATGTCCCCAACCCATCAGACCAATATCATAATCAAGGTCATTAGCCATTGCCAACCAAGTAGGGAAATCATATGTCTGCAGATTGACGTCTACTCCGATTTCAGTTAACCACTGCTCGATCAAGTCACCATTTTGTTCACGGACAGCATTTCCTGTCGGTACAACAAAGTCCAGTGTCTGGTTAAAGTCGAATCCGGCTTCTTCAAGTAACTGAGTAGCCATTTCCGGATCGTACGGTAGTGGTTCAAGAGCTTCATCTTTATACGGGCTTGCTGTCGAATAAGTGGATGATAACACTTCTCCGCGTCCTTCAAGCAAGTTGTCTACTGTTAACTCTCTGTTAAATGCGTAGGCAAAGGCCTGACGTACTCGAGGATCAGGAAAACGCTCGTTGTTAATGATCATATACTGACCGTTGAAACTAGGATTTTCTTCCACAACTAATCCATCAATGTCTTCTAGCAATGCTACATCCTGTACGGGAACCATTCCGATTCCGCCTCCAGCAGCCATATGAAGATTGCCTGCCTGAAACTCAGTAATCAAGGCTGTTCCATTCATGACACGGGCATACACTGTTTCAATTGCAGGCGCTCCACGGTGGTAATCAGGATTTGCTTCCAAGTGAACATAATTATCTGTGTCATACTCGACGAACTGATACGCTCCACTGAATACAGTTGGCATAGTTGCCGCTTCTGAGTTAGGAATATCTGCTACTTCAATATCTCCAAAGATATGTTCAGGTGCAATCAGAACATTGAATCCTAAAAATTCAGAAATTAATGCTAAATCGACAGGCTCTTCAGTTGTGATTGTTAAAGTCTTTTCATCTACTATCTCAACCCCTGACAATTCATCTGAGCCTTCAACACGAACACCTGAAGAATCTGTTCCTTGAATCATGGCTGTACTTGTTCCTAAAGTTGTTTCCACTTCAGGATCAGCAATTGTATTCAGTGTAAAGGCTACATCATTAGCTGTTACCGGTTCACCGTCAGTCCAGTTGGCATCCGGATCGATCGTGACTGTGAAGACCTGATTGTCATCTGTTTCAAATGTTGCTAATCCGGGCTCAAAGTCTTCGGCAGTCGGCATAACGAGTAAACTGTCGTAGAAGAAGCGCTGGATCCATGTTCCTGCGACACCAGGACGGTAAAATGGATTGAAACTGTCTGGTGCATTTGTTAACCCAATCATTAATGTAGAGGTATCGCCTTCTTCAACTTCCGGAAGGTCCCCTTCGGCTGTTTCTTCCGTATCGGGATCATCTGCAGCTCCAGTATCATCATCCAAATCAGGAACATCCCCGTTTCCACAAGCTGATAATACGAGCGTTGATGCAAACATAACCGTTCCGTATTTTAACATTTTCTTCATCTTAGACATGTTTTTCTCCCCTTTGTGAGTTATCACCATTTGGCGATCCCCTAATAAAAAATAGTTAGTTGTGATAGACGTTTACTTTTAATGAATCCTTAAACAGGATTCAGGCTGACTGCCTTTCCCCAAAGTGCCTCAGCCTTTCGTTTCCCCTTCAATAGCTTCTCTTAAGCCGTCACCAATAAAGTTGATAGCCAGTACTGCAATAAAAATCAGGATCCCTGCCGGAACCCATCTCCATGGTTCACCAGCCAGTACGCGAAGGGACTGTGCTTCTGATAGAATATTCCCCCAGCTTGGACGTGGTCTTTGAACGCCAACTCCAAGGAAGCTTAATGATGCTTCTGTTAAAATGGCTGTTGCAATACCAAAAGTGGCATTAACCAATATTGGAGATAATACATTTGGCAGTATATGGATGAACAGGAGTCCAGGTGTTGAATACCCTGTCGCAACAGCTGCTAAAACGAAATCCTGCTCTTTCAGCTGCATGACTTGTCCCCTGACTAATCGACAAAGTGGCGGCCAGCTCAGTACCCCCAGTACGAGTGTTACCACCCATATCCCGGAGCCCAGTAATGACACCAGCGTCAGGATGACCATGAAAAACGGAAAGGACATGAAGGCTTCTGTAATACGCATGATCACGCCATCAATGAATCCGCCGAAGTAGCCGGATACGAGTCCGAGTGTGGTTCCGATCATGACATAAATGGAAACAGAACCTAACCCTACTATCATAGATACCTGCGTTCCATGAATCAGTCGTGACAGCACATCTCGTCCAATGTCATCTGTTCCCAGATAGAAGTTATCATAGGGGGCAGCTCTGAATCGCCCAGCTGAGGCATCCCTCGCGTGCGGTGCGATCTGATTGGCAAACACAGCGATCAATACCATTATCAGAAAGATAACCAGACTGACGACTGCCACTTTATTTTTGAAAAATCGTTTAGCAATCGTTTTTATATAACTGTCTCCATCAGTTGCTACTTGTTCAGCTGCATTGCCCGGATAATTCACTCTTTCAACTGCATCGACAAGATGAAACATGGCTTCTGCATTTTTGTTGCCGACATTTTGCGCCATTCATTTCTCCCCCTTTCTAATTGTATTTAATACGTGGATCGACTACTGCATACATGATGTCTACGAATAAGTTTGCAAATAAGACAACGACTGCCGATAACATCGTGATCGCCATTAGCATCGGGTATTCCCTTTGCTGTATCGCCATAATGGTCAGTCGGCCCAAACCTGGCCACTGGAAGATCTGTTCAGTAACGATAGCGCCACCAACTAGTCGGGGCAAGTCTGTTCCAATGATTGTGATCACCGGTATTAAAGCATTCCGTATCCCGTGTCGGGTCAGGATCACTTCTGATGCCAATCCCTTGGCCGTTGCAGTTCGTATATAATTTTCACCATAGACTTGAATCATCGTTGCCCTCATATACCGTGTCATATTGGCGATATAAAATGCCGATAAGACGATGACCGGTAAAATAAGGTGGTGGATAACACTGAAGAAGCCACTCTCTCCTCCTAACTGAGACATTCCCCCAGTCGGGAACCACCCCAGCTGAACGGAGAAAATATAAATCAGTCCTAATCCCAGGAAGAAGTTCGGTATGGATACACCGACAAATGATCCGCCTGTGAGCAGATTATCCACCCATGTTCCGTGTTTCCTGGCACTCAATATGCCTAACGGAATAGCAACAATATAAGAAACCAGCAATGTTGCCCCCATCAGAACGATTGTTGGTCCTACCCTGGAAATCAGGATCGGCAGTACAGGATATCGGGTCGAGTAATTGATGCCCAAATCTCCTTGCAATGCGCGCCCCAGCCATCTGACATACTGAACCGGATACGGCTGGTCAAGACCTAGTGCTCTTCTGGTTGCTTCGATTTGAATCGGTGTTGCATCCGGTGAGACGTAAAGATCTGTCGGATCTCCAGGTGCGAGATTCATCATGATAAAAGCGCCAATAGAAATCATCAGTAAAACTGGAATGGCGGTGAGCAGTCGTTTTATAATGTATTTTTTCATCTTCTTCCCTTCTTTCTGTTCATACGGTCTAACCGGTCACCCTTTTAGATATGTGCTGATAATAGCTAAGAACACTTCGCCTGATCTGAGCAGTGCGCGTTCGTCGATTTCAAATTTAGGATGGTGATGCGGATAAGCATCTTCCTTTTCTGGTGGCTGAGCGCCTACTCTTAAAAAAGCACCCGGTTTTTCTTTTAAGAAATAAGCAAAATCTTCTCCACCCATTGATTCTTTGACTTCTCCAACTTCATTTTCAGGAAAAACACTTAAAAATGACTGTTTGACTTTTTCAACAACCTCCGGAGTATTTTCGATTGCCGGATACCCTTTCGTGTAGTTCAATTCGATTGTTGAGTCATATGCCGCTGCAATATGCTCACTCATTTCTCTGAGTTTGCGTTCAACTTTGTGTTGAACTTCTTCATGCAAGGTCCGGACGGTTCCTTTGATTTCGGTTGAATCAGCGATAATGTTGTATGCTTCTCCACCTGACTGGAAACCTGCAAACGTCAGAACAGCGGGTTTGACCGGGTCAGTCATGCGACTCACGATCTGTTGTAGGTTTGTGACGATCTGTGTGCCGACTGTCAGCGCATCATGTGTATCATGCGGTGCCGCACCGTGACCACCTTTCCCCTGAATCTTCATCAAAAACGAATCAGAATTGGCTGAACCGAATTTGACGTTGTAAAACACTTTATTTAATGGCTGTGTCGCTCCAAGGTGGATGCCAAAGACATAGTCAACGCCTTCCAGTGCCCCATCTTCGACCATCGATTTTGCTCCACCTGGCAGCACTTCTTCTGCGTGCTGATGCAGGAGAACGATATTACCGTGTAGTTCATCTTTATGCCTGGCCATGACTTTAGCTACACTTAAAAGTGCTGCGGTATGTCCATCATGTCCACAGGCATGCATGATCCCTTCGTTTTTTGATTTAAAAGAGAGGTTGACTTCTTCCGTCACTCTTAAAGCATCGAAATCAGCTCTTAGTGCGATAGTCGGCCCAGGATACTTCCCGTTGATCTTTCCGACGATTCCGTATCCATTTCCTACATCTGTCCGTATATCATCCAGTCCGAATGACTCGAGCTTTTCCCTGACGAAACGAGCTGTTTCAACTTCTTCAAAAGAAGGTTCCGGGTGAGCATGCAGGTGTCTCCTCCAGGCAACTGTTTCCAGGTAATTGTCTTTTAATTCTTTAGTCCATTCTTCATATGCCATGAAACATCCCTCTTTCCCGTTTATTCTCCTGCTACGTGCTGTGATTCTTCAACTGTTTTAGTGGGTGCCATTAGATAATGTTCGACAATATCCACAAAGCATTTCCCGCCCACGAGCATGGCGCGTTCATCAAAATCAAACTTCGGATGATGATGAGGGTAGACGATTCCCTTTTCTTCATTACCTGAATGAACAAAAAAGAAAGAGCCTGGTTTTTTCTGTAAGAAGTAAGAGAAGTCTTCGCCGCCCATACGTAACGGGATGGATTCGACTTTAACCTCTTTACGGTTTTCAGTAAATAATGTCTTGATTAGTTCTGTTTCTTCTATATGATTGTATAAAGCTGGATAACCTCTAGTGTAATTGACTTCACATGTGGCGCCGTGAGCCTGGCAGATGCTTTCCGTCATGGTTTTTAATTTTTCTTCTACCAAGTCTCTCAAGTCAGGATCAAAAGTCCGTACCGTTCCTTTTAGCGAAGCCTTATCCGCTATGACGTTATGTGCACCATCTCCTGCTTTAAATGTAGAGAAGGTCAGCACGCCTGATTGGTTTGGATCTTTCTGACGACTGATGATACTTTGAAGCTGATTGACGACGTAAGATGCGACCACAACTGCATCCACTGTTGAACTGGGATGAGCTGCATGTCCGCCTTTCCCCTGAATCGTAATGCTGAAGAAATCAGCTGCTGCCATGGCATAACCGGAACAATAAGAAACTGTTCCATATTCAAGCGGCGACCTCAAATGCAATCCATATACTGCATCCACGTCGTCCAGCACACCAGCATCCACCATCGATTTTCCACCACCAGGTAATACTTCTTCCGCATGCTGGAAAATAAATTTCACTGTCCCCGCTAAATCATTCTCGTGAGCCTTCAATACTTTAGCTACACTAAGTAATGTTGCAGTGTGACCATCATGTCCACAGGCATGCATAACGCCCGGATTTTTTGAAGAGAAGTCCAGCCCTGTTTCCTCTTCAATACGCAATGCGTCGAAATCAGCCCGAAAAGCGATAGTAGGACCATAGTGTTCACCTCTTAAGTAGGCTACAATTCCTCCGCCCCCTACTTCTTCTTCTATTTCTTCATAACCGAATTCTCTAAGTTTCGCTGCTATAAACTGTCTAGTGTTCCACTCTTCAAATGAAGGTTCCGGATTTTCATGCAGATGCCTTCTCCACTTAACCGTTTCAGGAAATAAGTGATTTAAGTCTTCTTCCAGGTTTTCAATTGTCATAACTAAACCACTCCTTAAGAGTTCAATAAGTCTAAATGAGAAAATTATCATTTTTCTTACTGTTTTTTAAAGTTTAAACACTACCGCTATAATTGTCAATTCTTTTTACGATAATATCTATCATTTTTCTATAATTTAATGAGAGAGTTTCTCATTTATTACTTTTATTTAAATAATAGAAGCGTTTTCATATTATTTGTGTCGTTTTTGTGACATATAACCAGTATTATTCATATAGTGCATATTTTTAGCATATAAAACTAATTATTCACTTACATAAAATAAGTGACAAAGTAGTGAACAAAAGATAAGAACATAATGACAGCTTGTTACTTTTTGTTTACTTGTCCCCTAAAAACATCTATTATAATGATTATAAAATATTCATCCCGTAATACTAAAGGTGAATTAAACGAACAGAGGTGACTATATTTGGAAGAATATATAGATTCGGAATATGAAGAATTAGAAGCATATGCAAAGTCACTAGACATGACACCAGAAGAATACGCCCTTAGTCTTCATAAAAAGAACCAGAAAGTTAAATCCGTATTACTAGTAAATGGACATGAATACAAACAGTTTGTAGAAGAATTCCATTCTGTTCTAGATGACATGGTTGCTTATAAAACAGTCAACGCCAAGAAGCAATCTGTTGATGATCAGCTTTTGATTAAGAAGGTCGTTCATATACTTACGTCGACAAGCGCGGATCCAAAAGTGCTTGCCCAACTCTTTCATCACTATCCAGAGGGAATTAACGATAAACTAAATAATCTGTCATCACGGTAAGTTGGTAGGGTGACACATAAAAACAGCCAGATACCTGCATCCAGGTATCTGGCCGTTTTTATAGTGTCTAAGGTAATCTAAATCAAAATAGTAAGGAGATCTGATACATCAATCCGCAAAAGGCGATCAGAAAAATAATCGTTTCTGAGAATTTCCCGGTCGTATAATAGACTTTCCTGAAACCGAACTGAATACGTTTAGAGTAAATCGGCTGAAACCAGGCTACGCCTGTTTTTGAAAAAGAATCTTCTATTAAGTGAGCGATGTAGCCGATTATAAAGTAGTCTCCCCATATAGTCGGGAGGTTTAGAGCTGAAACCAGTAATCCCGTCAGGAAGAGAACAACAGCAGCGCCTGCAAGCGAATGGGCTAATCCTCTGTGGCCAAAGACCATTCCGATGCCATGACTGATGCCGCCCGTCCGGTTCCCAATAAACGATTTAGGGTGATCGATATCTGGAAAAACGGCCCCTATTCCTAAGGCTACAGCCGTTCCAACAGTCAGTTGTCCTGTCGACACCAGTACAGGCATCGCTGCGGCGTAAGTGACCATCAGGTGTGTGTGATAACGCATGGGGGGTACTCCTTCTTTAAAATATTATTAACGTTTTCTTAAACACTCATCAGTTAAAGCAGGCTTTATCTTTTCTTCCTGATTTGAAGCTTAACGGGAGCTGCCTCGAGCCTATATGTAGATTGCGCTTGCGTTGCACTCCTAGACTAAACTGGTTGTGCCTGAACTGTCTATTTCATTTGATTATTTAATAGACGATTTATCAATAATACCATATCAAAACTAACTGTAGAAGGCGTTATGCCTATTTTGATAAATAGCTGAGTCATTGTCCTGGTTGATTTGATATGATGTGAATAGTAAAACTGCTGTACTCAACTAAATGAGTACAGCAGCTCTATTTATAATTAGTCAGTTTTTTTCAGAATCAGTCGATCAGTTTGAAGTGTTTCATCCCTTCAATTAATCCGCCCTTCGTATTGGCGGATGTCACATAGTCAGCAACCTCTTTCACTTCTTCAAGACCATTAGCCATTGCCACACTGTGGTCGACACGTTCCAGCATTTCTTTATCATTTGATCCGTCTCCAAAAGCGTAAAGTGGAACATCTTTCATCTTTATGACTTCAAGCAGAGCATCTATCCCTGTAGCTTTGGAATTGCCTTTGATAATAGTATCAATACTGTAAGGTGTATTACGGTAAAATGATAGTTCTGGGAATGCATCAATAAATGTCTGGTCTACGGAATGATCTTCGCTCAATATCAGCATCATCAGAATTTCCTCTTTTTCATCCAGTGTTTTGTCTATTTCAGGTGGATCCTCATGAATAAAGTTGTAGGCTTTTTTTAAGGTTTCACTGTAGCGAGTAGCTCTGATTTTTTCAGAGTTATACATAGACAGCGGCATAGAGTGTTTATCTGTCATTTGTTTCAGACGATTCACTAACTCTTTTGGCATGACATTCCGGTACACTTCTTCCCCTTCAAATTGAATATATTGACCATTAAGGGTAATAAAAGAGTCGATAATCGTATCTTTCAATACATATTCGATTTCCATCGGGCTTCTACCAGTCGCTATAAAAGGGACAGCGCCTTTTCTCTTCAACTCGACAAGCGCTTCCTTTACATTCTCATCAACTTGGGATTCTTCATTTAACAACGTTCCATCTAAATCAAAAAACACTAATGCAGTGGGTTTCATTCAATTTCTCCTCGTATTGTATAGTTTGAACTCTTCACTCAGATTGCTGAAGAGACTGTGATTCCTCTTTTATTCAGGGTGGTGTATAGACGATTCGTAAACTGGACCGCTTTAGGATTGTCCCCATGAACACAAATGGAGTCAGGCTGAAGCTCGATCCATTTTCCTGATAGGGTTTGTATATTTCCTTCTTCGACCAGTTTGACCATACGTTCCACAGCTAATGCTTCATCTTCTATGAGCGCATTCGGCTGACTTCTGGGAACTAGAGTGCCATCATCTTGATAATGACGGTCAGCAAACACTTCCTGTGCATAAGGCAAATTAATATCGCGTGCTGCTCTGATCAGTTCACTGCCTGCCAGTCCATAAAGTATCAGATCGGGATCCACCTCTTTGATTGCTTCACAGATAGCTAAAGCTAAATGATAGTCTCTTGCTGCCATATTGTAGAGTGCACCATGGGGTTTGACGTGATGCAGCTTACCTGTTTTACTGAAGGCAGCCAATGCTCCAACCTGGTACTTCACGTCATTTTTAGCTTCTTCAGGTGAAATTACCATATCACGCCGACCGAACCCAATCAAGTCAGGCAATCCAGGATGGGCGCCCAAAGCAACCCCATGCTGTTCGGCAGACTTGACTGTTTCAGCCATTACCATCGGATCTGATGCATGAAAGCCACAGGCAATGTTGGCGGATGATATGTACGGCATGATTTTTGCATCCATTCCCATAACGTATGGACCGAAGCTTTCCCCCAAATCACAGTTGACATCTACTTTTATCATTTAATTTTCTCACTCCTATTAATTCAGCTTCTCGTTACCTCAGCTCTCGCTATCCAGTTCCACTTCCATGAGCGGCATGCCATATTCGACCATCTGATCATTCTCTACATAAATAGACCGCACAATGCCATTTGTAAAGGCAATCACATCATTGGATATCTTCAATGCTTCTATTCTACCAACTACCTGTCCCACGACGACATGATCCCCTTCTTTTATATATAATTGATTTCCTCGCTCAGAATGGGTGAAATATACCCCGACAAGTGTTGACTGCATCAGTTCAGTATCCGGCTTTTCAACTGGTGTGTTTTCACCTAAGCGGTCGGTTTCAGGCATCTCTAACTGAGGTTGCCGTTTATCCAGCTTCACTTTAACAAGATTACTTTCGTAGGAGAAGTACGTCAGCTTTGATTTGTCGACTCTACGAATAACATCTTTAATTTGGTCAGGATTCCACTCTATGTGATTATCCTGTTTTAGTTTATCATTAGACACTTTCTCACTCACTTCTTTTCTCTCTGGATCAGTCAGCTGTGCTGCCCATTGACTGAAGAGCTCTTCCTGCTCAGCCAGTAAATCTTGCGCCTCTTTTAAAGGAATGCTAACAAATGTGATCTTTTTTCCAGGCCTGCACTGAACCATCTTGGGTATATCAACACTGCAGATGGTTCCGATAACGGGATAGCCGCCTGTTGTCTGCCGATCAGCTAAGAGAACGATCGGCTTTCCATCAGGCGGGATTTGAATATCACCTAATACCGTTGCTTCAGATAGACTTTCCTGCTGATGATCCGGTTCGACAGCCTGCCCTTCCAGCCTGTACCCCATCCGGTCCGCTTTTACAGAAACTGAATAGTCGTTTTGACAAAACAGCTCCTGCGTTCCTTCTTCAAAGTGCGTATCGTCTTCAGTTGGCACGTACCGGATGATCTCTGAATCAAATAGATCGCTAAGTATTTCTAGGGACATGATTAATGACTGACTTTCGATTAAAGTATTGCTAATCGTTTTAAATTGAATCGTATCACCCGACTTTAAGGCCCTTCCTTCCAGACCTCCAATGCCATAGCGTGTACTTGTAGACTGACTGCCCATTACTTCAGGTATTTTCAGTCCGCCGAAAAAGCCAACATAGGAGAACATGCCGCTTTTCAAGAGGTCAGTCGTGAGCTCATCTCCCGCTTCTACGTGAACGGCTTGATACATTGTGATCGGCACACCGTTTAACCTGGGACTGCAGTCCGCTCCAGTAATGGCTAAGGTAGTTGGCTCTGAAAAAGAGAAGCTCCCTCCTTGGACTGCCATCTCTATTACTGCTTCATTATGGGTATTGCCAACCAGTAGATTAGCCAATCTGTAAGAAAACTGATCCATTGCGCCTGAAACGGAAAAACCGTAACGCTGATACCCGCTTCTTCCCTGGTCTTGAATAGTCGTCTGCATGCCGCTACGCGTTACCTGGATCCCCATAGCCATCCTCCTCGATCTTGACCTTACACTGATAGGTATTAGTATAAACCTGTTGCCGGATCATGTCATACTCTTTTATAGAAACTGGCCTGAAGCGGATGTAATCGCCAGCTTCATATAAAAAAGGCGACTCCCGATCGGCATCAAACAGCTGAACAGGTGTGGACCCGATCAGTCGCCATCCACCCGGAGATGCCACCGGGTATATGCCTGTCTGGCTCCCAGCGATCCCTACTGCCCCTGCCTGAATTTTATGCCGCGGTGTCCTTAACCTGGGCATGCTTAGGACTGGATTCAGCCCGCCTAAGTAGGCAAAGCCAGGCAGGAAACCCAGCATATAGATTAGATAGTCCCGTTCACTATGCAGCTGGATGACGTCTTCTGCAGACAATCCTGCATGATTAGCCACGTCTTTCAGATCGATTCCGAACTGCTCATCGTAGCAGACGGGTATCTCAATGATTCTCTTTTTCATTCTAGGTATCTTTTGACTAACCGACAGCAAGGACCATATGGTTTCAGATAGCGTTTCATAGTCAGTTTGTAAGGCATCATACAGAACCGTCAGCGTCCGAAAAGCAGGAATGGTTTCCCTAATGCCTGGGATATCCTTCTGTGAAATCGCATCATCAAGCTGACTCACCTGTTTATGTATGGTCTGATCGATTTTGTTCTCAAACACTATCCTGAGTGACTGATCGCCAGCTGGAAACATACTTACCTTAGACATCCAATCATCCTTTCCCAGACTCTTTTTACTTTTTCTATCGTATAATCTGTTTAAAATCTCATTATCTATTATTTAGAAGTACTCAATCCTAATTCTTAAAAATGAAAAACAAAAACCCAATAAAGGAATACAGACGGGTGAGGACTCTGCATCTGCTTTATTGGGAGTTTATCATATTATTGCCTTTAACGGTGTATCTATTTTCCTGAAACAAGCCAGATGAACCTCAAAACTAACTATTACTCACCTGTATTGATACATAAAACGTTCCATATAGTAGATAAATGTCTGATTATAAAAACCGGAGAAATACAAATCACTGCCATGTGCACCGTAAGGCATCCAGATAATGGCACTTTCTGTATTACCTTGTTCTAGATAAGCCTCTCGAAATAGTTTGGCTACCTGTGGATCGACAATGGCATCTTTATCCCCTTGATAAATCAGAGCCGGAGGACTGTCTTCTTCAACCATTAAAGCCGGGTCGACTAACCCCTCTTCTCCAGTCAAGTCACGGTACTGAGCTAAGCCGTTTGCAGGATAAAAAGGGATCAGCCCGCTCACTGTCAGTCTTGAATCGATTGTGTCATCATATTGATTCCCTGATAAGCCAAGAGCATTTCCTAAATGTCCACCGGCAGACCCACCTGATATGAATACCGAGTCAATGTCAGCTCCATACTCTTCATGATGATCAGCAAGATACGTCGTAAACAACCCTAAATGACGAACCATATCATCTATTGAAAAAGCACCTGCCACTTCGTCAGCAACTTCCGCAAACTCAACAAACTGATCCTGATCATTCAAGCCATACTGCACATCGAAAACCACATAGCCTTGAGCCGCAAAGTATTTATTCATCTGGGGGAAATTCCCTTCGCCTTTGCCACCGGTATCCCATCCACCGCCGTGAATCCGGATCAGAGTAGCCCCTTCACCCGGCAAATCAGCTGCATCTTCTAAAGGGGTATAGACATCAAAGCGCAGTTCCAGTCCCTCATCCACTCATTCTGTCCCTTCATAATAGAGAATATCCTCTGTGAGAGCATAGTTTTCTGAAGGAAGTCCAAAAAAATAAGCGGGAATCGAAAGGGGTCCCTCTCTGAAAGTAGACAGATTATTTTCAAACGTTTCCCACTCATTACCAAATGCTTCGGTGAAGTTGTCCTCTGCATCGTTCAGTTGTGAGGGAATCGACAAGAAGGGCAAAGCAAATACCACAAACAATACGACTCCAACAGCTGACACACTATAAGACAGAACAGGTTTGTCTTTAGATGACATGACTTTCAAGAGCAGCCCAGCAGAGTTGAGGAAAATAAGGCTGTAAAACAAACTATACTGAGAAACAGCAACTTCCGCTAATCCTGAACTGGTTCGAGTCACCAGCACATAAGCTAAATAGCACCCGGTCAACAGAACAACACTTAACAGGACCTGCATAACCACTTGGCTTACCTTCTTTAGTTTGCTTTCCCTGCTGTAGGTGAATGTCCTTTTATGTCTACTGTAGCGCCTCTTTTTTGGTACAGGTGTACCTGTGATTCCTACTCCAACTGCTAAAATCACCATCATGATGACAGCAGACAGCACACTTCTGGATGACTGATTCGTCGGATTCAAGGATACTATCGTATTGATCAGCATAACGGCAAACAGCCCAACAGTGGACAGCAGGAGATAGGAGATATCCAGTTTGCTATACCTGCTACCATATACACTAGCCACACTTGTCCCAATCAGCGAAACCAAAAGTAACCCACCATACCCATTCCACCAGACACTGTCTCCTGGAAATAATCAGTAGATGACCGTTAGTACGAGAGATACGCTGTTTAGAACACATAAACTTTTAAAGAACTTGGTCATTTGATTCCTCCACTATTTGCTGAGTATACGTCGTCTTTATTATTTATCATTACCTTAAAATGTAACACACTATCAGAGTGCCTCCCAAAATATAAGCATTCGTGGTGAGATTACAGGTCGTTCTTTACTTCTTAATATGCCATAATGGTGTCAGGTTAAAACGTGTAAAATGAGCACCCTGAGAATCAAATCAGCGACTAGCTAATGCAAGGGATTTGATCTGAACATCTACTAACCACTTAGGAGGATTAACCATGGCAGACAATTTAAAAGATATCTATTCAAGAGACTTTCTCCTGGAATTGGCTAGTAAAGTAGAAACAGTCTACAGCGGATTTCAGACAACTGATTTCGTGGCGGCGGTTTTGGACGACAACTGGAGCGCGTTATCTGTCAGAGGACGTTCAAAAGCTATCGCTGAAAAGCTGGGATATTTCTTACCACCAAATTACGAAGACGCTCTAGAGGTTTTGTTTAAGGTCGCAGAAGACTGCAGCGGGTTCCCTTATCTCTTCTTTCCTGATTTTGTCACAGTATTTGGACATGAAAACAGGTATTGGGATTTATCCATGCTGGCACTTGAAACGTTCACGCGATGCTCTTCTTCTGAATTTGCCATAAGACCGTTCCTGCTAAACGATCCCGAGCGCACAATGAAACAGATGACGCAATGGGCACTCCATTCCAATGAACATGTCAGAAGATTGGCCAGTGAAGGATGCCGCCCGCGACTCCCTTGGGCAGAAGCCCTGCCTCTATTCAAAGCAAATCCGGAACCTGTTTTATCTATTTTAAATCTGCTTAAGGAAGATCGTTCATTATATGTACGAAAAAGCGTGGCCAATAATCTCAATGATATTTCAAAAGATCATCCGGACCTTATCCTAAAGACCGCACGGACCTGGCTCGGGATAAGCTCTGATACAGATTGGATAGTCAGACGGGGCTGCAGGACTTTAATAAAAAATACAAACCCTGACATCATGACATTGTTCGGTTATGTACTCGACCCAAAAGTTATCAGTAATGCTAAAATTTCATCTTCACCTGAATCAGTATCTCTCGGCGAGCAAAGTGAATTTACCTACACCATTACACTGGAGTTAAAGGAGGAAACGAATCTTCGCATCGAATACGCCATTGATTTCGTCAAATCAAATGGACAGGGTAGTCGAAAAGCATTTCATATTTCAGATAAAACCGTGACTGGTAAAACGACCCTTACAGGAGTCAAGCGGTACAAATGGAATGACCTCACGACGCGCCGTCACTATGCAGGTCATCATCACATCGTCCTTTTAGTAAACGGTATTGAAGTGGCCAAAACAGCTGTAACATTGAGCGTCTGACTGACTGTCAGGTGTACCTTGGGGGTTCTCTGACTATCCCTTTTATTCATCAAAAAACGCTCAGTCTTAGTGACCAAGCGTTACGTTTATTGCATGATTAGATTGTTCCTATTTTCTTACCGCCGCGCTCTTCTTCCCATTTCTTTAGAACACGTTCCTCATCCGGATTACGAGGTCGTTTTCGAGTCGCGGTATCATATAGGTTAAGCCCGACTAGCTTGTTAGCTTTATCAACTTCTGAAAGTGTGACACCTTTGGGTTTAATCACTCTTCCATTCTTATTTTTGACTTTAACCATCTATTCCCCTCCTCTTCTTTCTTTAATAATAACAAGCCGTTACTCTTTTTTACACCACAGTATTCAGATACTGAAAAAACTACCTGTAAACTATTTATATATACTGGTTTTCAGGTAGTTTTCTATCCGCGTATTACTTACTTATAGAGTTGAGGACTCGGCTCATTGTCCAGCCACCTTGATACTCATGTATCTGCGTTCATAGTTCTACTAGTAGAATTTTCACTTTGTATTAGCAGTAAAAAAACTAACTCCAGAATTTACTGTAGCTTAATAACCCACAGCATTTCTCATATTGATAAGCTCTTCCAGTATTGTTGGCTGATAAGACAAGTGCTCGCTTTTCATAATTGACTCATAGGCTTCTATAGTCTTGTTTTCTGCCATAAGCTGATGATAGTGACTCACATCTTCCACCCATTGCTCGTAAAAGAAGATTTGATCATATGGTCCATTTTCTGAGGCTTCTAGTGCTTCTAATGCCATAGTTGCTGCCTCTTTTGAGTCAGTGAGTACGAGCATATAAGACAGGTTCAGTAAGCTATCTGTGGTCGGATTTACTTGAATATGCTCTCGTCTAGCTGTGATCGCTTCGTCCCAATTGTTATTTACTTCATGCATTAATGCAGACTGCTGCCAAGCAAAATTATGGTAGGGAATGTCCTCGAGCACTTCTTCATAAAGGCTTTCCGCTTCCTGATAGTCTCCGTCAATCGACCAAGTATTCCAGGCTAAATTCAGTTTTTGGTCAACTGAAGAAACCGTCTGATGCAGCTCAGTTAATTTTAGCCCCGTCGTCTTGTCAAAGCTTTGAGCGAAGTCCCCCGTTTCTTTTTGATGCAGCAAAATCTCCGGCAGTACAGAGGGATTACCGTGCCTTCCAATGATATACTCAACTGCTAGATAAGCCTGATAGTAAACATCGTTAGTCTCCCGAGCTTGATTCCATTCGAAGGATGTTTGTAAATCGAGAAAACTGATATTTGAATCTCTTTCTTCCGGAAGTCTCATACTACTGATGATACGATTCCTCATTAGCTCGGCTATTCCTTCATTAATCCAGACAGGAACCTCATGATATTTCAAATCTTCCTGCTCTATAAACAGGTCTAAAAGATAATGACTGTATTCATGGATGAACGTCTCAACAACGTAAAAGTCTTCTTCCATAGCATTGACTCCATCATAATACATGATCGTTCGCTTTCGATTAGGGTCATATAATCCTGCATCCTCTGTTTTAATGGTAGGATTTAACTGATAATAATCATCGGCATTTCTCAAGACAAGAACTTCCAGTGGCTTAACTTTTTGAATCTCATGTCCGTAAATTTCTTTTTCCAATTCTTCTATGGCAGCTAATGCAGTCACCATTCTCTCAACCGACACCTCAGTGTCAGGGTGGTACCGAAATGTGATATGATTCGTTTCTAAAACAGGATAATCCTGAGTAAACGAACTGATTTCTTTTTCATTTGAGGATAAAGCGTTATGTACAAAACTCATCTTTTCCATTGCCGACAGGGGGCCAAACTCTTCCTGAATGACGATATTGCCAGACCATGTAATAAGCAGAATTAAACTAATGACTACACAATCGGTAAGTACCATAATAAGGTTGAATCGTCCTGATGTCTTTAACCATCGAGTTTTCCCTTTAATCAATCCTATTAGCGCATCAATAAAAATTGCCAACAAAAGGATAAATCCTACAATAAAAATAATCGTGCCCACTGTAGGTCCAACAAATATGTATGTAAATAAAATGATTCCAGTCATCACTACAAATCGTATGACTGATACCAGCATGTGTTTGATGCTTTCCATCTGATCCACTCCTCATGTGGCTTATCTATATATTTGCTAAAGTATACCATATTGAAAAAAGATAATAGTGACTAATTAAAATGTATGTGACCGGATATAAGTATTCACGCTTGCTAAAAATAGGTGAAATTCGACTGATGAAGGATTAGTTTGGTATTTTTTTAAGGTTGTTCAGAAATAAAAAAGATGCTGTATTCAACTTAATGAATACAGCATCTTTTTCAATTATGGAGTTGAGGGGGCTCATCTAATCCCCCTCGCATCAACGTTTATAGTTATATAGTAATTGTTTTGGTAATGGTTTAGACTAAATTTTCACGCATACGCCTATGCTTTGTGATGTTACTTCAGTAATTATTTTAAATGAATATCTGTAAATAATATAGACATCATGATCTTTAACCTTTAATTTTTGGTATTTTAATATTTCCAGATTTAACACCTAGAATTGCAGCTCCTAATACTAATGCACCGGTCGCAATTGACCCACCATATTTAACCAAGCTATCTAGTAATCTTTTGTTTTCTGTGTCTTTAGTAGCCATCCTGTCTGCTACTAAAATCATTTCTTTAACAATCCATTTTCTTTCTTCTTCATTTATGTGTTCCTTCTGAAGTAGAAAGCTTAATTCATTCAACACTTTTCGATATGCATCTAAAGAAGCATTGTTACTATCATCATTTGACTTTACAGTTTCATCAACAAGAAGCTTTAATTGCCCAACAACAGTATTTCCAAAATCTACAAACGAGGGAAATTGTCTAATAATCTCAATTGCAACTTCTTTATCCATGTTAGGTATTAATGAAACAAATTCCATAATCTTATCTTTAGAAAGATTTCTAAAGTCTTTTATTCCTAATGCACTCTTAACCTCGTCACCGCTTACTAAAGTTTTAGTCATTACACTCACCCTCTTATAAGAATTACTACCCAAGTTAAATATTCTTCAACAGAAGTCTCTTATTAAACTATTACCTTTTCTATTTATTCAAAATTAATCATTCATTATTTTGTGCTTGCGTATTTCTAATTAACTTAATTCTATAATCGATTGCTAAGATTGATATTAATGTACTTACTGTAGCAAACCTTAACTGACTATTTAATAAATATTCTCTACCATGAATTGCTTCATTTCTTATGTTCAAAGAGTTGCTATTATACATCGTATTATAGACAAAAAGTAAATCAGGAATGTTTTCAAATGAATTGGATGATCTATAAATATTTTCAATCATTTTCTTCAACAAAGTACTAGGATCATTGTATTTCATGAAATCCCTCATGTTATTTTTATAAGGAGAAATACCTATTATTTTAGACAGGTCTCTAATTTTAATTTCGAGGAGAGTGTAAAATATTTTGTGTAAATAGAAAAAAGGAAGTCCCTTCTGTAGAATAGAGTTACCACACTAAATTCACAGAAAAGAGGACTTCCCTA
>NZ_PVTO01000024.1 GCF_003003275.1 Alkalibacterium olivapovliticus
TTTCAGAATGAAGAATCTATGGATCGCTTTTTGGTTTCCCGTTTTGATACGTACAATCAGAAGTTTTTGACACGGATTCACCGCGGCTTCCAACAAGCTGAAGCAGAGCTAGAAAAAATGTTTGAAAGATTAACAAATTAATAAATCGATTTTATAGAAGGAGCACTTCATTTACACATAATTATTGACACTCCCCACTCTAATTATTATACACAAAATGTATAGCAAGTTTAAGCTAAACCTGGTTTGTTTCTATTACACTATTATCCGTTGTATGATAGAATGATTATGGAAAGCGTTTATTTAAATTGAAATGGAGGAATTTCTAATGATATACAAAGAACGAATTAAAGAGCCCACTCATTCTACAGAAGATTGGATCTTTGTAGGTGCAGTTGCTTTATTGTCTTTCGTGCTCGGTGTCTTGACTTTTGGAGCGGTAAAAAAACATAAGACGCTTAAAGCTGATGACTTACTAAAATCGATCAAAAAAGAATTCCTGAAAGAAGGGCCGATCGACGGTTCATGGATTGAACTCACTAAAGTGCCCTGGAATAAATTTGCTTACGAAACAGACGTTTATTATGGTGGGGTATCTCGCTATGAAGAAAACAAACTGGTACAGTATGAATTTATTGTGGATGCCTACACCGGCAGCTTAATTGATTTATATAGAGTTTAAAAAAAGCCTGTAGTTGCTTTATTGTTTATGGATACTAGTTATCCATCACATAAAGTAACTACAGGCTTTTTTTTAGAATGTAATGACTGACTTATAAATCCTGTTTCCTTTTTTAGAGAATTTTTCCTCGTATTCAGTCATAATGTTATCTTCTATTTCACTGTTATGCAGATCAAGATAGACTTCTTCCAGTACCGCATGAAACTTTGAAAAACTGGTCAAAGAGTACTCAAACAGTATCTGGTTGTCTGTTTTAAAATGCAGTTCGCCTTTATTATTCAAAATAGCCTTATACACGGTTAAAAACGAGTCATATGTTAATCGTCTTTTTTCGTGGCGATTTTTAGGCCATGGATCAGAAAAGGTCAGATAGATTCTATCCACTTCTCCATCGTCGAAATAGTCCATCAGATCTTTGGCATTGACCTGTAGAAGCTGCAGGTTCGGCAGCTGTTCTTCTATCTGTTTCTCAAGTGCAGATACTATCACACTGGTCTGCAGTTCAATTCCAACGAAGTTCACCTCAGGAAAACGTTTGGCCATTTCTATAATAAAACGCCCTTTCCCGCAACCTATTTCAATATGAAGTGGCTGTTCTTTTTCAAACCGCTCCTGCCACTTTCCTTTAAATTCTTCAGGTTTTTCAACCACAAACTCTTTGTATTCCAGTAATTTATCATTGGCAAATGGTTTATGACGCAATCTCATACTATCGCTCCTTTTAAGTTCAGTAAAAAAGGGATCAGATTAGACAACCTGCTCCCCTTTGATTTCTTTAAATTCAGATAGAACCAGATTCAGCTTGATCAGGTTCTGGTTCATTCTAAGATAATCCAGTTTTTTGTGGTTAGCTTTTATATCCTGGACGAGATTGACAATACTATACCAGTAGACCTTGTCTTTGGTTAGATAAGGTGTCCGTTTAAGCATATCTTCCACCCAGACTTTCCATTCATTAAAGTCAATATATCGTTCCAGAAGCTGGCTGAGATCGGCAATCGGATCGGCAAGAAAGGCTGAATCCCAGTCTACAAGATACAGCTGATCGTCACTGGATAACAGCAAGTTCTTATGAGAAATGTCTCCGTGGCAGACCACTTTCTCTGTCACTTCTATATCAACCGGCATGGTTTTTTCAAGCAATGCTATAGCCTGTCTGATCAATGGGTGATCGATCAGTTCCGGAGCTAAGCCGTATATACAATCGAAATAAAAGTCTGAAGGGGTTAATACTTTACCACCCAGTCGATGCAGCATTCTCCTAAGACTTAGAGACTGATGAACTTTATTGATGATTTGACTAACAATTGCAGATGCCATCTCGTCTTTGTTCAGAGTTCGCCCATTACACCACTCTTGAGCAGTCAAAACATCTCCATTGCCGATACGTTTAGTCCACACGAGTCTTGGAGAGATTCCCTCAAGAGACAATGCAGCCAAAAATGGAGACGAATTTCTTTTCAGAAATAATCGTTCTTCATTTTTTGTTCCCATATATGCTTGACCCGTTTCTCCACCGATGGGATGCAGTTGCCACCCCGTTTCTCTCTCTAACTCCATATAATTCAATCCCTTATCCATTCTTAAGTCCAACAACAATAGAAGACACTTATGCATCTTCTATTGTAGAAAGAAATATCGATCCCGTCAAGCGCATGCCTGTTCTTTTTTTGACTGTGTTACTTTAACTTCCCACACTGCTTTTCAATTTCATGCAAATAGGCCTTCTGAAGCGCCATAGTGACCTGACCAGGAACCTGGTCAAACAAAACGTTATTTCCAATTTTACAGACCGGCATCACTTCAATTGTAGTACTTGAACAAAACACCTCGTCTGCATCGTAGAGATCATCGAGACTGAATGGCTTCTCAATGACAGGATAACCTAATTTCTCAGCACACTTTTTCCATACGATTTTGGTGATTCCAGGTAAAATAAGATTCCCGTCAGGGTGAGTCCATATCTTACCATCTTTAACGATGGCCACATTTGAAGATGAACATTCTGTAACAATCCCATCTCTGTGTAAAATGGCTTCCTCAGCGTTTCTTTTATGTGCTTCATGTTTAACCATTATGTTGCCAAGAAGCGAAATCATTTTAATGTCGCATTTAAGCCATCTGATATCTTCTGTTACAATGGTCGCAATCCCCTTGGACATTTGGTCAGCATCTCTCTCAACTGATGTCATCGTCCCAGTCAGCATAGGTAAAACTGCAGCGTCAGGGTACATATGATTTCGAGGCGAAGATATTCCTCTCGTCATCTGAAGGTAAACATTTCCAGTATGCACTCCTGTTTCGACAAGCAGACGGTTAAGCAGTTCCTTTAGTTCTTCTTTAGAGTAAGGTATATGCATTTCTATCTTACTCGCACTTGAATAAAACCGATCAATATGCTCATCCAGGCAAAAATACTGTTTATTGTAGGCTCGTATGACTTCATAAATTCCATCACCAAACTGATACCCTCTGTCTTCGGGATCAATTCTCACTTCGCTTCTCTCTACTATTTCACTATTCCATATAACTTTCATCCTGTTTCTCCCCTTATCTATCTTTCCAACCGTTTTGGAACATACATCTTCACAAATCCCCAGATAAAGAGTGTATTCACTAATAATACTATCCCGAACGTGTCCCAACCCCCGTTAAGAGACGCCACTGAGAATAGAATACTGCTTATCATCAGTAAAATAGCTAATAATTTCTGGATGGCTTTTATTTTATCAGTATTCTTGTAAGGATACAATTTAAAGTGTATCGATTCATCCATAATCTGCTTTAACGGAAGCAACTGAAAACCGATTAGATAGATAAACAGTAGACTTCCTATCAGTCTCAACCACAAAGTCGGTGAAAAAAGAATAAAGATGAGCCCAATCAGACTTAACCTGAAATAGAGTCCGCTGTAAGAAGTCTGGCGAAAAAACACTCTGACGATATAATAGAGATGTGGGTTAGTATTTTTATCAAATAGGACAATAAGATTATCAAGCAACTTCCTTCGTTTAACTTTGTTCCTTCCGTAGGGCGTTTCGATAAACAGGTTAATCAGTCGGTAGATGGTCTGGACCCTTTTCTGCTCAGTATCAATCAGCTTTTCCCAGTGCCAGATTGTCACTGATTTCTTTAAAAAGGTCACAAAGAACATTCCGATGACTGATAAGAGAGCAAGAATCAAGCCGAGGGATAAGGATACAAAAATGCTCACTACCAGTGTCACAAGGATCCATCCGTTTTTTGACACGATCAGCTGGAAATCATTTTTACTGCTGGTCATTTTGAATGAATAGTACAAGGTCAACAAATCCAGAATTTTCAGTAAAACAAGGGTCAGAACAAACGAAGCACTGAACGACGTCTCACTAATAGTCAATGCTTCCAGCAGTGGCATAGCAGCTGTTGCAACAAGACTCATTCCTACACTGAAAAAGACAACACTGACGACAAGATGTTTATGCATGATTGGCACCAGTTCTTCTTCAAGCGGCAATAAAAAAACCCCGTCTGCCGGTTTGATGAGTGTTCTTATCCCCCCGATAGTGAGTGCTGAGAACACGACACTGACTAAGACAATTCTTGGGAGAACAGCATCAGCTGAGACGGTTTCTACATAGTCTGAATAGGCAAAACCTAATGCTCCCACTAAAATAAGGAGAGCGATCACAAAATGGTCATTGAAAACGTACTTAAGGTATTTACCCAACTGTTTATAGTAATAGCCAGTTCTTTTTTTGAACACGTCTGATAACGACATATTAAAACCCTTCCTTATCAGCGAGTCTTCCATACATGTCTTCGAGACTGGATTCCGGCATATTAAAATGAGTTCTCAAATCTTCCAGAGTCCCCATGGCATATATTTTACCTTCATGCATAACGATAAAACGATCACAGATTCGTTCCGCATTTGCAAGTACATGTGTAGACATCAGGATCGATGCGCCTCTATTTTTCTGGTCGACCATAAGCTGTATCAAATCTCTGATAGCTAAGGGGTCCAGACCAAGAAAAGGTTCATCAATAATATAGAGAGACGGTTCTATTATGAACGCACATAGAATCATGACCTTCTGTTTCATCCCCTTAGAGAAATCATTCGGGAACCAGTCCAGACGGTCAGTCAATCGAAACATCTTCAATAGTGTTTGTGCTATTTCCCATGCTTTTAAAGAATCCAGAGAATAAGCCATTATCGTCATTTCGATATGTTCTCTAAGAGTCAATTCATCATACAGTAATGGTGTTTCTGGAATGAAGCCTATTTTTCTTCGATAGTCTTCAGGGTTTTGGTTAATCGTCAATCCATCGATCGAGATGCTTCCTTCAAAGGGAGTCATCAGACCAATGATATGTTTGATCGTCGTACTTTTACCGGCTCCATTCAACCCAATCAGACCAATCAGCTCTCCATTGCCGATTTCAAAAGAAAGATCTTTCAATACAGGAATCCGAGTATATCCTCCTGTTAAGGTGTTTACTATCAAGCTCATACTGACTTTCCTTCCTATTAACTAATGCCCTTATTTTACCACATTTAGAGAAGGATTTAAGGTATCAGTAGCTTCTTTTTATTAAATCTAATCATTGTGTGATAAACTAATATTATAATGATTTTGAAAAGAGGGATATGGATGAGCAATTGTATTTTTTGTAAAATTATTGAAGGCGATATTCCATCACGTAAAGTATACGAAGATGATGACATTTTGGCCATTTTAGATGTGTCTCAGGTAACTAAAGGGCATACACTGGTTATTTCTAAAAAGCATGTTAGAAATATACTAGATTACGATGACGAGCTGGCAGCAGCTGTCTTTTCGAAAATACCGAAGATCGCACGATCAGTCAGACAATTCGATCCAGAATGCAAAGGATTAAATCTCCTTATGAACAATGAAGAGATTGCTTCACAAAGCGTGTTCCATGGCCATGTTCATCTCTTACCCCGCTATGAATCAAATATGGATGGCTTTGGATTAAAATGGGAGTCGCATACTGAATCTTATTCAGATGATGAGTTAGACACTATACAAAAATCGATCCAAACAGAACTAACTAAGGAGGAACACAAATGAAGCATTTTCTATTAGGAAGCATCTCTGGCGTCGTCTTAGGCGGAATTTACGGTCTTGTGAAAACACCCAGAGCCGGTAAGCAGAATCAGGTCGTATTAAAGAATTATATTGATGAGACAACCACCCACGTTCAGGATGTAACCGATAAAGTCAATGATCTGAAATCAGCTGTCAGTGACTTAACATCAGAAGCGAAATTTGTTCAAAATGAATTCATGACTGACATGCAGGTAGTTGCGTCAGATTTTCAGAAAGAAGCTCAACCCAGACTTAGAAGGATTCAGGAAAAAGCTGATAAAATTCAGAGCGAAGTAGAAAAGACGAGTGACACTCTCTCAACAAAACAACAATAAAAAGCTGCAGGATGAGTATTTCACTCGTCCCGCAGCTTTTTTAATCTAGATTATTCGTCTGATTCATCTTCAGCATCGTCTGACTCAACATCTGCTTCTTCATCATCACTTGAATCTACATCTTCTTCAACAGCATCTTCATCCTGATCGACGCCTTCTTCTTCAAGTAATTCATTTAGCATATCTTCGTCAATCGCTTCTTGACCCGGCTGTTCCCCAGCAGGCTGCATGAATTGCTCCATAGCTCCGGTTAAATCTTCATCAGAGATTTGAACATTCGCATTTCTGACCAGCTCGCCGATTGCTTCCTGAACAACTACTTGATCCTGCATATAGTTGTCTAGGATCATAGCTTCCAGATCATCACGTTCTTCTTCCAAGGTCCCTTTTTCTCCCATTTCAACCATTTTGATAATATGGTATCCGAATTGAGATTCAACAGGTTCCTGTGTGATTTCACCTTCTTCAAGTTCAAGTGCTGCTTCTTCAAACTCAGGTACAAAACGGCCAGGTTCTAATGGTAATTCACCATTTGTTTCAAGAGTCCCTGTATCTGTTGTATGTTCAGCAACTAATTCGCCAAAGTCAGCTCCATCATTTAACTCTTCGATGAGTTGTTCAGCTAATTCTAAATCTTCAACTAAAATATGAGCAACAGTTGAATCAAGTGCATAATTTTCATAAGCTTCTTCTATTTCTTCATCAGTGATCTCTACACTGTCAGAAATAGCAGCTCTTACTTGCAGTGACGTACGGATGCTGTCTCTAACATCATCTGCAGACATTCCCTGCATAGCAATCATCTCTTCAAACTCTTCTAAACCACCATATGGTTCAGCTTCTCTTTCAAGCTCAGCTTCAACGTCTTCATCTGAAACGTCGTCTCCGTATGCATGGTCCAGAATATCTTCTAGAAGAATCTGCTGAAGCATCTGCTCTCCATAAGTCATTCCACTTTGCGTGACTTCATTTTTCATGCGTTCATATAAATCGTCTTCTCTAATACGGCCTGCTTCTGTAGAAGCTACTTCGGCACTATCCGCACAACTTGCCAATAACAAACCTGAACAAGCCATTGCTCCAACTAACCATTTTTTCATATTAATTAATACACATCCTAATTCAAATTTTCTATTTTACGAACAGTTAAAGTATCTCATCCGTTCGTACCTCAATTAATATAACACAGGTTTTAAAAAAATGAAAACGTATAAAGCAAATAATCCTGATTATTCATTAACAATTCACAAAACCCTCTTAATTCAATCCGATGGGTGCTCTTCCGGTTTTAATGTATTCTTATAAAATGAACGATTATCCATAGCCCAGATACGCTCAGTAAAGTCACCAGGTTCAGTTTTTCTAAGGGCCGACTGCATCATATTCATTTTTGCATCTATCTGATCAATGTAATGAATAACTTCTGCTTCCGGGATTTGTGGCCGGACAGGAGACCCAAATTCCAGCTCGCCATGGTGAGAGAGAACTGTATGTTTCAGCAATAGGACATCCTCATGACTTTCATCGATTTTAAGTTCATGGCATGCTTTTGAAATTTCATCATGTATAAGAACAATATGACCAATTAGTTTTCCTTCAAGCGTGTATTCAGTAGCTGTTGGACCGCTCAACTCCACTACTTTTGCGACATCATGTAAAATGATTCCTGCATATAGCAATGACGGACTTATTTCCTCATAGCTGGAAACAATTACTCTAGCAATTTTCAGCATTGAAATAGTATGAAAAGCTAATCCACCTAAATAAGCATGATGGTTCTTCTTAGCCGCGGGGCTTAAGAAAAAGTCACGCTGATATTTTTTCATGATAAAACGAACAATTCGATTTAGATTAGCATTCGTAATATCAAAGATAGCCTGATTGAACTCTTCTACCATTTTATCTTTATTAATCGGGGCTCTTTCAACGTATAAGTCAGGATTTGATGGTTCACCCTCTTGAGCCAGCCTTAAATTTTTAATCCTCAGCTGAGGTGATCCGTTGTATTCTTCCCGTTTCCCTTCAACTTTGATGACTTGCCCAGGTTTGAACTGCGAGACATCATCTGGCGTTGCATCCCAGAAATTGGCACTTATTTCTCCACTCGTATCCTGAAAAACAAATGCCAGGTAAGGTTTATTATTGCGTGTTTTCTTCTCTTCAGCAGATTTGATCAGCAGAAAAAGGCTTAACTGTTCTTCTTTATGAAAGTCATACAGTTTTTTCACTTTTATCACTCCCTCATTTACTTTACTGGCAATACAGTGACACACACAGATACATTCACTTGATATGATTCAATTTTATCACATGTGAGTCAGGAATATAGTCCAAAGTCGTTTCATCGAAAGTAAAATAAATAACTTGGACTGACTGGCTTATCTCATTCAGTAATTTATAGATGCTGCCTTTTCTGTTTTCATCTATATTGACAAAGCTGTCATCGATAATAACCGGGTATTCAATATGCTCCCTATTACTCACTACAAATGCCAGTCTGATGGCTATATACAACGGTTCAACTGTTCCTCTCGATAATTCGCTGGCCTGCCATTTTTTACCTTGACTGTCACTGACAAAGAACTGGTCTGCCTCTAAACTGATCGATGTATAATGATTTGAAGTAATGTAGGAAAAGTAGGTCTCTGCTAACTTAAGCGTCTGCGGTAGCTGATTCTCTTTAGCATTTTTTAATGTATTTTCAATTAAGGCAGCTGCTATTTTATAAGTGCTCCATTCATCTGCCACTTCCTGATACAGACTTTTTTCATTCTCATATATCTGAAGCAAATCAGAATAAATGCCCCCATCTTCAAGTTCACTGATTTTGTACTCTATTTCTATTGCATTTTTAGTCCATTCTTTCTGCTGTTCTTCATTTTGTTTAATAGCCTCATGACGTTTTTTCACTTCTTCTTTTAATCCGTCTACTGTATACGTGTCTGAGTCTGACTGGTCTATATTAATCGTTTCTTTCAGCATCTCAAAGCGTTTGATTTTTTGATTTTTTTCTGACAGCCTCTGATAAGATGCGATAAACTCTTCTTCTGACTTCACTCCGGCATGGTCCGTCAACTCATTCTTCAATTTTATCTGTTCCTTCTCCTGCTGGACATAATAGAGGATCGAGTTCTGAAGCTGTTGCGTTTCTTTGATATAAGCCTGCTGCATGCGTTTGTCATTCTCGATTTGCCTTATGCTCTTTTTAACATCGGAGAAAACGCTCAGTGTATCTTTTTCCTCTTCCAAAAAAAGACGGGCAAAACTATTCTGTTCAAGAATCTGTCGCAGATCCTCCAGTTCCCTTGTCACTTTTATCTGCTCTCTATCTTTTAAGTCATCTATCTTTCTTAACTCATCCAGTTGATCCAGCGAATCTAAAATAGAGTCGACATCGTAACTGGACGGATAATGATGAGCTTTTTTCCAGTTCAAAAACACTTCACTGACAGTGTTCTGCCTGTCCTTGCTGGTAGTGAGCAACTCTTTGTATTCGTTTATCTGCTGCTGATACACGTCATTTGTAGCTAATGTATCTTTCCATTGGTCCCTCAAGCTTTTCTGATGATAATACTCGCTTCTATCATAACCTGCTGATTCAGCCGTTTTTTCCTTAGGCTTTCGGTTCAGAAGTACTGTCACGACCAGAAGATAAGCTGGAATCAGAAACAGGGCCAGGAGCGACTGACTTATTAGATACACTGCAGCTAAAAGCAGTGAACCACTGCTGTAAACCAGAACAGGTACCTGATTGCCTTTATTCTTAGCCTCGTGTGATAAAGCCTCACTGTTTTCCTGCTCTTCAGCTGCTTTAAATCGATTAGCCGGCCATAATGACTGTTCGATGGAATCGATGTGTTCATTATTTGTCTCGATTTTCAAATCTAAAACATGCAGCTGTTGCTGTAATTTTGTCTGTTCTTTGATCAAATCGGAAAAATCATCAGCAAAAGCCTGTAATTCATTTCTTTCAGTCGGGGTCAGTTTAGTGGGTAATGCTTCATTTAAAGGTAATCCTTTTCTTAACTTAAATTCGAAAGACTGTTTTTCCAGATGTGCTAAGTCATGCTGAGTGTCTTTTATCAATTCGACTTTCAGTTCCAGATGATCCCAATTACTTAACAGTTTGTTGACTGCTTCTTCATGTTCCTGGTAAAGCAGCAGTTCTTTGGAAGGCCTGTATTTGTCCTGTACGGTCTTTTGCTGATTGTACAGGTCTTTAGTCTGTTCCCTCAGCTCTTCCAGCTGTTTGTTGATATGGTTTAAATGTATCAGTCCGTCTTCAGGAAGGGAATAAGATGGGTATTGATCGATTTCCTTTTTCAGCTCATTGATTTCATTAATTGTTTCAATATTTTTCAGAAGATGCTGGTACTCTTCAATCTCTTTCTTCTTTTTATGAAAGGATTGCTCGAGTGTATCGATCTGATCCGCAATCCTTTCTTTTTCTTTGACCAGAAGCACATATTGCTCATTATTTTCTCTAGCCTTGTTCAATTGTTCTTTCTGTTTCTGCAGGGACCGGAAAAGCTCATTCAACTTTGGCTTTCTACCGGTTGGTTTGAATAAGTGAGAGGCCTTCTGCTGATAATGATCAGCTTTCTTCAGAAAACTCTCGTTACCGAGCGAGCCGGCACTCAAAAAGAATCGGTTGAACTGCTCTTTATTCATTTCACTGGTTTCTTCAACACCTTTTAAGTTAAAAGAATAGATACTTTCAAAAAAAGATCTTTTTTTATGATTTAAAAGCGTCTCCAACAATCGTTCATCACCTTGAGTACCATCCTCCAGTGTGACTGTCACATCTCCCGTAACCTTTCCATTAACACGTTCGACGATAACTTCACCAAAGCGCTTATCATCGAGTATGAGTTTCCCTCCATAGCGACTGCTTTCTTTTGGTTCATATCTTAGTGACGAACTGTGACGCATGGGAAACCCGAATAAAATGCTTTGAATAAATGACATCAAAGTCGACTTCCCGGCCTCATTTTGACCATAGAACACCTGCAGATCAGGATCTACCTCAAATTCGGTATCTACCCATTTACCGTATCCATAAATAATCAATTTTTTTAATCTCATTTCAATCTCCCTCAATCGATCCCAGATCTTGTTTTAATAGAGTCACTGCAGAATCAACGATTTCTTTTCTATAACGCTCAGATGGTTCTTTTAACTCTTTTGAAAAGGGATGAGCAGACAATAGTTCACTGGTTTCATTGTAAAACGGATCGCTCAACAGAAAATGACTGATCGATTTGTCCCATTCTTCAGGAAATAACTCGGCTAGTGATACGCTCTCGCCTTCTGAAGATTTAATTTTGATCTTAACCGAAGTGATGTGGACAAAATAGCTATCAGCGTATATATGCAGGGCTTCAGTAAATTCAGCCTGTTTTATTTTTTTCAGAATCTGATTTTTTAGATCTGGGGATACACTCACCACCAGATTAAGGAGAATGTTTCGCTCTGGTAATGAAGCCATCTCTTTTTTTATGTGTTCATAAATGCTGTTAAGTGAGCCCTCCATACTTGCGTCGACTGTAAGCCTATCCCAGATGACAGGAGCTGTCGATATAAACTGGATCTGTTTGCCGCTTTGAGAAAGTTCGACCAGAAGGCACCCTTTCTCACCTGCCTCATTTTTATGTCTTCCTTGAGTGTTACCGCTGTAGTAGACAGGTGGCTCTGATGACAGCATCTGCCTTTTGTGAATATGTCCCAGAGCCCAGTAATCATAATCTTTACTGATTAACTCGTTTAAAGAAAAGGGTGCATACCGTCCATGGTCAGAATTTTGGCCTTCCTCGTATCCGTGAAGCATTCCTATATGATAATCAACCTGTTTTCCCCGCACCGGGTACTCACTAATCATCCTTTTGTCGATCCATCTTTTATCGTAACTGAAACCACTGACAGCGATCGTTTCACCTTTGTCAGTCTCTATGTATTCTGTTTCGACTGCAGGAGAAAATACTTTTACATTGGAAGGCAGTGACAAATGATCCGATTTACTGGCAATGAAATCATGATTGCCATGGATCAAGTAAACAGAGATACTGTGTTTTCTTAATCTTTCCATCTGCTGTCTGAATCTGATTTGAGCTTTTATACTGCGATCCTCCAAATCATAAATATCTCCTGAAAACAATACAAACATCACCTGATGACTGATTGCCTGTTCGACAATATTCTCCAGTGACTGAAATGTCGATTCTTTGACTTGGTCAGCAATCTGAACTGACAACTCCTTCAATCCGATATAAGGGCTATCCAGATGCAGATCTGCAGCATGTATAAAACGGATCATGACTATTCGCTCCTTTCTTTTTGTGGGGTACATACGTTCTTTAGTTTGTTATTGAAAAGGACTCACTATAGCAGTAAGCCCTCTTACACACGTTCAGTTTATTGATATAATTCTCTAACAGGTTTCAGTACCACCTGATTGATATCATCGATCATTTGTCCAACTTGTTTTTCAGCTTCTAAAAGTGCAGTGATGATGTCATTTTCGCTGATTTTAGTTGAAACTTCCTGAGCCTGAGCAGCTTCTTCTTCAGAAATTTCCTGCCCCATCATTTGTTTTTGTTGAATGTTCTGTTGTACTTCACGGAACTCAGTGAAAACATGATTGGCTTCTTCGTCTTCTTTAACAGCACTGAATGCAGCATCCAGTTTCATAAATTCGTCAGTACCTCTTAATTCTTGTTCTAATTGATTAGCAGTATCGTAAATATTAACTGTCATCGTCTCATCCTTTCAGGTTTTGCTCTCAAGGAGCTTTCTTCTTCCTGAATAAGTTTATCATGAATCGAAAGGCGTTTCCAGAAAAGATTAAAAGGCTCTAATCTGGTTACTGCGAGGATGAACGGTTTCTAAACCGCTGGATCAATTCACTAGTCCGTTCTCTAAAAATGGATGACCCTTCACGAATAAAACTGCTGGCTTCTTCGATACTTTCCGACACACGATCGAAAACTGAAGGTTCTTCAGCAACGTATTCTGATCCTGCTTCTTCAACAAGGAAAGTCGATTGTTCTGTCTGAGGCAGTATATACTCCATTTGTGTCTTGAAGACTTGCCCAATTCCCTGAGATGTCCCTGAAGTCAGAAAATGGTTGTCCGTAGTCTGGTCGTACCCCATCCAACTTGTAATAACGATATCTGGTGTGTAGCCCACTACCCATTGATCGGTTGCTCCAGTGCCAGAATCAGTTTGTGTCGTTCCTGTTTTTCCGGCCACTTTAAATCCGGAAGGCTGAATATTGCGCCCGGTCCCACTTTCAAAAACACTCAAAAGCATGCTGTTCATCTCATCTGCAACCTTGGCTGATACAACCCGTTTCGATTTAGCGCTCGTATTATCGACTATCACTGCTCCAGTAGCATCAACGATTTTTGTAATGAAATGAGGTTCTTTACGAATCCCTCCATTCGGGAAAACACTATAAGCACTTGCAATTTCAAGTGGGGAAGCCCCTCTTTCCATTCCTCCAAGGGCTATAGCCCCCAGATGATTATCTGATTCAGAGACTTTTATCCCAAACTGTTCGACTTTTCTTAATCCTCTTCTTAATCCTAGTTCATTTAATAGCCATACAGTCGGTGCATTCAAACTGTCAGCCAGTGCTTCGTACATCGGTATTTCTCCATTATAATGACCTGATAGATTGGTTGGAGTATAATCCGTTTCCCCGTAAGACAGCAGTTCATCTGTCAGCAGGGAATCGGGAGCATATCCCGCTTCCAAAGCAGGAGTATATACCCCCAAGGGTTTGATTACTGATCCAGGTTGTCTTCTCATTTGTGTCGCTCTGTTAAACCCTCTGAATGTATACTCACCTCTTCCTCCGACGACCGCATTCACCCCTCCCGTTTCAGGGTTGAGAGCTACTGAAGCGCTTTGGACAGGTGTCCCGTCATTAGCTGTTTCAAAATACTGACTACTAGAATAGACTGAATCCATCTGTTGCTGATGGATCTGATTTAATGCCGTATAAATAGTATAGCCATTGTTCATCAAGTCTTCTTCTTCAAAACCGTATTTATTGACAGCCTCATTTATTACAGCGTCAAAATAATATGGGTAGCGGTAGCCATCGATACTATTGAAACGATCGACCAGGTTCAAGCCGGTCTGCTGATAATTTATTTTCTCTTCTTCAGTAATCACTTCTGTATTTTCCATTAATAACAGAACGACATTTCTGCGATTGATCGAGCGTTCGTAGTTGTCGATCGGATTGTAGTGACTTGGTGCTTTAAGCATTGCTGCAATTGTTGCAGCTTCAGGTATGGTAACCTCAGCAGCTGATTTTCCGAAGTATTTATAAGATGCATCTTCTACACCCCATACGCCATTTCCGAAGTAAACGTTGTTCAAATACATTTCCAGAATCTGATCTTTAGAATAATTTTTCTCGATTTCAATAGCCAAAAATAATTCACGCATTTTACGCATCATTGTCTGATCAGCGGACAAATAGGCATTTTTAGCCAGCTGCTGAGTTATCGTACTCCCACCGCCAACAATCTGCCCTCTGTTTGTCACGTACCCGACAGCGGCTCTTCCAAGCCCGATTGGATCAAATCCTCTATGAGTGCGGAATCGCTGATCTTCAGTTGAAATGACCGCATTGATGATGTGTGGAGAAATAGTGTCTATCTCAGTGAAAGATCCTTTTTGAGCATAAAGCGTTCCTGCTTCTTCTCCATTTTCATCCATAATAGTCGTAGACTGTTCAAGACCGGCACGCAGAGTATTGACGTTTGCAGATCTTGCCAGAATCGCCAGGTATATACTGAATATCAGCGCAATTGATAAAAATGAAAGAATAATCAGCTTAGATACGTGATATTTTTTCCATTTCCTTTTCGCCATGATAAAAAATCGTTTCAACATCGGTTTTATCTGACTTCTGACTTTTTTGAATTTCGTATTCATTTTTTGTTTAAAGTTTTGTTTTGTCATATTAGTTCCCTCTTAATACTCTCTACTTAGTAAACCTCATCATAGCACGATTATCATGAAAAACTATCCGACTTCAGACTGAATTTTACTTGCTGTCTTCTATAACTAGCTCAGTCAGTTCATCTAAAATCTGTCTAATTTCTTTATTATCACGAGCATGTGCACCGCTTGCCAATGGATGGCCTCCACCGCCATGCTGCGAAGCGATCTCATTGATTACTGAGCCTTTGGAACGTAACCGGCAGCGATAAGCGCCTTCTGTCTGCTCGACAAATACAGCCCATACTTTGACGCCTTCAATCTGTCCTAAAAGCGGAACGATAGAGTGCGTCTCACTATCACCTAAACCTAACGACTTTAGTAATTCTTTCGTTAAAATGATATGACCTACTCCACGATCTGAAACTTCAAATTTTTCTAAAGCAAATCCCATAAGTTTACCTGAATTCGGTTTAATGACATTCATCTGATTATTCAATTCTGTATGTGAAAAAGAAAATTTCATTAATTCGGAAGCCACCAGCATTGTATAAGGTGAAGTCGAATCATATAAAAATCGGTTTGTATCCCCCACTATTCCCGCATATAATAACCGGGCTGCTTCAGCGGTCATTTTAATGTCTTCTGGATAGGTCAACCACATATCTGCTATCATCTCGCAGCAACTGCTTGCATGATTGTTGATCCATTCGATTTCGCCATAGGAATCATCTAATGGATGGTGATCGATTTTGATCCACTGTTTTGCCAGTCTGAAATTCTGACCATCTATACGTTCGATATTCGCTGTATCTGTAACAATCACCAGTGCCTGCTCATACAGATCCTGTGGAACGTCATCCATTTTACCTAAGTATTCCAGATCATCTACTGTGGTGCCAGTTGCGAAAACGTCTTTATCAGGGAATGTCGCTTTGATCAGCTCTTTTAATCCACACTGAGAACCTATAGCATCCGGATCGGGCCTTACATGTCTATGAATGATGATCGTATCCCACTGTGAGATATAATCCCACAATTCTTTCTTTATCTGATTATCCGCACTGTTCATTGTCTGTACTAACACATTAGTTTCCCCTTTTCTAAATACACCTGCTGCTTTATCTTTTTTGTATGATCTGACAGACCACTATTGCTTTGGCGGCCAGACAGTTTTCTGAATAAATCTCAACATCCAGCCTTGCTGAACGACGATTCTCATCGAACACCGTCGGCTTTATAGTCAGTTCGTTACCAAGCTGGATCATATTGAAGTAATGAAGATTCATTTGTTCAACAACTAGATTTTTCTTCTTGTTTTTAGCCAGATAATTGTAAATTGTTTCAGTGACCACTTCACTTAGGACCCCAAAGGATATTGTTCCCATACTGTCTGTAGTCTGAGGCGTTACGTAGAATGAGTATCCATTGTCGTCTGTTTCAGTGATAAGCTGATTAATCTGATCAGATATGGTATCTCCTGATTGAGGCTGCTTCTGCACAGACTGCATGGCTTTCATAATATCCTGACGCGAAATGATTCCCACCAGTGTCAGTTCGTCGCTCACAACTGGCATGACTTCCAGCCCGTCCCAGATCATTGTATGTGCAACTGATGCAACGCTCATATGCTTTTTAGCATACGCCGGATTTTTAGTCATCACTTTTTCAATCACTGCGGTATCTTCTTTCCCGACAACGTCTTTAGCTGTCACTATACCTGCAAGCCGATTATCTGAGAATACGACCGGGAACCGTGAATGTTTGCTTTTCTGATTCATCATACGGTAACTGTAGACTGTATCTTCTCTGGATAAGAACTGAGTCTGTTCGATAGGTGTGAAAATATTCTGTACACGTAAAATCTCTTTCTTGATCAGCTGATCCGTCATGGCCCTATTGATCATGGTCCCGACAGTAAAGGTGTCATAAGACGTGCTGATCAGCGGTAATTCTTTCTGATTGGCAAGATCAACCACAGTTTCCGAAGGTTTAAACCCGCCTGTGATTAATACTGCAGCGCCATTTTGTATGGATAACTGCTGGGCTTCTTCCCGATTTCCAATAATCATAAGGGATTCTTCTGTGATATAGCGGAGCATCGCCTCTTCAGTCATCGCACCAATGATAAATTTAGTCAGTGTTTTTTTCAGACCCATTTCTCCGCCGTGAACTTCTCCATCGATTACTTTCACAATTTCTTCAAAAGTTAGATTTTCGATTGTTTCTCCTGCTTTAGGCTCTATCCTGATGGTTCCAACGCGCTTAATTGTTGACACTAACCCAATCGTTTCAGACTCTTTGATTGCACGGTAGGCGGTACCTTCACTCACTTGCAATTCTTTTGCAATCAGTCGAACTGATAATTTTTCGCCCACAGGTAAGGAATCAATAAACTCAATGATCTGTTCATGTTTAGTCTTCATCTGATTTCATTATCCTTTCACTGTAGCTGTTTCTCCATAATGGCAAAGGAATAGTCTCATATATAACTGACTCTAAACCAGTAACTGTAATTCCAAGCAGCCTTACACCCATTTGTTCAGTTTCTTCTTCCCAGATGGATAATGCAATCTGAAACAACTCTTCTTCATTTTTTATATAATCTGGAAATGATTTCCTTCTCGTAATCGTTTCAAAGTTCTCATACCTTATTTTCAAAACCACAATTTTACCATGTTTCTGTTTCCTTTTCAGATTAAACATAACTTTTTTAGCCAGTAATCTCAGTGCTTTTATGACATCATTTTCACTCGTAAGGTTATCTGAAAATGTGGATTCTTTACCGATTGATTTAGGTTCTCGATCATTATTCACTTCTCCGTCATCGATTCCTCTTACTCTACGGTAGAGTGAATGCCCCATTTTTCCAAACTGTTTTACTAAGTCCAGTTCTTCTATATCGAACAAATCCTGTCCGTTATAAATACCTAAATTATGCATTTTTTCAACTGACTTTATCCCGACGCCATGAAATTTTTCAATAGGCAATCCCATCAGAAAATCGTGTGCTTTATCAGGAGGGATAACGGTAATCCCATCCGGTTTGTGGTGATCTGAAGCTATTTTAGCTAAGAATTTGTTATATGATACACCTGCTGAGCAAGTCAGATTCAGCTCTCTTTTTATGTCCGCTCTGATTCGTTCAGCTATGATTGTTGCACTTATCTGGTCGATTTTATTGTGACTCACATCCAGATAGGCTTCGTCTAGTGACAAAGGCTGAATTGTATTTGTATAGCGTCTGAATATATCATGCATCTTTATAGATGTATCCCGATACAATTCGAAATTCGGCTTAACAAAAGCGCCATGAGGACACAGTTCGTAAGCCTTCTGAGCACTCATTGCTGAATGGATACCAAACTTTCTCGCTTCGTAATTAGCAGTGGCTACCACACCGCGTCCACCCGTTTCTTTGGGGTGACGGGCAATAATGACTGGCCTATTCTCTAACTTCGGATTTTCTCTCACTTCAACAGATGCATAGAATGCATCCATGTCGATATGAATTATTTTTCGTGATGTATCTCGTTTAGGTTCATCAAAAAGTAATAGTCCGTATTTCATGTTACCCTCCATGAAACTCCGTCTTTTAAATTATTATACTGGAAATAAAGGCAAACTACGATTGGAATTTCGACTCTATTATGACAGTATGAAGAGATAAAAATAAAACAAGCAGAATAGAAAATCCATTCTACTTGTTCTATAGTTACCCTAATAAATCATCAAACTCCATATCTTCCAAAGAAGATACATTGTAGACCTGTGCTTTTAGAGAAGCAAAATTGAAGTAATCGTTCAAAGAAATATCAAGTATATCATTCACTTTCTGATAATACCTCGAGGGCACTTCATGTTTCCATTTGAAAGCTGTACAGTATTCCCACAAATCTTCGGTACTGACCTCTTTATAGCCATCTCTAATAAATTCGGCCTGCTTTTTCTTCAACCAGACTTCAAAGTTTTCATCATCAATTTCAAAATTCAAGAGATTACCTCCTTTACTCATTCGAAAGGGGCATAATTATTCCCTTAGCCATTATTCACTGTCTGCTGTATTATCAGGTGAGTTTGTGCCTAACGCTTCAGCTTTAGTTGTTCCAGAGGCGGATGCCTTAGTCACTATACGTGCGACTGCACGTCGTTCAAATGTCAAGTAGATCCCTTCGCAGTCAATAACGACTGTGTTGTTTGTTTCGTTTACTTCATCAACGACACCGTGAAGTCCCCCGATCGTAACGATCGAATCGCCTTTACCTAAAGAGCTTAACATGTTCTGAGTATCTTTAGCCTTCTTCTGCTGAGGTCTGATCATCAAGAGATACATAACACCCATCAAAACTATAAATGGTAACATTCCAATAATTAAATCCATATCTACATTCCTCCGTCTATTCTCATTTCGCTACTAAACAATTGGCTTTCATTTTGTAATTTAAGAGAACGATTTTAATGTTTCACTACATACCTTAGCAAATTTTTAAGAAAATTACTAGTCTCATTAAAAAGTTCTAAAAGTTTTTAGCATTTGGCTTATTATAGCCATACTCTTCGAAAAAGGCTTCTTTGAACTCTAATAAGTTGTCTTCTCTTATTGCCTGTCTCACTTTTTTCATCAGGTCTAGAAGGAAGTACAAATTATGATAACTGGTGAGTCTCAGACCAAATGTCTCATCCGATTTGAGCAAATGTCTAAGGTAGGCTCTAGTGTAATTACGGCAAGTGTAGCAGTCACATTTTTCATCGAGGGGTCTGAAGTCTCTGGCGTAAGTCGCGTTTTTAATCACAACGCGTCCTTTGCTGGTCATAGTCGTTCCATTACGAGCAATTCGTGTCGGCAGTACGCAGTCAAACATATCCACTCCGCGCATGACTCCCTCTATAAGTGCATCAGGTGTCCCCACGCCCATTAAATAGCGAGGCTTGTCTTCAGGAAGTAGAGGTGTTGTAAAGTCTAGCACTCTGTACATATCTTCCTTTGGTTCCCCAACAGATAAACCACCTATTGAGTACCCTGCAAAATTCATGCTTGTCAGATCTTTAGCAGACTGTTTACGCAGTTCTTCAAAACCGGCACCTTGAACAATACCGAATAATCCCTGGCTGTCTGGTTTCTGATGAGCTTCCAGCCCTCTTTCAGCCCATCTTGATGTGCGCTCAACTGATTTTTTTACATAATCAAAACTTTCATCGAATGGAGGACATTCATCGAATGACATCATAATATCCGGACCTAATTTGTTCTGAATATTTATGGCTTTCTCTGGTGACAAGAACAACTTCGATCCATCGAGATGGCTCTTGAAGTGAACCCCTTCTTCTTCAATTTTTCTCATATCTGATAAAGAGAAGACTTGAAAGCCACCTGAGTCAGTTAAAATTCCTTTACTCCAGTTCATGAACTTGTGAAGTCCGCCAGCTTCTTCAATCAGATCCTCTCCAGGTCTCAACCAGAGATGATACGTATTACTCAATATGATACCGGCACCCATTTCTTCTAATTCTTCAGGTGCAATTGTTTTAACAGTAGCTAATGTCCCTACAGGCATGAACATAGGTGTTTCAAACGTTCCGTGAGGAGTGGTTATTTTTCCTAATCGTGCTCCCGTTCGCTTGTCTTTCTTCTCTAACTGGTAAGTTACTGGATGGTTAGTCATTTAAATCTCCTAATCTCATTATCTTTTTTTTACAAACATGGCATCGCCAAAACTGAAGAAGCGATACTTTTCTTCTACTGCGTGATGATAAGAACGCAGAACGAATTCCCGGCCTAAAAATGCGCTGACTAGCATGATAAGCGTTGATTTGGGCAAATGAAAGTTCGTCAGGAAAGCATCTACTGCTTTAAACTGATAGCCCGGTGATATGAAGATACTAGTCCATCCGCTGGCTGCTTTAAATTGCCCATCATACTCCTGTCCGATCGTTTCAAGCGTTCTGATAGATGTGGTTCCGATCGCAATAATACGGCCACCATTATTCTTCGTTTCATTCAGCATATCCGCAGATGTCTGAGACAACTGGTAAAATTCTTCATGCATTTTGTGTTCATCGATGTTGTCTACACTTACCGGTCTAAATGTGCCCAGTCAAACATGAAGGGTTAAAAATACCAGCTTTACGCCTTTATTCTTTATCTTTTCCAATAGTTCTTCAGTAAAATGAAGACCAGCTGTCGGTGCTGCTGCAGATCCGTTTTCTTTAGCATAAACTGTCTGATACCTTTCACTGTCTTGTAATCGCTCTTTGATATAAGGAGGTAAGGGCATCTCTCCTAACGATTCGAGTGTTTCTAAAAATATGCCATCGTATGAAAACTCAACAATTCTACCGCCATGTTCCAGTGATTCAAGAACTGTAGCCTTCAATCTGCCATCTCCAAAAGAGAGGACTGTCCCAGGCTTAGCTTTTTTGGCAGGTTTCATCAGCGTTTCCCATTTATCGTCTTCAATATTCTTCAACAGAAGAACTTCAATATGGGCATGGGTATCTTCTTTTTCGCCATACAACCTTGCAGGTAATACTCTAGTATCATTCATGACTAAAGCATCTCCCTCGTTCAATTCATCCACAATTGATTCGAATTGTCTGTCTTCAATCGTTTCAGACTCTTTAGTTAGAACCATCATTTTTGATGACGATCTGTTTTTTAAAGGGGTTTGAGCAATCAGTTCTTCAGGTAAAGCGAAATCAAAATCATCTGTAGTTAATGTCATTCGTGTACTCCTTTTAATATCTTAATTATCCGTAAGGTGTGTCAATTTTAAATGCTCATATGCTTTCTGAGTAGCTATTCTACCTCTTGAGGTCCTTTGGATAAACCCTTCTTTTAAAAGGAAAGGTTCTACCATATCTTCTATAGTATCCATTTCTTCTCCAATATTGGCTGACAACGTGTTCAATCCGACAGGCCCGCCATTATACAGCATGATCATCGTATTCAACAGCTTGTGATCCACACTGTCCAACCCTTCGTGATCTACCCTGAGCAGATCAAGAGCAGAAGAGGCAATTTCCTGATCGACTAATCCTTCGCCTTTCACTTCTGCATAGTCTCTCACCCGTTTCAGCAATCGGTTGGCGATTCTTGGAGTGCCCCTGGAACGTTTGGCGATTTCATAAGCGCCTTCTTGTCTGATTTGAGTCTGTAAAACAGAAGCTGATCTTAAAACGATGCGTTCAAGCTCTTCTTTTTTATAATATTCCATATGAGCCAGTATGCCAAATCGGTCTCTAAGAGGGGCTGACAATGTGCCTGCCCTGGTAGTTGCTCCAATCAGTGTAAACGGGGGCAGTGGGAAATGAACAGGGTGAGCAGTGTCTCCCTGTCCGATTATGATATCCACAAAGAAATCTTCCATTGCGGAATACAACATTTCTTCAGCTATTCTCGGCATTCTGTGTATTTCATCAATAAATAAGATACCGCCTGGTTCCAGATCATTCAACAACGCAACAAGATCTCCCGGTTTCTCAATAGCCGGTCCACTTGTTGTGCGAATGTCTGCCTCCATCTCATTAGCAATGACCATTGCCATCGTCGTTTTACCTAATCCAGGAGGGCCATACAGAAGGACATGATCCAGTGCTTCTTCCCGATTTTTGGCAGCTTTGATGTAAATTGACAATTCCTGCTTGATTTTCTCCTGACCGAGATACTGTTCCAGCCTTTGCGGCCTCAATGTGTGCTCGAGAGAATGCTCAGTTGTATCCATAAGTTGTTCTGAAGTCAAATGCTGGTTGTCTTCCATTGCTTTCTCCTTTTTATCTGTCACGCGTTACTTTTTCATGAGGAATGAGAGTGCTTCTCTAATGTAACCATCAGTCGACATGTTAGTTGCGGGTTGCAAGCTTTTCCTCACCCTGCTGATATCCTTGGCGGAATACCCTAAAGCAAGTAATGCTTCCATTGCTTCCTCATAGGACTGATCTCCGCTCTCACCCTTATCTAACACGGATTGTGAATGCCCTGAACCAGGATCCATCACTTCAAATTCAGACAGTTTCCCCTTCAGATCTAATACGATTTGCTGAGCTGTCTTTTTACCGACACCCGGAAATTTAATCAGGAATGTCACATTGTTATCCTCAATTGCCTGAACAAATCCTTGATGGTTGTCGTTAGCAAGTATAGCTAATGCTGATTTTGGTCCTATGCCGGACACATTGATCAGTTTCAGAAACAGATTTTTTTCTTCGAGCGATTTAAACCCGAACAGCTGAATACTATCCTGCTTGACATCCTGATAAAGGTAGACCATTGCTTGCTTTTTTAACTGTTCAGTCAATCTGAACGGATTTGCAATGAGCACTTTGTATCCTAATCCATTTGCTTCTATTACAATATAACTAGGGTAAATATGAGTTATTGTTCCTTTAATATATTCATACATTCGATTACCTCTTTTATTGTTAATCAATCTTAAGTATTATAACATAAAAACACCTATCCTTTAAGTGATGCTCAAGGATAGGTGTCTGGTAATAGTACTGATTTCTTTTATTCGAATTCTGCTAAATAGGCTTCGTAACCTTCTTCTTTCAGTTTTTCCTTAGGAACAAATTTCATAGCGGCAGAGTTGATACAATATCTCAGTCCGCCTTCTTCCGGAGGGCCATCATTAAACACGTGGCCTAAATGAGAATCAGCTTCTTTACTTCTGACTTCTGTTCTTTCCATTCCAAAAGCAGAATCTCTTTTTTCTTTAATAGACCGCTTCTCGATAGGTCTCGTAAACGAAGGCCATCCGCATCCTGCATCATATTTATCATTCGACGAAAAGAGTGGTTCTCCACTCACTACATCCACAAAAATACCGTCTTCGAAAAACACATCATATTCTCCCGTGCCCGGACGTTCTGTCGCATTCTTTTGAGTGACCTCATACTGAATAGGGGTCAGGCGCTTTTTCAGTTCTTTTTTATCCATCTGTATCATCCTTTCATTAATGTGGATCTTGTATTCGTTTGAACATCTTTTCCATATCGTTTGTCGTAAAACTGACCAGTACCGGTCTCCCATGAGGACAGTTATAGGGATTAGCCGTCTTTTTTAAATCTTCCAGCAGCTGAATACTTTCTTGCGAAGACAGATAATGATTAGCCTTTATTGAGCGTTTACAGCTCATCATTATTGCTGCAGCTTCTCTGAATTTACCCACGGACAGCGTCGAACGACTTAGAAAGAAATCGATCATTTCTTTGATTGTATCCTCTATTTGTCCAGCAATGATCCAGCTCGGATGATTTCGTATGATGAAACTGTTCTGCCCAAAGTCTTCAAGAAAAATCGATGCTTCTTCAAGCTTATCTTTGTTTTCTTTAATGACAATTGCTTCATCTGCAGGATAGTCCATCACAATTGGAACCAGTAATTCCTGCAGGTCAGTTCCCTGTTCTGATATAACAGCTTTATAATGCTCATACTTTATTCTTTCCTGAGCTGCGTGCTGATCTATAATATACAGCCCTTTTTCGTTTTGAGCAAATAAATAGGTTCCATGCATCTGTCCGAGGTACTCCAGTTCTGGAAAAGGTGAGTGTGTTTTAGTTAATTTATCGACATTCATTGCAGTTTTTAATATCGGCTCTTCGTGAGTCTCTTTAATCTGTTGAGTATTTGAGGACAACACATTGTCCTTATAGTCATCAGTGTAATCATTGAGTTGGTAAACCTCTGGAAGGGCCTCTTTTTGCAGGCGAGATTCTTCACTTGTTTCATTTAAAACTGGTTTTAGCTCAGAAGGTGAGTCCTGATTGAACTGAAATCTCGTTTGTTCACTTTTTTCAGTAGCAGAGTGTCTTTTTCTCTTTTCAGAACCATATACATTTTCCAGAGCATTTGGTATGCGTGTCTCCTGCCTCATACGCTCTTTGACTGCATCAGTAATCAACTGACCCAGTTCCTTCTCATTGCTGATTCGAACCTGCTGTTTTGTCGGGTGTACATTAACATCCAGTAGTAAAGGGTCCATATCAATAGTGATAACTGCGATCGGGAAACGCCCCACCATCAAAGTCGATCCATACCCTTCTACAATAGATCTAGTTAGAGCATAATTCTTGATTACTCTCCCATTTACGATGAGTGTGATATAGGTGTTGCTTGCTCTGGTTACTTCGGGTAAAGAAACATAGCCGGACAGCGTAAAATCAAACGATTCCTTGCCGATGGCTTTCATCTTCTTGGCAGTTGCTACCCCATAGATACCTGCTATTGCCTGAATCTGATCTTTGTTTCCAACGGTCTTGACCATTGTAGAATCGTCAGATACGAACTTGAATGCGATTTCCGGGTGAGCCAGTGCAAATCGATTGATTGTATCTGTAATATGAGCCAGTTCTGTTTTAAGTGTTTTAACATACTTTAAACGGGCGGGTGTATTGTAGAATAAATCTTCGACGGCTATTTTCAGGCCTTTTCGTGATTTCGCACTCTGATCTTCCAGTAATTCTCCACCTTTTAGAACGACTCGTCTCCCTGGCTTCCCATCTTCTGCTGTCTCTAACGTCACTTTAGAGACGGAGGCGATACTCGGTAAAGCTTCTCCACGAAATCCCAGTGTTCTGATCCTGAATAGATCCTCATTCGATATGATTTTACTCGTAGCATGGCGATCGAAAGCAGACAAGACTTCTTCTTCAGTTATGCCTTCTCCGTCATCGATAACCTGAATGCTTTTCAATCCAGCCTCTTCCACAAATACTTCAATGCGCCTGCTGCCAGCATCGATAGCATTCTCAACCAGTTCCTTAACTACAGAGGCCGGACGCTCAATGACTTCTCCAGCAGCTATCTGATTGGCCATATTGGGAGACATTATTTGAATATGCTGACTCATTCATTCTCTCCCCTTTCAATCTGACTTTATATTATCTTGTAATTGACTCAATAACTGTAACGCTTCAATGGGCGTAGTATTTAAAATATTTAACTTCCGAAGAGCATTAAGTGTTTCTTTTTCAGAATCAGTCAGTTCTTCAAACAAATCTAATTGAGTCTGACTTTCTTCTATAACAGTCATTTTCTCAGGCACTTTCTTTTCAAACAAATGCTCTTCTTTCTGTTCCAGGTCTTTCAGTATTTTTCCAGCTCGATTTAAAAGAGAGGTCGGTAATCCTGCCAGCTTAGCCACTTGCACCCCATAGCTTTTATCAGCCGGCCCCGGCATCATTTTGTGAAGAAAAACAAGATCACCATCATCTTCAACTGCTCCAACATGTACATTTTCAAGTCCGCTCAGTCTTTCCTCCAGTATGGTCAGTTCATGATAATGCGTAGAGAACAGTGTCTTCGCTTTTATTGTATCATGAACGTATTCAATAATAGCTTCAGCTAATGCCATTCCATCATACGTCGCTGTTCCTCTTCCTATTTCATCAAACAATAGTAAACTGTTAGAAGTCGCATGCTGGATAGCCTGGTTCGTTTCATTCATTTCGACCATGAATGTACTCTGCCCACCAATCAGGTCGTCCATTGCCCCAATGCGGGTGAACAAACGATCAAATACGGGGATCGAAGCCTCCTCTGCCGGCACAAAGCATCCCATTTGACCCATAATGACAGTAAGCGCCAATTGTCTCATGAATGTGCTCTTACCGGACATGTTTGGCCCCGTAATCAGCAGCACAGACGTGCCATCAGTCAACTCAACGTCGTTAGGTACATAGGACTGCTCTCCCATAACTTTTTCAACGACTGGGTGTCTCCCGTTCTTAATAAAAATATCCTGTGAGTCTTCTTTAAGTTTTGGCCTGACATAATTATACTCTTCACTAACTGTCGCAAAACTCTGTAGAGCATCGATTTTAGCAATCGTTCGTGCAAGATCCTGTAATCGGTCGATCTGATTTTTGATGGTTTGACGAACCTCAACGAACAATTCGTACTCCAGATTCTTGGACTTTTCTTCAGCTTCGAGTATCAGCGCTTCCTTTTCTTTCAGTTCTGGTGTACTGTACCGTTCTGCATTGCTTAAAGTCTGTTTGCGTTCATATCGCCCTTCTTCGAGCTTAGAAACGTTCCCTTTGGATATTTCGATATAGTAACCGAACACTTTATTAAATCCGATTTTCAGATTCTTGATACCAGTGGCTGCTCTTTCTTTCTGTTCGAGTTCAGCCATCCATTGCTTTCCGTTAGTCATTGCCTCTTTATATACATCTAACTGTTCATGGAATCCTTTTTTTATGATGTCGCCATCCGTAATTGAAAGCGGTGGTTCTTCGAAGATAGCTTTTTCAATAATATCTTTTACTTCATCAATTGGATCTAATTGCCCAAGGTAATTATCCCAATGCCCTTCTATATTTAACCCTTTAATAATATCAATTAAATAAGGGACCTGACTGAGAGACTGTTTCAGTTGAATAAGATCGCGCGCGTTTACAGTGCCAAAAGCAACTCTACCGGCTAATCGTTCAAGGTCATAAATATTTTTCAAAACGTCTATCAGATCATTGCGTTCGAAAAAATGAGTCAGGAGTCCTTCTACGATATTCAGACGCTCTTCGATTTTCTTTTTCTGAATCAATGGTTTTTCGAGCCAGGATCTCAGCATCCGTCCACCCATAGCTGTTTTAGTTTCGTCAAGGAGCCATAGCAATGTTCCTTTTTTGGATCCGTCTCTAAGTGATTTGGTCAGCTCCAGGTTTCTTCTTGCGTCTTGTCCGTATACTAGATAATGACTGATTTCATATCGCTGCACGACCTGTAAATGATCCAAGCTTCTCATCTGAGTTTCAGACAGGTAATGAAGCAGTAAATCGATGACTCTGATCTCAGACCTGCCTGTAAAATCTGTTGTCAAATTTTCCAGAGAATGAGTATACATACTTTCTGTCGGATGAGAAATGGAAAGGTTATAATTCTGAGATAATGTCTCCTGAAGATTCAAAAACTCTCCAGGTTCCACTATGATTTCTCTGCAGTTCAATGCAGTGATTTCATTAATAACATCCTGTACTGTTTCTATTTCTGTAACTTTTAGCTCTCCTGTCGTCAGATCGGCGTATGACAATCCAATCGACGTACCTAAATCAGCTATAGCTGCTAGATAGTTGTTCTCTTTGGCATTAACTGTTTTTGACTGCATCACTGTTCCAGGCGTTACGACCTGTACCACTTCTCTTTTGACCATACCTTTTGCCAGTTTAGGATCTTCAACCTGTTCACAAATGGCTACCTTGTATCCCATCTCGATCAGACTGTCAATATATCCTGAAGCTGCATGATGAGGGACTCCACACATCGGAATCTGTTCATCGGCATTTTTGTTTCTACTGGTCAATGTCAACTCGAGCAATCTGGCCACTTTAACAGCATCTTCAAAGAAAAGCTCATAGAAATCGCCTAAGCGGTAAAATAAAAAAGCATAAGGATACTGTTTTTTTATAGCTAAATATTGTTCCATCATTGGTGTGTGTTTTGTTTTTTGAGGCAATTAAATCACTCTCTCTATCAATCTACTGACGATTATTCAGTTTAAACATGCACGACATCGTCTATTCATGTAATTATTGGTTATATTGCTTACCCTGTTCCGTTATTACTATTTATTGAGCGGTACTTAAGTGGTTTGGGATCGGTATGAGGCACCTCAATCCGGATTATATAGCTGTGTATGAAACTGCTGCAGAATAGGCTTTTTTATGTAGAACCTCACCCTACTCTCCCATCATCACGTTATCTGTCCGATGAGCAGTCTCTCAAGGAGTATTTGCTGCATTTTACATGGATAAAAGTACCCCTTCACTGTGCTATAGACATTTCAGCAGTTATATACGGGTAAAGAATGAGTACATTCAGTCTCCTCATTTCTATTTCTGGTTCTATTTTACCAGTTATAGGGGATGGAAATCAAAATGAATACGATACTTCTCTTAATCAATATAAAAAACCAATCATAATAGACGTTAGCCCAAATGATTGGTTTTGAAGTAATTATTTTGCGTATTCAACTGATCTAGTTTCGCGTATAACCGTTACTTTTATGTGTCCAGGATAATCCATATCGTCCTCGATCTGTTTGCGAACATCTCTAGCTAGTTTAGAAGCCATGCTATCGTCCAGTTCTTCTGGCTTAACGATAATACGTACTTCACGACCAGCTTGAATGGCGAAGCTTTCTTTAACGCCTTTATGACTATTAGAGATTCTTTCAAGATTTTTTAGTCTCTGCAGATAATGCTCTAATGATTCACTTCGGGCTCCAGGTCTTGCAGCTGATATAGAATCCGCAGCTTCAACTAATACAGAAATAACCGATGTTGCATCGATATCTCCGTGGTGAGAAGCAATTGCGTTGATTACAGTATCACTTTCCTGATATTTCAAAGCGATTTGAGCGCCTATTTCAACGTGTGATCCTTCAACTTCACTGTCTAATGCTTTGCCTAAATCATGAAGCAGGCCAGCTCTTTTAGCAAGTTGAATATCTTCACCAAGTTCGGCAGCCATTACGCCTGCCAGTTTCGCAACTTCAATCGAATGATTCAATACATTTTGACCATAACTTGTTCTAAAGTGTAAGCGACCAACGATTTTCATTAAATCAGGGTGGATAGAATGAATGCCAAGTTCAAACATGGCTTCTTCTCCAATTTCTCTGATTCGTTCGTCCATCTCCTTACGAGATTTTTCTACAGCCTCTTCAATCCTACCTGGGTGAATGCGTCCATCGGAAATCAGTTTTTCCAATGCCATCTTAGCAACTTCTCTTCTAATTGGATCATAACCGCTTAAAACGACTGCTTCTGGAGTGTCATCAATAATCAAGTCCATTCCAGTTAAGCTTTCAAGGGTTCTGATGTTACGTCCTTCACGACCGATGATACGACCTTTCATATCATCATTCGGTAAATTGATGACACTTACAGTTGATTCAGTTACACGATCTGCTGCACAACGCTGGATAGCTTGTGTGACAAGTGCCTTAGCTTTTTTATCAGCTTCGACTTTAGCTTTATCCTCGAATTGTTTGACCATAATGGCCATTTCACGTGATAAATCATCTTCTGTCTGTTTAAGAACTATAGATTTCGCTTCTTCTTCCGACAATGCTGCGATAGTATGAAGCTTACTCTGCTGCTCTTCCAGTATATCCTGTGCAGCCTGTTCAAGCTCTTCTACTTTCTTTTGACGAGCAGAGAGTTTATCTTCTCTACTTTGCAATGAACTTTCCCTCTTATCTAAAGTATTCCCTTTTCGCTCAAGGTTATCTTCTCTTTGTGCGAGTCTATTTTCCTGACGAGATACTTCAGCTCGACGTTCTTTCAGCTCCCACTCTACCTCTGTTCGATAAGAATGGATTTCTTCCTTTGCCTCCAGCAACGCTTCTTTTTTCAAGGTTTCAGCTTCTTTATTTGCATCTTCAACAATATCTTCAGCTGTTTGCTTAGAATTAGCTAATCTTTTTTCAAAACTTTGCTTAGTAAAATAAATCCCTGCAACCATACCTATAATCAAAGCAACGATGACAGCGAAGGCTATTGAAAGTATGTCCATCTAATCACCTCCGTATCATTATTTTGTTTTTTTTCATGCATAAAATAATCAGATATTTTTTGACAATATCATATTTATGTTATTTAACACGATTTAGTTGTGCCTCTATTATTAACTTTATAGAAACATACTAGTTTAATTTTATAGGTCTTTAAAGCTTCTGTCAACTAAGATTTTGAGCTTGCTATTTACAGACATAAAAAAACGGCAGGACTTTTTCTGGATTTAGAAAGAGTTCTGCCGTTTTTTTAGTGATTAATCCAATTCAAGTGTTTCAGGTTCTGTTTCAGTTTCTTTTTCGACGCTTTCGACAACTTCTACTTCTTCATCACCTATACCATATGCGATTCTTACTTTTTTCTCGATTTCCGCTCTTAACTCAGGATGATCGACTAGATACTGTTTAGCATTCTCTCTACCTTGACCAATACGTTCATCTCCATAAGAGTACCATGCACCAGCTTTATTGATGATTTCTTCTTCAGAACCCATATCAACAATTTCCCCAACCTGAGAAATTCCTTCACCGTACATAATATCCACCAATGCAACTTTAAATGGTGGCGCAATTTTATTTTTTACAACTTTAATTTTAGTTCGATTACCCGTCATATCTTGTCCAGACTTAATGGACTCTCCACGTCTGACTTCAAGTCTGACAGTCGAGTAAAATTTTAGTGCACGACCGCCTGGTGTTGTTTCGGGATTACCAAACATGACACCTACTTTTTCACGAATCTGGTTGATGAATAACGCAATCGTTTTCGTCTTGTTTATCGACCCGGACAATTTACGCAGTGCTTGAGACATCAATCTAGCTTGAAGACCAATATGGGAATCTCCCATCTCTCCATCGATTTCGGCTCTTGGAACTAAAGCAGCAACTGAGTCGATAACAACCATATCAACCGCACCACTTGAAACCAGAGCATCTGCTATTTCCAATGCTTGTTCTCCTGTATCCGGTTGAGATAACAGCAGTTCGTCAATATCTACTCCTAATGCTCGTGCATACTTGGGATCTAATGCGTGCTCAGCATCGATAAAAGCAGCTATTCCGCCATTAGCCTGTACAGAGGCAATCGCGTGCAAAGCAACCGTTGTTTTACCTGAGCTTTCAGGTCCATAAACTTCGATGATTCTTCCTCTAGGATATCCACCTATACCGAGTGCTACATCAAGTGCTAGTGACCCACTGGATACACTTTTGACCTGAGTGTCAATTTTCTCACCCATCTTCATAATAGACCCTTTACCATAACTTTTCTCAATCTTTTTCAATGCTACTTCTAAAGCTTTTGCGCGATCATCCGCCATTTAATTTCCTCCTACATCTTTCAATGTGTGCTTTTTAATCCGAGAATATATAATTTATACCTATATCTATTTTAAGCTTTAGAATCAAAAAAATCAAGCTTTTTTCGAACATTCATTCGCTTTAGTGTTTGTCCTCACCGTAAAACACTGTATTTTCAGTCGGCAGTTCTAATAAAACCCTTCTAACTAATTCCATTGCATTTAGTACAGCTAACATTCTATTTTTATTCCTCTTGAATCCGAAATGATAATGTTTTGAAAATGATTGTTTGTCTTTGAATGCTATCCCTATCCAGACAGTACCAGGTATCTGATTTTCCAGTGAACTCGGTCCTGCTACACCGGTTAATCCTACGCCAATATCAGCTCCGAACAACTTCCGAGATTTCTCAGCCATTTCAATGGCACATTCCGGACTGACCACTCCATACTTTTCTATTGTTTCTTTGGTCACCTTCAGTACATTATTCTTCTTGTCTGCACTGTAAGTCACCAATCCACCTTCTATAATAGATCCTGCAGATAAATCACTAGTAAGCATACTTAAAAAAGCTCCTCCAGTCAGACTTTCTGCTGCAGTAATAGTCAAATCTCTTTCTAAAAGCATGTCTTTAATTACATCCGCTAACCTTTTATCCCCATAACCGTAAAAGTAATCCGACAAGTGTGACATGATTTCTTCTTCGATTTTGTCTATTTCTTTATTTCCTTTATCTTCATCATCTGCTTTGGCAGTAATCCTTATTGTAATCTCTCCTTCATTTGCATAAATAGCAATGGTAGGATTGGACTGGCTTTGTATAATAGAACTGATTCTTTTAGCCAGCTGTGCTTCTGTCAGTCCAAAAAATCGTAATACTCTGGAAATCAGAACTTGTTCATTCAATGTATGTTTGACCAGTTCTTCATTCAGATAATTCTTCACCATTGGTTCCAGCTCATCTGGCGGTCCAGGAAGTAGAACATAATGGTGCCCCCCTTTTGACAGCATCATACCAACAGCTAATCCAGTGTCATTAGTCAATGCTAGGGAATCAGCTAAAATCAGTGCCTGAAGCTGATTATTCTCAGGCATTTCAAAGTCTGAATTTTTATGATAAGTTATAATTTTATCTTCAGTTTCCTCATGAAGAATAAGATCTACTTTTAAATACTCAGCCATTGTCTTTTTTGTTATATCATCTTCAGTTGGTCCCAGCCCACCAGACATTATTACCAGATCAACTCTTTCCTCAGCTTGCTTGACTGCTTCTATCAATCGGTCAGGATTGTCACCCACAGTCACATGGTGATACACTTCTATCCCAAGCGAAGCCAGCTCTCTGGATAAATAAGCTGCGTTACTGTTGTCCACTTGACCAAGTAGTAACTCTGTCCCAATAGAAATAATCTCTGCTTTCATTTATATCCTCCTATAATATATATTTACATATAAACTGATTTCTCACTAATATTTTAACACAAGGGTACAAAAATTGATTTGATGACGAATCAAAAAAAGCACACAGCAGCAACTGTATGCTTTTCTTGAATTTATTCTGTAAATGTACCTGAAAACATGTCTCTTGCTTCGTAAAAATAATTGACTCCGGAATAAATTGTAAAAAACAGACAGACATATAATAACACGGTTCCTATGGAAAAATTAATAAATCCAAAAGGAAAATCATTCATCAATAGAAAGATTATAGCAAACATCTGAGTGTTCGTTTTTATTTTCCCTGGCCATGCTGCAGCCATAACTGTTCCACCTTGTTCAACTAGTATAAGTCGTAATCCAGTGACTGCTAATTCTCTGGACACAATAATGGCCACGACCCAAGAAGGGGCTAATCCTAATTCAACCAGAAGAATCAAAGCTGACATGACCAGCATTTTGTCTGCTAGTGGATCAGCAAATTTGCCAAAATTAGAAACGATGTTCATTTTTCTGGCTAAATAACCGTCCAGCCAGTCAGTGAAACTGGCTACTGCAAAGACTGCTGTAGCCACTAATAGCTGGATGTCGACCGTTGTTCCAAGTGCAGAAAAGGTCCCCCAGTCAAGAGGCACTAATACCAGTAAGATGAATAGTGGGATTAAAAAAATCCTGAATAAGGTTATTTTGTTAGGTAGATTCATTTTTTCCTCCTGATGGGGATCAGTGAAATCAAGTCTCACTAATACTTATTTTCTGCCGTTATTCAAACGTGATGTACATCTCTTGTCTTACAGATTCAGTAGCGGCCTCACCATAAGCTAACGGTTCACCATTCAGTTCTACTATAGTTGCAGAGGCGTTACCAATAACTAGCGAAATTTCAGAAACGCCATCATCAAGATTCACTTCTAAGGTTTGACCATCTTCCACTGTTCCCTGTTCCATCATATTTCCATCTACCTGAATACTTACCCATGATCTTCCATTCTCAGCTCTAAGGCCAATTGTCTGCTGATCAGGAACTGTTCCAGAAATTTGATATGTGGTGGAATTATTAGTACCATCGACTTCTACTATTGACAACTCATCTGTCTCATCTTCATTGTCTTCCTCTGTATCTTCCTCTGTATCTTCGTCATTATCATCGCTTTCCGAATTAGACTCTTCGGTATCAGAATCTTCTTCACTATCTTCCAGCTCGTCATTATTATCGACTTCTAATATTTCAGAAGTGTCGTCACCTTGTATGAACGAATCAGCGTCTCCATTGCCTCCACCATTAGTAACTGCAACATAAATCGCAAATATAATGGCAATAACTAACAATACTATCAGGATTGTTGGTAAGCTATCCTGTATGGTCGCTAAAAAGCCACTGCTTTTAGTTTTAGACCTGGTTTGCGTACTTTGGACACCTTTAGTATATGATGCATCACTTACTTGAGGTAATGAGTCCATGTGACTGTTTATCAATTCTTCTCCATTTAATCCGACCGAATCAGCATACTGTTTAATAAAGGCTCGGGCATAAAATGTTCCTGGCAGTACATCGTGATTTCCTTCTTCAACAGCAATCAAATATCTTTTTTGAATTTTAGTCATTTGCTGTAAGTCATCAAGAGTATACCCTTTTGCCTGACGAGCTTCTTTAAGCTTATCTCCTATTTCGTTCAAACTACTTCACCTGCCTAGTGTATTTCTTGAAATCTATATATAAATAATAGTAGATTGTTTTTATGCGTTTAATAAACTATCTATCTTTAAAAGTATACCATATGATATTTTACTAGTATAGTGAATAAAGCTCTTTATTATTAAAAGGTTTTTTTAAGTTTTTATTACAAAACACTCGCATTATTTAGCCTTTACTGCATATATATACAGTTTTCGTCAATCTATTCAATTAACAGAAAAACACAAAATTTCATTAGAAATTTTGTGTTTTCAGCTTTATAAATTAGAGTGTAAATCATCAATTTTATCGGTTTTTTCCCATGGCAAGTCAATATCGGTACGGCCAAAATGGCCATAAGCAGCTGTCTGTTTATAGATTGGCTTTTTCAAGTCCAGCATTTTTATGATTCCGGCAGGTCTCAGATCGAACACCTTACGGATAGCTCCAATAAGCTGATCACTAGAAACCTTTCCTGTACCAAATGTGTCGACAGAAATGGAAACAGGTTGCGCGACTCCAATGGCATATGCTAATTGAACCTCAACCTTGTCCGCCAATTTGGCAGCCACTATGTTCTTAGCAATATATCTTGCTGCATAGCTAGCAGAACGATCGACTTTAGTCGCATCTTTTCCAGAAAAGGCTCCTCCACCATGCCTTGCGTATCCACCATAAGTGTCCACTATAATTTTTCTACCAGTAAGGCCGGCATCTCCTTGAGGACCCCCCACAACAAATCGACCAGTTGGATTGATGTAGTATTTAGTCTCATCATCTAACCATTTAGCTGGGATTACTTCTGAAATGACTTCAGTCATGATATCTCTATTAAGTTGTTCTGCGGTGACATCAGGCCTGTGCTGGGTGCTCACCACTATAGCATCAATCCGTTTAGGCTTCTCCTGTTCATCGTATTCGACGGTGACTTGAGCTTTACCATCCGGTCTTAAGTAATCCAGCACTTTGTTTTTACGAACTTTAGCTAACTGTTTAGTCAACTGATGGCTAAGAGAAATCGGCAGTGGCATTAATTCGGGTGTTTCATTCGTTGCAAATCCAAACATCAACCCCTGATCTCCTGCTCCGATTTTATCCAGTTCATCATGATTTTCCGTCTTATATTCTACGGAATCATCTACACCAACCGCTATATCCGGCGACTGATCATCAATGCTCACGACTACCGAACATGTATCTGCATCAAACCCATATTTTGCACGAGTATACCCAATACCTCTAATCGTATCTCTAGCAATTTTCTGCATATCAACATAGGTTTCTGTTCGAATTTCACCGGCTATCAAAACCAGACCAGTAGTCACTAATGTTTCACATGCTACTCTGGCTTCCGGATCTTTTGAAAGAATCGCATCTAATATCGCATCACTTATCTGATCAGCGATTTTATCTGGATGACCTTCTGTTACTGATTCTGACGTAAATAATCTCTTTTCATTCATTTTTATTCCCCCTAAAGCTATTCGGTTACAAGGCTTCCGACCGGTTGTGGCCGTCCTATCGGGAATTCATTGTAAACCTCCACTATTTTACCATATAAATGAGATTATTTCATTCCTGATTTGATCAGCAATTAGAATATGTTTTAATATGAAATACTATAATAGAGTGACTTATGCTATTATTATAATTGAAGCTAAAATGAGAGGAGTGATGTTATGTTTTTACCCGGCAATAAACTTCCCGGTCACATGTTAATACTTTTGACTGCCGTTATCCCGGGACTGCTTTTTTCATTGAAGTACGAAACTATAAATTGGCTCCCTTTGGTTATGCTGACCTTATATACTTCACTTTTACTTTATATTCGCCACACCATTCAGCAGTCAAAAACGATTCAGTCTATTACAGGAATCGTTGCTATAATCATCCCAATAGTCTTTTTTGCACTGAACTATTCAGTAACGACTCTACTATTACTTAGTATAATTCCTTTACTCTTTTGTTCAAAACCCCTTTTTCTGAACTATAACCTAATGAAATTATACAGTCTGCTGGAGATTGTTATAATTATAGTCTGTCTTAACAGTTTTTCGTTTTATCTCCAAACCTATTTTATAACTTTAGAAGTCCTGCTATTTTTAAGTAGTATAGTTGTTGGAATAATAGTCTTTCGGTTCTTACTTATAAAAACTACACACGGTTCATCTGAAGTACAAAAAAAGGAATCTCATTAAAAGAGATTCCTTTTTTTTGTGTTTTTACCTAAGCGGGTGAGGAGAATCGAACTCCCGACATCAGCTTGGAAGGCTGGGGTTTTACCACTAAACTACACCCGCAAATTATGGCGCTGGACAGAGTCGAACTGCCGACACACGGAGCTTCAATCCGTTGCTCTACCAACTGAGCTACAGCGCCTTAAAATAAAAAAACGGTCCCGACGGGAATCGAACCCGCGATCTCCTGCGTGACAGGCAGGCGTGATAACCGCTACACTACGGGACCTGACTAAAAAACTATTCATAAACAATTGACTTTCCTTTAAATAATTTCTACTCGAACAGTTTCGAATCGTCAGTAGACACTGAAAAACGAAATACTGCAAATTGATTATTGAGTATACACTTGTAAGCTTCTAAAGAAGCAACAATCTCAAAATGAGATACTGCAAGCTGAAGCTTGAGTATGCCATGTCTGTAATCGCTAAAGCTTCAACAGCCATGGCAAAGGAGGATGTGGGATTCGAACCCACGCGCGTTTTGACACGCCTGACGGTTTTCAAGACCGTTCCCTTAAGCCGGACTTGGGTAATCCTCCATAAAAACTATTTTGTTGCATGACCCCTACGGGATTCGAACCCGTGTTACCGCCGTGAAAGGGCGGTGTCTTAACCGCTTGACCAAGGGGCCTGATTGAAATAATAAAACGGAGAAGGAGGGATTTGAACCCTCGCGCCGGGTAACCGACCTACACCCTTAGCAGGGGCGCCTCTTCAGCCACTTGAGTACTTCCCCATACCAATTAATTAAAATTGATATCATGGGCCTAAATGGACTCGAACCATCGACCTCACGCTTATCAGGCGTGCGCTCTAACCAGCTGAGCTATAGGCCCTGAAAATCAGGTTATACTATTTAAGTATAAAGCGGGTGAGGAGAATCGAACTCCCGACATCAGCTTGGAAGGCTGGGGTTTTACCACTAAACTACACCCGCATAAAACGGTCCCGACGGGATTCGAACCCGCGATCTCCTGCGTGACAGGCAGGCGTGATAACCGCTACACTACGGGACCTCACTTTTGCTAAAAACTATATAAGACACACTGCAGGCTATTGCCTGAGTGTATCATGCTTGTACGTTGCTAAAGCAACTACAGGCATGATAATTGCGGGGGCAGGACTTGAACCTGCGACCTCCGGGTTATGAGCCCGACGAGCTGCCAACTGCTCTACCCCGCGATAATAAGTAAATCAATGGACCTTGCAGGACTCGAACCTGCGACCGAACGGTTATGAGCCGTTTGCTCTAACCAACTGAGCTAAAGGTCCGCTTCCATAGCGGCGGAGGGGATCGAACCCCCGACCTCACGGGTATGAACCGTACGCTCTAGCCAGCTGAGCTACACCGCCATTTAATATTACTAATCGGGAAGACAGGATTCGAACCTGCGACCCCTTGGTCCCAAACCAAGTGCTCTACCAAGCTGAGCTACTTCCCGAAGATAAAAAGTGCACCCTAGAGGACTTGAACCTCTAACCGCCTGATTCGTAGTCAGGTACTCTATCCAATTGAGCTAAGGGTGCAAAATGTGTAACATACCGAGGGCCGGAGTCGAACCGGCACGGAGAATACTCCCCGCAGGATTTTAAGTCCTGTGCGTCTACCAATTCCGCCACCCCGGCAAGAGTGTGATTGGGTTTACTAAGTTGCTGTAAACAAGCGAAAGACGGGATTCGAACCCGCGACCCCCACCTTGGCAAGGTGATGTTCTACCACTGAACTACTTTCGCATATGGTATTAGTTATATAAATAAAAAAGATGCCGGCTAAAGGATTTGAACCCTCGACCCACTGATTACAAATCAGTTGCTCTACCAACTGAGCTAAGCCGGCTAAATCAATATAAGAGATACTTTCATGCGGATGGAGGGACTTGAACCCCCACGCCGTGAAGCGCTAGATCCTAAATCTAGTGCGTCTGCCAATTCCGCCACATCCGCATATATAAGAATAACCTTATATATGAGCCGTACAGGATTCGAACCTGTGACCCTCTGATTAAAAGTCAGATGCTCTACCAACTGAGCTAACGGCTCTTAAAAAAAATGGAGGTTAACGGGCTCGAACCGCTGACCCTCTGCTTGTAAGGCAGATGCTCTCCCAACTGAGCTAAACCTCCGGAAAAAAATAAAAAAGCAATAAAAGAGCTGCACGGCAACGTCCTGCTTTCACAAAGGGAAACCCTTCACTATCCTCGGCGCTGGGAAGCTTAACGGCTGTGTTCGAAATGGGAAC